>PXYW01000050.1:0-3248 GCA_003023695.1 Sulfobacillus benefaciens | reverse complement strand
CGGTGTTATCATGCCAAAATATCGAAGTTCATCCAGCCCGTCCTGGGACAGATGGGTCAGCTTGGCAAGGTCTCTGTCACACAATGTCTCGGAAGAGGCCCACTCTAGCAACTGTTGAAGTCGCGGACGCACCACCCAGGGCACGTTATTACTCATCGACAGACTCCAAACGTCCCTTGAGAAATTTTAGCTCTTGACCTAAATTGTGCATTTCATTTTCTGCAATTCCTAAGAACTTGGTGAGTTCTGCCTGACGGTCTTGATCCACTTCCATGACATGTCGCACCTCGTTGTAAAGGTCAAGGGCGCGATCCAACTCTTGGCGTAAATTTTGGACTCTTTCCGTGATCTCCCGGCGCTCATGCCGTTCCCGATCCTGTGTGATCATGGGAGACAACCGTTGCATAAGCTCTACGTCATCTGTGGAAATACGTACGGCAACCACTCCGTTTGGCAGGGTTCCCGCTGCTTCTATCCACAATAGCGGGTCGGGCACCGGTACTCCGTTAATAAAACCTTGCCAGGGGGCTAAAGGAATTTCGATTCGGCGGTGTGCCGAAATTGCCATTCCGAGACCCGTCCCCTCCCCAAATTGACTCACAAATCGCACCCTTCGTGGGTCAGCCAACAAATACCCTACAGCAATTTGAATGGCTGGGGCGTTAACAGAAATCCGTGCCAGATGACTTAAAATACGTCGCACATTGGTCTGGTTGGATCCCACTTCCTCTGACACGTCTGCCCACTCCATTCGTTTCTATCGTTTGGCTCAAAAGCGTCCCTCTAAGAATACCACCAACCGGGGAAATGTCATCCCATCAAATTTTACTGCAAGGTACTGTTTCGATGCCGCTATCGGATAAAATAGGCAATGGCAAGGAGGACTGACAGTGAAATACATTGGTGTGATGTCGGGAACATCGGTCGATGGCCTAGATGCCGTATTAATTGAGGACTCGCCTAGTTTTCCCGTACCCGTTAAAGTTCTTGGACATCACTATCAACCTTGGCCCGAAAAGATACGCACCCAGATTTTAGCGTTGGCTGATGGAACTCCGATGGCCGCTCAAAATATCACCGCATTGTCACAAGCCGTATCTGAGGAACATGCTTTTGCTGTGATCCAGCTGTTGCAAAGCACCCATACTACACCAAACGAAATAGCCGCCATCGGGATGCACGGGCAAACAGTTTGGCACCAACCACCAACCGGGTCGCATCTAGGATACACTTGGCAATTAGGATCCCCTAGTTGGGTAGCCAACCGTACCGGGATTCAGACCGTCGGCGACTTTCG
This sequence comes from Sulfobacillus benefaciens, assembly GCA_003023695.1. Lineage (GTDB taxonomy): Bacteria > Bacillota > Sulfobacillia > Sulfobacillales > Sulfobacillaceae > Sulfobacillus_C > Sulfobacillus_C benefaciens_A. The sequence continues at coordinate 1,951 of PXYW01000050.1, read as the reverse complement.
CTTGGCTGATATGGCGTTGGGCGGGCAGGGTGCTCCCTTGGTGCCCTATGCCCATCGGCTTCTCTTTCAAAATCCTGACAATCCCATTGGAATTTTGAATATCGGGGGCATTAGCAATATTACTTTGCTAGATCCCGATGTTGCCGTTCCTCCCGTCGCCACCGATTTGGGCCCAGGCAACATGCTCATTGATAGTCTTTGCCGATTGTATACCAAGGGAGCTCAAAGCATGGATCGCGATGGATTGTACGCGAAACATGGTGTGGTAATAAAACCGCTGTTGACCTCCCTTTTGTCTGATCCCTTTTTTCACCAACCTTTTCCAAAGTCTACAGGCCGAGAATATTTTGGCTCCAAATTTCTCTCCCGGTTTGATGGCCTCAACCAGTATGATGCCATTGCTACAGCCACTATGCTTACAGTCCACAGCATTGTTCAGGGAATATCCCAAATCGGTGCACCATCCACGATTTATGTTGCTGGTGGTGGCGCAAAAAATCCATTTATGATGCAACAGTTGCAAGAATTTATGCGCCCTATCCGGGTCACCACTACCGAAGAACTCGGGATTCCGGTTGACCAGGTCGAAGCGGTCGCATTTGCCTTGTTGAGCAAAGCCTGTCTGTTAAAAATGCCCGCCAACGTACCTACGGCAACCGGATCTTCCCATGCCACAATACTTGGCGTGCTTGCTGTTCCAGGCTCCATCTTCCCCGCTCACTAAAAATTTTAGGTATCCGATGTTGTTATCTCTGAGGGGATTGCCTGGGAAAGTATCAATTTAGTCAAGTGTATCCGTAGACAATAACAAGAGGAGCCGTGAAAAAGGTGTCTTATATAGTTGACTTTAAAAATGTGTCCATAGTCGGTTTAGAATCGTCTCCTGTAGCAGACGCGCTCGCTGGTTTACGTGCTAACGAAGCCCGTTATTTTATGAACAAATACCGACATCAGTTTATTGTAGTTCCAGCTAACGAAAGCCATGACGCTATTGAATATGTAAAACAGATCCTAAAGACGGAACGCGACATCGAGTTTTCGGCCAAACCTTTGGAAACATCACGGTTTCAAGTAGAAAATATCCAATGGACCTACATCTTTTATGAGGATGGTCTCGTGGTTAACGTGATGTATACAGTTAATGATCCAAGAAAGCGGGCCGTTGGTTTTAAGCTTTCTGAGGGGATGGAGGTGCCAAAGGAACTCGACGGAAAGTTTAATTTTGCTAAGCAGAAATCTACGCTTGCAGGAACAATACGGGGTTCATTTTTTGTAATTAAAGGGAACTATTAGATGAGGTGGCGACTCACGCTGTGTGTTTGGCTAATGCTATAAATTACACCGCATTTTACTCGATCCAGCGGTCCATTAGGGCATTTGGTGATATGAATGATATTCGTGCACCCAAAAATTTTATGGAATTTTAAGGAACCGCCCTCCCTGGCTGTGCTATTCCAAGCCTGTTTGGGCATAATGTTGATAACATGGATAATTGAGTTAACATCGGTCATGGGGTCAGGAATTACGCCATACCGCAAAATACTGGCAAGGATCTGCCCAATCTCCAAGCAGGAAATCGCTGTTTTATCGCGAATAATATGATACGGCTGACAACTGCCGTCACGATGGTGGCGGTTGTTCCATATAATGGAGGTGTCACGATGCCCGGCCGTTGAGGATTCGGAAGGATAGAAAGGAGCGGCGTCCATGAAACCACTAACAGAGAAAGAAATCAGAGCGCTCATCCACCTGTTGGGGGATGACGACATTAAAACGGCGCAAATCGCTCGTAAGACGCTCCTCGAAGCCCGGCATGATGCTGAGCCTTATTTAGAGGAAGCGCGTGATTCCATGGATCCTCACGTCCGAACGCGTGTGTACAGCATTTTGGAACGATTGCGGTTAGATGAATTGGGAAGTCGATTTGAGCAATTCTCATCAATGCCTTCTG
>PXYW01000005.1:34612-127006 GCA_003023695.1 Sulfobacillus benefaciens | reverse complement strand
CCGCGAGGCTCCGGGTCCAGCGATCAACGATCTGTCCAGAATTAGGGGGTTAGACCGATCATCACGGCCAGATGTTGGGCGTGATTACCGAAAAGTCCGCGATTCGGGTATATCATGCATCGACGTTGACCACTATTGACACGGCGCAGAAGATTCGTGCCCTAAGCGATACCCAAGCAGATCCAGGCACCTTTATCGAAATTCCGGTGTCTCTGCATAGCAAGATTGTCCATCGTGCGGTAAAAAATCTTGCATTGCCCAGTGTGGCTCTCGTGGTCTCGGTAAAACGCGATGGACATCTAGTGGTGCCGCACGGCAATACGATAATTCAACCTGGTGATCAAGTGACCGTTTTTGTGTCCCCTTCGGATCAGGCAGACAAGGTGCGGCGCGAATTATCAGAGACAGCCAAGATTTAAGATGAGGCATCAATCATGGCGCCTTTGGGAGCCATGTGCTGGTAGCCCATCTGAATAAGATCGGCAAATTCTTGGTCGGGATTTCGGGTATACACAAGACACCACGATGCCGGGTAAGGCAAGTGCTCGATTAACTGGAGGATTTCTTGCCATAAGCTGTCCTGGCTGCGATTTCGATATAACAATATGAATTCGTCACTGCCGAGACGTCCTAGCTTGGCATCGTCGTCTTTATGCTGACTCAAGATATCGGCCAACTCTCGCAACACAACATTGCCTCCTTGATAGCCGTGTTCGGTGTTGATATGCGAAAATCCGATAACATCGAACAAGACCACCGCCATCGATTGGGACTGGCCGCGCTTCATCCGTTCCAACTCGTCGTCAAAACATCGCTGAATCGCATAGCGACTGGAGACGCGGGTTAAAGGGTCCAAAACCAGTGATTGGGTTTCCTGTTCCCGTAGTCGGACTACCTCGTACGCCACGGCGACGTATCCCAGTAATACCTCAATGAGATGTAGGCGAGCAGCCGTGAAATATTGAGGGTCTTCACTATGCACGGCGAGCAACGAACCGGTGCGATGGCCATACAAGGTCATGGGGAAAATGCTGCTGGCGTTGATGTTGAGGGCGCGAAGCCGGGGATCCAACTGGTCATTGGTACGGACCACTGAGTGGTATTCCCGGGGATCGGTTTCTTGAAATTTTTGTTGCAGCAATCCCTCGTAGGATTTAGCATGGCCAAACATGTAGCAAGAGGGGAGTTGGGACATATCTTCGATAACCCATCCTCCGCTGGCGTCCATACTTTCGGTGATGATGGCCCCCACACGTTGCCATAACTCGTCGATGGTGGATACCAAGGGAAGTTCTTGGCTGGCACGGATGAGAACGTCTACCTGGGCTTTTTCTTCTTGGAGCAAGTGGGCTAATCTTCGGTCATACAAGGCACTGGCTGCCGCATGAGCAAATGATGTCATTTCGGTAAACAAAGTGGCTAGGGTTTGGGGACTGGTAACCGGGAAAATAGTGAGCAGACCCAAACTTTGGCCATGGCTGTTAAGCGGGATGATTACGGCATGTTTAAGGCCGTAACGTTCAGCCCAGTGGCGAATTACCCAGGGGCACTTTCCGTTTTTGCGGGCAATATCCAACACGATCGGTGTTCCGGAATAAAAAGCCTGATTAAAAATGTTCAGTGGCGATTCAGAGACGGATTGAAAAGGGATCGTCAAATCTGCGCTGGCATGCGACAATGAACCAGCGGTGGCGCGGTGCCTAAATTCCCTGGTATCAGGCTCCGATAATACCACCAATTCGGAGCCTGTCAACTGTTGAGCAGCGTGAGCCACCGTAAGGAGAATGTCGTCCTCGGTGGTACAAGAGGAAATGGCATAGAGGGCTTCGGTCAATTGCTGCTGTCGTTCTTGCGCCTTCTGGGTTGCTTGCAACGAAAGGGACTTTTCGATTAATGTGGTGGCTAAAGAGGCCAAAGCCGATAATCGGCGAACTCGTCCCAACGTAAAACCATTTACTTCGCTATGATAAACCTTCATGATGCCCAAAAGGCGATCGCCAATGATCAGCGGCAATCCCATGGCCGCTTTAATGCCCGATTCCAGCATATGATCTAGCCAGGGCGACAATATGGGTTCTTGCTCAATGTCTTGAATAATTAGCGGCTGCCGCGTTTGCACAATTTTTCCGACGGGCCCCTGGCCATTTATGGTGGTGATGTCGTACAAATCGGTGCGCGGGATGTCAAAACTTTGGCCATCCGGTTCAATACAGTGCAGGCTTTCTTCGTTGAGCAACCCAATCCAACCTTCATGCCCTTGAGAGACCGATAAGGCAGCTTGTACGACCTTCGCCAGCAGTCGATCCACCTCATGTGTTTCCGCCAACGTAAAAATAGCCTCATAAAGAGGCTCGCCTAGAGGTTCTAAGGTCTCTTGAGCCGGTTGCTCCAGATTTCCGTACCCTAACGCTAACACAAATAGATGGGCTAGTCCTTCTGTCAGTTTGACCATGTCGGGTCGAATTCGGTGAGGAGCATAAAATCCCACATGCAAAATTCCCCAGCAATCATAGTTATCACAAATCGGGACGGCAATCCCAGATTCCAATGCCAATTCGCGTGACCATGGCGCAGGATCATCGGCTAACGTTTGCCGAATGAAAGCAGACCGATCTATTAGTGGTTTGGAATAGGCAGCGTCCGCTAAAATGGGGATACGGTGCGAGGCCGGAAGCAATGCGTCCGGCAGCGTGGTTTCGTACACTTGGAGTTGATCTGCGGTGCGCTTAAATAAGGTGACGACGTCAGCACCTAGCATTCTTTGGGCCAACCGCACCAGGTGGGTATTGCGCCCTTCTCCCCGGGCCATGCCTTGCACCATCCGCTGCGCAGTATTTAATAGCGCCTGCAGGTGCTCGCTGTGATCTTTGGGTGGCTCCAGAGAGCGATTGAAAAACCCTCTATGGGACCGTGATGACAAATGTGGCAACGGCTTGCCTAAAAGGTAGCCTTGACCAAAATCCACCCCAATTTCTTGCAAAGTAAATAACTCGCTCGGGGTTTCTATTCCTTCAGCGACGATTTCGATAGCGGCCGTCTTGGTGGCAAATCGCACCGTGCTTTCGACTAGAGCTAACTTAATACTATTGCGATCAACGTCCCGAATGAGCGACAAATCAATTTTGGCGAAATCTGGTTTGAGTTCTGCTAGGCGGTTCAAGCCGGAGTACCCAGCCCCTAAGTCGTCCAACGCGATTTTCACGCCGATGTCGCGAAAGGGCTGCAACAACTGCGATAAATAAGCGTCCCCTTCAGCTAACGATTCGCGCTCGCTAATTTCCAAAATGATGTGGTTGGGGGGCACTCTCTGTTGAGTTTTGATAAGGTCCAGCAAAGGGCCGGGATCTTCAATGCTGCGGGGTACGACATTGATGAATAAACGGGTATTGTTGGGCCAATTCATTTCTGTGACGGAGTTGATCATTGCGGTATATGCCAAACGATCGAGTACCACTAACTGATGATGCTGTTCGGCGGACGCTATCAGGGCCAAGATCGGAACCGGTCCTCCCGACGCGTCAAAGGGACGGCTTAGGGCCTCATATGCGGTCACGGTCCCGCTTTGGAGTGAGACAATGGGCTGAAATACCGCCTGTATCCCACCTCCCCGCCGCCATTGGGGCCATAAATGTGCAATGTCTAGGTTATGCTCTGTCAGTTCCATGGAGGTCCCCCTACATGATTCGACACAATTAGTAAGAATTAACTTCGTGCGGGTTCGCCAAATTCCTTTTTTTCCTCCGGGGATTTTTTCAACCGAGGCACGTTAGGAGCGGAGTTCGCGGTTATCGAATAACTGACCTGGCTTGGGGATATTGTCGAAAAACCGGATCACCTGCTCTCCTAGTGTTGCGGCGTACCGAGTGGCGGCAGTTTAGTTTTCCCCTTTTCCACGCCGACGATGAACTAGCCGACGCGAGAGAGGTTGTCCCATTGTTGCTCGATTTTTGCGATCCAATTTGCCTTTTTGCCGCGATCCGCGTAAAATACACGGTAAGAATCCCCATATTGGTTCCATGAAGACGGATTACGCAGGATGGCTCGGGCACAGAGATCCAGTGGCAGGTGAAAACTGGACCCAGCATTCCGCTTCTCGCCGTCGGAGAATCATCGGGTGCAGCCCGTTACCGCTGCAACGAGGTGAGCGGCTTGCCGCTAATCGGGGTGGTACCGCGGGTGCAGAACTCGTCCCTAGACGTAGGGACGTTTTTTATTGTGGAGGCGACGGCACATGCAAACCAAAGATGTCAGGCAAAGTGCATTACCCACGGATCGGTATGACGTACGAACCGTAGAACAACGGTGGCAGGAGGCATGGGCAAGCCATGGCATCTATCATGCAGAAATTAATAATCAACCGAAATATTATTGTTTGGAGCAGTTTCCGTATCCGTCAGGGCATCTTCACATGGGGCATGTGCGAGTCTTCACGTTAGGAGACGTAGTGGCTCGTTTTCGCCGGATGCGGGGCTTTTCGGTGCTGCACCCAATGGGTTGGGATGCATTTGGCATGCCTGCAGAAAATGCGGCGATTAAGAGCGGCATTCCTCCCAGGGTGTCGACCATGTCTAATATTGCTTATATGAAGCGTCAAATGCAAGAAATGGGATTATCCTTTGACTGGCGGCGCGAGGTGACGACCTCAGAACCCGACTACTATCGTTTCACCCAAGAATTGTTCCTGTTGTTTTATGAACGGGGATTGGCGTATCGCAAAGCCGGGGCGGTCAACTGGTGCCCATCTTGTGAAACTGTGCTGGCCAATGAGCAAGTAGAGGAAGGCCTTTGCTGGCGGTGTGACTCGGTGGTCACTAAACGGGATTTGACCCAATGGTATTTCCGCATTACCGACTATGCCGATCGGCTTTTGGATGACTTGGCCGACTTAAACTGGCCATCGGAAATCAAGAGCCAGCAAACCCATTGGATAGGGCGTAGTGAAGGCGCCGAATTGGCGTTTCCGGTGCCGGAATTGAACGAGGCGATTCATGTTTTTACTACACGTGCGGATACCATTTTTGGTGCAACGTACTTGGTGTTGGCTCCTGAACATCCTTTAGTAGAGCGGCTGATTCAAGATAAACCACAAAGAGATGCTGTACGTCAATTTGTGGCAGAAGAGCGGGTACGGAGTGACATTGAACGTACCTCGGAAAGTTCGGAAAAACGGGGAATGTTTACGGGCGCTTACGCAACACACCCCATGACAGGGAACCCGGTGCCTATTTGGGTGGCCAACTATGTTTTGGTGGATTACGGAACCGGCGCCGTCATGGGGGTGCCTGCCCATGATCAGCGCGACTATATGTACGCCCAAAAATACGGGTTGCCTATCGTGCAGGTAATACAGCCTCCCTCGGGAACCTGGACTGAGGATAGTGCTTATACGGGACCGGGAACCCTGATTAATTCGGGCGGGTTTGATAACCTCGACAACCAAACGGCTAAAAATGCTATTGCTCAAGACCTGGCTGCGAAGGGACTAGGTCAAGTGCGCGTCACCTATCGGATGCGTGACTGGCTCATCTCTAGACAACGATACTGGGGTGCGCCGATTCCTATGGTCTATTGCGATGTTTGTGGGGTGGTACCAGTGCCGCGAGATCAGTTGCCGGTGCGCTTGCCGGAAAATGTCCGGTTTACCGGATCCGGGGGGTCCCCATTGGCCGGTGCGCAAGATTGGGTGAATATACCATGCCCAAAGTGCAACGGACCAGCACGGCGAGAAACCGATACCATGGATACTTTCGTCGACTCCAGTTGGTATTATTTCCGCTATACGTCTCCCCACGATGACCGCAGTCCGTTTGATTCGGCGAAGGCCAACTATTGGATGCCGGTAGACGAATATGTGGGCGGTAAGGAGCATGCCGTACTCCACATGTTGTATTCGCGGTTTTTTACCAAGGTCCTTTTTGATGCCGGATTGATTGAGTATGCTGAGCCGTTTCAACATCTTTTGGTCCAAGGCATGGTTGTCTATGGCGGGGCCAAAATGTCCAAAAGCAAAGGGAATACGATTAGTCCCGAATCGATTATGGAAAAATGGGGTAGTGACGCGACACGCCTTTTTATGTTGTTTGCTGCCCCGCCGGATAAGGATTTTGAATGGTCAGAGCAAGGCGTTGAAGGATCTTACCGATTTTTGCAACGGGTGTACCGGCTCGCGACCCGTGCTGAGTTAGGACGGCTCGACTCAGATCGCGGCGCTCTAGAGAGAATTCAGCGGGCACGAGCGCGGGCCGTGGCCAAGGTTACCGAGGATTTGGGGGAGCGTAGGGCGTTTAACACAGCCGTCAGCGCATTGATGGAGTATACTAACGCCCTGTACGCCGAAGCGGATCAGGTTGCCGATGGCGAACTGCGCGATGCCATTGAGACTTTGGTATTGTTGCTGGCGCCGTTTGCCCCCCATCTAGCTGATGAATTGTGGCACTATTGGGGACACGAAACCAGTGTTCATCTGGAACCTTGGCCCTCCTACGAAGAAAAGTGGCTAGTAGAGTCCGAAGTGGAAATTGCATTGCAGATTAATGGCAAAGTACGCGGACGCATGGTGGTAGCTGCTGATGCCTCGTCTGATGAGTTAATTGCGCAAGCGCTGGCTCATGAGCAAATTCAGTCCCACGTCGTTGGGCGCGAGGTGATTCGAGTAGTACCCATTGCCGGCCGTCTGGTTAACGTGGTGGTGCGTTGAGGGCGTTTCTTGCCATTGTCATTGCAGGGTCGACGGCGGTCATTGCGGCCCTGTTAGTACGGTCGCGACGACCCTATTCCTGGGTCGCTATTGAGTGGCTGCTGATTGTGGCCGCGGTCGCAGCAATGGCGGCCGAGGGCGCTACCGTGCTATGGACGGGAGCTCCCCATCGGGTTTTTGCCCCACTTTTGGGGGGATTCTTGATTGGTGCGGTAGCGGCATGGTTTTCCGCACGAAAACCGCCGCGTCCCAAAAAAGATAAAGGAGCCCAATGAGGGCTCCTTTATCTTTGCATCCTAGTGAGCTTGGATCGAAATGTGCCGTCGCCGCCCTCCGGCTTTTTCGACCCGAATGCTTAGCAATCCATGGCGCCATTCGGCCTGGGCGGAATCTGGATCGATATCCGAGGGTAAGTTTACCACCGCGTGAAAGCTTTCTCCTTCACGGGTATCTCGTTCAATTGGAGACGCGGGAAATTTTCCCCGTACACTAAGCGAATCTTGATCCACTTCGATTGATACTTGATCAGGATCGACTCCAGGCAATTCAAACTCTATCCAATAACCGTTTTCCACTTGATGCACATGAGTTTTAGGTCGAGTGCTATCAAGATTCCAATCCTCTCGCACCCGACTCCACATCCGGTTCATCTCGTCACGGAACCGATCGGCATCTTGCGGATCCCAGCGAAGCAAAGACATAGACTCACACCTCCGCTGACAAGTATTACCCAAATTACTCGGAATCTTGCACGCCATCTTGGGCAGATAACAATTGGTCATCTGTCAGATATAAGAGCTCGGTATCGGTATCGTAGTGAAAAAAGTCGGCAAATCTTCCCCAATTAATAGCAATCAGGAGTTGCCGTTCGGCTTCTTCGACGGAAAAGTGTTCTTCCAAAATGTCACTAAAAAATTCTTTGACCATGGCATGGTTGGCTTTGGACTGCAGCACACGATCAATTAAACGGAATATTGGTATGTCATGCAGTTGGGTTCTGATGATTTCCTTGCGTTCGCTGACATCAGCTTCCACAAACTGGTGGCCCAGTTCCGTCAGGTACAAATCGCCTTCTTTGACTTCGGCCAAATGAAACAGTTCAGCGGTTTCGGTAACTGGCAGCAGATCGTCGACCTCTAAAAACAGTTCCGACCCCAAATGATATAAATCGTCGCGACCGCCGCGGTCAGCGACCAGTTCCAACAGTCCAGACAGCATCGAAAGGTGTCCATGAGGTATTGGCCTAAGATGCGGGCGATCCGGGTTCTTGGGTTCTGTTAAATCGGCTACCGAAGACTGATGAGGATGGTCATCCCAGCCGGTTACGACTTTATATACGGTATCCACCATTTGCATAAAATTCGGGTCCTTGCGGTTTCTTGGGTAAGGCAGCCCAATCGGCATATCTGATACGATGCGGGCAGGATTTTTAGACAAAATGATAATGCGGTCTGCCATGTATACGGCTTCCTCGATACCGTGGGTCACCATCAATATGGCCCGGGTAGGGATCTTCGATTCCAGCCATAAGTCAAGCAACTCGGAACGAAGGTTTTCTGCGGTGAGAAAATCCAACGCGGAAAATGGTTCGTCCATGCATAACAATTCCGGCTCTACCGCGAGCGCCCGGGCAAATCCAACCCGTTGGCGCATTCCGCCGGAAAGTTCTTTGGGGAAGGCGTCTTCATATCCATTGAGTCCGATTAAGTCGATTAGTCTGACGGCTCGGTCGTGTCGATCGGCTTGCGGGACCCCTTTCGCTTGTAGCCCTAATTCAACGTTTTGCAGAACCGTCAACCAGGGATAGAGGGCAAATGATTGAAACACCATGGCAGCATGTGGATTGGGGCCGGCTACTGGGCGGCCCCGATACAGGACAGTGCCGAAAGATGGGGCGGACAGTCCGGTAATGATGCGCAACAGCGTGGATTTTCCCGAACCTGAAGGACCGAGTAATGCGACAAATTCGCCTGGGCGAATTTCCAGCGTAATGTCATCCAAAATCAATATGTCGTAGTTATCTGGTTGCACATACATTTTAGTGACCCCTAACAGCCGTACCAGAGGCTCAATACGTTGAGGATTTTGCATAGACTCTCCCTTCTTTTGCCTATGACAATGAATACCGCTCGGCCGCCCGGTTGTAAAGCGGACGCCAAATAAGACGATTAATCACAACCACCGCCGCCGCCAAACTTGAGGTCGCGAGCAGCAGCAGGGGGAAGCGGCCGCTGGTGGATGCCTCTGCAATTAATGAGCCGATGCCGAATGTGGTGTAAACATGGTTTTGAAAACTCACGTATTCTGCCACAATACTGGCATTCCAAGCTCCTCCGGCGGCAGTGATTAGACCTGTGATGAGGTAAGGATAAATAGCAGGCAAAATAAGAGTCAGCCACACGCGGATGCCTTTCAGCCGAAACATTTTGGTGGCTTCACGCAGATCTTCCGGAATGGCAGAGGCTCCGGCAATTACGTTAAACAGCACATACCATTGGGTGCCTAATACCATTAACAAAATAGCGGCAGTGGAAAGGCCGCCCTTGATGTGGATTAAAAGCGCGACCAGACCTGGGAACAAGGCGGTGGCCGGAACTGAGGCGGCTATCTGACTAATGGGGGTTAGCATTTTGGCCCACTTGCGGTTGGAGCCGATAAACACGCCAACAGGAACAGTCCAGACCACTGAAATGGCCAGTGAGGCTAATACTCGCAGCAGGGTCGTACCTGTTGCCTCGAAAACCAGCAGTAATTCGGTGCCGGAGACGTGCTCAAAAAGCCTCCAGGTGCCTTCCAGCGCCATAGCCAGCCCTACAATCACAGCCGCCAGGATTAGGGTGCGGAGCAATCCCGCAATGGAGGAGATGGCAGATGTGCGGCTCCATGTTGGCAATTTCACTCCGAACCAGCGGTCGCTCCATTCTAATAGGGGAGACCATACAGCGTACCCTAGCCATTCAATTAATCGTGAGCGCCTCAAAATCATTAACACGGCCGACCGTGCCCGAATGTCACCCTCTACTAATTCCATTTTAAATTTGTCGGCCCAGGCCAAGAGGGGGCGCCAAATTAATTGATCCATCAATACAATGACCAAAACCAAGATTAACAATCCCGCGATTTCCGCGGTCCAGTTGCCTTGGTTGGCCGCCGTTTGCAGGTAGGAGCCTAATCCTTGCAATTGATAGTTTTTACTGCCCAGGGAAAACATTTCGGCAGCCATTAAGAAAAACCATCCGCCCGCCCATGACATCATAGAATTCCACACCAGTCCGACCATCGAATAAGGCAATTCCAGCGTACGAAACCGTTGCCAGGGCGAAAGGTTGAGGGATAACGCCGATTCTCGGAGATCACGGGGGATGGTAATTAGGCCATGATATAGCGCAAACACCATATTCCAGACTTGGCCGGTAAAGATCAACACGATGGATGCTAAGTTCACCCCAATGCGTGAACCAGGGAATAGGGCAATGAAGGCGAGCAAAACCACGGGCAAAAATGACAGAACAGGAATGGACTGTAAAATATCTAAAAGAGGGATGAGAATCTTTTCGGCTCGCTTGTTATAGGCAGCGGCATAGGCGTAAACAAAGGTGAATAACAAAGAAATGACGTAGGCGGCTGCCATGCGCAACCAGGAATACAAAGCATAAACCGGGAGGCGCCAGAATGAGAGGGAAATTTCCCCCACTTCGGGGTGAGGGTGTGGTGCACGGGTCGCCCAAGCAATCAGTAAGGAGATAAGGGCCAAAATGACCACCCCTACCAATATATCGGCCATGCCCCACCCGGAGTTGGTGCGTTCGTTGTTGGCAATCGTAATGAAAACCCGCCTTTCGTAAGCATCCAAAGACCGTGGCGTCAATTGTTAAATCATAACGTACTTTGGACGACGGGTGAAGGAAATGTCACTTTGAGCTATTTGCGCTGTCCATTTCAGCCGACTGTTCTGTCCGGCATTAACGGTTCATCGCGAAGGGTGTCGAGCACCAACTGTAGGCGCTCCAAATCGCCCAGTGGTTGAACCACTTCCCAGGAAACCAACTGCACCTGCGGTATAATCGTCATGCGGGCACATTCCTTTGAAATCGATGGGGTTGTTACCTCAATTTTACCAGAACAGGTAAGTGTTTTGGCGTCTTTATGCTATATTCTCCCATATCCACCCCGCTGGGGTCAAATTCGACCAGCGAAGCCGAACGGCTCCTCGCACAGCGCAGGAGTCCGTGCAAGATTGGGGTCAAGTTTTTTCAGCCAACGCGTCAACCCCTATCACCATGCGATCTCTGGCACAACGCAAAAGGCTCACAATGAAAATCTCTTGCGCTATAGTATAGCCAGAGAGAAACCGCCCCTATGTTGTCCCGTGCGCTAACGTGGCGTAAGGCGCTCTGGCTTCTCAGAGTACGCAAGGTCTTCACAATGAAGTTGCCCATTTTTATTGTCGGCAAAAATATCCTTCTCATGATGAGTTAGTGAAGTTTCTGCCTCTGTGGGTATCAAAAGTCCCGCAAGATATAATGGAGCTATGCCGACAATAGCTGAGTGGGGCCGAATAAAGATTTTGGCTATTTGCAATCTATGGTGGGATGGCCTTCTGCTTCATCCCGAATGAGTTGGCCTGTTTTGTGCAAAACGTGGTGGATTGGGTCTTCGAAACAATTCTCTGTATTGTGCAAAATACGGTGGGAATGCCGCCTGGGTTTGAGGTCTCTTAATGCACAGTCGGGCCGGAATGCGACGATACCAACACTAAATCTGGTAGTATATCAGGAATAGGTTAGGAGGAGTGTTCATGTTTTCCCATCGAATAACCGATGACATCTATCTAAAACTGTTGGAACCAAATGATGCAACTGACTTGTTTGCTATAACAGATAGTTCCAGAAATTATTTGAGAGAATGGTTACCTTGGGTTGATGGAACAAAATCTGTAGATGATTCGAAATCATTCATTGAGATGGCCATGAATCAATACGCTTCTCACAATGGATTCCAGGCGGGTATATGGTTCCGTAACCAGTTAGTTGGTTGTATTGGCTTTCATGCAATTGATTGGGCTAATCGTAAGACGAGCATTGGATATTGGCTTGCCGCGGGTTTCCAGGGGCACGGCATCATGACTCAGGCGACTCAGGCACTTGTAGATATAGCTTTTACGGAATACCAACTCAATAGAGTAGAGATTTCAGCGGCTATAGGAAACCAGAAGAGCAGAGCTATACCTGAGCGATTAGGTTTTGAAGAGGAAGGCCGTTTACATCAGAATGAATGGCTGTATGATCACTTTGTTGACCATATTTTGTATGCCACTCTGGCATCGAAATGGACACGCTAATTGGACTCGGTTTATGCCGAAAATCGCCCGCTATCGAATTCCCAACCTTGGCCCGTCGTGCTGAGAACGGAAGATTGAGCCAAGAAACAAGAAAATCCAACCACGTTTTGCACATAGCCGTATTATCCTCCTAAGGAACACTCACCCTGTCATATACATATTAAAGGAGCGGGGTGCGAGGTTTCAGTAGACTTTTAGGAAGTATTTTGGGGGGAGTTTCCAGTTGTTTTTCTACTAGTGAATGGAAGAATATAGTGACTTGGGTCAAGAACCACCCCAAAGAATTACAGGAAAATTGCGCACGGGCGCAGAATCATCATAAATTAAACCATATTTCTCCCTAGAAAGAATGTGAAGTGGATGTTGATGCCGGATGGATTCAGTCGCCCTCCTGAAGGGTCACACGGGAGTTTGCCGCAGGTGATTGCTGTGCGGCCTTTTCCGGAACACCTACTGGTCTTACAGTTTAAAGATGGAGAACTTCGTGTCTTTGATATGAAGCCGATGCTGTGTGGAGAAATGTGTGCTAAAGACTTGTTTAATCAGGTACGCGTAGAGGATGGTACGATTGTATGGCGTAATGGGGCTAATCTCGATCCAGAAGAATTATATGAAGAATCGAGTCCACCTTTTCCTCTTAGCTACCTATAAGGCGAAGTGTAGTGGCGTCGCCTGTGACGCCCAAACCACCTGTCCCGTCGCACGGGAGATCCGCTATTAAGCCCCCTACCAACCATGGACAAAACGAATCCTCGACGGGCATGGGTTAGGGTCTTGCTGGAGGCGGAGAACGGGGCATGATAGGCTGGAACGCTTGGGCCGTAACCCTTCGGTGTTGTCTAGCTACATCATGCCCGAGAGGCTCTGGGTCCAGCGATCGGTGACCAGTCTAGCGAGCCTGCTGGCGAGCGGTGCAACCGCCTTGAGTCGGTTCAATCTCTACCTCAATGCCTCCTCGGCCAGTCTCGGCGCTGTGCTGGTTCCTGCATTAGGCAGTGTTGTTATTCTCTGGACTCACCAAGTCGTCGACCTGTTTTATTAATGGCTATCCGCTCTACCACAGGTAATTGCTGATGGGCTCGATATTGGCTCTTCTTCCATTACGCGGAGTCCTCGCTTTTTCAATAATCTTGTCGGCATTGTCCGTAGGGATGATCTTCCTGTTATGGAGCCGCCGGGACTCCGACGTTTCAACAAGGGCAACATATCATGAGAATGGTGATGGTTTCAGGGAGTATCCGTTATCCATCTCACACAACGGCTGCCTTAGAATGTATTGTTATAGAACTCAAAAGACTGCACATTGAAACGCGATTTCGGGGACTTAGCGTTCAGTCCCTGCCGTTCGCTCAAGCCGAATTTCAATCATGCTCCCGGTCGGATGCCTATCACTAAATGTTCCGTCTTGTCGCCCACCATCGGGATTTTTGGAACACATACGCCAGTACCCGTGACATAACGGACCTAAATGACTTTTTTGTGAAAAATAGAGGATTATGTAATTATTTGTCGAATGGATGAGTACGACGGAGAAAGGGATTTCCCGATGACCATATCGTTTCGTGTGATGAGTCATATCGAATTGACCAACGATTTTGTAGTGCGCAAGGATGTTTTGGATTTTGTGCCAGTGCCCATCGTGTTTTACGGAAAAGAATCAGAGGCTGTCTGGTGCAATCAAATGGCAAGAGATTTGGGTTTTACGCCGGAGATAATCGGCCGCCAAATCGGTCGGCGGGTAATGGATTCTCGCATGCAACGCTGGGACGTGAGTGGCCGTTCCTATACGGTGCAATTGACGCCCGTTATCAATCTTGATGGAGCGATGCAGGGCACTTTGTATTGGCCCATCGAATTGGAATGGAAGGCGATGGGAGAAGGGCTGCATACGGGCATCGCGGTGGCTCAGGATCGACACTGGATTTACTGCAATGAGGTAGCAGACGAAGTTTTGGGATTGTCTTTGACAGAGCATTGGACGTGGGACGAAATACCATGGCTTCCTGATTGGACTGTGGTCATATCCAAGGGCGCCCAGGCGGTACTGGTGTCCCACCACGAAAAATATGAAATTCGTATCCATGGACGCGGACAATGGATTTTGGTGGAAGCCATTCCCCAACCAATGGTGCAGCAGGACATGATTTCCGCCAATGCCGCCGCGGCCTTGATGCATGAAGTGCGCAACCCCTTGACTTCTCTTATGGGATATATCGAATTGGCGCAGTTGGAGCACCCGGGCTCTGCCGTGGATCGGTTTTTGGAACAGGCTTTAGATGAAGCGACACGGCTTGCTCACATTACCGAGGACATTTTATGGGCTACCCGGGATACCGAGATTCAGCCGCAACATGTGAAGGTCCTACCTATCATTCGCCAATCATGGGAAGAGATTTCTGCGACTAGCGGTTCTGACAGCTTACGACTTAAGATTTATTGCCCCCCAGATACGAAGATCTGGGCTGATCCCTTACGGCTTAACCACATTCTGAGCAATCTTTTGAAAAACGCTAAAGAGGCGATGAAAACAGTGGGCAACATAGTAACGGTGAGGGTAAACCCAGGTGCCGCGTACACCGAGATTATCGTAGAGGACAATGGTCCAGGCATTGAACCCCAGATCATGGAGGATTTGTTTCGGACTCGTCGGAGCACTAAACCGAATGGATCGGGTTTGGGTCTTGTGATTGTCCGCCGATTGGTAGAAGCCCATCGGGGTAAACTCAGCATTGAATCCAAACCGGGGCGCACTTCGGTGCGGATGGAATTTCCGCACCCTAACCAATTGGAGGAGGAGTAGCCTCGGCTTGGTTGCGAATTTTTTGTACCGCGGTTCTGCGGAAATAGGCAACAGGAAGGATGACTAACGGAATCCCTATCAGGTAAACAACTCCCGCAGGAATTAAGTAACGCTCATTTAAAATTTCATCGAATTGGGCGTTGGGAATCATGGCGGAACCTAAAATCAGGGCGAGACCCGAGACGATAAGCACAATATGGTAGGCAACGCCGCCTTTTAACTGAAACATCGCCATGACGTCATGGGACAAACACCAAAGACGCACCGCCACAAAACCGGCGACGATGATGGTCCACAGCGCCACCACCAAGAGGCCGAACTTGTCGATGAAGAAGCCTTGGACCGATAAAATCCGCATGAGGCTGACCAATGGCCAGCGCAATTGCGTAATGTAATAGGGCCCAAATGTCGCGATTTCCACCTCATATTCAATTACCAGGATAGCAATGACTATGCCCAGCGCAATATAACTGTACTTTTCTGCTTGCTTGCGCTGCTCGTTGCGGATAAAAGGGTATAAGGTTACGGTGAGCTGAAACCCGATGAAGATAATGTATTCCTGCCAGGCACCGCGCAATATGGGCACAATGGGGAAGTCCTTTGGCGGCAGAAGAAGAACCGGATGGCGGACCAAAAGACTTGTGGCCAAGCCTGTCAGCAATGTCAGGATGGCAACCGGGGTGTATCCTGCTTGCAGGGTTCGAGCTAATCCGGCGGTGCCGCCCCATCCCATATACACTGAGGTCATTACCAGCGCACCGACAATGACCCAGATCGGGGTCAATGGCAAAAAGATATCTCCTAACACAAAGCCAAATAAGGCGACAGCCGCTATAGCCAGGATAACATGGTAAACAATGGTATACACTCCCATAACAAATCCTATCGGCTTGCTCAATATTTTGGGCGCAAAACTGGTCAATGTCTCATTGGGCACCAATCGGTTGACGCGAAATATTAGATGCATCAGGACCCAGGTGATTATTCCATCCAAAATGATGGACCACAGGCCTGCGCGTCCGGCATTGGCAATGGCCTGCCGGGGAAAGTAAAAAATGCCTAACGCGATATAACCCGAGGTGATCATGGTGGCGAATTGCATAGCCGAAATCCGGGGCAATCGTCCAACGGCGCCTGTGTTCATCGGAATTGCCCTCCTTTTGCTCACTTAGTAGTTCCCACATCGGTAATTTTCACCACGCAATGAACGACGACATGCACTTTAGGATATTCTTGATGCCAGTGGACGAAATTGCTGAAGGTGTGCGGATGCTGCCAACTCAACATGCGTCCAATGCCCAAGGGATCGACATCTTGGCGCTGCAACTGACGGACGAGTGCAACGCAGCGCTTGGCAATGATCTGCGACGTAGTCTGCGAGATCTCTGAGATTTTTTGGGGAGTTTCCGTATGAGCGTCGAGCCCCATAAGCATGGCTGTGAGGTGTATGTCAAATGTTGCGCGTACCTGACCGTTGATCACCTGAGTCGTGAGGTGGCTAGGACCGGTCAAAAAAGCGACGGTGGCCTGCTGTTTTGGTAAAAAGACGCTGACCTTGTGGGATAGTCCTTGCAAGATGCCAAAGGTGGTGGTTTGGATCGGATCCAGCATGGTGATGTAGTGGTAGCCCCGGTACAGCGCGACCCGATCTACCCGGTACCCTTGGCTAAAAGGCAATGCGACCGGTAAATAGGGATCGACGCCACGGGTGTCAATGCGTACCAAATATTGCCAAAATCGGATGCCTAAGGCATCGGTTTGACAGGACACGCACCCAAACAGCGAAATGAAATACAGACTGGGAAATTTAGCTTGCGGGGAGGTTTGTTGCAGCATGCGAAAGGCTGATCCGTTGGCGACGACAATATAGGGAGTCTTGTCCAAGGTGCCGATGCTTTGTAGGCTGGTAATGGCACGTTTTAACAGCATTGGTTTTAACTGATTAGAGATGACCAAAAGCTGCAGCTGACCCAGGTACAAATCCTTGGACACCTTGGCCTGCGCTTGGTTGAAAGCGGCTTCCAAGCTTTGCCCGGTACCTTTGACAGCAAATACCTCCGATTGGCCGCCACTGGCGGAGGACGATCCTTGACTGCTGTTAGTCACCGCTGAAGGTGTCGGGGATTGAAAAATCACCGTAAATTGGTTGGGAGATTTGGCGGGATCAATTCCCATGCACAGCACTAAAATGCGATCATTGACCGGACGATTGCCCCAACATCCGGTCAAAAGAAACACCAACCCAAATACTGTAGCGATTTTGACCCACACTTTAAACCTCGTCATCGAAGTGCTCCTTTTGGGCTTGGTGCAACTGCGGATATACCATAGGTTTTTTAGTGTGGTGCGTCCGTTGCTTAGGCGACACGGTACGCAGCGAAGTTGGCCGATACACCATAGCGTCCTCTGGGAATTTGACCCAGGAATCCTTAAGGTCTCGAATACGGAGAGGACCGAAAGGTGACAAATAGGGAACCCCGAAGTTTTCTAGACTCGCTAAATGTGCCAAGATGACTATTAAGGAAAGGATAATGCCATAGACGCCTAAAAAATAGGCGGCAAGAATGACAAACCAAAATAATATTCGCCACGGCACCGCCATTTCGTAAACCGGTGAAGTAAAAAGCCCCAAGGCGGTCAGAGTAATGATGACAATCATAATGTCCGAGACTAACGCCGCCTTAACGACCGCAGTTCCCACGACAATGGCGCCTACTGTGCCAAGTGTTGTTGACAGACCTTTGGGCAAACGAATCGCTGCTTCACGCAAAATTTCAATGATAGTCCACATGATGATGACTTCAAAGATCGGAGGAAAGGGGATGCCCACCCGGGAGCCGGCAATCGTGATAACGAGTTTTGTCGGCAACAACTCCGGGTCCACCGAACTTAGCGCGATGTAAAGCGGAGGCAGCAACAACCCCACAAAAAGTCCCAACAATCGGACTAATCGTTCGAGAGATGCCTCCCAGAAACTGGCCGTATAATCGTCGGTAGTCTGGTAGAAATCGATAAAGGTGGCAGGCAAGGTCAAGGCATAGGGCGTGTTGTCTACCATAATCGCGACTTTTCCCATAGACAAATCGCGCGCCACAATATCGGCCCGCTCGGTAGAGCGAACCTGAGGAAACAACGAGTGAGAACTGGACAAGGATTCCGATAGGGTATTGGAATATTCCAAATTGGCAATTTGAATATCAGCCAGGCGGCGTTTTACCGCCATCACCAATTCTGGATTGGTAACGCCTTCCACGTGGGCCACTACCACCAAAGTTTGGGACAACTGGCCAATTTTCACAGGATCGAAATGCAAATTCGGACTTTTAATGCGCCGGCGAATGAGATTCATTTGGGTCAGAATCACTTCATTAAAGGCTTCTTGCGGTCCTTTGACGGCACGTTCGGTCATCGGAGCGGAAATCGCCCGTGCAGGGTATTTTACGGTATCGAGCACCAGGACCTCTGGACAGCCTTGAATCCATACAATGGTGTTTCCCCCCATCAAGTCGATGATCAGTTTGGACCATTTGGTCTCTACAGTGGCATGCCCTACGGATACTACCGAATCATGAATGATTTGATGGGCAATTGCGGGATTTTTAAGCAAACTCTCGGTTCCTTTAAAAGTTTGCATCAAGGTAACAGTATCTTGGTCAATCATTTCGTTGCTTGCCAAACCATCAACAAACGCCAGCAGTGCCGGCACTTGATGGCTTTGCCCGATAAAAAAGCGGCGGATAATGATGTCGGGAGATTGGCCTACGGTGCTTTTGAGACGATCATAGGCTGCCTCGACATCTCCCGAAAACTGATCTAGGGTCGGTGACTGCGATGAGGATTTCCCTTGTGTAAAATCTTGGATTAAGGCTTCCAGCCGTTTGGAAAATGTTTTGGTTTCGGTGATGAGGTCTTTAAGTAGGCCCAAGTCGACGCCGGTTAGATACTCTAAGGTTTCTTCCGAGGTCTTCAGTGTCTCCATTAATTTTATTGCGGGATTCTTTGGGGTCTCATCCAAACGATTGGCACGTGTTGATCTTTTTGCGCCCACTTTTGACTTATGTCGAGAAAAGGGCCACATGGCAACAAACCTCCTTTCGCTGAACCTGGGTATGGTTGCAATGCCAATCTTTGCGCGTGCCTCGTATCTTGGTACAATGTGGCCAAATATCTGGACCGTTATGCGTCGGAAGGACAGGACCCATGGACATAACCGAAGCGATGGCGGTAGCTGAGCGGGGAGCCTTGGAAAAGGTTTATTACATCGTCGGTCAAGAGCCGTACTGGGCTTGGCAATGGATTTTTAAAGTCCGCGATCGCCTGTTGGGCGACCGTGCTGCTCGGGACGGATATCTGGCCGTGGATGAATCTACTGTTGTCTGGCCCGATGTTAAGGCGTTTTTACAAACCCCCAGCCTTTTTTCTCAAGGACGCGTGGTGTTGGTACGCGATACTGCAGCCTGGAAGACCAAAGAAAGTGATGTATTGGCTTGGCTGCCTCATGCGCTTGACGCTACCTGCCTCATTATTTGGGATAAAAAATCGATTCCGGGTTTGGTAAAAGGTTTAGGCACTACTCGCATCATTGAGTTAAAGCCATTGAAACCAGCGATATTTATGCGGTTTGTCGAGTCGAGCGCCAAAAGGCGCCGCTTGAAATTGAAATCGGGTGCCGCGGAACTATTGGTACAGATGGTTGATGCCAATGAATATCAGGTGGAGCAGGAACTGGATAAAATGGCGCTGTATGATGTAAAGACCCCCTGGGATGAAGCACTGGTACGTGATTTTGTGGCGCCATTGGGTGCCACGGCATTTTGGAAACTGACGGATTTTGTTGTCCGCAGGCAGAAACGGGATAGCCTAGAGACATTAGAAGAACTACTGATCCAGGGCAATGAGCCTCTCCCCATATTAATCACGGTGGCACGGCAACTGATTCAGCTGGGGCACGCGTTGGAAGCCCAGCGTCGAGGGATACCGGCCATAGCTTTTGCCCAACAAGAGGGTTTAAAAGATTTCGTGGCTAGTCGGCTTTACCAATCGGCTAAGGGATGGACTCTGGAACAAGTCAGCGAAGGCATTCGTCGCGCGCAGTCTATCGATCGCGCCATTAAAATTGGGCGTGGTGACCCGCAAGTATGGCTTTCCTTATGGTTGGCGTTAATGTAGGGGCTAAATGCGGGCATAAAAAAGCCCCAAACAGGGTTGGGGTTTTTATCAAAAATCGTTAACCAACCTTAGCCTTATTGTAGCGAATGGTCAATCGCGATTTCTTGCGGTTGGCGGTGTTGCGATGGATGGAACCTTTTTGCGCTGCACGATCCAGCCGTGCATAGCAAAATTTTAATGCGCTTGCAGCAGAATCCATGTCTCCATGCTTCAAAGCGTCTTCGAAACGACGAATAGCCGTGCGTACCATGGTTTTGCGAATTTTGTTGCGCAAGGTTCGTGTTTCGGTTTGACGAATACGCTTTTTGGCAGACTTAATGTTAGCCACTCAGATACCCCCCGTTCTCGGATTATAACACGGGACAATCATGGGGTAAAGGGGACGTGAGACGGGTGACCTGGCATTACTTACTACGATTTTGGCTAGTGGTTACGGTGCTCTATATTATGGCTGTTGTGGTTCCGGGGTTTTCGGTTTCTCCCGTGACCAGTATTTTTTTGGCCATATTTCTAACAATGGCAACCTCGTTCCTTGAATTTTGGCTGGGAACCCGCGCCTCACCGAGAGTTCCGGGCATGGTAGCCTGGGCAACGGCCGCGCTATTGCTGTGGATTGCGGGGCGCATTCTCCCTGGGGTGCAGGTCACCATTTGGGGCGCTATTTTGGCAGGCGGATTGCTTTGGGTTGCCGGCTTGGCTTTTCCCCAGATCTGGGGGTAATTGCCATATGAGGTCTAAATCGAGATTTTTCCCATACTATGGAAATATATCAAAACTAGAGGGTGGTTACGGTGCGTGGCAGGCGGGGATGGCATCGACCGCGAATAGTATGGTTTTTTGGACGGCGGCCACGATTTCATCGTCGCCGTCGGATTCCCTTGGCGGGGGCGCCGAAGCGGCCGGTTCGGCATCGCTGGCCACGGCCGCGGCGAATCCCCTGGACCAGTATTACCCTTTATGGAGCAGCGATAGCTTTTGCCTTGATTGTGCTCTGGCGGGTGCCGCCTAAGAACCCGGGTCCAGCGATACCGGTGCTGGGACATCTTGGATCTGAAGGAAAGCACTCATGGCTCCAGAATAGTCTGAGCATATTGCAGCAAAGTCCGGCATCGCTTCGGGACTGGCTCAATCAGGGGGTTCCGTTAATGGGGTTGGTGATGCATCCCCGGCCATTTGCCTGGCACTGGAAATCATTAATCATGACGGGACTAACAGATATCTCGGGAGTGCGGCTTAACAGTTTAAATGCGTTAATGGCGGTGGAAATTCCCGCCTTAAACGCCATACCTTCGGCGTTGACAACACCTTCCCGTGCCAAACCGCTGCCGACGCCTGCGGGACAAGAGGCGGTTATGGAAGGACTGCCGGGAGACGGCTCCCGAGTATGGGCGCAATTAGGTCAGAGCCCAATGGTTGGTATCTACCAAACCCACAGTCGGGAATCGTTTTGGTCGGAATTGCCACCTGGGGTGCCCTTGGCTGATTCCACGACGTGGTCTAAAACGATCGTCCAAGTCGGGTGGTGGCTTAGTCAAGATTTGAACCAGTTGGGCGTCAGTGTGGTGCAATCACGGGTGGATAACATGAAAGAGGGACTTTTGGCCAGCTACAACACCTCATACCACACGGCTAAGCAACTTCTTCGGTGGTATCCGTCGGTCAAGGTTCTTATCGATCTTCATCGTGGACAAGCTGCTGGCAGTGAGACGACGGGAATTGTCCATGGAATCAAAATGGCACGCATTCTCATTGTGGTAGGCACCAATAAACTGCTGCCGGATCCCTATTGGCACCAAAATCTAGCATTTGCGATGCGTTTAGCCAAAGAGCTGGGGGTCGTTGCGCCTGGTATTCTGCGGGGCAATGGCATCGATATGGTGCCCTATCGTTACAATCAGCAGTTAATGCCTAATGATTTGCTCATTGAAATCGGCGGACCCGATAACACGTTGGCAGAGGAACGCTATGCTGCGTATGATTTGGCTGAGGCGCTGGCGCAAATCCTGCCAAGCCATCATCGGCCATAATTGGGGTCAAACTGGTATAATTTAAAAGTCTGAGGCGGGTTTTCGACCCTCATCAGGGAGAATAAGCCAAACCGAAAGGAAGGCGCCACACATCATGGTCAGTTTACTAGCAATTTATCAGACTCCGCCGGACCCC
Organism: Sulfobacillus benefaciens; assembly: GCA_003023695.1. GTDB lineage: Bacteria > Bacillota > Sulfobacillia > Sulfobacillales > Sulfobacillaceae > Sulfobacillus_C > Sulfobacillus_C benefaciens_A. Next base: position 104,836 of record PXYW01000005.1, on the reverse strand, counting down.
GACGAGTTCTTAGCCCACTACACAGAGGTACACGCGCCATTAGCCCAAGCGATGCCTGGGCTGCAAGGCTTGTCTTGGGGTAAAGTGGAGAGCCTAAGCGGGAAGCAGGATGTTTTTTTGGTAGCCACTATGAATTTCGCCGATCGGCAAGCATTGGATCAGGCGTTGGCCTCACCCGAAGGACGCGCTGCAGGCCGGGATTTAAATGGGTTTGCCAAAGGGATAGTAGAACTAAAGGTGGTGGAGTGGCAATCATGAGTGAACCGGTATTGTTGCTGGACCCTGGGAGTGGCCCGGTGCGCATCTTGCGCCTAAACCGTCCGGCCGTATTAAATGCGCTGAATAGCGAGCTTATGGAGGCCATTGTGGCGCATTTGGATATGCTGGATAAAGATGATGCGGTCTCGGTGGTGATTATCACCGGGCAGGGAAGAGCTTTTGCTGCGGGGGCGGACATATCTGAACTTAAGGGACAGAATGCGGTAACTATGCTGACATCACCACAAATTAATCGCTGGGAAAATATACGGCGATTTTCCAAACCGCTGATTGCTGCCGTCAAAGGATATGCGCTTGGCGGCGGGATGGAATTGGTCATGGCTTGCGACATGGTGATTGCAGCCGAGGGAACCCGTTTTGGTCAACCTGAAATCAAAATTGGGGTAATGCCGGGCGCGGGAGGAACCCAACGGCTGACTAAGGCCATCGGCAAGGTACGGGCCATGGAAATGGTGCTGACAGGCAAGACTATGACCGCCGACGAAGCCTATGCGTATGGCTTAATTAATCGTGTGGTCCCGGTGGATTCATTGGAACAAGCGGCCCTGGAACTGGCCCAAGAGATTGCTGCCATGCCTCAGGTGGCTGTACGGTTGGCTAAAGAGTCGGTGCTTACTGCAATGGATACCCCATTGGAAGAAGGCTTGAAACACGAGCGCAAGCTATTTAGCCTGCTATTTGCCACTGAAGATCAACAGGAAGGTATGGCTGCATTTTTGGAAAAACGGTCGCCACAATTCCGCGGCCGTTAGGATTGAATGCGTTCCGGGTAGCTATAAACACTAAGTTCGTGGCTACGCACAAAGCCTACGGTAGTGATGCCGAGCATGGTGGCCAATTCGATACCGAGGGATGTTGGTGCCGCATTGGAAATCACTATCCCAATACCCATGCGTGCGACTTTGATCAATACTTCGCTGGAGAGGCGACCAGAGAAGACCACGACCAGGGAACGGATATCTTGCTGCTGGATAAGGCTCCAGCCGTAAACCTTATCCAAGGCGTTGTGGCGGCCGACATCCATGCGTGCTACCCGGAGCGCCCCGTCCTGACTGCCCAATCCAGCCGCGTGCAGCCCTCCCGAGTGCTGTTGCTGGGTAACTTGGTTTAGCCGGGAAAATAAGGTGGCGACAGTGGCTGGCGACAGATGAGGCGTCAGAGCTCCGCTTATCGGCGCTAAGTCCTGATCATTGGCAAAGTACAGCGACGGACGTCCTCGCCCGCAGCAGCCAGACAAAGTGGGACGGGCAAAATGCAGCAGCCGTTCTTCGTTGGCGTTGGGAATCCTGACCCACACCTGCTGGTCGTCTTCATGATATTGGAAGATGGTGATCTGGCTACGCTGAGTAATGATGCCTTCCATGGCTAAGAAACCACAAATCAACTCTTCGATGTCGTTAGGGGTCGCAATAATAGTGGCGATTTCTCGTCCGTTGACCCAGAGTGTGATGGGCGCTTCGCGAACAACTTCCGCAGGTTCCCGGGACCATATGCCATCATGGAACCGATACCGGGTTTGAGAAATTACTTCCACCATGTGATCGCCCTGCTTTCCCAAACGAGCGCATAAGACCGTAGCTGGAGATTCCTGCGATTCTATGATTAGTATATCATCATTTGGATCAGGGAATCTTAGTGTTAACACTACTGGTGGGAAAAAACCGCAAAGAGTCCAAGGCCAGCATTCCTTTCTTTTTCAATAAGAAGTGGGGTATCATGAGCCATATCATGATATAGGGTTTGGAGGATCCTCATTGGAGCAGCAAGTTATCCGGAATTTCTCTATCATCGCACACATTGACCATGGCAAGAGCACCTTGGCAGACCGGTTGATAGAACACACCGGGGCATTGACAGAGCGGGAAATGACGGACCAGGTCCTGGATTCTATGGACTTGGAACGTGAGCGAGGCATTACCATTAAGGCGCAGGCAGTGCGGCTAGAATATACCTATGACAACCAACGATTTGAATTAAATTTAATTGACACACCGGGACATGTGGACTTTACCTATGAAGTCTCCAGAGCGCTTCAAGCGTGCGAGGGGGCGTTGCTGGTAATTGATGCGGCCCAGGGTGTGGAAGCGCAGACCTTGGCGAACCTTTATATGGCATTGGAACACGACTTGGCAATTATTCCAGTGATTAACAAAATTGATCTGCCCAATGCGGATCCCGAACGCGTGATGGAAGAATTAGTGGAAATTGGTTTGGACGGGACCGAAGCGATTTTGGTTTCGGCCAAACAGGGAATTGGTATCGAATCGGTGTTGCAAGCCGTGGTAAAGAAAATACCGCCGCCGCGAGGGGACGCTCAAGGCCCGCTTCGAGCCTTGATCTTTGATTCCCGGTTCGACAGTTATAAAGGCGTCTTGGTATATATTCGCGTGATTGATGGCGCGCTCAAAGTAGGCGACACCATGCGATTCATTGCTACTGGCAAGGAGTTCCAGGTTACTGAGATTGGGGTTTTTCGTCCCCATCCGGTGGCGGTGCAGGAACTTGGCACCGGGGAAGTGGGATTTTTTGCGGCAGCAATTAAATCAGTGCAGGACACTCGCGTCGGAGATACGGTGACCTTGGCAAATAATCCTGCGGCAACGCCGTTGCCCGGATATCGCCCTGCCCAACCAATGGTCTTTTCGGGATTGTATCCAGTGGACTCGCAAGATTATGGACGATTGCGGGAAGCGTTGGAAAAATTGCAATTAAACGATGCTGCACTAACCTTTGAACCGGAGACATCGGTCGCGCTTGGCTTTGGATTTCGCGCTGGGTTTTTGGGCCTCTTGCATTTGGATGTTATTCAGGAACGATTGGAACGGGAATACGGACTGTCGTTAATCACTACCGCGCCTAATGTGGTGTACCAGGTGACCCTGGTGAAAGGAGAGGTGCTGAGGATTGACAATCCGGCGTTGATGCCTCCTGCGGGGGACATCTTGGATATCTCAGAACCCGTGGTCGACGCCAGTGTCATCACACCAACCGATTACATTGGCGCGGTGATGGAACTGTGTCAAGAACGGCGCGGCACCTTTAAAGATCTCAGCTATCTAGATCCCAAACGGGCCATGGTTCAATACCGTTTGCCACTGGCAGAAATCATGTATGATTTTTTTGACCAACTAAAAAGCCGTACTCGCGGATATGCCTCCTTTGATTATCAATTGGCCGGATTGGAATCGGCAGATTTGGTCCGCATGGATATTTTGCTTAACGGGGAAATAGTGGATGCCTTGTCGGTTATTGTACACCGTGACCGTGCTTACTATCGTGGAAAGGCGCTGGCTGAGAAGCTTCGCGAACTGATTCCCCGCCAGCTATTTGAGGTGCCTATTCAAGCGGCGATTGGCGGTCGCGTAGTGGCTCGGGAAACCGTGCGGGCGATGCGAAAGGATGTTTTGGCCAAGTGTTATGGAGGAGATATTACACGAAAACGTAAACTGTTGGAAAAGCAAAAAGAGGGCAAACGACGGATGAAGTCGGTTGGGAACGTAGAAATTCCCCAGGAGGCATTCATGGCCATTTTACGGGTGGACGATCCGTCGTGAACATCGAATTTGCTCCGAGTGACTGGGGGCTTTATGTACACATTCCTTTTTGCCGTGCTCGTTGCACCTACTGCGATTTTAATACGGTTACGCATATGGGAGAAGGTGAGCATCAACAATATCTAGATGCCGTGGTACGCGAGTGGCAAACGGTCCCCGTGCCTACTGGCCGATTAATCTCTATCTTCTTTGGGGGCGGAACCCCGTCATTGGTACACCCGTCATTAATTGCGGGATTTTTGGAAACTGTGCGGGACCGTCTGGGGCCAATCGAGGATGTGGAAATCACTTTGGAATCCAATCCTGGGACTCTCGATACTGCTCGACTTCACGGGTTTTGGCAATCCGGGGTGAACCGGCTCTCGGTGGGCGCTCAAGCGATGCAAGAGGATCATTTAAGGGCCCTGAACCGAATTCATGGGGTGGAAGATATCTACTCAACCGTGCGGTTTGCTCGCCAAGCCAAATTTAGCAATCTTAACCTCGATGCCATCTATGGGTTGCCTAGCCAGACCTTGAATCAATGGCAGGACACCTTACGCCAATTAATTGACTTAGGACCGGAGCATTTGTCTTTATACCGTCTGCAAGTGGAAGAGGGGACACCGTTGGCTATTGGAGTGGCACAAGGGGATCTTCACTTGCCCCCAGAGGACAGCGTAGCCGATATGTCGGATTTAGCCTCAATGATGTTAGCCGAAGCTGGTTATGAACAATATGAGATTTCCAACTGGGCACGGCCAGGGTATGAATCACGTCACAACCAATTGTATTGGACGATGAATAGCTATATTGGACTTGGGGCGGGGGCGCACTCGTTTCACAATAACCGGCGTTGGTGGAACATTCGCGGTGTAAGACGATACATGATGATGCAAGAGTCAGGGGAGTCGACCGTGGATGGGGAGGAACAGCTATCGTTGTCCGAACAGATGCAAGAGTATATGTGGCTCGGTTTGCGTCGGCGCGACGGCATCTCCAAAGACCGTTTTGCGGGTAAATTTCACCGCGCACCGGAGGATGTGTTTCCGCAACAGTTGATGAAGTTGGTCGATCTGGGGCTTGTGGTTAATGGCGAACACAGGATATGGTTAAGTCATCGGGGGTGGGAAATGTCCAATTATGTGTTTCGCCTTTTCGTGGGCAGTGTCAAAGACTGACGGCGGATATTGGAAAGGCCTCCATCTTGACACACAAAATACGTCGGTGCTATCGTTTTGATATAAATTAGCACTCCTGTGGCTAGAGTGCTAACCGTATATGGAAGCGGGGGAAAACCGATGGATGCACGAAAGCGAAGAATTTTGGGCACTCTTATCGATGACTATATCGTATCGGCGGAACCCGTGGGTTCCCGGACCTTGGCCAAAAAGTATGGACTAGGCATTAGTTCTGCGACAATTCGTAATGAAATGGCGGATTTGGAAGAACTGGGATTTTTGGAACAACCGCATACCTCCGCGGGCAGAATACCTTCGGACCGAGGTTACCGGTACTATGTAGATGAATTAATGCAGCGGCCGCAAGTAGGCAGTGATACAGTTAACCGGGTGCGGATGGCGTTTTCTGCTCCGGTTCGTGAGATTGCTTGGTTTATTCATCAAACGGCACAGATGGTATCGGAAATGACGGCTTATCCGTCGGTGGTGGTGGCGCCTCCCGTGAATGATGCCTGCTTGGGCGATATTCGGGTGATGCAGTTGAATTCCGGAACACTACTGCTTGTGGTGGCAACAGACTCGGGAATGGTGGAGAATCGAGCAGTGCCATTGCCGGAGGATATGAACTTCGAACAAGTGGGGTGGCTGGCACACGAATTTGCGCGGGAATTTCGTGGGATGCCCATCAAAGAACTGAAGGATCGAATTTTGGATCCGCTGTCCTCCGATGAGGAGCGCTATCATGGGCTTTGGGAATCGCTTTTGGCCTGGATGTCAGACTGGCGAAGCAACGATGATAGGGTGACGTTAGCCGGATCGTTGAATATTTTAAAATACCCCGAATTTCGGGACGTGGGAAAAGTCGAGCGGGTATTGGGATTTTTACAACGGGAACAAGCGGTGGAGCAATTGCTTAACCAGACCTCGCCGCAGTCGGACCAGGTGCATGTAATCATTGGCCAGGAATCGCCCTTTGATGCAATTTGGGATTGTAGTGTGGTGACGGCCACGTATCAATTGCGGGGTCATATTGTGGGCCAAGTCTCAGTGATTGGCCCCAAACGGATGCAGTATGCTCATGTGGTCACCACACTCGAAATGGTGTCGGAAGAATTATCTCGCGCTTTGAAGTGGGCGTAGAGCACTTAAGGAGGATACTGGAGTATGGATGCGGAGTCATTTCGGGATGAATTGAAGGATGAAGGACTAGATACAGAAAAAATCAATCCGGTTGAGGAAATGGAAGAAGAGGCGGCTGAACCCCTGGCTGGGGTTGATGCGGATGTGCCCGACACCGATTGGGAGGTAATTGCCCAAGATCGTTATGATCAGTTGGTAAGGCTCCAGGCCGATTTTGAAAACTTCCGGCGTCGGATGGACCGGGAGCGGGATGAAATCAAGGCCTATGTGGTGGGGTCGCTTTTATCTGACCTGTTGCCAGTGTATGACAACTTGGAGCGGGCCCTGAAATTCATGCCTTCTGATGGTGATGCCAAGTCCTGGCGGGTGGGGTTGGAAATGACGCTCAATGGCTTTAATGAGGCTTTGTCACGACTAGGGGTGGAGGCGATCGTAACGGAGGGTCAAATGTTTGACCCCAGGTACCACGAGGCGGTGCAGCGTGTGGCAAGCGACCTTCCGGAAGGAATGATCGTGGAAGAACTACTGAAGGGCTTCCGTTGGAAAGAAAGAGTGCTTAGGGCTAGCATGGTGAAAGTGTCCGAGGGGCCCGAGCCTCAATAGGATTAGGGGGGGAAGTCGTTCATGGCAAAACGAGATTATTATGAAGTGCTGGGAGTGAGCCGCGGGGCTTCCCCGGACGAAATTAAAAAACAATTTCGACGTCTAGCGGCAAAGTATCACCCGGATGCCAATCCGGGCAATGCTGCCGCAGAAGAACAATTTAAAGAAATTAATGAAGCCTACCAGGTGTTGTCAGATCCCGAGAAAAGGGCCCGATATGATCAATTTGGCCACCAGGCCGCCGGGGCTGCTGGAAATGGGGACTTTGGTTTTAGCGGGTTCGGCGACATATTTGATATGTTCTTTGGTGGGGCTACCCAGTCTCGGCGATCGGGACCCGAGCGCGGGCCGGATTTACGGTATGATTTGACTGTAGAATTAGAAGACGTGGTTGAGGGCGTAGAGCGGGAAGTGCGTTTAGTTCGTGACGAGGTGTGCCCCCATTGCCATGGCAATCAAGCAGAACCAGGGACCCGTCTGGAAACCTGTCCCCAATGTCATGGGTCAGGACAGATCGAACGCATTCGCGAGAGTTTCTTAGGCCGGATTCGGCAGGTAGAAACTTGTCCCCGATGTCGTGGTACGGGCCGATATGTTCCCCATCCCTGCACGCAGTGTGGCGGTCGCGGCCAGGTTCGGGCAGAAAAGAAGTTAACCGTACAAGTGCCTCCAGGGGTGGATGAAGGAACCCGGCTTCGGGTGAGCGGTGAAGGAGGAGCGGGACAACGGGGCGGACCTGCCGGGGATTTGATTGTGTTTGTGCATGTCAAGCAGCATGAGAAATTTAGCCGGGACGGCGATGATTTGTGGTGCGATGTTCCGGTCGGGTTTGCTCAGGTGGCACTCGGGGCTGATATCACCGTGCCTGGGCTGAAAACCGAGGAATTGTTGCACATTCCCCCGGGAACCCAGACGGGAACGGTATTTAAAATTCCCCGACAAGGGTTGCCGAGATTGGGGAATCCCGCAAGCCGGGGTGCCTTAAACGTTCGGGTCAACGTGACGGTACCTACTCATTTGAGTCATCGGGAACGGGAGATATTGCACATGTGGGCTGAGATGCGGCAAGAAAATGTCCACCCCGAAGACAAAAGCATCCTCCGAAAAGTTAAAGATGCCCTGGGCCGCTAATCCAGCACCGGCGTGCTATTGGGCCGTCACCATTAGGAGCTGGGACACATTGCTATTAGAAGACGCCCAAAACCTGTTTTATGGTCTTGGCGTCAATGGGTTGGAATGGGAAGATGGCAAGGCGGCCAAGATGCCGTTTGCCGACATCGCCTTAGACCCGAAGGATCCTTTTGTGCGTGCCTATTTTCCGGATGATGCGCTTTGGGAATCTCGGAAAAATGCTATCCAACATCGATTCGGGGCGCTAGCCGTGATTTCTCAGGTGAATTCACAAGATTGGGAATCCAGCTGGAAGCAATACTATGTCCCGATATATGTGGCAAACAAGGTAATTATGCCGGCTTGGTACTCCCAATCCCCCTTTTCTGAAGATCACACGATTTGGTTGGATCCGGGAATGGCTTTTGGGACGGGAACCCACGTAACCACACAAATGTGTTTAGCACGCATTATGAGCATACCCTTATCGGGAAAACGGATGATGGACCTCGGATCGGGTTCGGGCATTTTAGCGATTGCGGCGGCAAAGTCTGGTGCCAAGACCGTGGTGGCTGTCGAACCTGATCCCGTGGCTGTTGCCGCCTTGATGGGAAATTTGGAAAGAAATCACACCCTGTCTCAAATCGCAGTGGTGGAAGGAACCCTCAGCGATGTGCCGACACAATCTTTCGATGTGATTGTGATGAATCTTATCACCGAAATTATCACAGAGGAATGGAACAGGGTGGTTCAGTACACAATCCCAGGTTCGCGAATTGTCTTATCGGGCATTGTCGAAGAACGGATTGGTGAAGTGTTGTCGGTGTTGGAAGGAACCCTATCCACGATAGTTTGGATGGATCAGCGGGAAGGGTGGGTTGCCCTTGAGGTGACTCCATGATTCGCCTTATCTGTGATCCGGAGCAGGTAAAACACTCCATTGTGAATTTGACGCCAGGCCAGAGTCATTATTTATCCCGTGTTATGCGAAGACGCTCGGGATCTACGGTAGAAATTCACATTCCCTCGATAGGGCGCTATGTCGGGGAAGTATTGTCTGCATCCCAAGTGCAAATGGTGCGCAAGTTGCCCGAAATTGCCCCGCTGTCAGCATACGTGATTTTGTATCAGGCGCTCCTTAAGCAGGGCCATTTTGCTGAGGTAGTGGAGCGAGCTACCGAAGCCGGGGTGTCAGAGTTTGTCCCTTTAGTCACAGAACGCGCGCTGGTGCGCAGTGTATCGCCGCAAAACCTAGCACGGTGGAAAACGATCGCCCGGGAGGCTTCAGAACAAAGTCAACGCAATCTAGTGCCGGTGATTCACCCCGATGTCGGAGCGGACGCTCTGGTTTTGCCGCCCGACGTGACCGGATTGCTGTTGGATCCCGATGGCTTACCCCTGATCTCGTACTTTCGTGGGCTAAAATTTGATTTAACGCCGCGTATAGCTTTGGCGGTGGGGCCCGAAGGCGGGTTTAGTGATGGTGACCGGGAGCACCTAATCCAGGCGGGAATGACTCCGGTGTCGCTTGGGCCGCAAATTTTTCGTGCGGTCAATGCAGGCGCTTTTGCTGCCGTGGTCATATTAACCTTATTGCAACACGCGTAACTTCTCGCTTCCACATTTGGACAACAATGCTAGAGTGATGAACTCCTTCGATGGCCATCCTATGGACATGAAAGGAGGCCGCTTCGGGCATGGGAAAATTAATTGAATTGAAGTTTTGTGATATCTGTCATAAACCGGTGGTTAAACGCCAAGCGGCCTCCTTAACCTCGGGTTTTCTGGAGAGTACGTTATGCAAGGAATGTGTTACGAAGTATGGTCACTTGTATCGCCCCTGGTAATAGAGGAGCCTGTATCCAACGTTTGACACAGTTTCCCGAAGCCTCGTATAATAGAGGGAAGGTTACCCCGACCCGTTCGGGTGGAGGGGAGGGAGACAATGTCAGAAGTCAAAGTCGGCAAGAATGAGAGCTTAGAAAGCGCACTCCGGCGCTTCAAGCGTCAAATTCAAAAGGCTGGGGTGCTCGCGGAGGCCCGACGCCATGAGCATTATGAAAAACCCAGTGTGCGACGCAAGAAAAAATCTGAGGCCGCAAGGAAAAAACGCGTTAAATAAGGAGGTCCCTGGTGTCTCTCCGAGAACAACTCAACGAAGACCTCAAGACAGCGATGCGGGCTAAAGACCAAGCCCGCCTTGTTGTTATCAGGGGAATCAAGGCAGCTATATTAGCGGCGGAAACTCGCAGCGAACGGATTACCTTAGATGATGACGGCATATTGCAAGTCATTGCCAAGGAATTAAAAGAGCGCCGTGATGCGCTACCGGATTTCGAACGCAGTGGAAGACAAGATTTGGTTGACAAGCTGCATCATGAAATGGAATTGTTGTCACAATATTTGCCAGCTCCATTGACCAGCGACGAACTGCGGATATTGGTCAATGAAGCCGTCCAATCGGTCGGGGCGACTGGCCCTAAGGACATGGGAAAAGTGATGGCCTGGCTTGCGCCTAAAACTCGTGGCCGTGCTGATGGGCGGGACGTGTCGGCGTTGGTAAAGGAACAACTGGCGCTGTTGGTGTAGCATGGCGAAATATCGACCCTCTCGTGTCCTTACGGGCGCGAGAGGTTTTGCCTGGTTGACTTTAAGCATGTTGCTTTGGCTTGCCGGGTGTGGTGCCCATAGCAATAGTCCCTCAGCAGATCTTTTGACCTTGTACACTACGCCTTCGAAGGATGGAACAGAATGGATGTGGGAAAACCGGTTTTCCCCCGATGGCCATCCTTTGGGGTCTGCCCGGCGACTAGGCATTTTGGGTCCAGTGGCTCAGACGGAGATAGCCACGCGGGGACCGCATCATTCCACCTTTATTACGTTAGGCAGTAAAATTGTCTCTTTGAGCAAAACTCAGCATGTTCGCACCGTGGCCGTTATGCCGCCAGGGTATTATGCGTTATCGATTCGATGGTGGCCCCTAGGTCTTTTGACGGTGGTGGAGTCGGATCAGGCATCGCATGCCCAAATTTGGAGTTGGCGACAGGGACGCTGGACGGTGTTGCGTAAATCTTTGCCCGAGGGGATCGTGACGTTGATTGACGGACCCTCAGCCCACCCTATGGCTCTCATTGTCGACCCGCATCGGCTGTATACGGTATCGGTCTTTTCAAGAGGCCTCCATTACCCAGTGTTTGATTACGGATCGCCGCAAGGAACCGCAGGCTTTGTCGGAAACACAGAAGTAATCCCCTATGCTGCAGGTGCTCGCGGGTTTGGCCAATGGACAGCGAAGCCCAACGCCAAGAGAGGCAGTCGACACCATTTTCTGTCGGTGCAACAGGCAGTGATAGAGATGGCTCAGGGCTCCCCGCTTTGGGGGGTAATGGCACGTGGGATGGTGCCATATCACGGAACCCGTCCGCAATGGTCCCAAATCCGCTACTGGCCTGCGCCGATGCAAACCACTATGGTGGTCGAGGGACGCGGTACGCCCTGGATAGTGATATTGGACGGTGCCTCCCAAGGGGTGTGGTTTAATGTGCGCTCAGGGAATTATGGTCCGCAATTTTCTATCACCATGCCATATCCTGATGTGGTCCGTGAAGTGGCCATCATTGCTCGCTAGCATAGCCGACCTGAGAAAATCCCCATTGGGATAAGGCCCAAGATGCCCAAAGGGACCGGTATGGATCCAGAGATATGGAAAGCACGAGATGTTTGGTGGATAACGATGGCAGCCCTTGGGGCCAGGTGGAGAGCGGGGCCGAAATCGTTGGCCATGGCAAGGGCATATGATGGGTCTCATCGGTCTCCCTTACATCCAACATTGTGATGTCGGGATGAGTTTTAAGGTGCGATGCCAGCTGACAAAAATTTAAGCGGACCACCTGCGTTGTACGAAGGCCAGCGTGCTGAAAACCCTCGGATGATGTGACCCATGCTCCTACAACCACAACGTGAGCACGATGCAACTCTTCAGCTGCTTCATAGGCGATGGTGGGAGTGTCAGCTATCAGCAATGCACGGTGTCCTGCCAGCCCTTGTTGGGCAGTCAAGAATGAAAGTTGGTAACGGCCTCCAGGCAATGAAATGGACTCGACAATGTGGCCGTGGCAGTAAGAGACTAAACTGCGAACATCAATAATGGCAACTCCTTGCGCAATAAACGCTTTGGCCTCGCGAGCAGATACAATGTCTAATTCACTCATAGGATCTCCTTATCGAAAGCGGCTCGAAAATGGAATGCGATGAACGTCGATTGGTGGCGGGTCGGAAACTTTAAATTGTGGCAGGGGGGGAACGACTTTGGGGTGACGGCTGAAGTCATCAAGCCAAACTGGGCGCCCCAGAACCTGCCCTAGCTGCATTAATTGCCACAATTGGCCATCGTCAATGCCTTCCAGCCGTAAGGCAGGGAACTCTTGAGCAAAATGCGCGGCGGCATCCCAACCAAACGACTGAACATCAATGCCGATGGAAATATGGGGAAACGACTGCAAGACGGTATCCAATGCCCGGGATAGAACACATAGCGGTTGCCTGGCGGCCTGGCGTGTTAAGGTGATACGTCGTACTACACTGTGACGGTAGATGGTGTCCAGGTGCCGAAGAGAGACATCTGCAATCCCAGTGGGGCATGGAACTACCACATCGGTCACCTCCATGCCGGCCCCTGGAATCGGATTAGCCTGGGCTACATTGACATGGTATATGTAGCCGGGGTGGGGCTGAGTTAACGCCAGTGACGGCACCTTAATTCCCAGAGGCTTGGGACTGATAATATGCCCACGGCCTTGATGGGAAGCTAAAAACATCTTGGCCATCGGATCATGGAAAGAGGACCATTGGTTAGGCAAAAATAAGGTGGGAATCCAATAAAGCGGTGCGGTCACGGCTCAATAGCCTCCAATGTGGTATAAAATCCATCGGCTCCTGATCGGCTCAATAAGATCCGGGCATCGTGTGAAAGGCCGCCAGGCGGCTCATTAACATATATTGGGGTGTCAGTTAGGGTATCTCGGGTTTCCGACACCAAACGGCACAAAGAGAGAATATGCATGGCTTCCAACTCTGGTTGCATTGCCACGGCTCGAAATACCTTCACCTCGATATGATGCCATGAATATGCTGATAACATTTGCAAATGGCTTTTTATATCGCTTTCGGAGAGCCATTGACCCGCCAATATCATGGCACTCGGCGGGAGACCGATTTCCCAGCCTAACTGGGCGAGGCTTGCCCAAGCGGTGGCTTCAATGCGGTGGGGACTCAGCCGGTCGCGCCATGACTGCATCAGGATCTCGCTGCCACCCGGTCCTAAACCGGTAGCTCCAGCCCATTTCAACTCAGCCAGCAACTCACGTACTGGGCGTTGCTCCACGCGATGCCACTGATTGACCTCGATAGGCGAAAAGGCTTGAATAGGGCCGCGAAATCCATCGGCTACAGTTTTTACCAGACTTCGAAAATATGTAAAGGGTTCACGAAATGACAATCCGCCGCGAATTTTTATCAAACCTACCGCACTGGGCATCTGGGCTAAACGGCTTTCGGCATCTTCCAAAGGTAAGCAGGAAGGTACTTTGGTATCGTACAACACAGGGGTAAAATGGCTAAAATCGCAAAATCGGCACTGCATCCAGCAGTGGCGTGTGGTCGTGATTTTAACCACCCCGGTTATCGGTGCCGGCTCTAGCGGATAATTTTGTAATGCCTCCATTGCTTGCCCCCAACACAAAGTTCTTATCAACACATTCGACACGGGTTCTTAGGTTCCCTCTTAAGTGGAAAAAATTTGTTCCATCATTGAGTGCCCAAGCCTTGCATACGATGTGAGGAAGGTCGGGTATGACACGGGGAGGATCCGATGAGTAGAGGACGGACGATGGGCCACATTGCCGAGGTGCTCGGATTGCCTCCGGAAGTCTTGGTCAATGTGCCGCGGATTGAAGTGGTGGGGCGGCTCCAACTGCGTTTGGAAAACCATTTGGGTATGGAAAAATATGAGCCCCACCGGATCGTAATCCGGGTGTCCGGAGGATACCTTTTGATTACGGGAGAACAGCTGGTAGTGGGGTGGATTGATCACAACGAGATTCTGGTGACCGGACAAATCCAAGCCCTGTCATTTCAGGAGGGGCGGCCGTGAGCGACTTCATAGTTCGCCTGTTTGCGGGTTGGATTAAAGTGCAGGCGCAGGGTGATGATGCGCAACCACTAGTGACCTTTCTCGTTTCTACAGGTTTCCGACTGTGGAGCCTCCAACCGACAGAAGCCGGCTACACCTTCTATACGACATTGAGCGCAATGTCCCCCATTCGCGCGTATATGGCTGAGCATTCTTTAGAGGTTCACATACTGCAACAGGGTGGCGCGCCGATTGAGTGGAATAAGTCCCGACGCAGACCATTTCTATGGGTTGGGCTGCTCACGGCGATAGTATTAGTGGTTTATGTCACCTCGCGAATCTGGGTCATTGACGCGTCAACGCCTGGATTGTCTTTGGAGGCTCGCCAACAGCTGGTAACGGTAGCCGAAGATGCTGGTCTTGGACTGGGCACCGTACGCAGTCAAATCGACTTGCCAAAAATTCGTGCCATCGTGGCCAAACAATTGCCCCAATATTCGTGGATTGGCATCTCGCTGCATGGTATGGTGGCGATAATTCAAGTGGTGCCGCTGGTGTCCCGCCCTCAACTCCACATCTATTCCCGCATTGTGGCTAGTGCCCCGGGCCAAGTAACTCGAATATTAGTCTATATGGGAGACCCCGAAGTCGTCGTGGGCGATCGGGTGAAAGCCGGGCAAACGTTGATCCAAGGTGCCGTGACCGCGCCGATCCCCTTGCCGGAAGGATCCGAGAAGAAGCCCGGTCAAGATACTATTGTGACCCCAGCTGAAGGGGAAGTTTGGGCTAACGTAACACATCGAGTCACAGTATTCCAACCATTGCGGCAATCTATTAGCTACCCCACAGGGAAAAGATACATGCGCAAATTTATTTGGATACAGGATGCGGCCCCTTGGCAGTACTGGGGTTGGCAGCCAGTGCCTTTTCACCATTATGTAGAGAAGAAGGAGATATATCTACTACGGTGGGAAGGCGTCAACCTTCCCGTGAAAGTGCTTAAGATAGTATATAATGAAACCAAGACCAAGGTCCGTCGACTGCAGCCAGGGCAGGCCGTGGCGGAAGCGACACAGCGTGCCACCAGTGAGATGACGAGAAAAGTGGCTGCCTTGGGCCCAGTCGTGCAAAAGTCTCGCCAAATTCGGCGAACGCAAAACGGGGTATGGGTCAGCATCGTATGGGTAGTCAATCAGAATATCGCCTTGCCTAAAGATCGGAACCGATAAAGGGGGACACGGATTGCCTCTTTCCCAATGGGTGGTTACAGACAATCAAGCATCGTCAGTAGTTGCCGGACGCGGCGATGAACACTTGAAAATGATAGAGCATGCGTTGTCTGTTAAGTTAACAGCGCGCGGCAATGTGATTGCGATCCAGGGATCTGACGAAGCACAGCGCGTGACGCGGGGAGTGCTAGATTTGCTGGTAGAGTGGGCGGCATCCGGCCAGCCAGTCCGCCGAGATACGGTAGATACCGCGCTGTTAGCCGTGCGCGAGGGGAAAGAGCGGCAATTTTTGCATTTATTAACCGAATCGCTTTATACCACCACACAAGGTCGGGTCATAAAGCCCAAGACACTCGGCCAACAAGCCTACGTTGAAGCAATCCGGCACAATATGCTCGTTTTTGGAATTGGGCCCGCCGGAACCGGAAAGACTTACATTGCGATGGCCATGGCAGTCCAAGCGTTAAAAGCCCATGATGTGGAACGTATCATTTTGACGCGCCCCGCGGTAGAAGCTGGGGAAAAACTGGGGTTTTTGCCCGGAGACTTGGAAAGCAAGGTCGATCCATATTTGCGCCCTTTGTACGACGCCTTATTCGAATTCTTAGGATCGGAAATGGTGGATCGCTATCGTGAACGGCAACTCATCGAAATTGCTCCGCTTGCATATATGCGGGGACGGACCTTAAACAACAGTTTTATCATTTTGGATGAAGCCCAAAATACCACCTATGAGCAGATGAAAATGTTTTTGACGCGCATCGGCTACGGGTCCAAAATGGTGGTAACCGGTGATGTCACGCAGGTAGACCTGGGGCGCGGCCAACGTTCTGGGTTGCACTCAGCGGCCCACATTGTCGAAGGCGTCGATGACGTTTCCGTGATACGTCTGGATTACCGGGATGTTGTCCGCCATCCTTTAGTGGCGCATATTATTGAAGCATTTCAACGGCATGAGGAGCATTTGCAGGAAGAGGAGGCCGATGAACACCATTCTGAAAGGCTCTAGATGGTGGCGTGATTGGCGTAAAAAATCCAACGGGGACAGCGCCTGGCAGGTACGGCAACTAGCTATTGCCGCAGTAGTTTGGGTTTTTCTGACGGCAATTTTCACGACGACGTTATTTGCTCATCGCATTGACGTCACCGTGGGTGCTTTTGCCCCTCGTAATGTGTTTGCACCTTACGGCGTGGTAGATTGGGGGGCTACCGCCAAAGCCAAACAACAGGCGGCCGCCGCAATTCAGGAGGTATACACCACAGACGGCAGTATTTTGCGCAACCAGAAACAAAAAGTGCTCCGGGACTTTGCCGTGATCGAAGCGTTGGCCCAGGATGATGCAGCGCCTTTGACTCTTCGCGAAAATATGGCTGCCCGAGTACTGCCAATTGGCGTACCAAATACGGTGTGGGGCCAGGTGTTGTCTCTGCCCCCGACGGCACTGGATCAGTTGCAGCAGGACAGCACGGTCATTTTGGAATCGGTTTATAGCAATGGAGTGCGGGATAACGCGGTAGGGATCGGAGAAGCAAAGGGTTTTGTCTCTCAATTAGTGGCCCAGGAAGAGGATAATCCGGGATTTCGGTTGTTTTTGACCGATTTCACCCAGAGCCTGATTCTGCCCAATATGTTCCCTAATCAGGCTGACACTGTGGCACGCCGACAGGTTGCAATGAATCGGGTGCCGGAAGTGAAAATTCTTAAGGGGGAACAGATTCTTCAGGCCGGCCAAGTGGTTACGGTTTCCGATATTAATGTGTTGCGCGAACTGGGCCTTTTAGATCAAGGCTTTGACCCCGGGCCCATTTTGGGATCGGCGCTGTTTTCGGGTGTGATGGTGGCGCTAATGGCGGCATATTTGTGGGTGTTGCGGAGAAAGCAGGCGGAGTCGCAGTCGGTTGCCCTGATTACCGGTGTTATTGTGATTGTGGCGGTGCTTGCAGCAGATACCCTGTCCAGTTTGTCTGTGCTAGATTATCTTATTGTGCCCACAGCGGCCATCATGATTAGCGCGCTGGTAGATACCGGGCTGGGCCTGGTTGTGGCAGGACTATTGTCTTTGGCTGTGGCCACCTTGATTGGCGCAGATTTAAACGTGGCATTGGTGTCTTTTTTTGGCGGCATCGCGGGTGTCTTTGGCGTTGGACGCTTGTCTCAACGCTATGATCTGATCCGGGCCGGGATTTTTGTCGGTGTGGTCAACATGGTTACGCTTTTGGGATTAGATGTCATGCAAGGGGCGGGACTGCTTCAAAATCCGGTATGGCAACAATTAATTTGGGCTCTTTTGGACGGTGTGTTTGCCGCCGTATTGGCAATGGGGTCGATTCCCCTATTGGAAGGCCCATTTGGCTTAATTACGGCTATGAAGCTAATTGAACTGTCCAACCCTAACCAGCCGCTGCTGCGAAAATTGCAAGTGGAGGCCCCGGGCACCTACTACCACAGCATCATGGTGGGCAATTTAGCAGAGGCCGGAACCGAGGCGGTTGGAGGCAATTCTCTCTTGGCTCGAGTTGGTGCCTACTATCATGATATCGGCAAGACTAAGCGCCCCTATTTTTTTGTGGACAACCAGTTCGGTGCCGAAAACCCTCACGATAAGCTGGCACCAGGATTGTCTGCCCTGATTATTTCTTCTCATGTTCGTGATGGAATAGAACTGGCCCGCGAACATCGGGTACCCGAGGCCATTGTCAATTTCATTCGGGAACATCATGGGACCATGCTGATTAGTTTTTTTTACCAAAAGGCATTGCAGGCAGATACCGGTGATGGCGTTGTGGAGGCAGATTTTCGTTATGATGGGCCTAAACCTCAGAGCAAAGAAACGGCAATAGTTATGCTGGCGGATGCTAGCGAAGCCACGACTCGAACGCTTAAACACCCGACACCCCAAGCCATTGAACAGGTCGTAAGAAAGATTATCAAAGATCGGCTAACCGATGGACAATTGGATGAATCTAACCTTACCCTAAAGGAACTGGATGTGGTGGCTAAGACATTCACCCGCGTGCTCACGGGGGCCTTCCATCAACGGATTGAATATCCGGAACAGGTCTTAAAGGAAATGGAGAGGAGCAAGAAGCGTGGAAATATGGGTGGAAAGTCACCCCGAAACATACGGCGCATTGGAGGAAACGGTCCGCCGAGCGGCCCAAACAGCGCTGGCTAGCCTGCCTGGCTTAACCGACGCTGAAGTCAGCATTCTGCTGACCAATGATGAGGAAGTGCATCAGTTGAATCGGCAATACCGGGGCATTGACCGCACGACGGACGTGCTCTCCTTTGCGCAACGCGAAGGAGAGTTTGCTGATCCCGAGGACCTAATGCTGGGTGATTTGGTGATTTCCGTGGATCGGGCACGATCCCAGGCTGAGGAGTATGGACACAGCGTAGACCGGGAAATATCTTTTCTTACCGTCCATGGCATATTGCATTTATTGGGGTGGGATCATCAAACCGCTGAAGATGAAGCGCGTATGATGGAAAAAACCGAGGGAATTTTGACCGGCTTGGGATTGACCCGTGAAGCGCGCTAAAAACCTTCGCGAGTCCTTTCTTTATGCATTTCATGGGTTGGTTTATGCCTTAGAAACTCAGCGCAATATGCGTTTGCACTTGTTTTCGGCGACGCTGGTTATGGCCTTGGGTTGGCTTTTAGAATTGCCGCGCCGCGAGTTTATCGCTGTGTTGACGGCGATCATGGTGGTGATGGTGGCTGAGATGGTGAATACCGCAATTGAAGCGGCAGTGGATTTGGCGAGTCCTGCACTGCATCCCTTGGCCCAAACCGCAAAAGATGTGGCAGCAGGTGCGGTGTTGTTGGCGGCAATTGGTGCCGCGTTCTTGGGAGTTTGGGTGTTTCTTCCTCGATTGGGCAAGATTGGGCAAGACTTTATGGTACGATGGAACCACACCCCTAGCGCAACAGTGGTGGTTTTGTTAGTGTTAATCGCAGTACTGGGATTGGTGGTGTGGATCCCGAAATCGCAGCGCGGTAGGCAAAGGAGGCCCGAATAAAACCGGTGAAGGACATCCCGTGGGGTCCCATTGTTTTCTTGGTTGTCATGGTGGGCATGTCTGCATTATATTCAATGGCCGAAACTGCCATGATGGCGTTATCCCGGGGCAAGGTTCGGCAGTTGGCGGAAGAAGGCGTGAGCAAGGCTTCCTGGCTGGAGCGGCTGATTCGTGAACCGAATCGGTTGTTAAGCACAGTATTGGTGGGGAACAATCTAACCAATATTGTTGCCTCGACGGTTGCCGCAGGGTTGTTTATTGCTTATTTCGGCAGCAGCGGCATAACCATTTCCACTATTGTCATGACACTCGTCATCCTTTTGGTCGCAGAGATTACTCCTAAGACGTTTGCTGCACATAATCCCGAGAGGGTGGCATTGCGGTTGGCGCCGTTTTTAGAAGTGTCTGCCCGAATTTTTTACCCTATCGTCCGAGTGCTGACCTGGATTGGAGTAGGTTTCATTCGGCTGTTGGGCGGGCGTGCCGAAGGTGGCCGGATTATTACCGAAGAGGAGATCCGGACTATGGTTGAGGTGGGCGAGGAGGAAGGATTGTTAGAAGCCGAAGAACGCGAGATGATTCAAGGTATTTTTGACTTAGGTGACACGGTAGTGCGTGAAGTGATGGTGCCGCGTATTGATGTCCAAGCGTTGCCTGCTACAGCAACGCTTGGGGAGGCATGGGATGCGGTTATCCAATGGGGTCATTCTCGGCTGCCGGTCTATCGCGTCACCATCGATGATGTCATTGGTGTAATCTATGCTAGGGACATACTGTTGTATATTAAAGAACGCCCTCATGAGACCCCGATTCAAGATTTGGTGAGACCGGTCCAATATGTTCCAGAAACCAAGAAAGTGGACGAGTTGCTCACCGACTTTCGTCGGCGCCGTAGCCATATTGCAGTGGTATTGGATGAATATGGCGGAACGGCAGGCATTGTCACTATCGAGGACCTGCTTGAGGAGATTGTTGGTGAGATTCAGGATGAGTACGACACGGAGGAGGTCGCCATTCGTCGAATCGATGAAAACACCATAGATGTTGAGGGATTGGCCTCACTGGATGAAATCAATGAACTATTTGGTGTGGATTTGCCGCATGAAGATTTTGATACGGTCGGCGGACTCATTTTACATTTGTTAGGTCGAGCACCGGTGGAAGCGGAAGTCGTCACGTTAGATGGATTGGAGTTTACGGTGACCAAGGTAACCGGACGGCGTGTGACCCGTGTCTTAATTCGGCGCTTGGTACCCAATGACAGCCCGACATAATCAAAGCGGACCTGGCAAAGCTATGGGCATTGAAGAGATTTTCAAGGAGCCAACACGACAATGGATAGGCAAACGTTGATTCAAGCAGCTTTCGCTGCACGAAAACAGTCTTATAGCCCTTATTCGCACTTTGCGGTGGGGGCAGCGCTATGGTGTGATGACGGTACCATTGTTACCGGCTGCAATGTTGAAAATGGCAGCTATCCCGTTAGTTTGTGTGCGGAACGGGCAGCGGTGGCCACTGCGGTGGGGATGGGCCATCGCAAGTTTCTGGCGGTAGCCGTTGTAGCGGGAAATCGCCCGGTGACCCCATGTGGAGCGTGTCGTCAAGTCCTTAGTGAATTCGGCGACATGGCGGTGATTTGTGCCGCGGCTTCGGATTTAGACACAACAGCGGAATACGTTCTGTCCGAACTCTTGCCGCAAAGTTTTAATTTGGAGGCTTCCAGGTGAGCTATCGTTCGGGGTTTGTGGCATTGGTAGGTCGGCCTAACGTGGGTAAGTCGACACTGTTAAATGCGTTACTGGATCGCAAAATCGCCATTACTGCAGCAAAGCCGCAGACAACGCGAAATCGTATCCAAGGGATATTGCACCGGGACAATGCTCAGTTAATTCTGGTAGATACTCCGGGAGTCCACAAGGCGCACAATCTCTTAGGGCAGCGGATGGTTAAGACCTCCAAGCGAGCCGTAGGCGATGTTAATCTCATTTGGCACATCGTGGATATTTCTAAACCACCGCGAGAAGAAGACCAGTGGGTGGCTGATATGTGTCAAAAAACCGGAATCCCGACGTGGTTGGTTGGAAATAAAAGTGATTTGGTGCTCAATGTTGCGGGGAGAGAGGTCCCTTATTTGGCCCTGATGGACTACCATCGCACGTTTATTGTCTCTGCCGCTAAAGAATTAGGGCTTCAACCTCTGGTTGATCAGGCCATGGCTGCGTTGCCGGAAGGAGATCCATATTTTCCTCCGGACATGGTCACCGACCAGACAGAAGACTTTTACATTGGCGAAATCATCCGGGAAAAAGTCTTGGAATTGACTCAAGATGAAATTCCGCATTCGCTGGCCGTGGTGGTAGACGAAAAGGCCGAGCGGCCGCGGCAAGTTATGTACATTCGAGCTACGTTGTTTGTAGAGCGGGCAACCCAAAAGGCCATTGTCATTGGGCAGCATGGGCAGATGTTAAGACAAATCGGTCACGAATCGCGGCGGGAATTGGAGGCATATTACGACCGCCGAGTTTTTTTGGATTTGTGGGTAAAAATTCGGCCTCATTGGCGAGGCCAGGATCAATGGCTATCACGGCTTGGATATCAAGATCCGGAGAAGACATAAGTGGCCCAATATCAGGAAGCGGCAATTGTGCTGAAGTCTCGACCCTATCGAGAAGCGGACAGCCTTCTCACCATTTTTGGACAGACGCATGGAAAGACCGGCGCCATTGCCAAAGGTGTTCGCAAACCCAAAAGCAAGCTTCAGGCGGGACTATATCCATTGTCTTATACGATGCTTCAACTGTATCAGGGCCGATCGTCCCTGGCCACTGTGGTCGGCGCGGAACTAGTAGAAGGGTTTGGCAAGATGCGCAACGATCTGGAGGCGATTAGTTGGGGGATGTTCCTCGCAGATGTGGTCGACGCCTTGTGGTCAGATCATGATGCCTCAGTGCCCACCTTTCAGTGGCTGGTGATAGGACTGGAAGCCTTAAATCAGGGGCGAGCGCCGGCCACAGTGGGAATGACCGTGGCATGGCGCTGCTTAGAGTTGGCAGGATATTCACCCGGGTGGGATCTCTGTGCCATCTGTGGACAGTCTACGGAGCGGCAAGGACCCGTGGGTCTGTTGCTTGACCAAGGGCAAGCGCTTTGTTCCAATTGCCACGTAGGGCAGGAAACCTTTAAAATTTCTTTGGGTAGTTTGAAAACCTGGCGCCAGTGGATACGACTGGATCCCTCCCGAATTGGGGCGGTAGAAGCCCATGGCCGTGTATATCGCGAACTCTTTGACGTCCTCAGTCGATATGTTGAGGCGCAAATAGGGCGTAGACCACGGTCTCTGGAGTTTTTGGAACGTTTGGCGGCTTTGCCAGATCGCGAATAGGAGTGGCCCGTTCATGACAACGTTGCAGGATATTGTGTCGACGCTAAAAGAATATTGGAAGCAGACCGGCGTATTAATTGCAGAACCTTATGATTTGGAAATGGGTGCTGGAACCATGAATCCACTGACATTTTTTCGTGCCTTGGGGCCCCATCCTTGGAAAGTCGGCTATGTGCAGCCGTCACGGCGCCCGGTGGATGGGCGGTATGGGGAAAATCCCAATCGAGTGTACCAGCACCACCAATTTCAAGTGTTATTGAAACCCGCACCCGATGATGTGGTGGAACTATATCTTAAAAGCCTTGAAGCGTTGGGGATTCATCGTCGAGACCACGACATCCGGTTGGTGGAAGACAATTGGGAAGCCCCCAGTATTGGAGCCTGGGGACTTGGGTGGGAAATATGGCTCGACGGGATGGAAATTAGCCAATTCACCTATTTTCAGCAGATGGGTGGATTTGAGTGCCGTCCCGTTTCGGCAGAGCTTACCTATGGGTTGGAGCGGCTCACTAGTTACCTGGCCAACTTAGAGGACATTTGGTCGATTGAATGGGCACCGGGGGTCTCGTACCGTGACCTATTCCAACGCGTCGAATGGGAACAGGCCACATATAGTTTTGAATTAGCTGACCCAAAACTGTTGCTTGACCTATTTAACCTCTATGAATCTGAGGCCGGACGTCTATTGCGTCAAGGTGTACTGCGGCCGGGTTATGAATTCTTGGTCAAAGCTTCTCATGTGTTCAATACCTTGGATGCACGCGGTGTCATTTCGATCACCGAGCGGCAAGCCTATATCGGGCGGCAGCGCAAACTAGCCCATCGTGCGGCAGAAGTCTATTTGGATCAAATATCATCGTCGGAGGTCGCATCGTCATGACTGCAGTCCGTTTTTTCGTGGAGATTGGGGTAGAGGAAATGCCTAGCCAGTATGTTAGGCCGATTCTGGAGTCTTTGACCCAAGGAATTTCCAACGGATTGATCGGGTCGCGGTTGTATCACGAACCGTTATCGTCCCACGCTACGCCGCGACGCTTAGTCATATGGGGAACGGTATTGGCACAGCAGACGCCTAAGCAAACGGTGGTAAAAGGGCCACTTTTAAGCGTGGCGTATGATAGCGAAGGGCGGCAAACGGCTGCATTAGAGGGATTTTGTCGGCGCGTTGGTCTTGACCCAGAGAAACTGCACGACATTGAAGACAACGGCAAACGCTATTTGGCTGCCACGATATCGGAGGCCATGCACCGAGCCAATGCCATTTTGCCAGAGGTGCTTTCCCAGGCATTCCAAGCTTTGCCGTTGCCCCGAAGTATGCGCTGGGGCGTAGGCGATTACCGCTTTATCCGGCCGGTTCGTTGGATAGCCCTGTGGATTGGCGAAGAATTGGTGCCCTGGACATTGGCAGGGGTGCCCAGTCAAGCGATTACCTATGGAAATCGTACAGATCATCCGGAATCTTTGCCTTATAAGGATCCCGACCACTATTGGTCGTGTTTGGAAGAAGGGCGTGTGATTTTGCCCTTTGAAACGCGCAAACAGCAGATTGTGGAACAAGGCCAACAGTTAGCCCAAAAAGTCGGAGGCCACGTTGACTGGGACTCGGAATTGTTGGAGGAAGTCTCTAATTTAGTGGAATGGCCCACCCCATTTTTAGGATCGTTTGATGAGCAATATCTCGCGGTACCGGCTCCTGTGCTGGTGACGTCGATGAAGGTGCACCAGCGCTATTTCCCCGTTTACGATAATCGGGGCAAATTGCTTCCAGCGTTTATCGGGGTTCGCAACGGCATTGGTGACCGTCTCGATTTAGTAGTGCGAGGCAATCAAAAAGTGTTGCGGGCGCGTTTGGCTGATGCCCAATATTTTTTCAATCTGGATCGTGCCGCGCCGCTATCCGACCATCTGCCAGCATTAAAACAGGTGATATTCCATGCCAAAATGGGCAGTTATGGCGAAAAGTTGGAACGGATGCACCACGTATGGCATGAAACCCAGGGATGGTGGGACCTGGACCCTGCAGAAGCAGCGGTGGCAGATCAAGTGATTGATCTGTACAAAACCGACTTGCTGACGCATGTGGTCCAAGAATTTCCTGAATTGGAGGGTGAGATGGGGGCGATTTACGCCCGTTTGGAGGGTGAATCACCGCTGATAGCCGATGCTATAGGTGAACAGTATCGGCCCAAATCCCCTACCGATAGCATTCCTGCAACGCGGCTGGGCCAATGGTTGGTATTGATGGATCGTCTGGATACATTGGTTTTAGCGTATGCTGCTGGGTTGAAACCCAGCGGGTCGGAAGATCCTTTTGCATTGCGGCGGGCTGCCTTGGCGGTGGGCCGGGTGGTTAGTGAAGTGGATGCCAGTCTCTTGCGAAATCGCACAGTACGTGAAATGATCAGGAAGGTGGCACATTTGCACCAAATCTCGGACAGCGTGGTTGACGACGTATATGAGCTGGTGGTGCAGCGCCTTGCCAACTACTTGCAGTCGGAATTTTCGAGTGCGTTAATCCAAGCTGCGCTAAGGGCGCCCCAGCCGTGGAACCGGCTTAGGGATCGAATTCGTTGGATGATGGAACTGACCCAAGATGAAGCATGGACGTCCGTGGCTCAAGCCTTCAAGCGGGCTCACCGAGTCCTGCAGACGGATTGGGGTGAACCTTTGGCGGTAGAATTGGCGGATCTTAGGACACCAGTGGAGCAAAATCTTTGGTTAGCAGTAAAGGATTTGGAATCAGAAAATTTTTCGCCTGAAGCCTGGTGGAATGCTGCTAAGGAAGTGGCAATTGCTATTCACGCCGTATTTGATCAAGTGTTGGTGATGGATCCCGATGCAACAGTGAAACAAAGGCGCCTGTCTCTATTACGCAGGGCAAATCAAGGACTCGGTCGATATTTTGATTTAAGTGTGGTGGAATAGCTAGTGAAGCAAGAAGCACGGGTCTATATTGTCTCAGATTCACTGGGCGAAACGGCTGAACGTGTTGTTCACGGCGCCGCGATTCAGTTTGAAGATCGGGGCGCTATTCATGTAGAGCGGGTCTCCCACGTGGCGGATGTTCAAGGCGTGGATCGGGTTGTGGAGCGTGCTAGCCACGAGCATGCGGCGATTGTCTTTACTTTGGTGCGTCCAGAATTGAGGCACCACTTGAATGAAGTGGCGACCAGACTTCAGGTGCCGCATGTCGACGTTATGGGCCCAGTGCTAGAGACATTGGAACAGGTGCTTGGATTTACGCCTCAACTGGTACCAGGATTAAGCCACAGATTGGATCGCGATTATTTTGATCGGGTCGAAGCCGTAGAATTTGCCGTGAAATATGACGATGGCAAGGACCCCCGGGGAATTCGAGACGCAGATGTGGTGCTGCTCGGAGTGTCGCGTACCAGCAAAACCCCGGTGAGCTTGTATTTGGCCAACCATCGTCTTAAGGTGGCAAATGTTCCGTTGGTTCCGGAAATTCCGGTGCCTGCTGAAGTGTTTGCTGCTGGTCGCGATAAGGCTGTAGGACTTATTATCGATCCGGAACTTTTGATGAGCATTCGGCGGCAGCGCCTAAAATCGTTAGGACTGGGATCTTCCGCCCAATATGCCACCATTGAACGCATTATGACCGAGCTTGACTATGCTTGGGATATATTTAACCGACTTAAATGTCCCGTGATTGATGTCAGTAATCATGCGGTGGAGGAAACCGCCAGTCGAGTACTGGAGCTAAAACGCCGTTAATCGAGGAGGATTTCGAGACATGACCCGGTATGTGTTTCGGTTTGAAGAAGGACGCGGAGACCAGAAGAATCTTTTAGGCGGCAAAGGTGCGGGTTTAGCCGAAATGAGTCGAATTGGCCTGCCGGTGCCCCCAGGGTTCACCATCACCACCGAAGCTTGCAATGAGTATCAGCAAACCGGCCAATACCCTTCAGGGATGATGGATCAGGTATGGCAGCATCTGGCGATGCTGGAGCAGAGTTTAGGAAAACGCCTGGGCGACATCGACCAACCGCTCTTGGTGTCGGTACGGTCGGGAGCCCCGATTTCCATGCCAGGAATGATGGATACGGTACTCAACTTGGGATTGAACCGCGAGACTACGGAAGGCTTGGCCAAGTTGACGGATAACCGCCGTTTTGCCTTTGACAGTTATCGCCGTTTCATTCAAATGTTTGGTAATGTGGTTATGCACATGGAACATCATCGTTTCGAGCAAGTATTGGCAGATTTGAAGTCTGAGGTAGGGGTGGCACAGGATCCGGACCTGACGCCAGAACATTTGGAATCTCTGGTGGATCGCTATTTGGCTTTAGTGAAGGAAACCACCGGACGGGATTTTCCTATGGATCCCAGAGAACAGCTGACCATGGCGATCCAAGCAGTGTTTGATTCGTGGAAAAACCCGCGAGCCGTGGTTTATCGGCGTCTCAACAAAATAGCTGACGACTTGGGGACTGCAGTTAATGTGCAGTCCATGGTGTTTGGCAACATGGGCAACTCATCCGCGACTGGTGTGTTGTTTACACGTAACCCCAATACCGGAGACCCAGGCATGTACGGTGAATATCTCACCAATGCCCAAGGGGAAGATGTTGTGGCAGGAATACGCACGCCAAAACCCATTGCCGATATGGCCACGGAGATGCCTAAAACGTTTCAAGAGCTCACCGACGTCTGTCGTTTGTTGGAAATGCATTACCGGGATATGCAAGACATTGAGTTTACCGTGGAACGGCAAACCCTGTATTTGTTGCAAACGCGAACCGGCAAGCGCACGGCGCGAGCGGCTGTAAAAATTGCCGTGGATTTGGTGAACGAAGGGGTGATTGACCAGAAGGAGGCCCTATTGCGCCAAGATCCAGAGCAGGTGGCGCGGTTGCTCTATCGCCAAATCGATCCCGAGGCAAAGCTTGACGTATTGGCTCAAGGGCTGCCCGCCTCTCCCGGCGCTGCCTCTGGGAAAGTGGTATTCGATGCCGATGAAGCCGAACGTCGCGGAAATCAGGGCGAAGCGGTGATACTGGTGCGTCCTGAGACTACACCAGACGATATTCATGGTA
Source organism: Sulfobacillus benefaciens (assembly GCA_003023695.1). Lineage (GTDB taxonomy): Bacteria > Bacillota > Sulfobacillia > Sulfobacillales > Sulfobacillaceae > Sulfobacillus_C > Sulfobacillus_C benefaciens_A. The sequence continues at coordinate 77,168 of PXYW01000005.1, read as the reverse complement.
TTGTGGCTGCTCAAGGTGTATTGACCAGTCGTGGCGGAATGACATCCCATGCTGCAATTGTGGCTAGGGGAATGGGCAAGCCTGCAGTAACCGGATGTGACCAAGTCCAAATTTACTTGGCGGGGAACTACTTTTTGGTCGGAGACGTGCGGGTTGAGCATGATGCGGTGATCACCATCGATGGCGGTACTGGTCGGGTAGTGCTGGGGCAAGTGCCTACGGTGGAGCCGGGATTGTCAGCGGAATTTAATCGGTTGCTCAGTTGGGCTGATGCGCATAAGAAACTGGGTGTTGAGGCAAATGCTGATACCCCAGAAGATGCGGCCCTGGCCCGGGAACTAGGGGCCCAAGGTGTTGGACTTTGCCGCACGGAACACATGTTTATGGGACAAGATCGCCTCCCTGTGGTCCAGGAAATGATTTTGGCCGAAACTATCGATGAGCGAAAAGCGGCATTGGCGCGGTTACTTCCGATGCAACAGGGTGACTTCTATGGAATTTTAAAGGCGATGGATGGGTATTCCGTGACGATTCGTCTATTAGACCCGCCGCTTCACGAATTTTTGCCGGACATCGAAGAAACCGAACGGGCTCTTAGTATAGCTCGTGCTGAAAATCGGCATGCAGATGCAGTGCGTTTCGAAGCGGTTCTGCGACGGTCCAGGACCTTGTTTGAATTTAACCCGATGCTAGGATTTCGAGGGGTGAGACTGGGCATCGTATACCCTGAAATTTATGCAATGCAGGCTGAAGCGATATTTCGAGCAGAGGCAGACTTGTTGGAGGAAGGACTGCATCCAGATGTCGAAGTGATGATCCCATTGGTGGGAACGGTGAAGGAATTGACCATCATGCGGGATTTGGTCGCTGAGGTTAACCACAAAGTTGCGGCAGAGCGGGGCCGTGAGTTGCCGTACTTAATTGGCACAATGATTGAGGTACCCCGTGCGGCACTAATTGCGGGGGAAATTGCCAAGGATGCGCAATTTTTCTCCTTTGGCACCAATGATTTGACGCAGACGACATTTGGTTACAGCCGGGATGATGCTGAAGGAAAGTTTCTTCCGGCATACTTAGCTGACAAAATATTGACGGAAAACCCGTTTATGGTGCTTGACCGTGATGGCGTTGGGAGACTTATTCGCTTGGGATTGGAGGAAGGTCGACGAACCCGGCCTGATCTCATTGTAGGGATTTGCGGAGAACATGGTGGCGACCCGAATTCGATTGAGTTTTGCCACTTGGTGGGACTGAATTATGTGAGTTGCTCCCCATACCGGGTGCCTATTGCCCGTTTGGCGGCTGCCCAAGCCAACTTACGGCATGAGTAATAGCTGGCGATAATAAGGGCGGGCGGCAAGAAAGTTGCGCCCGCCCTTGTTCATAAAAATATCATGTCAGGAAACCCGGTTTTGTTAGCAGGAATATCACAATTAATGGCGAATTTTTGTCATGACGTGGGAGTGATGCGGCATGGCCAAACAACAGTACGAGGCATGGGTGGCGGCTGTGCGTGAAGCCACCGATATCGTTGATGTTATTGGACGGTATGTCGCTCTTAAGCGTAAAGGGCGCAATTATTGGGGTTTGTGCCCGTTTCATCGGGAAAAAACGCCGTCGTTTAGTGTCGATCCAGAACAAAAATTGTTCTATTGTTTTGGATGCCATACTGGTGGCACAGTCTTCACATTTTTGGTTCAGCATGAGGGTCGGGAATTTCGCGAAGTTGTAGAAGCGCTGGCCAAAGACGCCGGAATTCCTCCGATGGACCGAGATGAAGACAATCCTCAGCTTCAGGAGGAAAAACGGCTTCGTTCAGTGTTGGAGTGGACCTTGGAATATTTTCTGGTGCACGCGCGTGAATCAGTAGCGTTTGCTGCATATTTGGATCAAAGACAAATTGCGACGACACTGCATGAACGTTTTCAATTGGGCTATGCTCCTGAGCAATGGGAAGGATTGGTCCAGTATCTTTCCCGTCATGGGGTAGCTCCGGAAGAAATGGAACACGCTGGAGTGGTGGTCCGGCGCAGGCAAGGTTCGGGAGTAGTGGACCGTTGGCGTAATCGTGTGATGTTGCCAATTTGGGATTCTCAAGGGCGCCTGGTAGGATTTGGGGGTCGATCAATTACCAAAGATCAAGAACCAAAATATCTTAACTCTCCCGAAACCGCGTTATTTCGTAAGGGCAACTTGCTGTACGGTAGCCATTGGGCTAGAGGTCAATGGAAGCGCGGTGAACGTCCGCTTATTGTAGAAGGCTATTTTGACGTGATCGCGTGTCACCAGGCGGGACGGGTCGAGGCGGTCGCCACTTTAGGCACTAGTGTGACCGAGTGGCATGCGCGATATCTGGCACGGTTCCATCAAGAAGTGGATTTGCTTTACGACCAAGATACCGCAGGGCAAGAAGCCATGGAGAGAGCTTTTGTAATATTGTCGGCGGCTGGGCTCAAAGTCAATGTGGTGGTCCTGCCGAGCGGGGTGAAGGACCCTGATGAATGTGTAACGGTTCTAGGGGCAGATGCGTTAAATACCAGTATTAGAGGGCGTCTGGCCTACTTGACCTACAGGATTAATCAGGCGGCAGCAGATCCGGAAATCGGGACGCCACGAGGAAAGGCACTAGCCATTGAGCGATTTAAGCCATTATGGAAGGTTGTTGGCGATCCGGTTGAGCAAATGGGGTACTTGGAGCAGATGGCACAGCGCCTACGAGTTAATCCAAGCATTTTAGCACAAAGTTTTGGCGTTTGGCAAGATGTTCGGCATACATTCGGAAAAAATAGGCATAATATGGAGAGAACGGCACAGGTTCCATCACACCTGGCCTCCCATGCTGTGCGGCTACTGGCTTTATTATTGCACCACCCGGATCAAGTGCCTTTCGTGATGGATGAATTGCAGGAGTGGATAAAGGAGCAAGGATTGGAAACAGTGTTGGAGGATGTGGCACAGGGCCGAGCGGCACGGGATACGGCACGTTGGATCGAATTATTAGACCCGTCCGTAAGAACCACGGTAATGGAAGCGGTGAACTATCAAGGACCCGATGGAGGGACTCTGGAGATTAAGGACTACATTTCAGCCATTACGCGGCAGAGGCAATTGCAACGCTGGAATCTGCTTAAAGAACGAGTCTATCAAGAAGGCAGTATGGCTCCGGAAGTGCTGGAAGAAGTTCGCATCGAGCAGCATCGCCTGTCGGTGGCAAAGAGCAGGAATGTAATCGCTTCGGAGCAAGGAAAGGAGGGATATTATGGCGCAGGGAAAACGCGTGGTACCTCAAATTGATGAGGTTCAAGCGCTCATCCGACGGGGACAAGAACGTGGCAAACTATCATATGGTGAAATCGTTGATGCCCTGCAGTCGATAGACATTCCTCCGGACCAAATAGATTCGATTTATGAGATGTTCGGAGAACTGGGCATCGAACTGGTTGGCGAACAAATTGCCTTGGAAGCGGATCATGGTCCTGGGCCGGGACCGGATGACGTGGAACCTGAAGTGGAAGACGTCGCTCAAGAAGTTGCTATTCCAGACGGGGTAGCCATCGACGATCCGGTACGGATGTACCTCAAGGAAATTGGCCGTGTTTCTTTGTTAACGGCCGAAGAAGAAGTGGCATTGGCCAAGCGCATCGAGGCAGGCGACGAAGAGGCTAAGCGGAAGCTGGCCGAGGCAAACCTGCGTTTGGTGGTATCTATTGCCAAGCGTTATGTAGGACGCGGAATGCTGTTCTTGGATTTGATCCAGGAGGGAAACTTAGGCTTGATCAAGGCTGTTGAGAAGTTTGATTATCGTAAAGGCTATAAGTTTAGCACCTATGCGACCTGGTGGATTAGGCAAGCGATTACCCGGGCCATTGCGGATCAAGCGCGGACCATTCGGATACCAGTGCATATGGTAGAAACTATTAACAAGCTGATTCGCGTGCAACGGCAATTACTGCAGGAGTATGGGCGGGAACCCGCACCAGAAGAAATTGCCAAGGAAATGGGCATCACGGTCGAACGTGTACGGGAAATTTTAAAGGTTGCCCAAGAACCGGTGTCTTTGGAAACGCCGATTGGGGAAGAAGAAGATTCTCATTTGGGGGATTTCATCGAGGATGAGGATGCTCCGGCACCAGCTGAAGCGGCGGGTTATCAGCTGCTCAAAGAGCAATTAGAAGAGGTCTTGGACACCTTGACGAATCGGGAAGAGAAAGTATTGCGCTTGCGGTTTGGCTTAAACGATGGACGGGCGCGCACTTTAGAGGAAGTGGGCCAGGTGTTTGGTGTCACTCGTGAAAGGATCCGGCAAATTGAAGCCAAGGCACTGCGCAAATTGCGTCATCCTACACGCAGTAAGAAATTGAAAGATTACTTGGATTAGCGATAGTTCGAGATGCGGGGCGGGATATCCGCCCCGATTTTATTTTGTGACCAGATAATTAAAAATACTTGGGATTTTTCCGCCAAATTTGGGGAGACTAGCCATTAAAAAACTCTCATCAAATGTTCAAGTTATTCTGAGTCAAGTTTGTTACCCTAGGCTAGAGTTTCCACGGAAGGGGCAAAACCATGTGTGGTATTGTCGGGATTTGGCGTAAAGATCGCCCAGTTGCAGCGGAGGAACTGCGGGGCATGTTAAATACCCTAGTTCATCGGGGACCAGACGGGGAAGGACACTTCACTGACCGTAGCATTGGATTGGGCATGCGAAGACTGGCAGTGATGGACATTCAATTGGGGAAACAACCGTATTATTCTGAGGATCGCAGTGTCGTCGCTGTTTTTAACGGGGAACTTTATAATTATCCAGAGTTAAAGCGCTTGGTAGAGGCCCATGGCCACCGTTTGCCGAGTCATGCGGACGGGGAAGTTTTGGTGCATCTCTACGAAGAATATGGAGCGGGATTTGTTGATAAAATATCGGGAATGTTTGCCGTGGCGATCTGGGATAAAAAGCGTCATCGGCTGGTACTGGCCCGGGACCGCGTTGGTCAAAAACCCCTTTATGTGTGGGAACAAACCGATCGACTGGTATTCGCCTCGGAAATTAAGGCATTTTTTGCGCTGCCAGAATTTGAAGCCACTGTTGACACCCAGTGGTTAGCAACATACCTCAGTCACCGTTTTGTGCCCGCGCCACACACCATGTTGAAAAACGTCACTAAGCTTCAGCCAGGGGAAATGTTGATTGTGCATCGGGATGGGCGACGGCAACGTCACAACTATTGGCAGCCGTCCATTGAAGAGCCTCAGGTCGGCCGGAACATGACGTATTGGGCAGATCGTCTGGATGGGCTGTTGAACGATGTGGTGACAAGTCATTTGGCCTCAGATGTGCCGGTTGGTATTTTTCTATCCGGCGGCTTGGATTCTAGTGTGCTAGCTGCTTTGTCTGCGCAAAAGAGTAGCCTCCCAGTCGAGGCCTGGTCCGCCGCATTTCCCGAATCATACCCGGGCTATGACGAATTCCCGTGGGCGAAAAAGGTGGCGGACGCATTTGCGATGCCACTGCATCGCGTTGAGGTGGATTTGGCGATAACGCCGGAGAGGGTACGCGAGTTAGCCTACGTGCTCGATGAGCCAATGGCGGATCCAACGGTTCTTCCGTTAGATGGTATCGCACGCGCTGCCGCTGCACAAGAAACGGTCATGTTGTCAGGAGAAGGTGCAGATGAAATTTTCGCCGGATATGCGGGCTATGGGGAGGCCTCCAGTCTACAGAGGGTGCGGCAGATTCCGCGACCCCTTAGGCGTTGGTGGGAGCACCATGGGTGGCCGGGATCTGGTACTATGTCCAGAGCCGAAGAGCCTATTGCCGACCGCTATCGTGGCGTTGGCTTCACCTTTTCGCCGGATCAAATAAGGAAACTGCTTCGCCAAGAGTTATGGCGAGAAGACCGCCCGGGGGCCGTGGACGAATACTGGGCTCAACATTCCAGGATCTCGGATTTGCAGGCGATGCAGGGATTTGATATCCGGTGGTTTTTGCCTGATGACGTGTTGTTAAAGGCCGACCGCATCGGGATGCACCATAACCTCGAAGTGAGAGTACCATTTTGCGATCATGAAGTCGTGTCTTTGGCTCTCAGTATTCCGCTTTCACTGCGGCGTGACGCGTTTCATGACAAAAAAGTATTGCGGGAAGTCGCGCGGCGCCATTTGCCGTCTGCCGTAGTGAAACGGCCAAAACAGGGTTTCCCCACACCTCTGACCGCGCTTTTGAGCGGAAAATTGTCGGAAATAGCGTGGGATACCCTCATTAGCCCCCAGGCGATGAATCGCGGATGGTTTTATCCATCGCAGGTAGAGACATTATTGAATGCCATGGGACCCGAAAACCCCAACGGCTCACGACAAGTCTATGCGTTGTTAATGCTGGAGTTGTGGATGGAAGAACTCGTCGAGGGTGATCGGAAGGGATCTGTTGCACGCGAGCAATATTATACAGCCCCAGTGTCCCCAGTTTGAGGCTCCTGGAGTGCACGTTGCCAACGAAAGGGGAGACTGGATTCAATTCCCGACGACAACCCAAATGCGGCGCGTGCTTGTCTTAAGATTAGACGCACCTTTTCCTCTGCGGCATGCAACTGGTAAATGTGGTAATCGCAGTATTCAGGGTCTGACTGAAGAAATGCCGCTTCGGCGTTTTGCCATTCGCGGATGGCTTGACGAAGTGCTTCTTTGTATTCCATTGGTCTCTCCCTCCCCTATAACGTATGCCCTGCTCCTTGGTATGAGACTTACAATTTCATCACAAAAGCAGTAGTCTTTAAGAGAGAAAAGAGGCGAGGACACATGACGAATATGGCACAAACCATACGACTTGCACAAAATCAGTTGTTGGCGCGTCTGGACACCACAGGGCCTGGGGTATCGCATGGCGTCAATCAGGCCTTTGTCGAAGATTTGGTTGAGCAGTTTGCTATGGAAGAAAACGAAGTCTATCCACTGGCTCAGTCCTCGGGATGGACGGGAGGGACGGCCGTGTTGGAGCTAAAATATCAACATCAAAATTTGCGTCAGCAGTTTGACCATGCCTGCCAAAATCCTGCCGACTGGAAGATATTTTGCCAACAGTTGCGGGAGCACTTTGCTGCGGAGGATCTCACCGTATTGTCGTTATTAGATCGTTAAAATTACGTCCAAATAGGTCATTACAGCGTCAAGCACCGGTGGAGTGTTGCCGAGGTGACTTGGCGGATCGATGAAAAACTCCGTAGGGATCATGCTGGAAATAATACAATTTGGCAACGCGTACTTCCCAATGAATTAATGGCATAAACCATGCCATTAAAATGACGCCCATGAGGCTTCCCAGTGTCGGGCCCACCCAATAAACCCACCACCCGACCCAAAGATGGGATACGACCTCTGGCCCTAGACTGCGTGCCGGATTGGTGCTGGTTCCTGAAAGTGGGGCTTCGAGATACACCATGACTGCGTATAACGGGGCAAACAATGCTGGAGTAAACCGGCGGAGTTTAGGGTGACCTAAAAATAGAAACAATCCCACAATAAGGCAAAAACTGGCTAGAGTCTCGCCGATGGCCGCCACAATATTTCCTGAAGGCCCGGGAATGGTGGCGGCAAAATGGGTACTGTGAGCCCAAAGTCCCCATAGGCTTAGTGCATAGGCTCCGACAATGGCTCCAGCGCATTGGCCTAGCGCATAAAGTAACGCGAGTTTGCCCGAAATTTTCCGTTGCATCCAAAATGCCAAAGTCACAATGGGATTGATGTGGGCCCCGCTTTCTTTTCCCACTTTTGACAAAGCGATTAATCCTCCTGTGGTCCCAAACAAAAATCCGGTGATGGCGCGCCGCAAACCCGGATTCATAATCGTGTGCACAATGGGACTGCCCGGTGCGAAATCCACGACGACAAAAGAACACCCTACGGCAATGAGTAGAGCGGTGCCAATAAACTCCGAGATTACCAGCCTAAGCCAATGTGTCATCAAAATCCTCCTTTGCTGCCACGTAAGAAGTTGGGGGTTGATGCATTGCGGCTGCGTTTACCATATCCTATCATGAGCATGGTGACTTGAATTGTGCTAAGGGGGTGCAAACGAGGGAGCCGCTTTACTTGGACTTAAGATGGCCTTTGATGGTGGACACTCCTAGCATGTCCCACAGGGGGCAATATTGGGTGATCACCGTCGAAAATAAGATACCCCCGATGGCCGCCATCACCACCGTGGTAAATGGGCTAAAACTCGTGTTGAGCGGCCATATCCAAAGCACCGCAACAATGACAATACGGACAACACGATCGACCCATCCAACATTTTTTTCAAGAAAATGCGACCGATCCATCGAACACATCACGACCTTTCCAAGGCCTAGTATGTCCCATTGAGACCACTCTCACTCAGTTAGCGACTGACCCCATCATCTGATGAGGTTGAGAGAGTTATGAAGAATGCGTGGAAGTTCTGGTCGTCCGTTTGCGCAGTTTAGCAACCGTAGTGGGTCTCAAGCGACCTATGATTAGCACAAAAACCGGAATGACAACAAGCTGAATCACGCCTGCGGGTATGAACAGTTTCTCGGTTAAATCATTTGTTATGGCTGCGTTAGGTATGGATAGTCCCAAAACATAGACCGCCACCGCCGTGGGCAACAAGATATAGCGATAGTGTTTGATAGAATGAACAAAGTGCAAGGCTGCGATGTCGTGGACCACGCACCATAGACGCACTGCTAAAAACCCCAGAACCGCGACAGTCCAAAGAGTAATGACCAAACTTCCCCATTTCTCCACAAAAAACCCCGAAACCTCAACGGCCCGTAGTAGCGTGACGGTAGGCCAACGCATATAGGTAATATAACTAGGGCCGAAGGCTGCGATACAGGTTTCATACATGAACGTCAAACTGAAAAGCACTAAACCGAGTCCTCCTGTTGCGTAAAGTTCTGCTCGGTTCCGATCACGAGGTTTAACAAATGGATATAAAGTAATGCTGACTTCGAACCCGATAAATATGAAGAATTCTCGATAGGCGGCCTCGAAAATAGGAATTGGTCGGATGGTAAGAGGGGGCAATAACAAGAGGGGATACTTTATGAGGGTAATGGTGAGCCCTAACGATAACAGGTTAATGAGCATCATCGGAATATATCCCACTTGAAGCAGTCTTGCTAATGCTGTGGTACCGAAAGAGGCTATGTATACGGCACCGACAATCGCGATACCGGCAAGAGCCCAGGTTGGTGTCCCCGGAAGAAAATCATTGCCCATAAATGAAGTGAAGAGAACAGTAATAAGTACGGCGAGACCCAGATGATACACAACCCTAAACAAATCCAGCACTAAGGCCACTGGTGTGGATACCAGATCGCCGACGAACTGAACAAAAGTTTGACTCGGCGCCAACCTTGACATCGCGAAGTTCAATTTCATAGATAAAAAAGTGACCAGGCCATCAATCCATAGCGCCCAGATACCGCCTCGTCCAGCGGTGCTAACCAATTCCCGAGGGAAGTAAAAGATACCCAGCGCCAAATAGCCAGCAGTAACAATGGTGCCAAACTGGATACCGGATAATTCGCTAATGCCCAGTTCTTTGTTCAACATAGACTACACTCCCTTATTTTAAATCGCCGAGTTTGTGCAGTTGCATCTGTACATGGACCACCATTTCTACTCGGGGGTACTCGTGGTGCCAATGTGGGTACCGAGCAAAAGCATCAGGATGTTGCCAATTTAGCATGCGTCCAATCCCCCAAGGATCTATATCGTGTTGTTGGGTGAATGTCAGCACGGCGAGACATTGACGTGACAAAATTTCTGATGACTCACGCGCAATGATGGCATTATCCGTAGTCGTGTCAGTAATGGAGCGCAAGTTCGCAAGGGTGCCTTGCAAAACAATATGAAAACGTGCTTGGATTTGACCGCCTTTGAGGTGCGTTGAAAGACGCGAGTATCCGTGAATATCGCGTACAGTGGCATGATCATAGGGAACCGCCAAGGTAAGTTTTTGTGCCAAACCTTTTAAGAGACCATAATCTGCAGTTTGCTGGGGGTTAAGGGCCACGATGAACTGAAGGTGACGGTACAATGCTATCCGATTGACGGTGACATTTTTGTTGGGTTCCACCGTTACGTAGGGTAGATGGGGATCCACTCCCGGAGTTAAGGCATCGCTGGAAAACTGCCATAAGTGAATCGACAGATTTACTGGCTGACAGTCAACACAGGTTTCCTGAGTTACATAATAAAGAGTCGGGAACTGTGCCCCATTTCCTGGGGTATCCATCACATCGGGGAGCGGTGAACCGCTGACAAAGATAAATGGTGTCAAATCCATAGTTCCAATTCGATTGAGAGACACTAAGGCACGCAACAAGGTGGGTGGGGTCATGTGAGTGGAGAGGTCGACCAGTTGAATTTGGCCTAAGTATAGATCCTTGGCGATTTTAGACTGAGCTCGCGAGAAGCATTGGGTTATGCCAGATCCTGCGACGACTATGTCTTCGACTGGTTTTCCAGAGTTTGATACAGGCTTATGGTCAGCGTAATCGAGCAATGCCGACGACGTGGGATACTGGACAATCATGCTTAAAGGCTCCTTCTTGCTTCCTTCTTGCAGCCCGAGTGTAAACACTAGGGTGCGTTCATCGACTGGGCCATTTCCCCAGCAACCGGAAAGCCCTACAAGAAGCCATGCTAGCAATACGGTTCTGAATAGTTTTCTCCAGATACTGCTACTCGTAAGATCTTCGCTCCTTTTGCACTCGGTGCAGATGCAGAGCCCTACTCGGATGGGGTGCATTGGCGATTTGTCGAGGATGGATGGTGCGTAGTGCGCTAGGCCTATTCTTAAGGGCGGTCTCTGGCCATTTGACCCAACTGTCTTTCAAATCCCGCCATCGAATGGGTCCGAAGGGCGAAAGATAAGGTACGCCGAAGTTTTCCATTCGCGCCAAATAGGCTAGAATCATCATTAAGGCTACGACAATGCCATACAGTCCAAATAGATACGACGAGAAGACCAAAATCCAAAATAGAATGCGCCAGGGCGTCGCCATCACGTATTCTGGCGAAGTAAAGAGGCCTAACGCGGTGAGTGTAATGATAATAATCATGAGATTGTCGACAAGGCCGGCCTTAACGATGGCCGTGCCAACCACAATGGCTCCAACGGTGCCCAGCGTGTTTGATAAGGCTTTAGGCAAGCGAATAGCCGCCTCTCGCAAAACTTCGATAATCACCCACATAATGAGAACCTCCAAAAGGGGGGGGAATGGAATATCCAGCCGGGATCCCGCGATACTCATAACGAATTTCAACGGGAGAAGTTCAGGATTCACCGTCACGAACGCGATATATAAAGGCGGAAGTAATAGACCCACAAATAATCCGAAGAGGCGTACCATCCTCTCCATGCTACCCGTCCAAAAACTTGCCGTATAGTCGTCGGAGGTTTGGTAGAAATCCATAAATGTAGCGGGTACTGCTAGGACAAATGGGTCGTTGTCCACGAGAATTGCTACTTTGCCTTGAAGCAGATCGCGGACGATGATATCGACGCGTTCGGTGGAACGTACTTGTGGGAATAAGGAGCGTTGGTCCGTTAAAAAGGGTTCTAGGGCATGAGAATATTGCAGTCCAGAGATTTTTAACGTAGTGAGGCGGCGTTTAACGGCCAGTACTATTGCTGGATTAGTGATCCCTTCAATGTGTGCTACAAGCACCATCGTTTGGGTCAAGTCCCCGGTTGTGATCAGGTCAAAGTGCAGCCGAGGACTTTTGATACGGCGACGTATCAAATTCATTTGTGTTAATCCTACTTCATTAAATGCTTCTTGGGGCCCTGTGACAGATCGTTCAGTTTCTGCCCGTTCAATTGCTCTAGCCGGGTAACTTACGGTATCCATTACCAGTACTTCGCTCGCGCCCTCAATGAAAACCAACGTATTACCGCCCATAAGATCAATAAGCAACTGCGACCACTGCTTTTCAACCGTAATATGACCCACGGCGGCAACCATATCATGAACACACTGATGAATGACTGGATCTTCCATGCTAAGCCGTTCCGTATCCTCAAAACGCTGCATGAGTCTCAGGATGTCTTGGTCGACCATCTGGTTGCTCGCCAGGCCATTTTCGAACGCGAGAAGTGCCGGAGTGGGATGGACGCGTCCAAAATAGAACCGACGAATGTTGATATCGGGGTATTGGCCCACCGTGTTTTTTAGTCGGGTATAGGCATCCTCGATATTGCCGTTATACACATCCAAAGACTGAACATCAGTGCCATGAAGTGGGTTTATGAAGGTACTTAGGGTTTTTTGAAAAGTTTTACACTCGGTAATTAAATCCTTCACGGCTATCACATCAATATTTTGGAGATATTCGAGCTCCTGCTGGGCAGTCTGAAGCGTTTCTATCAATTGCGTTGACGGGCTTCGATGCGTCCTAGATGGTCTTTGTAGATGATTCCTGATTTCTAATTTTTTGTCTCCACGCTTGTCGAGATGTGACGTATGATGGCGTGCTTGGTTGGAAAATGGCCACATGACGCCATCCCCCTCCTTCGGCGCTCTGTTTCTCAGTAAGAAGTCAAACCGTTTAACACTGTCTATAACATGGCCTCTACGGCAAGAGTTTATGCACCATAGGGGTGAGCTTTATGGGAGGCGCAAAGTAGAGTCCGGGCAATTTTTATGATGCACTCAAAAATTGCCCGGAGAATCCGAGTTACTAATGTAACGTCGTTCGTGGAACAAAATAGATAGTTTGGGTATAGACACTCCCCAGGATGGGATCCTGGACGGGATACCCTGCCTTTTGGTCATACCAAGGGTTCCATCCATATTTTGCGGGAACAGCCATGATGCCTCCCACCACCCGTTCATGGCGACTAAGAATGATCCGCAAGGCGGGCCCGTCAGGGCCCCATACGGAACCTACTCCCGGCCTAAATTTTTTTATCTGAAAATAGGGAATGACTTTTTTTGTGTTGACCGCCTTAAATTGATCAAAACTCTTTAAATCTGAAGGCAAGCTTGCAGACATAGTTGGCGTGATTTGATCCGGGGGTACAAACATCAGATGTTGGCTGTAACTGGCTCTTCCCGCATTGTATTCCGTGGTCTTTGGGTCCATCCAACTTTGATAAGGCAAAGTGGATGGAAAAGACTGCTCCATACCTACCACTTGGTCATGATTATTAATCATGAGCACCAGTGAGGGTGCCAAGTGACCTTCATGGTATCCCATCCCAGGCGTCCAATTGCTTAGTTTTTTATAGTCGGCAACATCGGGATTAAGATGCTGTACCGTAGCGTACGAGGGCAACATCGATCCTCTGGAAGCTGCAAGAGAGTGCAGTGGTATGATTGTTGCCCATAGACTAGCTACTAGAGTGGTCAAGAAACTCATAATATCCTCCTTATGGCAGTGGTTTCAAATCTAGTGTGTGGGAAAACCTTGTGCTTATGCACGACTTGAGCCTAGGTATCATGGCCATGCTTTGAAACCCTCGAAGTTAAAACCCCGTCTCCTCTTTCGTCAGGAGCTGTTTCCCGCAGGGAACCGAGCCACCTTTTCGGATTAGGGTTGAGTGCGGATCCTCAACTGTGGATTTTCGGGCACATAGGATAGGTGCAGTAACCCCTAGGACGGAAACCGTGCAGGGAGGCCGTCGATGATGTTCTCGTGCCCTTTGCAGTCGTGAATAGTCTCCGACGAAGATGTCGCTTCTTAGGGTTTTTTATTCTGTTCCAACTGCTCCCTTCTGCCATTGGGGCTGTATTGACAGATGAAAGTCGTGACGGTACCAGATGCCAACACAAAAGAGCTTATGGATGATTAGTGTGTAGATTCGTTGGACCCGTTTCAGTGGGTAAACTTCTGGATGAACTTTTTCCTAGAGACTCCATATTATGGGAAATAAGGGAGGGATTGCACTTGGCCAATTTTGCTAACAATTTGCCGATAGTTCCGTTTGGATCGCGTGTTCTTCGGTTACAATCGCCAGCCATTTCGGGAACGGATGTAAAAGTCTTTCAACGATTATATAATACGATACTGGAACTTATGGATCCGCCTCAAGGTCCAATGGGCTCACGGATCCCGATTACAGGCATCTTTGATTATACCAGCAGACAGGCCGCTTATAATATCCAGAGCTATTTTGGCATTGCTGTCGATGGCATTGTTGACAGACACACTTATCGAATCATGGGTCAGGATAATAGCGCCTATGGTGGTCCGCCGTTTGGTTCCCGTACATTGACCCCAGGAACAAGCGGCGGCGATGTGCGCGTGTTGCAAAATCGGTTGAATTGCATGCGCTACGCATCGGTCATGGGCCAACCAGCCAATGGCATCTTTGGAACCTCGACAGAATCCGCGGTACTGGCCTTTCAAGGAGACAATATCGTGTATCGACATTGGGATATATCGTTCGATGGATTAGTGGGTCCGAATACTTTTGATATTCTATGGATTACGACGCTTGCTGGTGGGCGAAATTTGAGTGAGGGCGACAACGGATTCGACACTGTGGGCCTCCAAGTCATTCTCCAAAATCTTGGGTTTTATCGTTATCGAATTGATGGCTATTTTGGTCGAGCCACTCGTGAGGCGGTTCGAGCATTTCAGCAGGCGTTTGGCATTACCGTTGATGGAGTTGCAGGTTCACAAACATTCTATGCGTTGGGGCGGACCAATCCAGTGTTCTGGTACTCAGCCGACTTGTTTCCGCGTCAACGCATCGGCGATCTTAAATCAATTCAAGAAATTTCGTCGACGATTGATCCTGTGAACGGCGATCAAAATCCGTATGGAGTGCTATTGGCACCGAATACGTTTGATGATACGCAAACCATACTGAAACATGGTGATCTGCTGGTTTCGAACATCAACAACGCTAAGGGGGTTATGGGCCAGGGCAGTACGCTAGAACGTATAGTCAATGGTCGACCCCAGCGATTTTTTGCAGGAGCCATGGCACCTATTGCCATTTCCACATCCAATCTAGGGGCTACATGGATAGCAGACTATGGATTTAATCCAAGCGGTACCCAAGGCTTGGTTCAGGTAATCTCTGCTGATGGTCTTCTGTTTTCCGGTGGAGATATACGTCGGGACCTATTTGCTGGTCCCTGGGGAATGCAGTTTAATTTTGGGACATTCTATGGACTTCCAGTGGCATTCTTTTCGACAAATGTGCTCTCGGGAACAATTGATCGATTTACCGACTTTCATCCGCCAAACTTCAATGAGGATTCAGTCACAGTGCAAATTGGTTCGGGCTTTGCCCATGTCGGAACCAACATTAATACGGTGTTTGGCCCACAGGGCATGATTTGGTTACCAATGGGTGATGCCCTATACATTGCTGATGGGGCTGACAACAGGATCTCTGTTCTGGCCCCTGTCTCCACTGGTCAAAAGGATATGGGTTCAGGTCTGACGATTTATGAGGGTCCACCGCTCAACAAACCAGCTGGATTGGGATTCAACCCAGAAAACGGTAACCTCATTGCAGTCAATCAAGGAGATAATCGAGCCATTGAAATCAATCCCCGTACTGGACATGTAGTTTCCGCTCGAATTTTGGATAAAACCCCTGTCAACCCCATCACCGGCGCTGGTTCTGCCTTGTTTGGGATTTATGTGGCCGTAGATGACGACGGCGAGTTGGTGGTGTATTTTACCGACGACAATACCAATACCGTTAATGTTCTGATGCGTTAGTCGACATCGGTGATTGTTGGCACCCCAAGTTAAAGAGACAGGACTCGGGGTGCCGATCCACGTTTGCCGAAAAACGTACACAAATATAGACCACCGTTTTCTTGACCTTTGTCTGCCTCTCACAAGAGAAGAGACGTTTGGACTTATCCACGTACAGCGTACGGACTTTCCTCTTCTCGGCAATCCCCTCCTCTGGCAAGCCCGCACCCTTTTCAGCAGATTCTGTCTGATGGAGAACCGGCACGGAGTTATCCAAAAATCGTTCGCAGCTGCGATTCAAGTGGAAGGACAAGAGCATTTTTATTGTTCTGTCGGATTCGTTGACCCCAGATGGCCTCGTATGGTCGGGTATTGCCTGGCCCTACATTGTTCCATGTGCCGATGACTTTGTAGGTTTTACTCCTGCCTCGAGTTCAACTTGGTGTACGGGGATGTACCCAACGGTTGCAGCTCTTCACAGGAGAAGAACTTCATCGATGGTATAATTGCGCTGCAGGCACGATCCCTCGAATAATTACCTCAAATTGCCCAGATCAGGACCGTTTAACCCCAATGAGAATGCGGTCTCTAGCACAGCGCAAAAAGCCCCACGTATTAAATATTGACAGTGATGCAGATTGACGTAATACTGTACTATGTATCTATGACAGTAGGACGGTGAAGAGATGCTTGTTGATCCTGAATTAGAGTGGCCACTGCACCAGCAATTGGCGGCGCAATTACAGGCAGCAATTGAAGATGGTGAATACCGTCAGGGCGAGCGATTACCTAGCGTTCGTGAATTATCCGCAATGTTGCGTCTCAACCGCAATACCATCGTCCATGCCTATCAAATGTTGGAATATGCGGGTTATGCTCGAAGCGAACCGGGGCGGGGATACTTTGCCGTGATGCCAGTCCGGAGGAGTCTGGCTCCTTCACAGCAGCAGTTATTGCAAGAAACATTGGGAAGATTGGCAGATCGGGGCGAGGATCCGGTGGCGTTTGCTAAGGCACTATGGGCGCGTGCTTTGAAATTGGCTGCCAAGGCTGAATGCCTTCTTCCACCAGTGCGCGTGGCTGTGGTGGAATGTACTTTGGAACAGGCGTCCATTTTGGCGCATGATTTATCTGAAAAGCTCGGGGTTGACGCAATGCCTGTGGTGTTGTCCGGATTGGACAAACTGGATTCCGACGAGTTAAAAAATTTCACCCTCTTTGTCACCACTTATCAGCATGTAGATGAGATAAAGTCTCTTTTGCCGGGACGATCTCGCGACATTTTGCCCTGCCTCTTAACGGCGCATTTGGAAACCTTGCGTCGTTTAAAAGAACTGCCGCGAAACTCCAAAATTGGTGTGGCGTGTGTATCATGGGAAGGAACGCATCGGTTAGCTGAGATGGTGCAGGAAGCGGGATTGGCGGAACTAACTGTGGTTGAAGGTACCGGGGAGGACCCAAAAACATTACCTCCACTATTAGATGGTACGGCCCTCATTGTTTCTGCCAGTCCTGTGGCGGAAATTTTGTTGGCGTTTCGTCCTGATGCTCCAGTGGTGATTGATGACCGCACATTTACCGAGGGCGCGGTGGAATCCATTAGACAAAGGCTGGCAGGAGGACACCGTGACCACTCTTAAACGTGCATTGACTTGGCGCGAAGGCGCCGGATTTACCGTAGCCGCAGTACTCGGCTCTGGCGTTCTCGTTCTGCCGTCGTTGACGGCAACCATGGCTGGGCCGGCTTCGCTTTGGGTATGGGTCTTAATCTCGCTAGCAATGATCCCAATTGCTTTAACCTTGGGACAACTTGCGGTGCGTTATCCTGATGCCGGAGGCATCGCGGCTTATGTACGAGAGGCTTTCGGCACATTTTCTGGACGTGTTATTGGGTATCTGTACTTGGCTACCGTGCCGGTAGCGGCGCCGGCTGCAGCGGTTATTGGGATGGATTACGTTCGAGCATTTCTTCATTGGTCTTGGCCTCTAACTATTGGAGGCGCCGCGATAATATTGGCGGGAGCCATCATGGCCAACTACTTGGGTGTTGAATTGTCAGGGAGGACAGCGACCATCATCGTCGTGATTATTGCTGTCGTGATGCTAGCGGCAGTGATTTTGGCCATGCCCCATATGAACTCTAGATCATTCTCTCCGTGGCTACCTCATGGGTGGATTCCTGTGGGACAATCTTTAGCGCTGTTGTTTTGGGCGTTTGTGGGATGGGAAATGCTTGGCCACATGGCCGAAGAGTTTGTCAATCCGACTATAGATGTGCCACGATCTTTGGCATTGGCGATTATGGTCATTGACGTCCTGTATGTTGCTGTGAGTGTGGTTACCATCGGTACCCACACGTATGGCCCGGGAAAAACCGGAGATGGATTGGCTCAATTGGTGGGGTTGGGGTTGGGACGTGAAGGCATGGCTGTAATCGTAGTCCTGGCAATTTTGGTGACTTATGGAACCATTCACACTTATGTTGCGGGATTCTCCCGCTTGGTTTACGCTCAATCCCGGGCGGGAGATTTGCCATTGGCGTTTGCTCAGTTGCATGGGCGATTTCGCACACCGAGCCGCGTCTTAATTGCGTTGGCAGTACCCTTTGTTCTTGTACTTGTAGTGGAGTGGGTTCACCCCCTGGACTTAAGCCAATTGATAGTGTGGCCATCGGCGATATTTATCGTGCTTTATATTGCAGCGATGGCAGCCGGATGGCGCTTGTTAGCCAAACCCCGGCATCGCGCGGCAGCCGTGTTCGGATTAGGTTTCAGCATCGTGGCGTTGAGCTTCGTTGGGTGGGCTCTTGTCTTGCCGCTGGTTATCATTGCCGCGGCCTGGGTTGAAGGAAAGTTTCCCGTAGCGGCAACCAAGATGTGAACATTTTTATCATGTTGGGGATGGGTAGCCTCATGATCCATCTAAAATGCGTACTTTGGCGTATATGGCAGAATCGCAGGGGATGCCGTTCACATCGCAGCCGTTGCCAGGCAAGATCACTTCCAAATGGAACCCAGCTCGTTGTGCCACGTGACGGCTGCGCTCATTGCGGAGGGCATGCAAATGAGGCCTTTGACGCTCTCTCTGGTGCGAATCCAGTACCCAATGTCAAACCGTCTCGCCTCCCAATTGATGCAGTGCAGGCCACTACTACCGGTAAATCGCTGGTTCGATCGTAGAAATAGATGCCACCGAAGGTCCTTTCGCAAAACAAATCGTGCATAAGCGCGGCGAACATTCTCTTCCGATTCGTCTATGCAGGGCAGAGGATCAGCAAAAGTCGTCCATGGGCTTTAGGGCACTTTGGGATTCCACGATAGCGGCGTTGGCCAAGAGGCGCCGGGATGAGAGCATCGAATTTAAAAACGTTCGGTTTCGAATTCCTCGGGAAATCGGGTAAAGGGGATTCAAGATAGGGAGAATCTCGCGGCCACAAGGAATCCTCTAAATGAACTTGACGAAGTATAAGGGGGACATGTGAACTTTGTTGGACTTATTAACGACAAAGTTCGTTCAACGAATCCCATCCATAAATCGCTTCTTTTAGATTCCAACCGTGAAGAGCCATTGTTCGGTCACAACATTTTTTCCCGCCGAGGGCTTCGTAAAATTTTATTGCGGGTAGGTTAGCCGAGAAAACAACAACGAACATGGAGTAAATTCTTTGTGCCGTAAGGTACCGTGCCATTGCACTCATTAGACGGCGCCCAACCCCTGTTCCATGATACTGGGGCAAGATGTAGATCCCATAGAGCTCGCCCTCATAGTGAGCTACTGGCTCTCTAGCCCTGCCGCCCATGGCGTAACCCACGATTGCACCGCAATCTTCAGCCACAAATATCGTCGACCGTTGCTCTTCGTTATCGAGTAGACGTTGGAATCGCCGTGCAGCGCTTTCGTAGGACAATGTATTAATCAACTGATCAGGCACGATTCCACTTTGAGTTTCTCGAAAGGTATCGACGTTGACTCTGGCAACTGCAATTAAGTCTTGTGATATCATTTCACGAATTTTCATTGGCCGCCTCCTCGATCTTTAGTCCGTTTCCCGTCCACAATATACATCTCGCTCATGGAACCAGGGAATGGATCAGCAACGCTATATCTCTTTGGAGATTGCTTGCGCGCACCACATTTGTTCTAATTTAAAGTGCCGCCCGCATAACCGTATACTCATCCAGCATTGCCACAGTCGTATAACCGGAACTCAGATACATGGACTGCGATCCGTGATAGTGGGCAATCCTGGGGTTTCCTTTCGGAGGATAAGCTTCAATTGAGGTCATACCCTGGTCTTTCATAAATCGGTTACAAGAAGCCAAAAGTTGGCGTGCCACACCACGACCTCGATAAGGCGGGGCAATCACGAAGCATATCACGCTGCCCACATGTTCATCGGAGGTGTCATACCCTTGATCTTTCAACATCTGTACTAACCTGCCGAGAGTGTGTCTTGGTGCCGTGTGACACCATCCGATCACTCGGTTGTTATCGTAGGCCAATAGACCATGATGCTGTCCTTGGTCTATCAAAGCGGAGACGGTTTCTCTGTTTAAGTCGCCCGAACGTTCATCCCACTCGGAGTCGGACATACTGCAGTGATAAAAACAGCAATAGCAACTAGCCCACTCTGCTCCGACGGGAAATGCATCCCAATCGAAAAATCTCAAATAATCCGTCGCTAAATCACGCGTAAGCGGTTTGATGTTGAGATTAATGGTCATGGGGTCGCCATCCTTTGCTAACGGGAATTTGGGCTCGATAGCATAATTAATGTGTAACCAAGTACAGTGTACATGACAGTTGGTCATATTGGCGGAATAAAAATCTTAGCAAACTTGCCAAAAACCTTGAAAACGGCGGTATATATGCTAATTAGCGATAGGTGTTCTTTTACGAGCATGCCGTTGTAATACGCTCTTGGGGACTGTAGTGCAAAGGTTTCCTGAAGAGTTTAGGCTCCTTACCCATCATTGGTGGCGACGGGGGATGGGGTGTAAAAAGGTCTGCTAGGCACCTTAGCATCTCCCAGCGCTTCCCTTCGGGGATTGGCGGATGCCAAAACTGCAGCCTGCATCCAACTTCGCGAGATGAGCGGCAAACCGGCTCGCCAGCAAATGGATATGTCCCGCGAGGTCGTTATGGGTCTTCACTTTAACCGTAGTGCGACTAGGCGGACATCACCGTGCGTTCTGGATCCATATGATGTGGTGGATGTGCACCGGATGCCGAACCTAATTTGGTGATCGTAGAATCCTTACACAAATTCCTAATGATAGCCAAAAACCTAACATTTGGATAAAAAATCGTTGCATTACCATACATTTATTTTTATTATTATACAATCAAACGGTGGTTTTCCTGTGAGCTACCAACTGGCCGTGGATTCATCGTTTGGTATCTAATCCTCAACAGTTCATTGTCATTGGAATTCCGATCATTCAGAGTGTACAGATGCCACAGAAAAATTCGCATATTTGTATAAAGGGTATCTTTTACTGCATGCCTAAGTAATTGAAATGCAGCTGAGTGGGGTTTTCCGTTGAATAGGTTCCGTACTTTGAAAATACGATAGGAGACGATGCGCATGGTCAACGAAGTAGCGCAAGACGATTTAATCCGCTATAACCAAGACATTGCTCCGGCCGAGGAATCCCAAAAAAACTGGACGCTGTACAATTACTTAAGTCTATGGATTGGCATGGCGCATAATATTCCAACCTATCTAATGGCGGGCGGCTTTATTGCGCTGGGACTCAACTGGTGGCAGGCAATCTTAACGGTTCTAGTCGGTAATTTGATTGTGCTGGTACCAATTTTATTAAACTCGCATCCAGGAACAAAATATGGGATACCTTTTCCAGTATTTGCCCGGGCATCGTTTGGGGTGGTCGGAGCCGGCCTGCCGGCTCTGCTTCGCGCGCTGGTAGCCGCAGGATGGTTTGGCATTGAAACCGCCATCGGTGGTCAGGCCATCCAAACTTTTCTGTTGATTCTGATTCCCGGATGGGCTCACTTTTCGTCGTTATTTACCTTTATTGGAATGAATCTGGGCAGCTGGATCGGGTTCATGCTGTTTTGGGTATTGAACATCTGGATTATCTTTCATGGCATTAACGCGGTGAAACGGTTTGAAGCCTGGGCGGGCCCATTGGTGTTAGCATTAGGGATAGGGCTACTGATTTGGGCATATACTGCTGCTCATGGATTTGGACCCATGTTGAGCCAGCCAGCAAAGGTGCACGGTGCGGCGTTGTGGGCGGTGGAAATCCCGTCGTTGACCAGCGTGGTGGCATTTTGGTCGACATTGTCATTAAATATTCCAGATTTCACCCGATTTGCCAAAAGCCAAAAGGCGCAAGCTTGGGGTCAGGCACTGGGGCTTCCCACAACAATGACCGTGTTTTCAGGCATCGGAGTATTGGTCACTTCCGCAACTATTGTTGTCTTCCATCACGCTATTTCGGATCCGGTGACTTTGTTGGGACAATTTCACAACGTGGCTTTGCTGATTATTTCCCTAGGGGCTGTAGTGATTGCCACCCTCTCAGTAAATGTGGCGGCCAATGTTGTGTCCCCAGCATACGACTTTATTCAATTGTTTCCTAAATATCTAAATTTCAAGACGGCAGGGTTGTTGACGGGGATTTTAGCGATAGTAATGTGTCCCTGGCTGCTGATTTCTAATCCCCATATCTACATTTTCAGCTGGCTCGATGTCTATTCTGGGTTTCTAGGTCCTATCGCTGCCATATTAATTGCCGACTATTGGGTGTTTCGGCATCAAACTCTGAAGGTTGTGGAGCTTTATGAGAAATCCGGGCGGTACTTTTATCATAATGGGTACAACAGCTTGGCGGTTTGGGCATTGGTTGCTGGTATCGTGGTTTCCCTTATCGGTAAAGTTGTTCCGGCATTAGGATGGCTCTTCAATTATTCTTGGTTCGTCGGGTTCGTGGTTTCGTTTGTTGTCTACGTTCTTCTTATGCGTGCTCGCTATGCCACTGACCCGGAATCCGCCACAGCTTCGCCACAGCATGGCTAAATGCTGCAGGCGATCATCAAATCTCGTAGAGGAGGATGACAATTATGAGTCACATCGTACGCGTTGGTTTAATTCAGTCCCATCATGAGGTATCGGGAGAACGTCCGTTGGATGAGCACAAAAAATCGGCAGTGGACAAACACTTGGGCATGATCTATGAAGCAAAGAACAAGGGTGCTCAGGTGGTGTGTTTGCAAGAGCTGTTTTATGGTCCCTACTTTTGTGCTGAACAAAACGCTCGATGGTACGACCTTACGGAAAAAGTTCCTGATGGCCCCACGACGCAATTGATGCAGTCAGTTGCACGAGAGACAGGAATGGTCATGATTGTTCCCCTCTACGAAGAAGAGATTACCGGGATGTACTATAACACCGCCGCGGTGATAGATGCGGATGGAAAATTCCTTGGAAAATATCGCAAAAACCACCTGCCGCACGTCCAGGCTGGAGAAAACCCGGCTACAGGATTTTGGGAGAAATATTACTTCCGACCGGGGAATTTAGGGTATCCGGTCTTTGAAACCGCGGTCGGCCGAATTGGAGTTTACATTTGTTACGATCGCCATTTTCCGGAAGGTGCACGTGCATTAGGCCTTAATGGCGCGGAAATCGTGTTTAATCCATCAGCTACTGTGGCCGGGTTGTCGAAATACCTTTGGAAACTGGAACAACCGGCTCATGCTGTAGCCAATGGCTATTTTCTCGGCGCCATTAACCGTGTGGGGATTGAGGCGCCGTGGAACATGGGAGATTTTTATGGAGAAAGCTATTTGGTCGATCCACGTGGGCAGTTTGTTGCCATGGGAAGCCCGGACAAATCGGAGGTAGTGATTGGGGACGCAGACCTTGATGTAATTCGTGAGGTCCGCAATACCTGGCAATTTTTCCGCGATCGCCGTCCAGAAACCTATGAGCGCTTAACGGATTTATAGGAGGATGGCAATGCGTCTAACCAATTATATTGGGGGCCGTTGGATGGAAGGCGGTGGATCCCTCGATCAGGATGTCAGTCCAAGTGATCCAGACCAAATATTGGCGGATTTCTTGGAAAGCACGCCACAAGATGTGGATATGGCCGTTTCTGCCTCAGCGGAGGCTTATAGGGGTTGGGCACAAACGCCCGCTCCGAGTCGGGGGCGGATTTTGCATCAGTTCCACAGAATTCTCACGGAGCACCGTGAGCAATATGTCCATTTGATGATGGTCGAACAGGGAAAAACACGGGCCGAAGCTGTGGGTGAATTTCAAAAAGGGCTTAACCTGGTGGAATTTTTCGCTGGAGAGGGTTTTCGTCTCAATGGCGAGACCATTCCTTCAGAAATACGTTCGAATTTCACCTATACCGTAAGAGAACCGTTGGGACCAGTGGCCGTTATTACCCCGTGGAATTTTCCTTTTGCCATTCCGCTGTGGAAAATGTGCCCGGCATTGGTGGCAGGTAACACCGTCGTGTTTAAACCTCCCTCGTATACCCCGTGGATTGGCGTGCGGATGGTGGAGGACTTGGCCGAAGCAGGTGCACCGCCTGGGGTAGTCAATTTGGTGTTGGGATCGGGACCGGTGGCCGGGGAAGCCCTGGCGACCGACCCGAGAATCCGTGCGCTCTCGTTTACGGGATCCAACGCAGTAGGGCAGCACTTATCCCAGCTTTTAGCGGGTCGTCCACTAAAAATTACGATGGAGATGGGCGGAAAAAACGCTGTCGTCGTGACCCCATCCGCAGATCTAGACTTAGCAGCGGCTGGGGTAGTGCAAGGCGCTTTTGGGGCTGCCGGGCAACGATGCACGGCGACCAGTCGTGTGTTTGTGCATCGTAGTATTTTGGCTGAATTCCGCGCTCTGTGCATCGAGAGAGTGGATAAGTTGGTGGTGGCACCTCCGGACAATCCTGAATCGACTGTTGGTCCATTAATCTCGCAAGGCCAACTAGATCGCAGCCTGCGGTATATCAACGATGCCACCCAGCGTGGCGCACGGATTGCCTTGGGCGGACGCCGCGTAGACCAACCAGGATACTTTTTGCAGCCGACCATTTTGGAAAATGTCACCTTGGATATGCCGGTTGCCCAGGTAGAGGTTTTTGGACCAGTTTTGGCCTTGATGTCCTATGACTCGTTTGAGGACGCTATCGCATGGGTCAATGCGGTGCCCTACGGTCTTTCAGCTGCCTTATACACCAGAGATTTGATTGAAGCCCAACACTTCATTCAGGAAGCCAGCGTAGGCATGGTCCATGTGAATAACCCAACCATTGGCGGTGAAGCTCAGATGCCCTTCGGTGGGACCAAGGCATCCGGGCTGGGCCCTCGAGAAATGGGTCATGAAGGGACCTTGTTCTTTACTGAGACAAAGACTGTATTTTTGGATTACAGCGGCAGTGGTCGCACGGGCAATCTGTACTAGAGACGGAGGCAAGGGGTATGGCCATAGAATTACATCAAGACAGCCGGTTTCAAGAGGTGGTTCCGCCTCTTTCGCCAAAGGAAGCGATGGAGGAGGCGAACCGTTGCTATTATTGCTATGATGCGCCCTGCATTAAGGCGTGTCCCACCGGTATCGATATTCCGGTGTTCATTCGGCAAATTGCTACGGGAGATTTAGAAGCTTCGGCGCGGACCATATTGGATGCCAATATTTTGGGAGCCACCTGCGCACGTATTTGCCCAACCGAAGCACTATGCGAGGGTGGTTGCGTGCGCAATGAGGATAGTCGGCCGGTCAGCATCGGACGTTTGCAGAGAGTGGCCACCGACCATGCTAGGACTGCCAATGTTCCAGATTTGCCGCCATTGCCGGTAAGAGGTCGGGGCCGGGTTTCCGTTGTTGGGGCGGGCCCTGCTGGACTGGGAGCTGCCGCTGTCTTATGTCGGATGGGGTATCACGTTGATATTTATGATGAAAAGGACGAAGGCGGCGGACTCGATACCTTCGGTATTGTCTCGTATCGGGAGCCCATCGCTGTGAGTCTGTGGGAAGTGAGTTTAGTCAAGAAAATGGGAGCCACATTTCACTTTGGAGTGCGTATCGGGCGTGATTTGGAGTGGACACAACTGAGGTCTCAATCTGACGCAGTCATCGTGGCGGTGGGCCTCGGGCGGGTTCCGCGACTTGAAATTCCCGGAGAAGACCTTCCTGGTGTTTGGGATGCGTTGGATCTGGTTGAGGCCACCAAGACCCAGCCATTAGATGACATTAGCCTCGGAAAGCGTGTAGTGGTGGTTGGGGCAGGAAACACGGCAGTGGATGCAGCCACTTGTGCCAATCGCCTTGGTGCGGAGGAAGTGACGGTACTGTATCGTCGAGGCCAAGACGCCATGCCGGCTTATCAGTATGAGTATGTGTTTGCCAAACAGGACGGCGTTATTTATCGTTGGTGGACTGTTCCGGTAGAGATTTTGGGTCATGGACGCGTTGAGGCGTTACGTTGTCTGCGTACCCGTGCGGCAGAAGGCAAAGAGACTGATCGTCGGGCAACCCTTGAAGTGATTCCGGACAGCGAATTTATTATGCCTGTAGATGCCGTGATACGGGCTATTGGGCAAGAGAAACCCCTAAATTTATGGGAGGCCATTGGGGCTCAAACCCAAAACAATCGGGTCGTCGTAGATCCCGAGACGTTTGAAACCTCGGTTCGCGGTGTGTATGCCATTGGGGATTGCCTGGCCAAACCCGGGGAAGCCACCGTTGTTGGCGCCGTCGCGGATGGAAAGCAGGCGGCATGGGCTATTCATCGCCAACTGGCAAAAGTCGTCTAGCAGAAGGAGGAAGGGACATGGCTGACTTATCGGTGAACTTTGCGGGCATTAAGTCTCCCAATCCGTTTTGGTTGGCGTCGGGCCCGTTGACCAATACCGGATATCAAGTGAGCAAAGCCTTTGATGAGGGCTGGGGCGGAGCCGTGTGGAAAACGGTAGGGGAGCCCGTGATCAATGTGAGTTCTCGCTTGGCATCCATTGATTATGGCGAGCGTCGCATGATGGGTTTGAACAACATTGAATTGATCTCCGACCGATCGGTGGAAGACAACTTGAAAGAAATTGCAGAAGTGAAGCGCAGATTTCCTCATCACGCAGTTATTGTCTCGATGATGTTTGAATCCAATCCTAAGCTTTGGGCTGACATGGTTAAGCAGGTCGAAGATACCGGGGCTGATGGCATTGAACTAAATTTTGGCTGTCCTCATGGGATGAGTGAACGTGGCATGGGTTCAGTAATTGGCCAGGTGCCGGAGTATGCAGAGCAGATTACCCGTTACGCTACCGAAGGATCCTCAATACCAGTCATTGTCAAATTAACCCCCAATGTTACCGATGTGCGAATGCCGGGACGTGCAGCTGTAGCCGGAGGAGCAAATGCTTTATCCCTCATTAACACCATTAACAGTGTTATGGGTGTGGATATAGACTCCTGGATGCCAATACCGCAAGTCGATGGTCGGGGTTCGCATGGGGGATATTGTGGGCCGGCCGTCAAACCAATTGCTCTTCACATGGTGTCCAGCCTTTATAACGACCGTAGGATACGGGTGCCGATATGCGGCATTGGAGGGATCGAGACCTGGCGTGATGTGGTGGAATTCATGCTGCTGGGATCCCAAGCCGTCCAAGTATGTACTGCTGCCATGCACTATGGTTTTCGCATGGTGCGCGAATTAACCGAGGGGTTAAATGACTATCTCAATCGGAGAGGGATTGCTCAAGTGAGCCAAATTGTGGGCGGTGCCGCCAATCGGGTGGGCGATTGGAACGATCTCCGCCTCAGTTATTCGTTCCAAGTTGTTGCCAAAATCCATGAAGAAAAGTGCATTGGCTGCAACCTTTGCTACATTGCTTGCGAAGATGGAGCCCATCAATGCATTGACCGGATTCCAGGGCAGAAAAACCCGGTGGTACGCGCGGAAGATTGCGTCGGGTGCAATTTATGTTCACTGGTGTGTCCGGTCCCTGATTGCATTGAAATGCTTCCTGTTGACCACGGCGTCAGCGAAACTTGGCGTCAGCGTCAGGAACGATTGTCTAGTTTGTCATAGGAGGGGATCTTTGATGAAGACCTTGATAAAGAATGGTCATATTGTTACGGCTACCGACGATTATCACGCAGATCTCTTGATTGTTGACGGCGTTATCGAGCATATAGGACGTCATTTGACTGTGGATGCCGATCACGTGATCGATGCCGAGGGTCTTTTAGTATTGCCAGGAGGAATTGATGCGCACACCCACTTTGATATGCCATTTGGCGGCACCATGTCTTCTGATGACTTCTTAACAGGTACCCGGGCCGCTGCCTTCGGCGGTACCACCACTATTGTCGACTTCGCTATTCAACAACGAGGACATGGGGTTCAGGAAGCATTTGAGACGTGGCTGGGAAAGGCTGAAGGGAAGGCCACCATCGACTATGGGTTTCACATGATCTTGAGCGAGGCCACTCCTGATACCTTGCGTGATATGCAAACCATGGTGGATCAAGGAGTTACCAGTTTCAAAATGTTCACCGCCTATCCCGGGGTTTTCATGGTGGATGACGGAGGGATTTTTAGAGCTTTGCAACGCGCCGGAGAGATTGGCGGTTTAATTGCAATGCATGCGGAAAACGGCAGTGTCATCGACGTATTAGTAGAACAAGCCTTGTCCCGGGGAGAAACCGCCCCCAAATACCATGCCTTGACCCGTCCCCCAGAGGCTGAAGCGGAGGCAACCCACCGAGCCATTGTTCTTGCCAAACTGGCAGCATCACCGCTGTATATCGTCCATCTATCAGCGTACCATGCACTAGAAGAAGTGACGAATGCTCGTGACCAGGGGCAATTGGTGTTTGCCGAAACCTGCCCTCAATATCTCTTTTTATCGTATGACAATTATGAAGAACCCGGTTTTGATGGAGCAAAGTATGTGATGTCGCCTCCGCTTCGTCCTAAGGAGCATCAAGAGCGGTTGTGGCAAGGATTGCGCACAGATGACTTGCAAGTCGTATCCACCGATCATTGTCCTTTTTGCATGAAGGACCAAAAAATCCTAGGGCAAGATAACTTTGCTAAAATTCCCAACGGAGCACCGGGAGTTGAAACTCGAATGAGCCTGATTTACGACGGAGGAGTAGCAAAGCATCGCATTTCTCTCAATCGGTTTGTGGAAATTACCGCCACCACACCCGCTAAATTGTTTGGGATGTTTCCCAAAAAAGGCACTATTGCTGTGGGATCCGACGCTGACCTGGTGCTCTTTGACCCTCGGGGATCAACGACTTGGAGCGTGGATACGGCGCACATGCGCGTGGACTACAATCCCTATGAAGGGCGACAGACTGCAGGAGCTATTCGTATGGTTTTGTCTCGCGGCGAAGTGGTCGTGGACGGGCCCACATTTCTGGGACGTGACGGCAGGGGTCAATTTTTGAAACGTCATACCTTTAGCAACCCATAAAATTACTGGGGTCTCGGCTCTCCCCGAACTGCTGTGGATTGGTTGAGGTATTGTTGCGCGACTAAAGCAGCCTCCAATGCCAGACGTCGTTCCGGTGACAAAAAGTCTTCCCCGAGGAGGCGCGACAAGGTGCGAATACGGGCATACAGAGTTTGGCGATGGATGCCCAACATTTGGCTGGCGGCCTGTTTCGAGTCGATATGTACGAGCAATGCCTCCAGAGTTTGCAAGAGCCGAGGCGCATCGGCTTTGTCTAACAAAGGGCCCAGTTCTGGTGAGATGAGCAGTCGTTCCAGTTGAGTTCTGGGAGTGGCGAGAATCCAACGAAAAATTCCCATCTCCTCATAACTGACAGGATTTTTTCCAGGACAACAGGCGATTGCTGCCGCATCATTGGCTTCAGAAAACGCTTGATGCAAATCGGCGGGATCGTGATGCAGCGCCGAAAACCCTAACGGCGGCGAAGTTTTTTGGTGGGCCCAGGTGATGCCAAGAGTACGGGGCAGGGTGGCCGTTGTCTTGCTGGAGCCAATGGCCACCAAAATGGTCCTATCACTTTGGTCCAATTCCACACATGTGGCAGTCGTAGAGAGTTGGCGCCGTAAGGATTGTGTGATAGGGGACGATGGGTGTTCGACCACCAAGACTCGAAAGGCTTGACCGGGATTGAGATGATATCGGGATCGGAAGCGTTGGATTTGGGATGCTTCGGGGAATTCCTCAAAGAGCAGGTGTTCCAATAGGGCGGCTTCTTCCCTGCGTCGTACCCGGTCCAAACTTTCGGTTCGGATGAAATCTTGAGCAATAGCGGCGGCGGTTCGGTCCAGTGCAAGGTAGACCCGCTCATCAATGGGGTCTCCGGGGTCTGCTGCCAGAAGGTCGCCAATCGGCTTTTCAAAAACCAGAATAGTTTGGCGGATGGCGGGATAAGGCGGGGATTTTAGCAGCGGATGCAAGGCGACATCATCAAATGGTCCCGGTATGATTGGCCAGTCTCCAAAGATGATGGGTGGATCTAGGGGATCGCGGGGCCGAAACAAAATGGGTCGGTGAATGCTGTCAAAAAGCAGCTGAAGGATTGTAGCTGTTCCCTCGGTATTGAGCAATGCCTGGCGTATTTTGAGAGACAGTGTTTCCAAATCGTCCATGATGCGATGATGTTGGCTTATCACCAAGCTGTTAATGTCTTGAGACAAATCTAAGAAACGCACCGGGTGCGGGAAGGCGATGATGGGAAACTGATTACGGTTAGCAAGGGCAATCATGTCGTGGGGAACCTCAGGGAGGTACTCCCCGAGCTCTAATACCAATCCCGCAGCGTTGGCCTCGATGAGGCCATGCAAAAACCGCATCCGGGAATGTGTGTCAGTGAGGCCCATTCCGGTAGCCAAGACGAGTTCGTGCCCTTGAAGAAATTGGCCTAAGTTAGGGATTTCTCCCACGTGTACCCAGTGGATGCGGCGCTCTGTACCGTCCACACCGGCGGCCAAAAACGCCGTGTGAAACAATGGGCGATTTAAGACGGTTTGCACAGTAATCATTGGGTCCTCCATGACAGTCTGTCGTATTCGGTGATCGAAATTGTACAAAATGGCCGATAAAATGAGAAGTACCCGGCTGATATGATGAGAAGGATTCAAAAAGTTTATCAAGACCCATTCTAGCGGATTTTCCTATTATCCTGTCGGTCCGCCTATGAGAGGTAACCGGTGTGGGGCACCAACCACCAAAAAATACGTATTAAAGGAGATATTAACTGTGAGCGAAATCCAGGATAAGCAAGCACAATATCTGGTTCCCGGCATTTCCACGTATTATCAGGATCCGTTAGTGCTGTCGCATGGAGAAGGGCGGCGGGTGATCGATCACAAGGGAACTAGCTATCTCGACTTCTTTGGGGGCATTCTCACAGTATCGATTGGGCATGCTCATCCAGCCGTGATTGCAGCGGTGACGGAGCAAGCGGGGAAACTTGTTCACACCTCAACATTATACCTGACTGAGCCCATGGTACAATTGGCAGAACGTTTGGCTCACCTGACCCCAGAGCCTCTGCAGCAAAGTTTTTTTACCACCAGTGGAACTGAGGCGAACGAAACCGCAATTACCATGGCGCAACTAGCGACAGGGAATAGCGACGTGATTGCCTTGCGGCATAGTTATTCAGGACGTTCCCAAATGGCGATGGGATTGACCGGCCAGTCTACCTGGAAATTAGGGGGATCCGGGATGGCGCTGCCGATACGCCACGCCCACAATGCCTATTGTTATCGTTGTCCGTTTGGGCAGACCCCAGACCGATGCGGATTGGAATGCGCTAAAGATATGGAAGAATTTATCAAGACGACCACTTCCGGGCGTGTCGCCGCCTTTATTGCCGAACCAATTCAAGGAGTGGGCGGATTTATTACGCCCCCAGCTGAGTTTTTTCACGAAACCGTGACCATTGCGAGAAAATATGGGGCAATATTTATCGACGATGAGGTCCAGACGGGCTTCGGCAGAACCGGAAAGCCTTTTGGCATTAATCATTACGGCGTTACACCCGATATCATGACTTTTGCCAAAGGGCTGGCCAATGGATTTCCTATAGGAGCCACTATTGCCACTCCAGAAGTGGCTCAGCACTATAAAGGGCCAACTATTTCGACCTTTGGTGGCAATCCGGTATCCATGCGTGCCGCATTGGCAACGCTTGATGTTATGGAACAGGAAGACCTTACCGAAAATGCTCGGATCCTTGGGCAAAAACTTCGGGACGGCCTGGATGCATTAGCCGACCGTTATCCCATTGTGGGAGATGTACGGGGAATGGGGCTAATGCAAGGTCTGGAAATAGTGAGAACAGACAAGGCACCTGCCGCAGACTTGGCTAGCGAATTCTTAGAACGAACCAAAGACCGAGGATTGTTAGTGGGCAAAGGCGGGCTTTACGGGAACGTCATTCGGATTGCCCCGCCGATGACAGTGACGGCGAGCGAAATTGCCGAAGCTTTGTCCGTAATGGATAATGCTTTGGCTGCCATTTACCAGGCACACCCTGAAGTCCATGATGTGCCCTCTACACGCATTCAATATCAGTAAGAGCAGACGCCAAGAGGAAGAGGAGGAGGCCTAGAATATGGCCAAACGGTTGCAGCATGTGATTGGAGAGACCCAGGTCGCTGCCCAGGCAACCCGGTGGGATCCGGTATATAACCCTGCTACAGGAGAAATTATTGGTGAAGTGCCAATAGATGATGATAACGCAGTAAATTACGCTGTGGAAGCAGCACGATCTGCGTTTTCCTCGTGGGCAGAGACCCCTATCTTGGAGCGCGCGCGGGTAATGTTCCGTTATCGCGATTTGCTTGAGGCCCATCACAATGATTTGGCGGAGATGGTCACTCGTGAGCACGGAAAGGTGCTGTCGGATGCCTATAACGAGGTGGGACGCGGAATTGAAGTGGTAGAATTAGCGGCTGGCGCACCGAGTATATTAAAGGGTGAGATACTGCAGGGAGTGGCCCACGGGGTGGACGCCATGATGTTGCGTGTACCATTGGGTGTTGTAGCAGGCATTACCCCCTTTAATTTTCCCGCTATGATTCCATTATGGATGGTACCCCCAGCCATCGTCTCCGGCAACACTTTTGTTTTAAAACCGTCAGAGCGCACCCCCATGACGTCATTGAGATTGATGGAGCTGTTGAAGGAGGCAGGACTTCCTGATGGGGTAGTAAATATTGTTCATGGGGGACGGACGGTGGTGGATCGAATTTTGAATCACCCCGACATTCGTGCCGTTTCCTTTGTCGGTTCCCAGCCAGTAGCGGAACATGTGTACCGAACGGCCGCGGCTGCTGGGAAACGGGTGCAAGCGCTAGGTGGCGCCAAAAATTTTCACATTGTAATGCCTGACGCCGACCTTGCAAAAACAGTGGAGGCGCTGACCAGTTCGGCTTATGGATCGGCTGGGGAACGCTGTCTTGCGGGCTCGGTGGTCATCGGGGTTGGCGCAGTGGCCGATGAGTTGGTGGAAGCGATGCGGGATCGGGCAAAACATTTAGTGGTTGGTGATGGGACCGACCCAGCAACGGAAATGGGCCCGCTGATTCGTGATGTCCACCGTGATCGGGTGGCGGGGTACATTTCCCGAGGCTTAGACGAAGGGGCCAAGTTAGTGGTGGATGGACGAACGCATCCCATGCCGTCACAAGGCTTCTTTTTGGGACCGACTTTGTTTGATCATGTTACCGATTACATGAGCATTGCGCGCGAGGAGATTTTTGGCCCGGTGCTTAGCGTCATGCGCCAGCCTGATTTGGAGCAAGCCGTTGCAGTTGCCAACTGTTCAGACTTTGGGAATACGGCGACCATATATACTCGGTCAGGAGCATCGGCACAATATTTTCGGGATCACATTCAAGCGGGTATGGTCGGTGTCAATATTGGTGTACCAGCGCCTGTGGCGTGGTTTCCATTTTCGGGATGGAAGCACTCGTTTTATGGGGACTTGCACGCTACTGGGACCGATGCATTTCTTTTTTACACCGAACGTCGAGTGATGACCTCCCGTTGGTGGTAACTCACCAGGTCTGCATTATCAACGCACCAGAGCTCAGCATGGGAGTGCCCGTCTGGGCTCTGGTGATTCTTTCGGTATCTCTCCACTGCCTCACCTCCTCATCGGCTTAAGCCATAATGGTTTCACCAATAAAGAAGCACGAAGCCGCAGTGCCAAATGCGAAGAAGATCGTTATACTGGGGATAACCTGAAGGAAGGTTCTTGCGGATCGATTGGGCTTATCCAAAGGAATTCATGGAGAACTGCCAGCACCTTTCCTCAGGGCTGTTGGCCGACAGCGACTCGGCTTTATAGGATTTGGGGTTTAAGCAGAGTGGGGTGTAAATAGGGGAGGGAACTTTTGACAGACAAAAACAACCTAAAACAGCACCGTGCTGTGATGGTGACGCCGGGGCGAGCGGACAGCGAACAGTTAGCAAACGTTAGCAGTGCGGAACCGGGATCTCAGCAAGTGCGGCTAAAGATTCTTGAAGTGGGGATCTGTGGTACCGATATTGAGATTGCGAAAGGCCTATACGGGGAATCGCCGCAAGGGCATCAGCAGCTGATTCCAGGGCATGAATCTTTAGCGGTAATTGAGTCGCTTGGCTCGGAAGTGGACCATCTGGCGGTGGGACAACTGGTGGTTCCGATTGTGCGCAGGCCATGCTCGGAGGGCTGTGCGGCATGCATCGCAGGTCGATGGGACTTGTGCTTAACAGGAAACTATCGGGAGCATGGGATTAAGGGATTGGATGGATTTCTGCAGGAATATGCGGTGGTCGACGCTAATTCTGTAATTCCTGTATCTCCCAGCCTTCGACCGGTTGCAGTATTGGTGGAACCTCTGACTATTGTGGAAAAGGCTATAGAAGAAGCGGAAGCAGCGTACGCCAATCAATGGACCCCTGCACAAAAGGCGCTTGTTACTGGAGCAGGACCCGTAGGCATGTTGGCAGCGTTGTTGCTTCGCCAACGTGGCCTGGAGGTCACCATTCTAGATCAACGCCCCATCGAATCCCCAAAAGCACAATTGGCCGGGGCTGCCGGTATTCAGTATATCGATGATCAAAACACGCCCATAGAAAAGATGTCGCCGCCGGGTGGCTATCATTGGATCATTGAGGCAACTGGCTATTCGCCCTTATTATTTAGGGCCGCTAACTTGTTGTCGCGAAATGGGGTGTTAGTGCTCACCGGCGTGACCAGCGGTCACCATACATTAACCGTAGATAGCGATCAGGTCAATTCGATGTTGGTGCTGGAAAACCAGACGATTGTAGGATCGGTTAACGCTGCGCGTCACCACTACTTGGCCGCTGTAGCCGATTTAATGGATTGGGCTGACCGTTGGCCTGGCCTGACGCAAAAGCTGATTACCGCTAAATATCCGCTAGACCAGTTCACGCAAGCCTACCAAAAATCTGCCGATGGGATTAAGAGTGTGGTAGTGATTGACAAAGGAGGTCAAGAATGACAGCGTTTTATGGGTTTCTGTCTAACGGCCATACAGCAGCATTAGTGAGTCCTCAAGGATCCATCGACTGGCTGGCATTTCCCCGGTTTGACAGCCCCGCGGTGTGTGCCCGCATATTAGGAACCGACGACAATGGGTATTTTCGAGTGGTTCCGGAAGTTGGTGGCGTTGCGTCTCAACAGTATTTGGACGACACCAACATTCTCACTACGCGTTGGGAGTCTCCCAATGGACGCGCTGTGGTTCATGATTTTTTAGCAATAGGCCGCCCTCAATTGCGTCGATTGATTAAAACAGAGGTGCCGATGATGGTGTATTTCGCGCCCCGGTTTCAATATGGGATGATCCGCCCAGCATCCAACGCGGTTCATGCTGGAGTAGTTTTTCGAAATCCTCTCGGCCGTGAAGCGCTGATTTTTGTGGTTAACGGGATGCCTCGACTATCATCGGACAAAGTTATCGCGGACATTGGCATAGGGCAATGGCATTTGCCCCCGGGGCATTATGAACTCGTTGTCGAATATATGGCCGACGACCAGGACAAATTAGTGGAGGCGGCCGACCTCATACGCCAACAGGCATTGACATTAGAAGACGATATGGAGCATGAGACGATAAACTCATCGATGACCGAAACCATAGATTTTTGGCGCCACCGTTTGAATCAGCTGCCTGCGTATCAGGGGCCGCATTCGCGAGCTTATCGGCGATCGTTATTGGTCCTTTATGGGCTTACGTATACGACCAATGGAGCGATTATAGCAGCGCCGACAACGTCGTTGCCGGAAACCATTGGTGAGACGAGGCAGTGGGATTATCGGTACGCATGGGTGAGGGATGGCTCTTATGCTGCTGAAGCAATTTTAGATGCAGGTGATCTTGTAGGATCGCGGCGTTTTCTGGAGTTTCTCCTCAATTGTGTCGATCTCCAAGGGAAGCCTTTTCAATCCCCCTTCTTCCATGTAGATGGGACACTCATTCATGGCGAGCATGATCTGGATTGGTTGCCCGGATTTCAAGGGTCGATACCTTGTCGGGAAGGCAATGGTGCCACACGTCAACAACAATTAGATATCGAGGGAGATTTTCTATGGACTGTGTGGCGATATTATCAGCGTACCCAGGATGCGGATTTTGTTCGGTACTATTGGCCGACATTGAAAGCGACCATTGAATGGGTGGCTAAAAATTGGCATCAAAAAGATGCCAGCCTCTGGGAATTTCGCAACCAAGACGCCTACTATACGCATTCTCAAGTAATGTGTTGGGTGGCTTTAAATTACGGCGCCCGGTTAGCTGAAGTTGTCCATGACGCCGTCGCTGAGAAATGGCGCACTACGGCTGAAAAAATTCGTCAGACAATCGAAAGAGATGGCTTCAACGCGCAATTAGGCCATTATGTGCAATCGTACGGTGGGGAAGCGGTTGACGCCGCATTGTTGGTGATGCCGCTCTACGATTATTGCTCGGCTAAGGATCCACGCTTTGTGGCGACGGTAAGAAAAATTGAAGAAGTGTTGGTGCAAGACTGTTGGGTTTATCGGTATGCCAACGATATGTTAGGTGCCGCCGCCCATCCATTTGTGTTAGCGAGTTTCTGGTTGGCTCGCGTATATATCCGGCAGGGAAGATTGGTCGAGAGTCAAGCGATATTGGAGGAAATCCTCAGCAAACGAACCGATCTCGGTCTATTGGGTGAGCATGCCGATCAAAAAACCAGTGAGCCTCGGGGAAATTTTCCTCAAGGGTTTTCTCATTTGGGTTTGGTTATGGCGCTACGGGAATTATCCCAGGCCGAATCCGAATCCGAAGCGAAAGCAACTGTAGCTGGTTAGAAAAGAGGGGTCCCTGGTCAACATCATTAATGCGACGGAACAGTACCTCCATTCGGCGTACAGATATGGTACTTTGGTTTAGTAGACAGACAACGATGAAACATGAGTAAATAGGACTGAAGATGATTGTTGGTTATAGACCAACAAGAGTTGCCGTCGAGGATTTTCGCTGGAGGGCGATTTCGGGGAAAACCCTCGAGAGCAAAATTGTTAGGACATCGGAGGTTGTACACGGTGAACAAGCGCAACGTGTGGTTGGGCAGTATCGGATTAAGTGTGCTATTGTCGGGTTGCGGGATTGCCCATGCCTCAGTGGTGACTGTGCCGGCGAGTTGGCCAACAATGTCAGCCACTTTAGGGGGGAAATCTGTTACGGTTCGCATGCCCCAGTCGTGGTCACAGTACCGCTGGACTCAACAAACAGGAGAGGTAGTCTTCACGAAATCCGACAATATGGCTTCGGTACCTAATGTGACGGTGAATTATGAAGCTTTTCCCCAGACCGCCGGAATTTCTTCGTTTCGTCTAAATGGTCAATATGTGCTATCTGAGGGCGGAGGAAATCATGACCTATGGGGGATTCAAGTGACGGTGCCTAATACGGCTGCGGATCGAGCATTGGCCCATGAGATTATCTCCACATGGCAGGTTGGTAGTCACTAAGAGGTATTCATTAGCACCATTGGTGGTCCCCTCTAGGAGCAGCTCCTGGAGGGGCTTTTGTTGGGTATCCGTCTTTTGTGATTGATCGGCTGTTGCCTCTCCCTGATTGAACCGAGAGGTTTTCTGTTGATCTGATCGGAGTGAAGCGGCGGCACAACCAGTTAAAGTGATCGTGCGGATGTTTTGCGCTTAGGACGCTAACACACCCGTTAGTCAAAGATTATAGGCTCACTTGTTCGAAATGTTCTACTGTAGGAAATGGGTCGTAAAAGTGATGTAGCAACCTCTTCCAGTCTTGATATTCCGCTGATTGTCTAAAACCCACAGTGTGGCATTCAAGGTCGCTCCATTGAACCAACAATAAATACCTGCCTGGAGATTCGAGACATCGCTGTAATTCGTGAGAGATATATCCGCCCATCCGTGAAATGATTTTCGAAGCTTGTTTGAATGCGTCTTCGAAATCCTGTTCCATACCGTTTTTAACATTCAACATCGCGACTTCAAGAATCATTTTGACTGACCCCATTCATACGTACGTGTTTTTAAATTCAATACACATCCACATTTTTTTGTGGATTACTGCCCATTTGCCCCACAAGAATCCGTTTGTCAAAACCGTATGTTCATTCAAAAACGTTGGGTGGGGCCGTCGTCCAGTTCATCCCCCATCAAATTTCAGAAGTGATATCCTTGCAAAATAGAATACGGTCTTGCCCTGGACCAGCGGTCCGTTCCTGTAGAAACTGAAAATCCCATCCGTTTATGAAACGCAACAGACGCTTCGTCCACAGGAGACGTGAGACATCGAACAGTGTGGCAACCCTTGTTTCGAACAGTGGCAACGAAGCATCTTGAAGCAGGTCCACGGTCAAACGCTAAACCAAAGCCGTATACCTAACCGCTTTGGGACTTGCGGCCCTACGTTCGACCCATTAACCAGGCGTTTTAGGAGTCCAGCGATCTTTGTCCCGCGTTTCGAATTTCTGCATCACCGCAAGAAAGGCAGACTCCAAGTCAATCTCCAGTGCATTTGCCATGGACACTAGGACAAAAAACAAGTCGCCTAATTCCATAGCCAGTGAACTTTCAGGTTCACTGGCTTTTTTCTTCTTTTCTCCAAACTGGTGACTAACCTCCCGCGACAATTCCCCCAGTTCCTCCACCAAACGTAAAATCATACCTTGAGGGGAGAAATATCCTTCGCTAAACTGACCAATCCATTGGTCCACTCGATCTTGCACTTCTTTAAGTTCCATGGCCGTTAATCCTGTCGCAATCCTAAAAAGCTCTTCTTAAAGGCACGATAATATTGCTTAGGTACTTGCACTGTGCCGTCCAGTGCCATCGCGGCAGTGTTAGGCCAATAGGGATCCCGGAGTAAACCCCGAGCCAACGCAATGATATCGGCCTGGCCTTGCTGCAGCACTGATTCAGCCAAGTGGGGGTCTTCCAAAATACCCACTGCAATCACTGGAACCCCTACCTCCCGGCGAATGGCCGCTGCATACGGCACGTGATATCCGGGATAAATGGGGTCAGGAACAATAGGGGCGTTACCACCCGAAGACACATCAAACAGGTCCACCCCAACCTGATGAAACACCTTGGCCATTCCAACCAGTTGCTCAAAGGTATAGCCATTGGGATCGTATTCGACAGCAGAAACACGCATGGCCAAGGGCATGCTACCCGGAATCACACTGCGCACTGCACGGATTACTTCGGCTGGAAATTTGGTATATTCTCCCCACTCATCATCACGCTGATTTGATAACGGCGACATGAATTGCTGGATCAAATACCCATGGGCCCCATGCAGTTCTAATGTGTCCACGCCAGCCTCACAGGCTCTACGGGCGCCATCTGCAAAGGCATCAATCAATCCCTTAATTTCGTCTCCGGTTAAAGCATGTGGAATTCGATACCTTGGAGAAAAGCGAATAGCCGATGGTGCCTCTGGCCGCAAACTTTCTGATTCCGCCTTCCGTCCGGCATGAGCTAATTGAATTCCAACCTTGGCACCATATTGATGCACTTGGTCGATAATACGTCGAAAAGCCGTTATCTGGTGGTCGCTCCAAATGCCCAAATCATTAACAGTAATGCGACCGTCTGGGACCACATCAGTCATTTCTATCATGATCAAACCGGCTCCCCCAACAGCTCGGGACACATAATGAACAAAATGCCAATCATTAGGAGCCCCATCTTCGGCCCACACAGAGTATTGGCACATCGGCGACATCATGATGCGATTTTTGAGTTCTAAGCCTTTAAACTTCCACGGTTGAAACAACAACAGCGCCACGGATGAGCCTCCTCGTCATTTACTTATGATAGGGATGGTGATGATATATAGCCCAAGCTCTATATAACTGTTCTATCAACAAAAGCTGTGCCAGTGCATGGGGAAACGTCAGTCGGGACAAGGACCACCGCCAATTGGCTCGCGTCTTAAGCTCATTTTCCACCCCTAAACTACCCCCAACCACGAAAGTGACATTCCGCCCTTGATTATGCCACTCAATAAGTTTTTGGCTCAACTCGGATGAACTTACCATCTCGCCATCAATGTCCAATAGTATCACAAATTCCTTTGGGGAAATTTTGGCCAGCAAAGCGCCACTTTCAGATTTCTTGGCGTAGCTCTCTTGACCAACGCGATATGAAATCTCAGGTACGAAATCCCAGATTAACCGCACCCATGGTCCCAGACGTTTTTGATATTCCATCATCAATCGTTCGATATCCTTGCTCTTCGGATGCCCTACCGTCAAGATCCGCACCAATATCCTCCCTGCTCAAAGACACATTATGAGCCTACGGTATCCCGCGGTGAGTTGCAACCATGCGTACCCTCATCGGTTCTGGTTAGCAACA
The DNA here is from genome assembly GCA_003023695.1 of Sulfobacillus benefaciens. Taxonomy (GTDB): domain Bacteria; phylum Bacillota; class Sulfobacillia; order Sulfobacillales; family Sulfobacillaceae; genus Sulfobacillus_C; species Sulfobacillus_C benefaciens_A. The sequence goes on along the minus strand of PXYW01000005.1, from coordinate 36,604 downwards.
ACTTGGCATAAACTTGTACCACGGACAACCTAAAGGGGGTTCACATAATGCAGCAACAATGGGAACGGCAACCGGACAATCCGGCAGAAAACCGAATTACCACTTGGAGTGCGGTAAACTGGTCCGGTGGGGCAGTATTCGCAGGGTTTTCTGGGTTCTCGTTGGTTTTAGCATTGTTGCGCCCTGGCAAGCCTGCGGCCATGCTGTGGGTTCTCCTATTAACGCTTATTTTATCGGTTCTATGGCTTAACATCTATTGGCCACTGAGGCCCCGAAGATCTTGGGCGGTAGGACGCCACATTTTATGGCTGAGCGTTTTTATGGTCGCAGCAGCAATCATTGTATCAAGTGTTGTCCCCTGGTACATCCATTGGTTAAACCATTTTAGTAAGTAACCACGCTCTCTCATAGGTAACCTCGACGCCCGCCAACTGAGCGACGTCGAGATTTAGTGTATTACATTATGTACTGCGATAACGTCTGCAGCGGGGCAATTTCCTCTAACAAAACTTTCCTGCTTAGGAGCTAAAAATAGCCTCAAAAACCGCCCCCTTCCGAAATGTCTAGTAATATGCCATTCGCGGGATTTGGCCTCGCTGCACAAGGAAGGAACTGGTAGCAGTTTTAGATCAATCACACTCTTCTTCCGACACGTGCACGAGAACCGCCAATTCTTGCTGTAGGATGGGGCTTCTGTGCAATAGTCCAAACGCAATCTAAATCGACCTCGGCGTACCCGTGAATCAGAACATTGCGAAGTCCTTTGATATTACGCCAATCGATTGTTGGATGTGTCGCGAAACGCTACCGACAATCGGGATGACGCCTCGCCCATGATCTCCATTTGCCGAATAATGCCGTCTTGCAGGAGGTCGTTCTCGTCGAATTGGGCACGATCGACTCCACGGAGGCGCTGGATAATCTTCGCAATGGCTTGAGTAATGTGTTGAATATAAAGGTCATCATTGTGGCGCGACATAAATAATCCTTTCTTCCGCGAGAACTGCGTCCCGGATTAGCCCATTGAGCAAATGCGGTTCTATCAGGTCTACTCGCCGGCCCCACAAATCTTCCAGAGCCGAATGAAGCCGGATCCAATCAACCCATGAGCCGGGGAATCCGGCGTCAGCGTACAAAGGACGTCAATATCGCTGTGGTCCGTGAAATCGTCTCGTAAAACCGGTCCAAAGAGCGCTAATTGGGCGACGCCATACTGACGACAAATCGCCTTCAGTTCCTCGTCGTGAAGATCAAGCGGTAAACCTTGAACACTACCCATGGCTTACCCAATCCTTTCCCTGCGGCCATTCTGCGATACGATGATACCTGGGAACATACATTGCTAGCAGCCCGACAATTGCATGCCGGAGGTCTCATTATTAATGCGTGCCAACAACGCATCATACATCATGATGCGCTACCCTTTAGGAAAGAGCTTTTGGGAACATCACCACAACGTCTGTTTAGAAGGGATCCGTCAGCGCAAGTCGCATTCCCATGATAATTAGTTGTAATTCCCGTTACTGTGCCAAGCATTGTCCCCTGGTATCTCCATGGTTAAACCATTTTAGTCAATAACCGAATTATCCAATAACCTCGACGCCCGTAACACGGATGTCGAGGTTATTGGGTTAAATTAAGCACCAGGCGATAACGCCTGTGATGCAGGAATTTCCCCAAGTTTCAGGGGCAATCCTACTTTGAGTGTTCCCCTCAGCACCATGACATGAATTACCTGCCCCGGTTGGGCATGCTCCAATACAGAAATTACATCCCGAACACGGTTTACCCGCAACCCATTAACCTGTATTACCATGTCACCTGGGCGGATCCCTGCTTTAGCGGCTGGACCATTATCGGCTACCGACACTACCAGCAACCCCAAACCTTTGGCCCCTGCTGACTGTAGTGATGCACCAATCCATGGCCTGCGAACATGTCCATAGCGCAATATTTGACTCACAACGTACCGTACGGTGTCGCTGGGAATAG
>PXYW01000005.1:14255-34527 GCA_003023695.1 Sulfobacillus benefaciens | reverse complement strand
ATACTCCCAGCCATCCCGAAACACTACCCGATCCTTAGCAGAAATAATGCCCGAAGTCACGGTATGGGTCAGTCCCAGAGAATTTCCAATGGCCACCACCAATTGCCCTGGCTGAATTTGATTCGAGGGAGCAAACGTGACCGGGATTAAGTGATGAGCATTAATGCGAATAACAGCTAAGTCCGTTGGTGGATCGACTCCGATAATGCGAGCCCGGTAGCGTGCCCCATTGGGTAATACCACGGTCACGCTGGATGCGCCGGCCACTACGTGATAATTCGTGACAATATCGCCTTGGCGATCAATGACTACGCCGGAGCCGATGCCCCGTGTTCTTTCTGTTAGCCCGACCCGCTGATTGTTCAAGACCACCACTACCGATGGATCCAGCTTGCGAACGATGTGGGCCACTGGCCATGTGGTCGGATGGGGCGTTCGGGTGACCGTCTGATACACTAACAAGGCCCCGACCAACACACCAAAAATGCCATACCAAAAGCTCTGCCAAGGGCCGGTCTTTCTCATTGCCATCCCTCCTGGGACAACATATGCACAGGGTCACCGAGATAGGACCTCTGAACAGTTCTCCTGCGTTTTTCGGGTGTAGTCCACCCTCGGTGGTCATCACAAGCGAACCCGAAATTCTATCACGGAAATTTGGCATCCTAAAGAAGGTAACGAACCTTGTCACTCATGCCATCAACAATTTTGTCAGACCGAAATACGAATGACGATGAAAAGTCTGTTGTTTACGTTACGCGGATGGGTTATATTCGAAATAGTTAATTATATCCTCTTCGTAGCCACCGTAGAGAGGAGCAATGATGGTGTGGACGCATTATGAGGGGCTCATATGGCTTACCGCAGGAGTCCTTGTTACTCAACAAATTGTTAGTCTCTTAACACGCATTGAGCGTAATTTGACAAACATTCACACATTGCTCAAGAGGCAGTTTCCCGAACAGCAACAATTTCCAGAAGAAGCGCTTCGTGAGCGGATCACGCCATACATAAAACACCATCAAAAAATCGCCGCGATTAAGATTGTCCGCCACACCCTCGGTTGCACCTTAATTGAAGCCAAGCAATTTGTCGATGAATGGGCCGCGAAAATTTCCTAAGACCACATCCGGTTCGTGATCTCGCCTTTGCCATTGCTATTTTCTTAACTCATTGAAGGTGACAACGGAGTGGCGCTGCATTCACTGGTAGGGTTCCTTCAACGTGGGCCGGACAACGTCCGGCCTCTGCCACCGCAGCATCAGTTCCTCTCATATACAGCTCTGCCTGATCGACTTCACCTGTCTCAGTCTAGCCGGACGATATGCGACGAAACGGAGTGTCTAGACTTTCAGTATTATACAGGGGTCCATCGGAAGAACTTTAAACTAATACCTGCGAACACAACGGTATAGGCTAAAAGACCCAGCAGGTCACGCCAATCGTTCATACCCCACCGAGATGCATTCGCGACCGCATCAAACATCGTCACACTAAGATGCACAGGCATCATATCGGCAAGATGACGAAAAAACGTCGGCCATTGTGACATCTTGAGAAAAAATCCTTCAGAGAACAGCAATCCTAACAGCAAAAGGCGGGCGACCGCCGTGACGGTTTTGGCGGTACGGATCATCGTACAGAGCCATTGCCCAAGAAATAACGTCACATTTCCGGTAACGAACAATACCAGAAGACCGAGACCGACATGAATGCCAACCCAGGATGCGTGATAAAACTCCGTGATAGCCAAAATCACTACGGTGGTTTGCAAGACAATGCCGCCCCACTGTACGATAAGCTGTGATAACAAAATCTCCCAAGTGCTCACAGGACTGCACAAGAGCCGACGATACACGCCTAAGTCACGATCATGCGCTAAGTCTACGGCATACCCAAAGAGTCCTTGCGAAAACAACCCCGTATTCAGCGCAATGGCTGCCGTCATCCAACTGTCCAGATTGGACGGATGAGATCCGGCACTAAGCTCCCCAATGAATATAATGAGTAGTGGCAATGCCAGACTAAACAACGTCCCACGAAAACTGCGAACATACGCAATACCAAATGCCCGTATCAACGCCGTGAACCCGGGCGCGCGAGAAATAGACGGTGAATTCAACTTACTGACCTCCTTGGCGCGGTAAGGGTGCGTCACGCCGCGGCTCCGTTGTGAATAGATGGCCGTCACGAATGACCGCCAAACGGTCACACAACGTTTCGGCTTCGGCCGTGAGATGCGTGATCAACAGCACAGCCCGCGATGGGGACGGCACCTGCCGAATACGTTCCCACACTTCCGCACGCGATTCGATATCCAAAGCCGCGGTGGGCTCATCCAGCATCAGTAATGCCGGGTTGTGCATCCAGGCTAGCGCTAAGGCCAACCGCTGTCTTTGACCGCCGGATAATTGGTGAGAACGCGTAAATCGGGTGTCGGATAGGCCCCATTCCTCTAAGTATTGCTGAGTACGGTCCCAGGACCAGTGCGAGCCATGTAGGCCCTGATATAGTCGGACGACTTCGTAGACAGTAAGTTCACGAGGAAAGGCATTCTCTTGCAACACGACACCCAACTGCGTCTTAATATGTGTACAGGGCGCTTTAGAGCCTAGTACCCGCACGGTTCCCTGAACAGGTTTCACCAGACCGATAATAGCGCCGAGAATACTCGATTTCCCCGTGCCGTTCGCCCCTAACAGGCCAAAAACTTCGCCTGCTTGCACATCAAATGTCAGATCTTCAATAATTGCATGCCGCCCGTAACGAATGCGGAGATGCGATACCTCTAAAATGGTCATGTCATCACCTCACTCACAGGGTATCTCATCCTCATCGCATAGAACCTGGACCGAACCTCCCGAGACAGCCCATCAAACGTAGGGACTTGAGCTAGGAAGATCTTCCTATTTTGACACCCGTGTTCAATTTCCATATTTCTAAGGACCTTCAATGCATGCGATAAAAGCAACGTATCTTAGAAAACTTGAGACTTCATTGCTAGTTTTTAAAGGAACTAATTCTTTTAGAAAAGGTCACCTCGTAAGTTCAGCAGTTAAACGTCAAAGGCTCCTGCTAAAATGAGGATCTACCCATGGGGAACTATGGTGCCATCCGCCACGATCGTCAGAATACTCTCTGCCGAAGTCGAGAACGACTCGCGCATGATAAAATAGTGCTATGATCAAAAGTACCTGGGTATGGATATTTGATAGCCTGGTAGGAATCGCGATAGTTGTTAACTATATAGTGCTCGTCCAAAGAACCACTGTGTCAGCTACCGTGCAGATGGCGATCGTGGTGACCTCAGGATTGTATTTTGTGAGTCTACTCACTCTACGATTGCGATCACCTCGGTGGACCGGCTTCTCTTTGTTAGGAATGGCGATATTTACCACAATATTAATTCTCTTGCTGTCTCACAGCTTTAGCTTTCTAGTGTTCGTTGATTTAGGCGTATTGGGATTACGGCTGACTAGTCCCTGGTTGGAACGTCTTTCCCTTCCGTTAGTGCTATGGGTTTTTTGGTTGCTCTATCCAAACCCTGCTTCCGTGACATGGCTGTCAACCACCAGCGCCTTCATTGCGGCTGCAGGCTCGTTTGGAATTGGATGGATGTTGCGGTTCATGCAAGAGGCAAACACCCGACAACTGGAGTTGGTTGCGCAATTGTCACGAGCCAACGAAGAATTGGCCAGTTCTAGCCTTCGAGACCGACAACTGGCTATGTTGGAAGAACGTACCCGCATTGCGCGGGATCTGCATGACACCCTGGGAAATGCCTTGACCGCAATAACGCTCCAATTGGAGGCTGTTACGCATTTAATACGGTCCCAACAGCCAGAAGAAGCTTTAGGTTCCTTAACGGAAACGAAAGAACTCTCGAGAGACGCTATGCGCCAACTCCGGGCATCGTTAACAGAACTGCGTCGACCCCTCATATCTCTCGAGCGGGAACTGCAAGGATTGCTAGTCAAAGCTCAAGACCGTCAGAACTGGAAAACGGAGTGGCACGGGCACATGAACGATGCATCCTCCCTGTCCACTGAACTCAGTTATGCTATCCTTCGCATTGGTCAAGAGCTTTTGACGAACGTCGAGCGCCATGCGCGGGCAAGTACGGTAAACGTTACCCTCTATGGCACGCATGATTACGTGAATTTGTCAATAAGTGATGATGGCCGAGGCTTTGATCCAGACCACATTCCACCCGGTCATTTTGGTCTTTCTGGCATTCACGAACGTGTAGCATTGCTGGGCGGCTCCCTTCGTATTATCAGCGGTCACAAGAATGGAACCCAAGTGACAGTGTTTCTTCCTGTAACAGCAGGCAATGACAAAGAAGGATCGGTGCCATTATGATTCGGATTATGATTGCCGATGATCAGCCCATCGTCAGGCGCGGATTGCATACGGTGCTCGAAGCAGAAAAGGATTTTCAAATTGTCGGAGAAGCATCCAATGCACCAGAAGCGGTACAGCTTGCAGCGTCCCTGCGCCCTGACGTCGTGTTGATGGATATAAGGATGCCACCGGCAGACAGTATTAACGCGGTTAGGGAGATCAGAGAACAGGGATGGGGTAAAGTCATCATGCTTACTACTTTTGACACCGAAGAAAATGTGGTACGCGCGTTAAAGGCAGGCGCATCCGGATTTCTATTAAAAGATGTCGAAATTAGTGAGTTGGCAAATGCCATTCGCCAGGTGATGAATGGTCAATTTGCCATACAGCCCGAGTTGGTCGCGACCTATTTACCGGCACTGATGGGTGCATCTCATGAAGACATCCTCACCGCTCGAGAACGAGAGATTTTGCAACTCGTTGCAGTCGGTCGAACAAATGCTCAAATTGGCGACGTTTTGTTTGTGTCTGAAAGCACCATCAAAAATCACTTGACCAACATTTTCGCGAAATTAAAAGTACATAACCGTACGGAAGCCATCGACAAAGCACGACAACTTCATTTGCTGGAGTGACAGAGCGAGAAAATGTGGATGTTCGTTTGTTCTATGGATACCATGGATTTAGGGATGATATCGTCTCGCCACTTGCGTGAACTCTTGTCTATGGTGTTGTCCTGGCTCTCTACTGCATTAGTGGCATCGATGGGGAATGGGTATTTTTGACAGTCGCCATGGTTATATCAGTGGGTGCGGCCTCTGAGAGCATTAACTTATAATCGATGACAACCATAGCGCCAGACGCTTAGGCTATCTTGGGCACAAATTCCCATCACCCGACTCGTAAGACGAAGCACCTGTGCCCCGTTGTCTCCTCCAGGAAAGTTTCAGACGTTTCTTAGTTGGACTTCAGGCAATAGCCGTATAACCTAGATAGTGAAAATTTGAGCGAAGAACCCTGGAGGATCTAACTGGAACAACGTCTCAAGATGATGACAGTAGGGCTGTCGGGCGTCACGGTACCTAGTGCTTTAGCAGAGTTCACATGGGCACCATCTTCCCTTCCCGACCCCATACGACGGTATACCTAACCGCCAGGAATTCCATCGTGGCAAAAAGCCCTCGGTACCCAAAAAGACACCATGGCATTATTGCAAAAATCACTAAAATTCCGGGAACTTTTCTTGATGCAGTGAACTGCAGAAAAAATTCTTCCATCACAGCCCTCTAAGCCACGCGCCAATTCAGGCACGGCCGTATCCGGTCAATGATACAAGTTTGGCGGTGGGCGCACGCATTCGAATACCGGGACTGCACGGCTCTCACCCTCATATCCTGCTATTGCCTCTCTGCCGTGACATTTTGCACAACAGCGATGGTCATTGGGCCGTCGTTGGTCAACAAACCACATGGGTACTCACTAATCCTGACACACCGGTCTTGGCAACCTTGTCGGCCACCGTCACTGCCATTGCCAATGGAACAGTAGCTTTTGACGTCAAAAAAATCAGGGGCTTTGTCCTACCCAGTGCCCCCAAGCCGCACTGCCAAATGGATCCGCATCAAACGATCAGCCATCGCAGTAATCAACAGCGTGGCACAACAGGCAGAAATAGCGAGAAACACCATAGGAGGACAAATGATTCAAGTCAACGGCAATATGCTCAATCTAAGGACCTCATGGGGAACGGAAACCCTGATGCTTGGCACACGTAAGGTCCAACCCATCGATCCGGGGCACTCCCGAACAGTACTGTCTCAAATTTCAGCAGGATCGTCACTGCGTAATTCACATCACCCCTAAAAAGGTTTGGGTTCGGATGATGACCCAGCCCCTGACCTCAGGATAGTATTTCAACAAAACGATACGACGCACCACCGAAATACGGTGATGCGTCCGTCGGCCAATCGCTCACCCCTTTACCGAACCGGCAACCAGTCCCGATGCGATCCATTTGTTGATGATGCCAAATCCTATAGTCAGTGGCGCCGCACTGAGCAGCGCCGCTGCCGCAAATTCTCCCCAATTTTTCGCGAATTCACCAGAGATTAGAGAATATAATCCGAGGCCTAAGGTGTAATTAGATGCCGATTGAATAATGGTTCCGGCTAGGATGTATTCGCTAAATGATCCGATCAGGGTGAAAAAGAATATTACCATTAACATGGGCCGCGCCAAAGGCAATACGATTTTCCAAAATATTTGGCGGTGCCCGGCGCCATCCATAATCGCGGCTTCGTCTAATTCGCGGGGGACTGTATCGAAGTAGTTCTTGAGCAACCAAATATTGAAGGCGCTGCCGCCCAGTTGCACTAAAATGTAGACCCAGAGATTATCTAATAATCCGACTTGAGCCAGTCCATAATAAATAACCGATATCGTCAGGAAGTTGGGAAACATTTGGAGAATGAGTAGAATCATAATGCCGTTTTTTCGCCCATAAAACCGCATTCGAGAAAAGGCATACGCCGCTGTAGAGGTAATAACCAATTGCCCCAACCCCAAGCTTAGCGCCACTATGCTGCTGTTTTTCAGCCAGATTAAAAACTGCCCTTGAGCGAAAAGTGCGCGATAATTGGCCAAAGACGGGTGACTTGGGATAAGCGACGAGGAAAAGTAGGCTTGGCTGGGATTAAACGATGCGGTCACCACATAAAGCATGGGCACAATGACCAAAATTATCGCCACCCAGATTACAACCCGGGAAAGCCATAATGTGAGCAATTCACTAACGGATAGTCTATGTTTGAACTGGGGCATGTTAATCCGCCTCCCGAAACGCACCCGTAGCACGCATATTAATCCAGCTAAAAAACCCTACAAGAATGAATAACACCACAGCAATCGTCGCCGCTAAGTCATATCGATTAAAATCAAGCGTCATTTTATAAGCGGCAGAAGCTAAAATATCGGTATATCCGGCAAATTGGGTAGAATTTCGTGCGGGTCCGCCACCGGTTAGTAAGTAGACCGCGTTAAAGTTGTTAAATTGGAAGGCAAACGACGGGATAACTAAAGGTAGACTAATTTTCCAGATTGAAGGCAACGTGATGTAACGAAATCGTTGCCAAAACGTCGCCCCATCAATACTAGCTGCTTCGTACCATTCTCCGGGAATCGCCTGTAATCCTCCAAGACACACGGTCATCATGAACGGAAAGCTTAACCACAAATTCACAAGAATAATCGAGACCCGCGCCCAAAGCGGACTAACCAACCAGGGAATTGCAGGAATGCCCACCATATGCAACACGGCGTTGACTTGGCCATAACTTTGATTGAGCAATCCTTGCCAAATTAACGTAGAAATGAGTGCCGGAACCGCCCAGGGAATAATGAGAATGGCGCGATAGAGTCGGGTCTCTCTCATGTTTTTGTTATTGAGCAATACCGCTAAGAATAGCCCAACAAAGTAATTTAGCGCCGTGGTAACAAAAGCAAACACCACCGTCCAAATAAAGGTTGGAATGAAGACTTGGGCCAGCGGATCGTTCAGGTTAAACAGCGCCGCAAAGTTCTTCAACCCTACGAAAGAGGGATTAGTGAAGTGAATGGCACTGGCATTGGTAAATGCAACGGCAAAGGTTAATAGGGTAGGAATCACACTTAAGACGGCGATGGTGACTAACGCCGGCGATAAGTAGCCATATGCTGACCATTGCACCTGATATCTGGTTCGGCGCTTTTTAGCTTGCCTTATTCTTATTTGCTGACTCAACACGATAATCCCTCCACTGCGCAGCCAAAAAAGAGCATTGAGAGCAGTTCCCGAACGCGAACTGCTCTGGCGATATTAACCTTGTTGAATTTGAATGCCCTTTTTCACTTGATTTACAAAATCTCTGGCCCCTACTGCAGGTGTCACTTGCCCACGAATAATATTCGCAATTTCCGTCATTGCACTCCAAACCGCCTGCATTTGAGGAATATTCGGCATCGGAACTCCCACCTTGGCTTGTCGTAAAAACGCCGCATCATAGGGATTGCTTTGCACCACCGATGAGTTTTGCAGCGTCACCAATGCTGGTAGATCCGCATTCACGTGAAAGTACTCCATTTCTGGCACCGATGCCAAATATTGTGCCAAGGCCATTGCCGACGGAATGTTGTGACTTCTTTGGTTAACCAATACCGTCTGAACGCCAATGAATGGTGTAGCAGGCTTCCCGTTTGGCAACGTCGGTAATGGTGCAATGCCAAGATTTATCTTGGCTTTTTGATCGTTGGTTATATCCCAGGGTCCATCAATCATCATCCCAATTTTGCCGCTGGTAAAGTTGGACAATGAAATGGCCCCCGTAGTGTTAGGATTCATCCAATGGTAGGTGGCATCCATAGCGCGAATCAATTTAAAACCTGCAATAGCACCTGGGGAGGCCAATCCGATATCTTGAGCACTAAGTTTACCGTTATGTGTTCCAAAAATATATCCGCCCATGCCTCCGATAAATGCAAAATCATAATACAAATTGTGTTGAGCATACCCAAACCCAAAGCGGTTGGCATCGTTGACAAATTGGCTCCAGGTTTTTGGTGGGGACTTAATCATATTCTTATTGTAAAATAAGGCCGTCGTTTGAACACTCATAGGGTAGGCATATGCCGCATTACCAAATGTTACTGCCTTAACTTCCGTTGCCGTATAATCCGCTGGGTGGATCATGTTGCTCGGAATGGGCGCCAGTAACCCTTCTTCCTGAAATAGCCCCAAGTTGTCGTGAGGCATTGCCACCACCACATCCGGACCTTTACCGGCCCGAGCTGCGGTACCGTAAAACTGGTAACTTCCGGTCACTGCACTCTCGTTAAGCACTGTCACAGTATCCCCATGCGCCTTTGCCCATTTTTTCGCGTACTGTTGCACCACGCCAAATTCCGGCATCCCCCAATATGACCAAACCGTGAGATGCACCCCTTTTGCTAAGTTTGCTGTTGCAGAAGGCGGTGCACTCGCAGAGGCTCCGCATCCAACCAAGGAAGATCCTAATATCGCACCTGCTAAGATCCCATAAATCCTCTGATGATTTTTGCTGTTCACAGCCAAGGCTCCTTTCAATGTTCAACCAATGACCACCGCGACTCTAATTGAGCAATCGTTTGCACATTTTAAGCAAAAGCCGATTTGTCATAATATTCTATGCACCACATCATATTCTACGTCATTAGAAAACGCAAGAGGATTTTTATCTTTTCGTTGCAAGGTAACTATCAATGAAGGACATTGATTTTTCAAGGTTTAGCAAGTTGAATAAGATGAGTGACGGAAAATTTATTTTATCCATTGACATTGCGTAAAGTCCGAAAACTTGCTACCATGAATCCACATCATTATGCAATCGTTTGCCTGCGATGTGTTCCCGTTGATTGTATCCGAGAGATGAGGGATTTGTAGTGAACGATTCCAGTGCAGCAATTCATCCGGAGAGTGTTATCCGGTCAACAATAGAATCAACAGAACCTTTAGGGCCTATAACAAACGCCTTTGTGAATAATAACACCGCGTTTTTTGCATGCCCCCAGGCGGTCGTTGCAGTATGGTTAAGCGACGGAATGTTCCGGGTTAAAATCAGCCACCAAGTGCCCGCTCCTGAAGAGATCGTGCCGTTAGATTATTCGATGCCTATTAAGCCAGCGATTCTAGCAGACCTTGGCGATAAATACCGGCTGTCTTCCGCTGGTCTTACCTTGCTTATTCAAAAGTCTGCGTTTGCGATTCGGGCAGAAAGCGAAGATGGCACCCCAATTTGCGAAGATATGCCGGAAGGTATTTTGGTTCGCCAATCCACTTCGGGCATCATGTGTCGAAAACACTATCGAGGAGAAGCCATTTATGGATTGGGGGAAAAAACTGGGTATCTAAATAAAGCCAATACAGAAAATTCTATGTGGAACTCTGACGTCTATGCGCCACATGTACCTGAAATACGCGAGCTTTATGTGTCTATCCCGGTGTTTTATGTTGTCGGAAAAGACCTGGCCTACGGCATCTTTTTGAACAATGCAGGGAAAACCACCTTTTCCTTTAAGGATTTGTCTTCGGTGTCCTTCGGGATCAATACTGGGGATATGGATTATTATTGCTTCTTTGGTAAGACGTTAAAAGAGGTGGTCGCGCAGTTTACGCTTCTGACAGGCCGTGTCCCTCAGCCTCCACGTTATGCCTTAGGATATCATCAATCTCGTTATAGCTATGAATCGGAAAATCAACTTGAGGAAATTGCCAATGAGTTTCGTCGACGACGCATCCCCTGTGATGCGTTGTACTTAGATATCCACTATATGGATAGCTACCGGGTCTTTACCTGGAACCCTCAACATTACGCTACCAGCAGCGACACCATTCATCATTTGGCGGACCAAGGATTTCACATTATTCCCATCGTGGATCCTGGAGTAAAAAAAGACGACGATTACAATGTCTATCGATCCGGCCTAGTCGAGAACGCCTTTTGCGCGTATCCTGATGGCCATCTATATCTAGGAGACGTTTGGCCAGGAGAGAGTGTTTTTCCTGACTTCACTGAGCTCCACGTACGGCAATGGTGGGGAGAGCTTCACCAAAGTTATGTTGATAGTGGTGTTGTCGGAATTTGGAATGATATGAACGAGCCCGCTGTCTTTAACGAAACTAAGACCATGGATTTAGCGGTCGTCCACGGTAATCAGGGACGACCCATGACCCATGAGGCGCTCCATAATGCCTACGGACATTATATGAATCAAGCCACCTATGAGGGCATGAAAAAACTTTTGAAGGGAAAACGTCCGTTTGTTTTGACACGTTCTGGGTATGCGGGAACCCAACGATATGCTGCCGTATGGACAGGTGACAACCGGAGTTTTTGGGAGCATTTAGCCTTAGCAATTCCCATGCTGCTAAATATGGGACTGTCTGGATTACCATTTTCTGGAGCTGATGTCGGAGGATTTGCGTTCGATGTCGATGGCCTATTGCTCACTCGATGGACTCAGATGGCTGCCTATACCCCATTTTTCCGCAATCATTCCGGAATTGACGCTGTGCGCCAAGAACCATGGCAATTTGGCCCTGTGTTTGAATCAGCGATTCGCAAAGCCATTGAACGCCGCTACATGCTGTTGCCCCATATCTATAGTTTGTTTTACGAGCATCGCATGACCGGATTGCCCCCGATGCGTCCGCTGGCCCTGGAATTTCCCGGAGACCCCCACACTCGAGATCTTTGTGACAGTTTCTTGCTCGGACCAGGTATATTGGTGGCCCCCATCTATCGGCCTGATACCAACGTGCGTAGCGTCTATCTGCCACAAGGCGACTGGTATCAGGAAAGTACCGATCACAGATTGGAGGGCCACCAATATATCTTAGCCACTGCCACGATTGACGAAATTCCCGTGTTTGTGCAAGCGGGATCCATTATCGCTATGCAAGGTGTGGTTCAACATACCGGGCAAACCTCCGATTCTCTAATATTTCACATCTATTCAGGTGCCGAAGGCCACTATCGCTATTATGAAGATGACGGGGAAACCTTTGCTTATCAAGATGGCGCTTATACTGCTGTAGAATTTGATCTTAGAGTTTGCTCCGATGGTTCGGAATTGGTTGTAACGATCGTTAACAATGGTTTTTCTGTGCAATCACATCGCTCGATTTTTCTAGCCATTCACGGGGTGAGTCACCTTGCGTCAGTTTCCAGAGTCAACGCTTTTCACCCCTTAAAGCAACAGTTTAAGGATAATATCTTATTTGTTGAGGTGCCTGAATTATTGATAAAAGATACTCGGTATCATATAAGCTCCCAATGAAGGAGGGACATCTTTGAATCCTAAAGAATCCAATGACATTGATGACGATACCCGCAAGAACGTATATTTATTGCGGTTGTCCCTCTTTCACGAATCCGTTGAACCGTATGCCTATGCTTCAAATGGCTGCTTGACGGTTCGCTTGCGTGCGGGACGCGATTTGGCAAAGTGTGTCTCGGTGGTACACTGGGACAAATTTTTGCCTAAAAAGACCACCCAAGTGACCGTCGCAGATTTTTATGCTTTAGATGGTTCAAATCACGTCATTTTCCAGGCCTCGCTGTCACAACCAAGCAAGCGTTTTCGTTATTATTTCTCTTTACTGCAAGGAAACGAGGAATATTACTTTAGTCGCGAAGGCCTGTCCACGACCCTGCCACATCCGGACCGGTGTTTTGAGGTCCCGTATTTGGGTGAGAGCGACCTTTTTTCTCCTCCCCGTTGGGCTGCTGGTTCGGTGTGCTACGAGGTGTTTCCTGATCGATTTTTCCGCGGCCACTACTTGTCTCCCCGAAAAAAATTGGCACCGTGGGGAACTAAGCCGCAGCGCAACAGTTATTTTGGCGGCAACTTACGTGGCATCATGGATAAACTTGATTACATTAGCTCGCTCGGGGTCGACGTATTATATCTCACACCAATTTTTCGAGCAAAATCCAACCACAAATACGACACCACCGATTATTACGCAATCGATCCAGACTTCGGCACCGAAGAAGATCTTCGCCAACTGGTAACAGCCTGCCATGCCCAGGGTATTCGGCTGATTTTAGATGCTGTGTTCAATCATATGGGTGACCAACACGCCATATTTCGCGATATCGTGGCCCATGGCACTGAATCACCATACGCTGACTGGATTTATCCTATTACATGGCCTGTAGATCCTTCACGGCGCACCTATGAAACATTTGCCTATACTCCGAAAATGCCCAAATGGCGAACTGCCAACACAGAGGTGGAGCAGTACCTGATCCATGTTGCTGAATATTGGATGGAACGTACTGGAGTCGATGGCTGGCGTCTAGACGTTGCCGATGAGGTTGAGCACGCTTTTTGGCGGCATTTTCGGGAGCGTATCAAAGGTCGTTACCCGGAGGCTCTCATTTGTGGTGAAGTTTGGCAGTTTGCTATGCCATGGCTTCGCGGAGAACAATTTGACACCGTGATGAATTATCCGTTTACCAGTGCTGTTCACGACTGGCTATGCAAAAACCTTATTGATGCGCAGGAGTTCGACCAACGCATTGAACAAATTCGGACCCAATATCCTGAAGATCGGCTGCCATATCTTTGGAACCTTTTAGGATCTCACGACACGATACGAATCATGAGTGCATGCGAATCGAATATCCAGCAAGTCTCATTGGCTCTCTTTTTTCAATTTACCTGCTTTGGCTCCCCCATGGTATACTACGGCGATGATATCGGCTTAACCGGAGGTGGTGACCCCGAATGTCGGGGCACTATGATGTGGGATCCGCAAGAACAAAACGTCCAATTACTGGCACAGTACCGCACATTATCGGCGTTGCGCAAAAAGTATGCCGTGATCCGCAGCGGAGCCTACCGACCGATCCTTAGGGACATTTCAACGCAATTGTACAGCTACGTGCGTATTCCGGAAGCACATCGCGATGCGTCTGAACAGCCTCTGTTGTGCATGATTAATAATGGCGCCGATCCTCTTGCCTTAACCTTGTCGGATGAGACACTCCCGGACGGCACGTATCAATGCATCTATGGAGACATTCTCCAAAGGGCAGTTTGTACTGGACAGTCGCTAACGCTTCCAGCCAAAAGTGGCAACCTATTTATTCGAACAGGAGATAAATATGCCAATTAGTATTAAGGATGTCGCAGCCAAAGCTGGTGTTAGCCCATCCACCGTGTCCCGGGTGCTCGCCAACAACCCCCGCATCAGCCCTGAAACCAGTGAACGTGTTCGCATGGTTCTTAAAGAGTTAAACTACCACCCCAATGAAATTGCCCGTAGCTTGGTGAGACAAGAAACCCGGACTCTTGGGCTAATCTTGCCCAACGCTATCGACCAATTTTTTCTCAACCCATTTTTCCCCGAGGTGCTGCGCGGCATCTCGCAAGCCGCGCGAAAACTAGGCTATGACTTATTTCTGTCTACCGCATCTCAAGGGCTCAACGATGTCGAGCGACTAGATCAAATGGTCCAGAGCAAGCGTGTGGACGGTGTTATCTTATTAACGGTAAAACTGGATGATCCCCTATTGAAACGTGTGCAAGATAACCATGTTCCCGCGGTCCTTATCGGCAGATCTCCTGATCAAGCCATGGTTTCCTCGATTAACAACGATAATAAAAAGGCCGGTTATGATGCCACAATGCATTTATTGAAACTAGGCCACCAGCATATTGGATTTATTGGCGGATCTCCCGAACTCATATTAACCATTGATCGTTTGTCGGGGTACGCCCAAGCTCTAAACGACGCCAATGTGCCATTTGATCCACAACTCGTGACTTCTGAAGAGTTTTTGGAAGAAGGCGGCTATACCGGCATGATGAAATTGCTCGCACTACCGACGAGACCCTCTGCCATCATCGCCTCCGATGACGTTCTAGCGTTCGGTGCCATGCGGGCGGCAGGCGAGCTTGGGTATCACATTCCGCAAGACCTCGCAATCGTAGGATTCAATGATATTCCCTTAGCAAAAATAGCCAATCCTCCATTAACTACGATGAATGTCCACATTTTTGAATTGGGCGAAGGAGCCGCAACCATGCTGATTGACCAAATCGCCAATGGCTCAATTACACCGACAAAAACACAAATTGTCCCACATAACTTGATTGTTAGGCGGTCGTGCGGAGCGTGGAACCCTACCAACAACTTGGTAAGCCACTTGTCCTAATTAGACTTGATGAAGAAACGGCAAAGCCCTTGCGATGACTGGGAGGACGAAATCGTCGAATTGCTGCTGAAGATCCTGAGGGATGGCGAATGTTCAACCTATGACCGCATGCTTGAATGTATTAATCCACGATGTCGAAGCATTCGCATTTATGCCGCAGGAGTACATATTCGGTCAACCCATGTCTAAAAACCTCCTAAAAGGCATTAGTCATCAGTTGAACAATGGGAACAAAGCCAAGGCCCGGACCATACAACGATTCGTTTTGTATCCCATACAGAGACAATACATCCGGTACATTGTTAGCAGACCCGGTGTGATAATTGAGATATACATGGTTGGTGCCAATGTGTCCAAAAGTTAATGTCGAAGGCGTTGATCGTCCGCTGGTGCTCACGCTAAAGGTGGGCACCTCATCAGAGTTTGCGCTGGTCGGATAGGCTTGAGAGCCAAATAACTGGGCAATCCCTAAGATGGGTTTGTTGTTGTTCGTTTCGAGCTGTAGCTGCACCTGATAGGTCTCATTAGCATGAATCCCCGTGACCAATTGAATTTGTCCAATATGGTTAGATACAGGAGCCGAGACCTCGGGAGCCGCACTCGAAGTAGGTCCGGTGACTGCTGTCACTTTCAGGTTAGCGGGAGCAGCCGGGACAACCGAAAACGTCGCCGGGTAGGCGTTACTGACGCCAAGGTTTACACCAAAAGCTGATCCCGAAAAATAATATGAAGCTGCTTGATTAGATGCGTAAAAGGTTTGCAAAGTCGGTACCCCCGGCGACATCAACATGCCTATATACACTTGGTAACCCG
Organism: Sulfobacillus benefaciens; assembly: GCA_003023695.1. GTDB lineage: Bacteria > Bacillota > Sulfobacillia > Sulfobacillales > Sulfobacillaceae > Sulfobacillus_C > Sulfobacillus_C benefaciens_A. Next base: position 18,634 of record PXYW01000005.1, on the reverse strand, counting down.
GAGCATTGCTGTTTAAGGTCAAGTTCACATTGTCGGCTAACGTCCCCGGAACAATAACCCCCGCTGCATCCACGGGCTGTAGAACAACTGTAGTGCTTGTGGTAACGGGACTCAGAGAAGAAATGGGCGTGCCACCGACGGTAAACGCTCTCCACCCTACTTGGTTGGTGGTGTTGGGCATAATCGTCAAGGGAAGCGATCCGGAATTCCACTGAATGACTACGTGGCCCGTCACTTGTGCGGCCTTCATGGTCAGTTTGCCCACCCCATCGGTAAACGGCACCGAAATCGGCCCTAAGACAAAAGAATCGGTATTGTTTTCAAACCGAACATAGGTCGACGAACTAGAGACCGAGAGACTTCCGTTATAGGCGGTATCCAGTAAACCGTTTGCATTTAACGCCTCAATAGCAATCGTTTTAGTACCTCCAGCTGGAATATAGGGAAATGCGGAAAGCGATGCATAAGAGGCTGGGGGGACTCCGTATTCGTTCCCTTGATGATTCCCGTTAATGGTGTTTCCACGGGAGCAGGCAAATTACGTACAAGGTACACATTGGACCACTGAAACCCATTTGCGCTAAAGACCTTCTCGTTCTCAATCCAGTGCAATTGCCCATTTTGGTACCAATAGACTTGCGGGCTAGCGGGAAGCTTTAAAAGATTAATAGGTTGACCTATGGATGCTGGCAACGTTTTTACCGTGATCAGTTCCCGCCACTGATACCCTAAAGCGTAGAGCATCGCAGGAGATGCTACCGCATGAAGTGAGCCGTTATGGTCAACATAGACGGTCGGTCCGTTAGATAATTTATAAATTGGCCCAGGCACTGTAGCAGCATCAGCTATCGCAGAAGAAAATATTAGACCCGTACTTGAAATCAATAGAACCCCGCTGAGCAATGCCCCACGGCTTTTGACTAACACCATAATCAACGCCTTACACAAAGTATTTGTGGTATCACACACAATTCTCATATACGGCAAGAGAGAAGCTGCCTTCGCCTCTAATAGGCTTAGCCAAGTTTCTCACCACACCGCGGCCCAATACGATTTTAGGAACATGCTCGTGCCTTAAGTCGCTTGCCGGCTCAACACGCCACAGAACTCCCGCAAATTATCCTCATGTGTAACACAAACGCTCGAAAATAGCTCTTTCTCTATCACGAGGGATTTAACGATATGTTAAACTTCATACCAAAAACTCTCTTAATTATAAGCCACGTTCCGCAAGACAGCTTGACCGAAATTCTAGAATTGTCCCCTGTCTTACTCGGAAGGCTCCCAGAAAAATCCCAATCGATGGGACACCGAGGGCCGACAGAATCCGCCGTTGGTAGGAAACCGCGGCGACCCATTGATACCCGAAGAGCGGGTTCCGTCACGTGAAATGTGACGGTATACTCTTAAGCCCCCTAACGGCTATAGATAACCCTAATCGGCTGGGCGGTTGCTAACGTCCCGCTGGGGGCGGAGAACGGGGCATGATAGGCCAGAACGCTTGGGCCATAACCGTTCGGCCTTGCCTGCCCATATCATGCCCCGAGAGGCTCCGGGTCCAGCGATCAATGACTAGAATTAGGGGCTTAAACCGATGCCTCGACGATGAAGAACGTCAACCTCACCTCATCCCCTGTCTCTTTCCAAAAAGACATTCCTTGTAAGATGGCCAAGGATTTTGAGACTATATTACTCTGGAGTACCCATCATCTAAGAATCTAATCGGCATCATCGTGGTCAGTCTTTATTCAGCACCAACCATCCATTCCTTCAACTTTGACCAGCGCCGATCGGAGGGTTTGGTTCTTACCGCCATCGCAACCGCTTTGGGCTGACCAACCAGCATGACTAAATGCTTGCCCCGAGTGACAGCCGTGTAGAGCAAATTCCGTTTTAACATCAGATAGTGTTGCGTAGTAAGAGGAATGACCACAGCAGGAAATTCCGATCCTTGGGCTTTGTGAATGGTTGTGGCATAGGCAGGCACGATTGCATCGAGTTCGCCAAAATCATAAGCCACCTCACGGCCGTCAAATCGAATCATTAGCTCTTGATCCTCGGGATGCACCGCAGTAACCCAACCAATATCGCCGTTAAACACTTCTTTGTCGTAGTCATTGGCCATTTGCATCACCTTATCGCCAAGACCAAATTTCCAGCCAAACCGCTCAATAGCACCAGATCCTGGGGGATTCAAAGCCTGCTGCAATAATTGGTTTAGATGGCGGGCCCCTGTATCCCCCCGATTCATCGGGCATAGTACTTGGATGTCACGAATCGGGTCGAAGGAAAAATGTCCGGGAATGCGTTCAGCAACCAACCGCACAATTTTGTCGGCAGCCTCTAGAGGAGTTTGGGCAGGGACAAAATAAAAATCCTGGGTGCCCTCAATCGGTGTGTCGAGATCTGGCATCTGTCCTTGGTTGATCCGGTGCGCATTAACCACGATGCGGCTTTGCGCCGCTTGCCGAAAGACTTCAGTTAACCGCACCACCGGTATCCTATTGGCCTCAAGTATATCGCGAAAGACCTGACCCGGTCCGACGGACGGAATTTGGTCAACATCCCCAACTAATAAAAGCGCTGCTCTGGAGGGGACAGCTTTTAAAAGGTTGTACATCAAGGGCACGTCTATCATCGAACATTCATCCACCACCACAAGATCTGCTTCTAATGGGTGGTGTTCATCACGCTGAAATCCCCCCGGCGGTCGAAATTCTAATAGGCGATGAATCGTTTTCGCTTCAATTCCGCTCGTTTCGGTTAGACGTTTGGCTGCTCTTCCGGTGGGAGCACATAAAATCGGTTTGACCTGCTTCGCCTGTAAGATCGTAAGGATGGTTTTCACTAGGGTCGTCTTCCCCACCCCGGGACCTCCGGTTAACACCATCACCTTGGACTGAAGGACTTGTCGCACTGCCTCGCGCTGGCTTTCAGCCAACGTCAAATGCAATCGCTGTTCGGCCCAAGGGATAGCCTTGTCGACGTCAATCGTGGGCCAAGGAGGGCAATCCAAAGCCAACGCACGGAGACGATGGGCAATAGCCTGTTCTTGGTATGCCAAAGAGGCTAGAAACACAAAGGGTCGCCCTTCAATGGTCAACGAGACTATCGTTCCTTCCTCTTGTTCATGAGCAATAGCCTCTTGCACCAACCCCCCCGGGACCTCTAGCAGTTGGGTGGTTTGCCGCACTAAATCTTCTACAGGAAGTCCACAATGACCGTCCGCGGTTGCCTCTAACAATGCAAAACTGACTCCTGCTTGAACGCGTATCGGAGCAGTAGACTCTATTCCTAGATGCGATGCAATTTTGTCTGCAGTTTTAAACCCAATTCCACGAATGTCCCGAGCTAAACGATAGGGATTTTCTTGCACACGTAAAATGGCCTGCTCGCCGTAGGTTTTGAAAATCCGCACCGACTGTGCCGTTGATACGCCGTGCCCATGAAGAAACACCATAATCTCGCGAATAATTTTTTGGTCTCGCCAGCTACGGATAATGCGATCCGCTCTCCGAGGGCCGATACCATCAACCTCCTGAAGTCGCGTAGGGCTGGTTTCGATGATATCAAAGACATCTTTACCGAATGCCGCCACTAAACGATGCGCATAGACAGGCCCAATGCCCTTAACCATTCCCGAACCCAAATATTTCTCGATTCCGGTAACCGTATTGGGTGCAGCCAAACGCATGGTCGCGGCTCTAAATTGCCGACCATGGTTGCGATCCACTACCCACCGACCTTGGGCAGAAAGATATTCTCCTGATGACACGGCGGGGGCATACCCGACTACAGGCACCAACTCTTTCTGACCAGACACCTTGACCTGGATAACACAAAAACCTGTTTCAGGCTGGTGAAACGTAACCCGTTCGACAAACCCATAGAGTGAATCCAAAGGTCCATCCGCAGAAGGAGTGGGGGCATCGCGCATCACATGGCCTCCTTTGGATTAAGTATAGCAGCACAACAAACTTTGGCTAGTTTCCGCGATTTGTGCCCCGTGAGATCCTCCTCTTCGAAAAGATGGTACCGGTTTAACCGCGTTGATTATGGTCTCATAGATATCATTCATGGATACCGATGGCCCAAAACGGGCAAAAAGGGCATTCGCCGCCCAGCGGGTAATCTATCCCTTCTTCGTGCGGACAGCCCATAATGCCATCGCTAACCGCCACATTGGTGACATGATGGTTGGTAAGAAATTCTTGTATCTCCAATTGCACACCGGGATCCTTATCCACTGCCTGGCCATACCATTTCTTCATGGCAATAAGCTTAGACCCTGAAGGTCGAAAAACTGCGGCTACGACCTTAGTTGCCGTGTGAATATCGGGTCCGTAGTAGGCAATAGTGCCAATACGTCCTGCCGATGG
>PXYW01000005.1:0-14172 GCA_003023695.1 Sulfobacillus benefaciens | reverse complement strand
TCGCTGTTGAACGACATGATACACCCGAGAGTAAGATTGTGACATAAGCTCAAGGGCCGCTGGTTCCGTTAGGGTCTCTTCTGTATGGGGACGGCTCTGAAATGACTGCCAAAATTGCTCACCGTAACTCACTTGATATTTCTCGCGAATGCTCACCAGTGTTAACTCAACCAGATGGTTTGGTATTCTAAGGTCCATGATCATTTCATCCATCTGGGACAGCAGGAGATATTTAGCAGCATACTCACGCCATAATTTGCGTGCATTTTCATCGGTAGGGTCTAAAATACAAACAAGATTGGTAATAATGGTCTTGAGCTTCCACTGGGGAAGATCGGTCTCCACGGCGATTGACTTCAGTAGCCTGTCTTTAATCGCATCCCGGTGTGGTCCTTGGGCCGCTTTTTGAGCAGCTGGTTTAACCTTAGTTTCGAGTAAGTGATTAAACTCAAAGTAGCATTGATTTTCCTCCAGCACATTGAGCCAATCAATATAAACGGCAAAATCGCTCGCTGTTGGGTACTTCTTTCGCGAAATCAGGCTGCGATAGTAGGCCATGCCTTTTTTGATTTGTCCTGCATTAAGATAGTGAACAAATAGTTCAGACGCTACCATTGCCGGTGCGACCTCGGGATATTGGTCGGCGATAGCCATAAGCGAGTCGATAATATCGTGGTAATGCGATACAGCATACGTCCACTGTATCCCGATCTTTACCTTTTCGCCCACATCATCCACCAAAGCGACCGCTTTTTGGTAATATTCTTCCGCAGATTTGATGTTGCCGTAATCTACATATCCTTCCATAAGGAGCATGTAATCCTCCACACTGGGGCGAATGTCCACGATTTGATGCAAAACCTGAATGGCCTCTTGCCCCCGTCCGTAGCTTATCAAGTCGGACGCTTTTTTCTTAAGGTCATCCAAGGAACCTCCGTAAAACCGCTCGCGATCATACTGACGCCGAGATTCCGGATCTTTGAGCACATCATATGCTGCTCGAATTTTTTGGAATACGTCTGGATGGGTCTCAGGCGGAAACTGGCGCACTAAACTTAAATATTGCTGGCGAATAATGTCATAATCAGCATCAGCCTGTATTCCCAGCACCGCATAATGAGACGATGGAACCACAGACGAACTTTTTGGCGGACTAGAGATAGAGTGGTTCTTCCCGGTTTTATTTTTCCTGGATTTGGACTTCTTTCCCATAATACTCCCTCTCGTTCCTCAAACTTCTAACTTTCCAGATCAAATAAAAGGTCTAGCGCTTCGTCAATGGCGTCTTGCAATGTATTAGGATCTTCCGCGGTAAGTGCTCCCTTGATCTTTTCCAGACATGAAATGAGGCGCTTTCGCTCTGCCTTATCAGTGGTCTCCTGCATTAATGCCTCAAGATCCTTCATGGTGACCTCAGCCTGGTCAGCTAACTCCAGAGCAAAGTCTTTTTCAGTGAGCGTTTCATCATCTACCTCAAATACATCCGCAAACTCATCGTCCAGTGAGGTTTGCACGGGTTGGGTCTCCAACATGTTGTCCCATAGGGCTTCAAGGCGAGCGCGACTTTGTTCCAAGGCACTGGCTGAATGACGCTCCAATCCATCTTGCACCACAATGCTCTTCGCATGTTTGGTCGAGATAATACGGGCGGTGGCTTCCAAAATGCCGTTTAAGTTATATCGAAAAGTCACTTCAATGTTTTCAGTTCCTGCAGGAGCCGAAGGAATACCGTTTAAGAGAAAGGAGCCCAAATTGTAGTTATTCGCCACCAACTCGTCTTCGCCTTGATACACCTCGACTTCAATGGTGTCTTGCCCGTCGCTTAGAGTTGTAAAAATTTGAGTCTGGGTACAGGGCACAGCGGTGTTCCGTTTAATGATTGGCGCAAAATAGCCTGGCCGCCACCCATAGCCAAATGGCCTGGCCGTGGCTATTCCCATAGAAAAAGGCGCTACGTCGGTTGCCACTATGCCTGAGTTGGATAGGGCTCCAGACTTGATTCCTGCTTGAACCGCGGCACCTAGAGCGACTACGAGTTCGGGATCTACTTCGCTTCGCGCTGGGCGTCCAAAATATTGGGCGATCATTTCGTGGACACGAGGAATCCTCGTCGAACCACCGACCAGCAACACCTCATCAATCGCATCAGGTCCAAGTTCTGCTTGCTGCAGCACGTCCATCACAAGGGTAAAGGTTTCATCCAGCCACGGTTGAATCATGCTCACAAACTGGTCGCGATGAATCTTGGTTTGTAATATGACAGGGTGATCGTCATGCACCATTAATAACGGGGACTCAATGGTGGCTTCTGGTTCATCGGACAATGTCCACTTTGCGCGCTCGGCTAATTCCTTCAATATTGCCCGAGCCCTCAGATCTTCCCGAGGATCTACTCCGGAAGTTTCATAGACTTGTCCAGCCATCCAATCGACCAACCGCCAATCGAAATCCTCCCCTCCAAGCCGGCGGTTGCCATTGGAAGCCTTAACCTCTAGGACACCCTCTTCCAATGTAACCACCGACACATCAAACGTGCCGCCCCCTAAATCGTACACCAGCACATGTTTATGATCTCCGCTATGATCCAACCCGTAAGCCAGGGCGGCAGCCGTAGGTTCATTGATAATGCGTTCCACCACAAATCCTGCAAGTTCCCCGGCTTGTTTCGTAGCGCGACGTTGGGCATCGTTAAAGTATGCAGGTACAGTAATGACTGCCTCTACCATTTGTTCGCCATAGATAGTCACCAAGCGCTGACGCAGTTCTTTGAGAATCAACGCCGAGATTTCCTCTGGGAGAAATGTTTGCGATCCCAACTTTATCGTGTCGCTAGTGCCCATTAACCGCTTGACTGCAGCAATAGCACGATCCGGCATAGCCACCAGCCCATCACGTGCATCCTGACCCACAACCACCTGCCCTTCAGCATCCAAGAGAACCACGGAGGGCAACAACCGTTCCCCGGTCTCCGATGGGATCACATGGGGACGTCCTTCGTGAATATATGCCACTGCAGAATTTGTGGTTCCGAGGTCGATGCCAACAATTGGGCGAAAAGATGCAGGATCCAACTTCTCAATAGCCATCCGTAGTCAATCCTCCTGAATTTTCTTCGTCTTCACCTTTATAGACAACTACTTGAGCCTTGCGGTGCAACACACCATGCCTCAAAAACCCTCTACGCAGAACCGAGACCACTTCGTAGCGCCTCGGTTGTCGCGTGTCGTCAACCCATTCGCCAGTGGTTCCCAAAGCTTCGGATGTTCGGGGATCAAACAAGGTGCCTCGAACCAGACATTCCTCGTATCCTAGCGTGTGCAAACGTTGAATGAGTTGGGCCAACCATCTGCCCATCAATCCCTTGTCTCCGACTGCATTGTCCTGTCCTGCGGCTTGAAACACCGCATCGATATCATCTACCCAACCCATTAGGTCCCGTGACAATTGTTCCAAAGTTGCTTCAAGCTCACGGACCGTCGCCTCGTCATTGCTACGAAAAGTTGTCCAGTCCGCCTGTAAATTTTGCAAACTTTCTAGAGTACTTTTTTGATTGCGATAGCTCCATCGTACGAACTTAGTTAATTGATCATTAAGTTCTTCAATGGCATTAAACATTTTTTGCTGATGTTCGGATATTGTCACAGACTCGGGAAAAGACTTCCTTCGTGTAAACGGCCACATGAGAAACTCCTCGATAAACATCGTAAGTAATTGGACAGAAAATATCATAACATCTCTAAAGCTAGCTAGTGAGACATTATCGCAAGACTTTTCGTGCCAAGAATCGACCGAACTGGATCAACCAAACTCCCATTCACCTGCCAGCGTTAACGGATTTCACTATACATCAGGGGAAAGATCTTATGGAATCTTGTTTGGTGATCCTGATTTTGGTGGCAATTTCCCGCAACCACGTTCCTTGATTGTTGCAAGTTTTTTGTGTAGGGTAGATTTGGAGGTATACCATGATCCCTTACGAATCCAACATCACCGAGCCGTCACCAGGAATTTTTCGGATTCCCATTCCGGTTCCCTTACCTTTAAAGTTTGTCTACGCCTACGCAGTGATGGACCCCCAAGGCGTCTGGATTATCGACTTGGGAATGGACGTGCCTGAAGCACGTCAAGCATGGCATGAGGCCACCCAATCATTAGGATTAGACCGTCGCGAGGTATCTGGGGTGATTATCACCCATTACCATCCCGACCATATTGGATTGGCAGCATTTGCTCATGAATTGTGGCGTGCCCCCATCTATCTGTTAGAGGGAGAAATTGCCTCGGCACGACAAATTTTTGAAGATCAACCCGAAGCCGTCAATATGGCCGATTTTTTACGAAAAAACGGCGCAGCGCAGGAAGACATTCGGTTATTGAACCAGGAAGCCATCGCTCGTCGGACAATTGTGCGGCTGCCTTCTGAATTAATACCATTACACGACTTGCAAGACATTGTCCTGGGTGACACCACGCTAAAAATATTGCAGCAGTCGGGACATACAGACCACCAGGCTGTTATATACGACCAATCTCGTGAAGTGCTCTTTTGCGGTGACCAAATTTTGTCCCGCATTACGCCCAACATCAGTCTATGGCCCAATGCCGACCCCAATCCGTTAGCATCGTATCTCGCGTCACTAAATTCACTAAAGCGCCTTAAGGTATCTCGGGGATTACCTGCCCATGAACACCTTATCGACGACCTCAACGCCCGTATTGACGCGATTATTGCCCATCATTTCGAGCGCAGTGAAGAGGTCATAGAGCTGTTAGACCATCCACAAACCGGATACCAAGTAGCTAAGCGGCTGTTTAAACGCCCGCTGAATCCTTATCAAATGCGGTTCGCACTAAGTGAAACGCTTGCCCATCTTGAATATTTGCGTCTATCTCAACGCATTGAACGTGAGGACTCTGATCTTATCATGTACCACAAACCGCAATGAAAGGCCAAGGCGCAGTGCCGAATCGGGCCGCGCCTTAGCCTTAACAATGTTAGGGTCTTTCGACTAACGTCGCGATTCCCTGACCGACACCAATGCACATCGTCGCGAGCCCGCGGCGTTTGTTTTCCCTTTGCATGCCATAAAGCAATGTCGTCAGGATACGGGCTCCGCTAGCGCCTAAGGGATGACCTAAGGCAATCGCTCCTCCTGTCGGATTGACTAAGGATCGATCCAAAGGCAAATCCCTTAATACCGCTAAAGACTGGGCCGCAAAGGCTTCGTTTAATTCCACCCGATCCACATCCTCCAGCCTCCAGCCGACGCGTGCCAACGCTTTTTTCGTGGCAGGCACCGGTCCGTACCCCATAATCGACGGATCCACGCCAGCCACCCCGGTTCCCCGAATGAAGGCCAGCGGCTCTAACCCGCGCCGTTCGGCAATGTCGGCCGCCATCAGCACCACCGCCGCCGCCCCATCATTAATCCCGGAAGAATTCCCGGCCGTCACGGTCCCTCCCTGACGAAAAGCGGGCCGTAATGCCGCCAGTTTTTCCTGGGTGGTATCGGGTCGGGGATGCTCATCTTGCGACACCCAGGTGACATTTCCCTTGCGGTCCTCAATAGGCACCGCCACGATTTCCTGATGGAACCAGCCCTGCGATTGCGCGTACACCGCGCGTTGGTGCGAGGTATAGGCAAATGCGTCTTGCTCTTCCCGAGTGATGTTAAACTGTGCCGCCAAGTTCTCCGCCGTTTCGCCCATGGAATACGGATAATACTGTGCCGCTAATTTCGGATTGACCATCCGCCATCCAATCGTGGTGTCAAAGAGTTCGGCATTGCCGGTGGGAAAGCCTTTCGCAGACTTGGGCAACACAAACGGTGCCCGCGTCATGGATTCGACACCGCCCGCAATGATGATATCCGCTTCCCCTGAACGAATCGCCTGAAATCCCCGATTGATGGTTTCCAGAGAACTCCCGCACAATCGGTTATACGTGGCCCCCGGCACCGTTACCGGAAAACCGGCCAACAGCAAGGCCATGCGCGCCACGTTGCGGTTGTCTTCTCCCGCCTGATTCGCTGCCCCCAACAGGACATCGTCGACGTCCCCCGGATCCAGATGCGCGTCCTCCACCACCTGGCGTAAAATCAACGCCGCCAAGTCATCGGGCCTCACCGATTGGAGCACCCCTCCGTGGCGTCCAATCGGTGTGCGCCGCGCCGCCACAATTACCACTTCACGCATCAAGATCGACTCCTTCCTCTGCCATCTGTCGTTGAATTAACGGGTGCGGCAAAAACCGCTCCCCCAGGCTGCGATGCATGGCCTGCAACACTAAGCCCACCTGCGACAAGCCAAAGAGGTGGGCCCATTCTAACGGACCCTTCGGGTGATGCAAACCCAGTTTCACGGCACGATTGATCTCCGCGTCCGTGAGTCCCATCGAGAGATACTCCATGGATTCGTTCACCAACGGGGCAATGACGCGGGCGAACACGGCCCCGACTTGGTCCGCAACCCATTGCCATTGCCAGTCCGGGAACAGGTGTGCCAGCAGCTCCTGGTGCAGTGGTCGGGTGTCCTCGCGATCGGTGACGGTCAGTACCCGCGCATTCGCTTGCATCAGCCAGGGATCAAAGCCGATGAGGCGTTCGGGGACCGGCAACCACCGCTGCTGGGCTGCGAACAAGACCGTGGAACTGGCGGTTAATAGCGGCGTTTGGGGATACTGATCGGCCAGCCACCTGAGCCGGTCCCGCTTGACCGACACGGGGCCTAGCGTGGCGTCAATAATCATCTGGGGCTCGCGTCCGGGGTGAGGATCGCGGTCCCAGAGTTGTACCGCGTGGGAGGTATGCTGCTGAATAATCGCGCCCAGTGAATCCGGTCCCAACACCGCAATCATGTCATTCATACGCATAAAACCCCCGTTTGCTCTTGCGCCCCAAATGGCCCAGCCAAATTTTGTTCTGTTGTAATGCATGCGGGCGATACCGCGGATCATAAAATGTTTGCTCAAACACGGACTGGCTCACGGAAAAATTGACATCAATGCCCACTAAATCCATTAATCGAAAGGGTCCCATGGGAAATCCCGCGCCCTCAAAAACCTGGTCACAGGCCTCAAAATCGGTGACACCCTCCTCGACCATCCGCAGTGACTCCAAATAGTAGGGGCGGGCCACCCGATTCACCAGAAAGCCAGGACGATCCGGCACTGTCACCGGTTCTTTACCCCATTGCTTGACCAGGGCGTGGGCAGCAGTGACAAAATCTGGTGCCGTTGCCATCCCCGCAATGACCTCGACCAGGGCCATTCGCGGTACCGGGTTGAAAAAGTGGAGTCCCCCGACCCGATGGGGAAAGCGCCGCGCCATGCCTTGAATCGCCGTTAAGGCAATCGACGAGGTATTGGATGCCAGCCACACCGACTCCCCAAATTCCTGGTCCAACTGGGTGAAGAGCGGTCCCTTGAGGTCCAGGGATTCCGGTATCGCTTCAATGACCCACGCTGGGTCCCGATCGTGCCAGTCCGGTCCCATCGTCAAGCGTTCGGGCCACCCGAGAGTCCCCTCTCTGGGGACCTGGCCCTTTTCCAGTGCCCGTCCAATGCCTTGGCTAATGGCCTTGTGAGCAAATTCCCGCTGAGACGTTGAGGGATCCACCAAATGCACCCGAAAGCCATGGCTCAAAGCCACTTGAGCAATGCCGCGACCCATGGTTCCCGACCCTATCACAATGACAAGATTGTCCGCACTCATCTCATTGCCCCCGGAATTCGGGAGCTCTTTTATTTAAAAACGCTTGAACTCCCTCTTGATGGTCATAGGTACGCGCCGCCGCGGATTGTAATCCTTTCTCCCACTCAAGACTTTCGGATAAGTTGTGGTCAATCCCTCGGTGAATGCTTTCTTTGATCATGGAAAGCGCGAGTGGCGGTCCCTCTGCAAGGCGGCGTGCCCAGTTCATCGTTTCTTCCTCCAGCATCTCGGGTTCCACCAACCGATGCACCAAACCCCATTGCAATGCCGTGGCGGCATCCATGACATCTCCAAGCATAGCCATTTCCATAGCCCGTGCCACCCCAACTAACCGCGGCAAAAAATAGCTGGAGCCCGAGTCAGGCACCAATCCAATTTTCACGAATGCTTGGCTAAATCGCGCTGCTTGGGAAGCAATCCGGAAATCACAAGCCAAGGCTAAGGACATGCCGGCTCCAGCAGCCACACCATTAACCATGGCAATCGTCGGTTTAGGAAAATGATAGAGTTTTAAAACCAATGGGTTGTAATAACGGGCGACATGCTCGCCGATATCGGTGGCCCCACCATGTGCTTGGTGTTCTTTTAAATCTTGGCCGGCACAAAAACCCCGGCCACGTCCAGTCAGTACCAGGACACGGCAGGATGGGTCTGTAGCCGATAAATCAAGAGCGGCGGCTAGTTCCGTAAGGGCTTGGTTGGTAAGCGCGTTTAAAGCTTGTGGACGATTTAAGGCAATCGTCGCTACACCATCAGTCAATTCATAGACAATATCGCTGAATTCGCTCATAGTCCATCGATCAACTCCATTCGGACAAATAATTTGTTCTTCGGTCAAATTTCTTTACAGCATTAGCTATGCTCGATCCTGTGATTTGCCATATGACGCATCCAGGTCCCCACCCTATAACTAGCCTGTTCGACTAAAGACGTGGTAGAACGAGCGGATTCTTTAGGAGTCCGCGGTCTGTCTAACCACGGATAAATTCCCCATACGTTTAAGTCGTATAAGGCATCATAGCCAGATCCTAGAGCCGAGGTAAGCACCACCACCGGAGTTTTGCTCGGCCACGCCCGCCGGGCCACCTCACCTGCCACGCGATGGACGGCTATGCGGTCAGCCTGCTCTTCCAAGGTTAGCACCCAATCGCTGCCTGTGATTCGTTCTTCCAGATGAAGAAAGTCGGCGGCGACTGCGACCGTTGGCAATAATTGCGCACCAAGAAAAGCTAATGCCAGCCCTGTAGCCCCTCCTGCACCCACCCCAGCAAATGTTGTCAGTGGAGTCGCAACATGTTCTTCTAAAATAGCGGCATAATGCCGCATAGCTTCGTCAACGAGTGGCAAGCGAAACTGCGGCAGCCCTTTTTCCAACCCAAACTGCAATGTGGTGCCAAAATCTCCGGAAACAGGATAGGGATAGGAGTATAAGCCAACTAAAGGCACCGTCGGAGGGATAAATTTTTCAAAATCGACGTGAACTAATCGTTCCAACCCTCGGGTACCGCTCGCTACCGGCTGTCCATCCGCGTCTAAAAATTTGACATTAAAGGCTTCTAGCAATCCCATGCCACCGTCATTAACAATAGTATCACCCAAAGTAATGTAACAAATTTTAGGCTGATATCTTAGAATTTTGTGATAAATTTCCCCCAACGGGCGCGTACTTGCTCTGGTCGCATCTCGGTGCGGGGCGCGAAGCGCAATGCCAACCACTTCCGCCGCATCAATCCACACTATTTGATCCGGCAGCATCGCCCACCGTGCCTCCACCAAGCGACCAAAAGGTCCCGTAATTTGCTCTCTTCGGATACGGCCGCCTATCGCCCGCACTAAAATGTCCATTGACCCAGCACCACCCGCAGGAATGGGCAATAAGGTCAGGTCCACTCCAGGAATAGATCGTCTAAGGCCTCTTGCCATCGCCTCCGCTAACGCTGCGGCTTTGACCGTGTTTTGAAATTTTCCGGGAGCGACTAATACCTGCATCGAGATTCTCCGGTCAGTCCAAGATAGTTTAGGAGAAATGGGTTTACCAAAAATCGGGAGGGAGAAGCAGAACCCTTCCGCGCAGAGAAATCTGAGAGTTCCTCACCCACATCGTTGTTTTAGAGTAACACAAAACCAAGGTTAGCGGGAGGAGCCGTCGCCCGCAACAGTAGGAGTATCTCCGCTTTTTTACCCGATCATTCGTTGCGGACTTCAAAAATGGTGAGGAACGGACACGCATTCTCGGATGCCCTCTCGACGGCCAATGTTTGCGTGAAAAAGTACCGCAAGATCCTTGGAGGTGGTGGTGATGAGCATCCATCTGGCCACGCCAATGGCCTAAGCCATCGACGGGCTGATTGAGCGGCGACTTTTCCGGCACCGTAAAAATAAACTACCGGAAAGGCAGCCCGTAGTCTATCTCGGTAGCATGCTACACATTGATCGCTGATGGTGGAGCTCTGCACGATATCCGGCCACCCGTTTGGAAATGTGTATAAAACCCCTGGATAAACGTATTAAGGGCAATGAACAAGCCCCGAGAGTAGTTAGGGGCTTCAAATTTTCTGGAGCTGACGGTAGAATATGATAGCGTGCAAAATTTTGGCGTCAGACTGCGGTGTTGGACATTTTTAGTATACATCGCGTATCACCACATATGGAAGAATTTTTAAGTTCATGGGGATGAAATGGGGATGGTGCTGCGCGTTAATGCCGCATCAGTCTCATCGTTGGAGTGCATAAAGCTTACATGGTTGGCATAGCCATGTTAGCCATCATATCCGTAATCATAAATAGTACGGCCGCAACCCATAATCCACCGCCAACGTATTTAATCATTGTATTCACCTCTATCAAAACGGGAATGAACCAAATAAAAAAGTTCATCCCCCGCCTTATCCCACTGCGGCGCGTTGCTGTCCGGTTAAGATATGTCCAAGGCACCGGCTCGAAACAATCAGCTTACCTTGGCGCACCGAAAGTCAAGTATTTATTATCGGATGTGTCAAGGCAAGTCTTAGCGTCGTATAGCACGCGATCTGCAACTGGACTATAGTACGGTAAAAACTCATGCGCGCCATATGTCCCAAAAGTTGCTAAGAGCTCTATGGAAGACTCGTGATATGGAGGGCCAGGCACGTGTTCGTGCCCATCGAGAAAAATCCCCCGGGTGACACCCCGAGGGATTTTGCAGCTCCTCCCTATTGTCGACAGAACCATCTTCGCTATAATTTGACGAGTCCTCAGAATCATAGATAGTCTGTCTGGGCTTGAAACCAAGAAAACGACCGACACAACATCGAATGGGGAGGATAGTATGTCATTAGCAGAACAGCGCATAGCTTACTCTACAAAAACATGGATCATTTTGGGAAGCCTGATGATTGTTGCCATAGCCGTTAGCGCCTTGCCGACTATGGGCATGGGCGCACATCTGAATTACATCTTATCATCTTATATTTGGTGGCCACTCACTGTATCTCTGCACCACAAGGTATTAGTGAAATTCTCCTAGCTCTGCCTGGATATCTAGCTTCGTGTCCTCAAATAAGTGGTGCCGTACAATGGCTGGTCTATACCGTCCTAGACGAGGGTGTCGCAAGCATTGCCATTGCGATTGCGGGCTTGGTGGCTGGTGGAGGCATTGTCGGACTAGCCATAGCCATTATTGGTACTGCAACATTAGGATAGTTTTTGGAGCAACAGCTGGGTGATGGTCCTCACACAGCCATTACTCAGAAATTGTAAAGAAAGTATTTCGCATCGCAAGTATTTCGTTCCTTGAAGGAGCATCTTACCGTGAATTTTTTCTTCTGGTTGCGGGTGGTTCGGCGAAGTTCATTTCTCTTTCCTCTTCTTATTCTCGTTCCCTTTTCGTTGGCACATGATTGCTGCTATTTTAGCACTCGCACTGGCCTATGTTGATATCACAAGGGCCCACGCTCAGCTGGACCACAGACACGCAGACCAGACCATTGCTAAGAAACGTATCTCTTTTTGGCTGTTCTTGGTGATTACGTTCACATGGTTTGATGTGGTCGTCGTGCCTGATCACGAGGTCACTCCCGCCTTAGTCGCCACAGAGCAAGGATGGTCATTACATGGCGCGATGCGTGGATTGTTTAGTCGGCTAGCTACGGTTGTGATGGTGGCCATTATTCTCGCTCCACTTGTTCTATTTCTGTTCCTCCCAGGGAAAATCTCCTTTGCATTAAGATTATTTTGGTGTCGCTACTAGTCATTGCACTGCCTTTATGGTCCAAACCTCTTCTTGCAGCCAAGCATGAGGCAGCGGCCGATCGATGGGCTACCCAATATATAGACTCTACTAGCCTATACCGTGCGAAAACATGGATAAGACAACTCCATTTGTATCACTGAAATCTTGACCGCAAAATGCAAAATAAGGAGCGTATCTCGGGAGCCGTAATGGGTTGAGAATAACCATGGAATATGGAATGCTACTGGCCGTATTTGGGGTAGGACTTTTGCTGGGAACTCACCATCCATTGTCAACATCGAGTCATCATACGGTGGTGTATCACATGGCTTCGGCTTTTAGAATTTTTGTCGGTAATTTGGCGTACTCGTTAATGATTGGTATCCTCAGCCTTTTTGCCGGAGGTCTTGTTAAGATTTGTGTTCTCTTTCTCTTCGGGTTTAGTTTTGGTCACGTAGCGAACCTCTATTGGCAGCGAGTAGCCCCGAGGATTTGCACCGCGAGGCTTTCCCAGAACAGGACGTGAACCTCTCAGCTCATCCGGCTCCCCTACCTCGCCGTAGGCCGTAACCCTCGTGGCCAGTGTAGAAACAGCTTTGGTTCGCGTTGTGCTACACTGCCCAGCCAATGTTCGGACCGACGGGTGTGGGGTTCTCTCTATAGTGTAGCGGGTGGCAGAGGCGTTCGACAAATCACGCCAGAAACAGCAGGATACGAGAGAGACTGTAACCGCCAAATTTTTTTGTGATGGAATAGGATGAGGCTGGGACACCGATGGGGGCAGTAGGGTACAGGTAGGATAGGCCGGCATGTAGTCTGATCATTCTGACTTATCGCGGGGAACGATGTACTCGCTCTCAAGACACACTTACTCGCAAACAGGCGGGCCATAGGCTCTAGTGAACGACGAGCAACGGAATCACGACGCTCGTCAGATCAAGGAGACTATGAAGTATGGCGGCGCCCCAGAGATTCTGTGTCCGATCATAGTAGTAGCCGAGAATCCCCCCACTACCGTGGCGAACGCGATTTGTCCAAGAGTATCCGTCAGGGGTTGATAAAGTAAATTGGCAAGATGGGCCAAACCAAAGGCGAATGCCGCAACAATAGTGCCCCACCGTAGGCGCCCAAGGGTTCGGCCAATGACTCGGTTCAGGGTGGTCTGAATTAATCCGCGGAATAAGATCTCTTCCGTTGGTCCTACCACGATGCCCTGAAAGACAAGCCACGCCAAAATGTCCTGATGTAGTGGCGGGCCTGGACTCAGGAGCGTTAAGAGTAGATATCCTCCACCCACCACAAGCCAGGGGTGAAACCAGGCGCGCAGGGCTGGCCAGGACCACGCGCCTAGTGGAAACCGCAGACGGAATAGGAAAACCCAACCGACAACAACGTAAGCGTCAAATAATCCCCACCTGGTGGTGGGGATGCGTATGTCTTAGACTTTCTTGGAGACGGGGTTTTTGAGAGAGGCGGGTAAGGTGGGAGACCATGGCAGCAGGTCAGCCCAGATGGCCGGATCCTGAAGGTTCCGGTGGGGTAACTGCTCAAACAGGTACTGGAGATAGCTGCGCGGATTCAATCCATTTTCCTTGGCCGTTTCCACGATGCTGTATGCGATCGCACTGGCCTGAGCCCCCCGGGGCGTCTGAGCAAATAACCAGGTTTTGCGCCCGATGACAAAGGGTTTGATGCTCCGCTCACTGCGATTGTTATCGATCTCTAAGCGCCCGTCCCGCAAAAAGTTGGTCAACGGGGTCCATTGGTTGAGGCAATAGGTGACCGCCTGTCCCAACCCGCTTTTGGGGAGGATCAGATGCCGTTTCTCTCGTAACCACCAGAGAAATTGCGCGAGAACCGGGCGGCTGCGCGCCCGGCGGGCACGCTGACGTTCCTCCGGGCTGGCCTCCCGTAGGTCACGCTCAATCGCAAATAATCGATTGCAAAAGTCGAGCCCCTCCCGCACGAAACTCGGCCCATCCCGTTGGGCAGCGGGCAAGGATTTCAACGCCTCCATGAACTTGCGCCGTGCATGACTCCAACACCCGACGAGCACCACATCGGGGAGGTCATGATAGCCGCTGTACCCATCCACGTGGAGGTACCCTTGGAACCCCTGCAAAAATGCCTTCGGATGATCGCCACTGCGGGTCGGCTGGTAATCATACAACACGATGGCCGGCGCTTCGCGTCCGGTGCGATAGAGCCACATATACGACTTTTGGTCGGCCCGGCGTCCGGCTTCATCCA
>PXYW01000049.1 GCA_003023695.1 Sulfobacillus benefaciens | reverse complement strand
CCCAGAGGGGGGATCGGTGAACAGATAGGGAAGAAAAAATTTCAATCACAGACCTTGCAACAACCGGTGCATCAGGGCAAACCGTGCAGATTCTGCCCATTGTGGGATAGGAGGGATCGCCCTCATAGGGGATAAGACGGGCGAGCCAGAACACACGGTGTGCGGGATCCACGCGACCAGCGCATCCACCGCAAAAACCCGCAGGGACGGGAGTGGCCTGTGCCGATAAAAATCCCACAACCGATCGACATACGCATCCTGCGGGCCATCGTACAACGTCAGATGCGGCACCCCCTCCGGATAGTCGGGCTTAAACCAATAGGGCCGCAACTCCGGAGCGGACAGGCGCATAACGATCGTGGATCGCCCAGCAGCCGACGCCCAATGATCCCAGGCATCGAGGGTGACCGGGATCGGGGCAGGAAATGGGATCGTGGACAGGGTAGGCTTACCCGGTACCGGGCCACGCACCGTCATGTGGGCAGGCAAGCGGCCGAAATCGGCGGCAGTGGCCGGATCGCCCAGCACACGCAACCGCGTAAAGAGCGTGTGGAAAGGCTCCGGTAAGAGGGCGACGAAATAATGGCGCACGTCGGATAGGTCTCCGATCATTGCGCCTCCTGCAGGGTGCCAGACAACAGCGCATCGATGTCCAATGCCCGCCAGGCTTCACCGGAATCGTCCGGTACAAGAATCCGATCGGCGCGCCAGAGTGCGCAATGGTCGGCAATCGTGGCAAGATGTTCGGGATGGGTCAAATCGACCGCATCGGCTCCGTCTTCGAAAGCCTCGGTCGCAAAGCGGGCGAGCACCGCCTGGATATCTCGGAGAGAGGCGGGAGCAGACGGTGTCTTGTCAATCCACACTTCGGCGTGGTCACCTTCGCAGGTGATATAGGGAATCAGCGTCAAAAACATGGCGTACACAGCCTTTCAGGAATTTGTGGGAAATCGCGGGAAATCGGGAAAAAGGGGTCGCGTCGGTTTACACCCCGTCGAAAGACCGGCACAAACCCCAGTCCGGGTGGTCCATGAACGCTTCAATGACGGCCGTCGATTCCGCCAGCGTGGCATAGCGTTGCAAGGTGCCCTGGGCATCGACCAGCCAGGCACGAATCCATCCGTTTTGGGCTGGCACGTAATGTTCGACCTGGACGAGCCATGCCTGTTGCAGGGAGGACCACCAACTTTTCACCGACCAGTCTGGAGTGCGCAGCACGCCATTATACGGCATCTGCATAAAACACACCTCCGAGTCAATTTTTTCTCGTATTCTCAGCGAGGCCATTGCCCTGCCTGATCGAATGACGCCGCGCGGATCACGACGCGCTCCAATTTGCGTGGCAACGCAGGGAACGGTGCGGAACCATTCTGACGCAGGAACTCTGCGTAAAGCGCCAACAGGAATTGCGCTTCGTCGGCCGTCAAGTTTGTCATAAATGCTTTCGCCACGAGCCCATCATCCTCTCTTTCCCTAGTAAAGTAAAAAATCAAAACGAGAACAGCGGGGGATGCAGCGCCCACACCCGGAGATGCCAGGCCAAGAGCACCACCACCACCGTCAACCCCAGGAACACGAGCCCGTCAATGCGTTGGACTGGGGCATGGACAGGCCAGCGAAAGCCCTGGCGGGAAAACGGCCACAGCCACCACTGCCGTTCCTGGTTGAACCCATCGAGCACCAGATGACTCAGGCCGCCGAACCAG
The DNA here is from genome assembly GCA_003023695.1 of Sulfobacillus benefaciens. Classification (GTDB taxonomy): domain Bacteria; phylum Bacillota; class Sulfobacillia; order Sulfobacillales; family Sulfobacillaceae; genus Sulfobacillus_C; species Sulfobacillus_C benefaciens_A. The sequence goes on along the minus strand of PXYW01000049.1, from coordinate 16,481 downwards.
AGCCCGAGGGCGATCCAGAGCCAGGGACACGAGACGTGTCGGGCCAGACCCGGGATGTGCGCCGCCAGGATCTGCCACAGCACGACGACGAGCCCCGTGAACACGCCCACCGCCGCCGTCATGCCGATCAGCGAATGCGCTTGATGGCGATGCCAAATCGGGTGGGGAAAGCCCGCGCGGCCCACCGCAGGGGGGGCGTGAGGACCCCGGGAATGCGACACCGCAGGCCAGGGAATAAACCGGCCTAACGTCGAATGCGGATGATCCCAATCGGGGAGCAGTCCGCCGAACCCACAGGCCAGCACGAGCGTCACCGGATGGCCCACGCCCAGGGAAAGAGCGATCCCGGCCGCAGCCAGTCCTCCTAAGACATGCGTCCGTCCCTGCATGGGGACACCGTCCTTTCGAAAAGTGTGGGGATGGGAGAGGGGTCCGTGCAGCATGGGGATCCCTTAACGGTCCGGTGCGACAATCCACACCGGAATCGTGAGCGGGGATAACGCCCGCACAATGAGCGGCCGCACAGCGTACCAATCCAGCCCGCCCAGGCCGCAGCCCAAGGCCGGCACCGCCAGAGACGTAATGCCCCAAGAATCGCAATGATCGGCCAAACACCGCAGACCCTCGGCAATATCGGACAATCGCGATCGATCACGCCAGTGGCGCTTCGTCGGAAATTGCACCACCCAGGGACCGTGGGGAGACCGGTAGAGATAAGGACGCCCCAGGGCAATAGCTCCTTGCTGACAGGCCCGACGGTAATCCGCGAACATCGCGGGATCGCGCTGCTTAAACTGCAACGCCAAGCCCTTGCCCATGACTCCGACCGTATTGACGGGATTGACCAGCGTTTGCGCGGGTGTGTCGAACAGCGAACCCCTCATGTGGATGATCATGTTACGACCAGCCTTCCACCAAACACTCGTTGTCGGCGGCGATGCGAAACCATTGCGCCAGCGCCTGCACTTCCGGGGGATTGAGCACGACATCGGGTTTGTGGGGATCCGTCCACGACGTGTCGGGATGTTCCGCCACCCAGTCGGCGAGGGCATCGGCCACGGTCTTCACGGCATCGACGGGCAATAAGGGCGTGTACAACGAAATCTCCCCGTCCGTGACCCTGTCGACAAACGCCGCATAGCGGGATCCATAAAACCCTTGCGGTTGCTGACTGAGCAATCCATGATGCACGCCGCCTTCCGTTCCGCGCGGCACCTCGGCAAACAACGCGGGATGCGCGTCCACCACTTTGACGGCAAAACAATCTAAACCCATTCAGCATCTCTCCTTTGGAAAAGTGTGGACAATGAAGCGTCGCTGCGGGACGCAGCGGGAGGAAACGGGGTGCGCGGGATGAGACCCGAGGGAAGAGCGCGGCGCTTACGATGCGTGTGCCGGGGGCCTGCACGAGCCATTCGCCGGGGGCCAACACCACTCGCAACCGATCCGCGGCCGTGTCAACCCAGGCAGCAAAGGCGTGATGCTGCGCATACGGGGAGGACAGTGTGGGATAAACGGCGCGGATCAAGGCGGTCAATCAAGGCGGTCAATAATCCGTCCGAAAGGCACGCCACGCCGCAATTGGAACCGTCCAGTTTTTCCGTCACCCAAATGACGTCCTGCCGGTCCCGCGCTTGCTCTAAAGCAATCCGCGCTTGGCCGGGTGCGCAATGGTAGTCGCCGAAGCCAAGGCGGCTGCCGGGCACATGAGGGATCGAACCGTAAGCGGGGCCGCCTAAAGGTTTGGGGGCCATGGGGCGGAATGGTGGGTTAAGGCATGACGGCTTATCGCGACGGCCGGGTATCATGTGGGCCGTCGAAGATTAGGGACGATGGGCGATCAGCGGCCAGAATTGCCGAAGAAACACTGCCCAGAGGGCGCCTGCCAAGAGAACCAGGCCGCCCCGGAGTCCCCAAATGAGGTCCCACGAGAATGCCGCGTGGTGGAGAGCCCACTGGGACAATAGCGCTAATGGATCCAGGCGCCGCAGTTTCTGTACGAGGAATATGAGGATCATGGCAAACGCCATCTGCGCCAGGAGGTTCCCGCTGCGCTGGCGCAAAAGGCCGAAAAACACACTGCCTAAAAGAAATCCGGCAGCGATGGGCACCGCTGTGGCGAAGTGCTGCGGGGTAATCCAATACGCGGCCCAGCCGAGGGCCCCCGTCATGCCCATCAACACGCAGAGAACGAAAATCAGCGACAATTCGCCATGACGAGACAAATCCATCACCCTTTCTTTCTTCTGAACAGACAGGGCATGCGTGGAGTGACAGACAGGAAAAAATTGCGCACCACGTCGTGGGCCCATCCCCTGCGCCACGCCGTCCCTTTCGGAAAAAGCAGGGGCAGTGTATTCCGCCGGCGGGAAAGAGGCCAGGCGGTCAGCGTGTTCACCGAGAAGGTCTCCCCTAAAGGGAGCCTGATTTACCAACTTTTAGGTCTGGGAAGGGAAGATTTTCTTTGCGAGTTTGTTCTTGAATATACCGTTGTACCGTTTCTGCGCTGAGGTTTCCCACTGTACTGACGAAGTACCCCTTGCTCCATAGGGATCCGCACCGACTATAGAACTGCTTCAATGCAGGGAACGCTTTAAAGGGCTCAATGGTAGAATGGGTATATTTGTACGAAAATTTGAGGAGATCATCATGATCAAGAAGAGATTTATTGGCGCCGATGCCGCAAGGTCTGGCGCGATCCCGTCTGACGATTCACCCGTTTTTGCGGCATTCTAGGCCTCTTGCACCGTAAACTGTTGGTAAAACTCTGCCATCCACGCATCTTGAATCGGACGATCACAGGGTTCATCCGCATTCAGGCCCTGCCGAGCGCGCCGCCACGGATCTTCTTGATGGGTCAGTCTTTCCAACTCATAGGCCGTCAGGCCAAAGTATTCCTCCACAATTTCCGAAAGAAACTCCGTATTCTGTTTCCCCAATGTCTTCTCAAGATGTGGAATGGAGAGCTCGTTTAAATCGTCGCGTTCAATAGGTTTCCAGCTAAATTTTTTGTAGTCACGATAGAGACTCGGAAGAACAGGCCCATGCACCCACGCTTCGAAAGTGCCGTCAAACAATCGATGATCAAATAAAGCCAGATGCCACGCTTGTGCGTAATACATCAACTTTTGCAGTGTAAGATTCGAGATCAAATTGCCCGTCACATTCGAGAGGGCAATAAAGTAATCAGCGATATTCCGGTAATCGACGAGGCGTTCTTCCATCAGAATCACTCCTATTGGCGGGCATGCGGCCTCAATATCTGCTACAAAAAATTGTACCCAATCCAGCGCGGAATTACTATGCGGAAATCTCGATCTGCACAGTGTCACAATCGGCGATCAGAAAGGCAGTTTCCGACCATCATGTGCTCTTCTGCCCTGCCATGCAACTTTTAAAAAATTGATAGGATGTCCCCCCGGCGGGACGCCGGGGGAATAAGGAAGAGATCCAAGCAACCCGGGTGTTCACCGGAAAGTACGCCCCGAAAGGTTGGCGCAAATTCGCGATGTGGCAAAACCGGCAGACGCGCCATACGGATTCCCGGAACGTCCGAGAATCGATCAGGGTGTGCCGCCTAAAAGGGCAACGCACCTAGGATAATTGCGAATTTTGTTTGAGCCGGCCGCGGGCGAGGTCCGCCAGGGCCTCCGGGGAGGCGTCGCCAGCGATCAGGCCTGCAATCATCGCACGCCCAGAGACGCCGAGCACATCGGTGGCAACCGAACTCAGTTTGATATTGGCTCCTTCCAAGACTTTCTGAATCCGGTTCACTTCCCGGGACCGTTCCGCCAACCATCGGGTCCGTTGCCGCGTGAGCTCCCGCAGCTCGCGCTGCGGTTTGTCCGGGATGAAACTCGGGGTCAAGAGCCCGTGGCGCAAGAGGTCGCTGATCCATTCCGCATCTTTGATATCGGTCTTGCGCCCCGGAACGTTCTTCATGTGGGCGGGGTTCACCACCCATGTGGTGAAGCTGCTTTCCAGGAGGTTATAGACCGGCTTCCAATAGGACCCGGTCGATTCCATCGCCACATGGGTGATGCCTTCCTGGGCCAGCCAGGCATGTAAAGCCAAGAGGGCGGGCGTCGTGGTTTCCCAGGTGCGAACGGTCAGAGTCACCCGTCCTCGGCCGTCGGTATGACACACGCAGGCCACGACCGTCTTCTTATGCACATCGAGCCCCGCGCAACGCGGATATAACACTTCCAATCGCTGTCCGTCCTTTCTGCACCGGAAGCAACCGCGGCGCGCAGGCGCCGCAGGGTCCCATCGGGCCGGGCGGGGGCATGATCTCGAGTCTGCCCCACGTGCTCACCGAAAGGTGGCGACAATCGAGGGTGCCCGGAGCACCGTCCTCAAACTGTTCCACGGGTTCGCGACAACACAGAGAGAATCGAGGCGGGACAGGTGCCCCTGGATCATACCCCCGCTCCGCCGGGGCGGAAAGATGCCATTTTCATGCCCGAGGGTGCCGCCGCGGCGGCATGGGGAACTATGTGCGTAATTAATACTCTCGTAGGTCTGAACCGAGGGTTATGCCTCATTGTACCGTCGGACAATGCAGGCCGTTACATCATCATTGTCACCGAAAATCAATCGTGGCGCTAGATTCTCTACTCGCCGTTAATTGTCGAACGGCCTGACGCCGCGACTAAGACTGTCGAAGAATCGGATGGGCCCCAAGTCCTCGGTGGGAACGGTATAATTTTTGTCCTCGTCCCACTGGGTTCGGTCGGACAAGAGAAAACAGGCGGCATTGTATTGCCGCTCTCGGACCAGCTTGCGGCAAAATAGCTCATACCGCATAGCATAGGAAGCGTTGATGAACTCCGGAAATACTTTGAAGTGTGGCTCGGCTACCTTGACTGGTGCCCGTGACTGGGGGCAATCTTCAAGCAATAGGAGGTACCCCAGCCACGGAGTCGGTTCCGTTTGGAAAGCTCCCTCACGATAGGCGGTCCAAATGTCCGTAGCCGTCCCTAATGCCTCTTCCGTGCGGTTATTAAAATTGTTGCCAAAGGAGGGGCCGACTTGTGATTTGAGTTCGATAGCCGCACGAAGCACGCCATCGGTAATGACGATCAAATCCCACTGCTTTGTGGAACGATAGAAGCCCGGTAACTCCAGTTTTTTGTCAAAGAAGATACTCTGCGAAGGAACGCCTATTGCGATCAATTTTTGGGCGATCGTTCGGGCGAAACCGTCCATCTGCTTGCCGCCCGTGACGGCACTTCGCTGGCCAGCATCCATTGCTCCCCGATCCCGTTGACTAGACAATTGATGGTCGCGTGTTGCCCAAAACCAGTGCACTGCCTCCCTAAACACCAGGCCTTCCGGTACCATGTTTCTATCTCCTCGCATCATGTATCTCAATGGTAGGCTGGGGATTCTGACCTCGCAAGCGTGCGTGGGACATGTCGACGTAGGAAGGGGTAATATCCACCCCAATACTGTTCCGGCCCCAGCGTGCTGCGCCAAGGTTTGTCGTCCCGGTCCCCATAAAAGGGTCCAATACGGTATCGCCCACAAAGGAAAACATACGGATTAATCGGTCGACAAGCGTTAAGGGATACGGTGCGGGATGGTTCTTTGTCGAAGCCCCTGTGAGTGTCCAAATCTGTTGAAAACATTCGCGGTGCAGCGTATCCGGCAGCACCGACAGCGCACGCGCTGCCTGTGTGGGCTGTCGATATCCGCCCGGTTTACGCTGAAAAAGAATATACTCAATGTCGTTTTTTACGACACCATTGGGTTCGTAGGGTTTACCCAAAAACCGTCCACTATTGCCAGAGGATTCGAACTGCGCGTTGCCGATTTTATACCAAATGATGGGGGCGAGATTATCAAACCCAATTTTTCGACACTGTTCTTGGATGGCGGCATGCAACGGAAATACGATATGCCGACCGTAGCGACGTCGAGGCACTAAGACGTCACCGACGACAATAACCAGGCGCCCCCCGGGAACCAAAAGACGGTAGGCGTGCTCCCAGACCCGGGCCAATTGTCCGACAAACTCATCAAAGTCCTCGATGGCCCCCATTTGGCCTTCGGCCTGGGGGTACTCCTTGAGGTTCCAATATGGGGGAGAGGTCACCATAAGATGAACGCTATCGCTTGGAAACTGCTCCAGCACCTGACGACTATCCCCGAGATAGAGATCGTGATGGGTTGGTAAAGACTGCACGAGATTCTCGACTAAGGCGGTTGACTTGGCATCTTTAGCCAACATCGGGATGGCTCGTTGGTCGGACGTCCGGATTAAATCCGCCAGGGGTGCCGGGAAAGAATCAAGAAGCGATAATAAGGATTCCGAGATACTGTCGGGTCGAGCAATTACCAAGGGGTCAGCCATTTTAGTGCCTCCTAAACTCTGTGTCAATCAAAGCGTGCTGGGCACCGGTGAGTGCACCCAGTGGCCGGCCCGGCCCCCACGTCAGTCGGTGCTGGAATCCTTGGGTGTGGCCGTATTGGGGTTGGATGGCCCGAGAACTTGCTTCATGAGCTTGGCCATCGCGTCCTGCCACACGTCAGGTCCGACAATAGCCCGGGCGTCGAGAAAGCCTTGTACCCACCCAAATCCCCAGGCATGATCCGCATACTCCAAGACGTCACCTTCTAAACGTAGTCGTTCGCCCTTTCGGTTCCAACAACTGAGGCTGGTCATAGTGGGACTTTTACAAGCCCCCGGCTTTAGCCGTGGGGTCTATGACCGTATCCCTAACCAAGATCTTCGTGTGGTATCTGGTATGGCAAACCCGACGAAAGCGTCGGGAGCCTTCAAATCCCGCCGTCCCGGTCTGACCACCGGGGCGATTCTTGCTTATACTATACGCCGTCTGTCAAACGGTTGCAAATGGCTCCATTACGTGGTGCGCTGCACACCCGAGACGCGTCCTTGCTGAAAATCTACGCGCCCTGCAGGATAAATCCAGACGGTTTGGGGTTGGCCGTCATAGATGTTGTGGACGATCGCCGTCGGATTGCCCCAGAGATGACGCACTTGCGTCATAGTGTCGCCGTCTGGAAGATAAGGGGAGGACGTCGACGGAGTGGGTAGTGCGCCATAAGAGGGCTGAGAGATCGATCGTGCGGTCCACGGGGTGGCCTGCGTCCACCAGTGCTGAAACCACGTCGCAAGGGCTGTGCGATCCGTGCCAGACACCAGCACACCCAGTTCCCGATTGTCGTGGAGCGACACCGAGGAAAGATTTTGGGAGCCGAGAAAAGCCGTCTGACCGGTGATGATCGTCTTGGCATGCACATACGGCGTGGACAACGTCCGAATCTGCACTCCTGCCTGGGCCAGCGTCGCAAGACGGGATTGAGCCGCCGCACGGGACGGTGTAGGACAGAGGAGCTGTAAATCCGACCCTTTCGCGGCCATGGCGGAGAGCACCGTCGGGTCATCGCCAATTTCCTCCGTGGTCACTTGAATGCGGCCGGGAGACCGCAAGAGCTGTAGCCACGTGGCCGTGGCGCCTGGCGAAAGCACGAGTGACTGTCGAGGCCCGGGTCCGGCAACCTGCCCTGTCCAGTCGGCTTGGAAGACCTGCGCCGTGGCTCGAGCGGCGGTACCTGTCACCTGAACAGCCGCTTCCAGGTTCGTGCCATCGAAGGCGCTGTCGGTAAAGTTCGGCGATCCCACAATGGCGGCGACGTGAGATGTGCCCGGATTGATGACCAAGTATTTCGCATGGTCGAAGGCATACGCCTGATCAAACCGGGCTGGTGCATTGCGCACCGTCACATCGGGAATCGCCGCGAGGGCTTGGCGTTCACTAGGAACCGCTTGGATATCGTCATAGGGATTGGGTGCAAGAATGATGTGAATGGCCACGCCGCGCGCTCCAGCTTGTGCCAATGCGGCGAGGATGGCCGGATTATCGATCAGGTAGGCATTAAGGTCAATCCCGGTGCGAGCTTGATTAATCAGCGTGACCCACGGCATAACGCCGTCTTCCGGTTCGAGGATCAACGCAGAGATCGGGGCGGACGACAAGGACGATAGAGACCGCGGCGCGGCGGGGTGCGGGGAGAGCGGCAAAGAAGAAGACGCCGCTGACGATCCAGAAGCTGTAGGAATAGAGAGAGTGCCGCAGCCACTAAGCACCAGCAGAAGAAACGCGCTGGCACGAATGAAGGTAACACGAGAAATTAGCATGGGAAGGCTCCTTCTCCAGGTTCAACAAACGGGTGATGATGGGGATTGATCAACCCGGGCCCAATAGCGTGCGGCCGCAGTCCGTAATGCCTCATGAGGTGGCGGAGCATGGACTAAGTGGTGAATAAACGCCCGACTTTCTTCGGCGGTTAATGTCATCACCGCGTGTGGTGGGACAATTACCGGAGAGGCTAACAGTGACAGTGAGGTTTGTGTTGACATGGGATGGCCTCGCCTTCGATGAACTGATGAGATCTTAAATATCCGGCGTTTGTCCATACGTGTCAATCCTCCTCAACAACATAGTCCTTTCTTTAATCATCGAGGGAATTCAGCGCACGTTGCTGACGACGACATTCTTGGGTTAAATCGGGATATTGTTGGGCGATGGCGGTGAGCACGCGCTGTTTGAGCAACGGTCGACCTTTGGTGGCGCCGACTTGACCAAATAAGTCGTCGAGATGATCTTCGTAGGGTGAGCAGGCATGACGCAAGAAGTTGACCGTAATGCGTGCGAGAAATGCCGGATCGTCAGACGGTGTGGCCCATTTATCGTACCGGCCGCGCTCTTCCCATAAGGTATTGTAGTGATCGCAAGCCTGACGGATGAGTTGATCATGAGATAATGCGGGAAGCTGGATCAATAAGGATCGGACCCAATCCAGCACGGCTTGGCGTTTGCGATCGGCGATATCTTGGGCAATGCGTTGGCGCTGGGGCCGACGTTCTGCAATGCGTTGCAGGGCCGCCGCTACGTCGGGTTGTTGTTCGCAGGCCATGACACGGGCGAGATCATAAAGCGCCATCGGCGGACCACTACGATAATGCGGGTTGCGGACGGTCTGGTCGGGATCACCCAGATAGCGGCGGATCAAGGTGTCGGTCCAAAAGCGTTCCCCTTTGAGACGAATGGGCGTAATCATCGGAGAATTGGACGTGGAACGAGACATGAAACACCTCCTGGTGTGGCAAGCGATCCAAGAACGGAAGAGTCCGCCCGCCGATAACGATTGTCCGAGCAAGAAAAACCCTCGTCTTCCTTGGCCGAACATCGTGCGGAGTATTCGCATACACGGGTTTGCTTCATCGCAATGGAGACGGGATCCGGGATGCCTGGCGCACCTCCGGGTCCATGGAGGCCGTCAGGAATGAGCGGCGCCAGAATCCCGATGAGCTAAGACAAACCGCCAAATCGCTAGATTATTGCCGGTAAGCCCGCGAATGCGGAATTGTCGTTTGAGCGCATCGTGCGAAGCTTGATCCCATAGTTTTCCAAAGCATTCATCCATAAATTGGCTAGTCAGCACATCCACGTGGGAAAAGTCACACACGATGGTGTCCTGAACAGCCAGGATTTCCGTCAGACGCACGCGTAAGATCCGAGCATCGGCGCGGGAACCGAGCGTAGTAGAGCCGCACCACGCGGCCAAGTCGAGAAAGACCGGCGAGGACCAAGCCATGCGCTAGACCTCCTTAGGGAATCCGTGTGATGATGAGGTCCTTATCCCATTCGTGAGGATGGGACATGCCACCCCACAGAACCCACAAGAAAGACGATAAGGGCCGGCAAAACGAAAAAGGCAGGCATTTTGCTCACCCCCTTTGGGCTATCGCTTAAGAAGAGGAATGCGCAGGGCATTTGTTCACAGAGGTCCTGCGAAACCTAACAAAATTCCCACCAACGCCATGATAACAATCGAAGGTCTTGGGGTCGTGTGAGTCCATGCAACCAAACTGATTAAGGCGAAACACAGGATCAGCGCAAAGCGCACGTTGAGTAACGACGATCGTGACATTTCAATGATCAGCAATGGTGCCGCTGACGACAGACCCCTGAATTCATTCATAGGGTCAGTGGTGCCGTGGCACATAGGCTCAATGCCGAAGCGTCACTATTGTTCTGGAGTGGATGCCCCGAGCTTTAGCTATGGGGAGGATGTCCACTGATCGGCTTGTTGTGCCTTCTTAATCGATGGGCTGTCCGTTGCAATCCATGGAGTCGATCTCGTCATGATAACAGAGATAGACTGCGGGCATAGTATCTTCGAGGTGATAGCCATGCCAGTGACAGAAGGAGCAGAAGACTTGGGAGATATCGCTGGCGTCCTCTAATTGGGGAATAGTTTTAGCGCAACGCGGACACAGACCAGCATCAAGACAATCGGGACACCATTCATCGAAATATTCCGTGGCGGTTGTTGATCCGTAGGGATGGGATTGGGACTCTTCGCGGTATCCAACGGCTTCACAAGTGTGGCAAAAGAAAGGCCATTGTGATTGCCAGACGTTGCGTTTATGCTGACTCTCGGATTGCTTTTGAAGACATTCGGGCGTATGGGTGTACAAAGAATGATCATCCTTTCTATTCCGGAAGAATTTGATAGCCCTGTTGGCGGCAATAGGCCTCGACGAGTTTTTTTGCTTGGCGCAGAGAGAATACTTGGCGCGTAAATTGTTCTGACGGGGGTCCGACTTCGACGAACGCGGTGTAGATAAGGGGTTTGATATGAGAAGGCGATAAGCCTATGCCTCCCAGTCTTTTGTTAGGCTGCACGCTATCCCATAGTCCATGGGTGCGATACCCCTGTTCCCAATGTGCGGTCAGCATGCGATTATCCTTTCATAATGGTAATTTTGTGAATGCATTCGGAACAGATTCAGTGATATTGGGGATATATTTCTTGTTGAGTGATAGCCTGATCGATGACTGCCTGGGCGACGTTTAGGGAACTGTGAATGCGAGTCGCGAGGGCTTTGACCGTAAAGTCTCCTGCATAGCGATTGTAGACTGCCAAGTGAATCCAAGCAGTAGGATTAGAACGAACCATCCGCAAGATCCTCCACAAGATCAGCGCACGGGCCGTTGCCGCCCGATCCGGATTTGCAGGACGATGACGCCCAGTTCCAGCACACTGAACAATCCCAGAAGAACAATGCGCCCCGCGCCGTGAAGCCCGCTAGTGGCCACCACGGCAATCATGGTCACGACCAATGCGCTCACGCCGTTGAGCAGGCGTTGCTGGGTTTTGCGAGGCGTCTGGCGCCATGCGGTCTGTCCTCGTTTAATAAGAGACATGCAGAGGTCCCTTCTTTCTCTCGAGTGTTTCCATCGCTTTAAGAATAGAGTAGCATACGACGGAAGGTGGACCCATCGGAGTCATCAAACCCGCTACGTCAACATTTTACCGTAACGCTGACAGCGCTGGCCTAAGGGATTGGCGGTTTCGGGACCAATCAGCCGGATCGGCCGATCTAAGCCATACGTGGTGCAGAGCGATTCGAAGGGATGGAGGGGATGGACGACATGATACCGCCCCGTGCGGGACGTGCGCCAAAAGAGGGTGTCTTCCGCGTTCCCGGTATCCATTGCGGGCACTGCTCCTTTCGTTTGTCTGACGGTGAGCCCTGTGGGCCGCCCGATTCCGCGGGGTCTTTCCTAAAGAACAACCCAAGAAAAGGCAGAACCAGGCGACTCCCGCGTTTAGATCCCTTTCTGCTGCATCAGATATGCAAATCGCACGTCACCGCCAGCGCGTCGAGGTCGGCCTGTAACAGCATGCGCACGGTCTGACCCCAATCATCGGCAGAGACTGCGTTCACCGCGTGCTGATGCCACTGTCCGTCAGGCGTCACGACGGCGAAGGGCATCGTGGGATGAGCGTGAGACGCCCAGGAGACCAGCAGATCGCGGACCGGCAAAACATTATCCGGGTGCAACGATCCATCCCAGCCGCCAATAGCCCACCAATCCCACTGACTGTCGGGGTTGTACATCGACAGCCGTGTGCCCGTGCCCTGACAGTCGTCACACTGCGGATCAGGCTGTTGATACAGCGGGTGCGCATGCGCCACTCGCTCGACGACTGCTTGATACGCGGCGCTAAACGTCGTCCACTCGGGCCGATCCGCGAAGGGCAAGGCGCGGTACCGAGCACGCAACGCCGAAAGGGAACCGACCTCCCGATCAGCCGCCACCCGTCCAGCCCGTTCGGCAATGCCGTTGCGGCAGGCGCAATCGACGGGATAAGCGTCGACATCCACATTTTCGTCGAACGGAGCGAGCAACGCTGCGACGGCATCGAAGATTTTTGCGCGCGGTGTCGAAGACGGCACGAGCACGAGCGTCAGAAAATGACTCATAGAATCCACCAACTTTCCTTCAGAATGGAACGGAAAAGGGAAAAGGGAAAACGGCCAGGACACACCGCCCCACAGGGTGGGGCGGACAGGGTCGAATGGTCAACACGGCGCGAGGATTCCGGCATCAGGTCTCCCCTGGCTACGGATTCCTTCACGCATCGCCGAGATACTGAAGAAAACGAGGCGGAATGGGGGACAGAGAGGACACTTCCCACGGCGCGTGAGGAGTCTCACGGGTAGGCCAATGCGCAGGGAGACGGACAGCGAGGATGTTTAAGGGCGTATCGTCGTCAAACAGATCGCCAAACCAGTTCAGGAGCGCGTCCTGCATCGCCTCCGCGGATCGAAATAAGTAAACCGCCGCTGCATCGCCGCGATCAGCAGACCGTGTACCGCATTGAGGCACTAACCCGTACAGGAATATGCGGCCAAGATTGGACTGTGGGGTGACGTGATAGTAGAGAGGCACAGGAAAGCACTCCTAAAGAAAAGCATGGGGAGAGGCGCGCAGAACAGTAGAAAAACCCTAGCGCGACCGGCGCCGCGCCATCGCGCCGGGGATCAGGGAGGCCGCAACAAAACCCATCCCGATGCCGACAATGCCGAGGCGGTGCAGGACAAAATTGCCGAGGAGAATCACCACCAACCCGATAAAGGCCAACCAATGAAAGAGGAATTTCAGGGTCTTAATGGACACAGCGCACCCCTCCGAATCCTAGTATAGAGAAACCGCAGAAGAATCCCATCCTCAGTATCCGGCAAAGCGCCGGCGTTTGAACACCACACCGCCCCGCATTAACCGATACTCGACAAAATCTTCGGGGGCACTAAAGCGCGATCCCCAAATCTCCATGGTGTCGATATCATCCAAATCTGTCTCTGGGAACCCTGGGCCAAAGGGCGGATCGGTCATCGCCTCATCTCGTAAAGCATTGCCGAAGACCGTACGCATTAAGTAGCAGGAGGGATCCTCGTTGCGAAATGGCGCCAATATCCGGTCAGCGGCCTTAGCGGCTCTGTCCTCACCATGGCCTCTCAGCCGGATCACCTGGGCATAAATGCTGGCTGGCAGATCCACCACGCGACAATGGGAGACAAGAACCTGAGGATAGGCGGGCTGAGTCGGAAAAACTCCCAGCTCATCAAACAAATCCCACCGATTGCCATCAGTCGATTCCGCCCGATAGACCCAGCCGATCTCCAATGCGGGATCCAGGGATAACAGATAGCGTGTATGGGCCATCAGTATCATTCCTTTCCTGTGATGGGAAGATTGTTCACGTGTTCTTATCCAAAAACTAATTTCTGGAATAGAGCATATTGGACAATACAATCGGCATCGTGAGCATCGAAATCCATCAGATTGTCGAGGTTATAGCCGTGCTGCATAAAGAACATTTCCAACCCTTTTAGCAGCTTAGGGCGGGTCAGCGTTTGAGACTCCAGTTGTTCGTTAGAGTTTTGATAGAGAATCTGGACGCTGCCGCCATGAGCCACCAAATCGCTGGCGTAATGCCACGGAATCGCATCGTTCGTCTTGTTTTGGGGCACGTGGACAGTGTCGGCCCAATAGGTGATGCCACCCTCAAAGGCTGTAACAAGAATATCTTCCAGGTTTTGTGCGGTAATCGCAACGATTAGGGAAACTTTGAAGGTGGTGTCAGCAGTCTGCGCATCTTCTGTGGTTCTCATCAGATGTATCCCGTCCTTTCGGTTGACTCCTAATCGTTAGACAGCAATCAGTGTCATGCCTTGCCTGTGATGAAAATTAGATACACTCTGGCGGCCAAGGCTCACCCGAGTGTGGGTCATGTTGCCCAGGTTCTCCCCACCAGGTATCTCCATGACCGCAGCAATCGCAGACCTGAACGTCATGCGTATCGTGATCGTCAATCCATCGCAAGACAGTCTCACGCCAGACTTCATCCCTGAAGACCTCTTGCAATGATGCAGGCAATTGATGCAGATTAAGAAATCCTGTACCTTGGCATCGTGTACAAAACATCATCTCGCACATCCTTCGGGGTCTTAATTGGCGATAGAGCGGACATTAGTAATACGCATCGCCGCAATCAACAAACCGTCTGCCGCATTGAGGCACTACTCATCACCGTATCCGTCCAAAACCGCCGGAGCATGCCATACGTGTCCGCGACATCATAATTTCCGCGAACACCATCGGGCGCCGCCTCCGCGAAGGCAAAAGGAATCGTCACCGGACGTTCCAAGGTGATCTCGAGCAGACTGCCTGCACCCGACCAGGGATCCCACAGACCGCAGGCGGTCTCCGCCGACACCGTCAGATCCGCGCCGCTGTCTAACCACGCCACAAACTGGCCGACGGACATCTGGACAAAAAACGTCAAGGCGTTCATGAGCGACGTCGTGTTGGCGCATTCGTCGATGACCGAATCCAAAAAGACGCCGTGGCGCTTTTTGGGCACCCGAATGGCCCGCTCCACCTCGGCGTCGGTATAGCCTTGGCTTCGGGCCAGCCACAACAAGCCGCTATCGTCGGGGATGGGCTGGGTCAGGGCATGCCGATCCAACCAATTGTTGTGCGTAAAATCCGCATTCCCATCGCCGGTGTTGATGAGAATGTTGAGCGAGAGCGGTTGGCGCAAAAAATGGTCATAATCCAGCACAAAATCCACGGCATCCCGGACGATATCGCGCACGGTGTCTTCGTCCGCATCATCCCAGGGGAGCGGAGCAGAGTCCTCGTCCCAGCGATTGTGCAACGCATCCATCAGCGCGTCCAACGCATCATCGGCCGCATCCGCATAGTCTTCGTCGAGCAGATCAATCAGCGCGTCGTAATGATGCGACCCTTCCGCGTCGATCACAGCGGTTAATTCCTTGAGCGTCAGGTAATCGGTGGCATCGGGATACAGCGTCTCGCAAAACCGACCCGGGGTCGTTTGGTAGGGTGGGAAGAGAGTCGTAAGCAAAGAGAGCGTATAGTCTGTCAGTGTCATGGAAGAGCACCCTCCTGGGAATGAAGCATAGAGAATAGAGGCATAGAGGAATATCGCCGTCATAGAGACGGCGAGACGTGTCAGATGGCGGTGTAGAGAACAGATAGGGAGAACAAGGGAATGTGGATGCTCCTGGATGCAGGGGATAAAGAATCGGTTAAGGTTTGCGAGAGGTTAAAAGTAATGCTAAAAATAATGAGGCTAAAAGCAATAAAGAAACGAGAGTGCTATCGTTTGGATGATCTGCGGCCATACGTTCGGCAAGTTTTTTCATATCCTCCGCTTCCTCAACCGACAGATTTCCGTTGCTGGCTAATTGTTGCTGATAAACTTTGAGTCGATTAAGCTCCTCGTCCGATAGAGGGTTATGCCATTGTTCTTCTAAATGAATCCCTTTTACCAGGATTTGAGACAGCTGAGATCGCACTACAGAGACATTGTTGTCCATGTCTGCATCCGCTTTCCAGGTAATTGCGGGAATCAACATATGCAAAGCTAATGTTAATGTGCGGGTATGCGCTTCCAGTTGGTTAAAGCGTTGCATCGCTTGATCTCCCAGTTGTTGAACCTGATCCGTGACACGTTTCACCGATCGATTAACCCAGCCGACCACCAATCCTCCGACAATGACGCCCGTGCTGACGATGGTCGCAATATTACCCCCCACGGCGAGTCCGCCCATAAAGATTCCCCCTATCCTTTGATATTATACAATACCCGGAAACGTGCGATCGGCATTGACAAAAACAGGACAGGGAGTCTGCTGCGCTGCCCGCGCTGGAGATTGCAGTGGGTGTATCACGGCTCATCGCGTGGTACGATCCATCCCAACAGCCCGCAGCGCGGGCTGTACAAAGAGGGGAGTGGAAAACAGAGGAAAAGAGGGGAGAGCGAGGGGACAAATTTCAACGAGCTTTGCAGAACGCGCAGAGCCTGTCGCGCCTATTTTCCGCTGCGAACGCTATACCCCGCAAGGCCCACGCCTGCAAAGATCATGACCACGGCACTGATTTGCATGGCCGATTCCGCAGGGCCCATGAATCGGCCGACAATAAAGACCGCCATGCCGATAATCAATACGATTTTGGCTAAAAGTTTCATGGGCATCCCCTTCTTGCTCGTTCTTGACACTCCCCACGGCTAAAGCCGGGGGATTCTTACGAGGAACCCACTCACGTGAGCTTTACTCGCAAAGGGTT
>PXYW01000048.1 GCA_003023695.1 Sulfobacillus benefaciens | reverse complement strand
CAATATTATCCACTCAGGTTGAAGAAAGGATTTCTAAGTCAGCATGCTTAATGAATTTCACAGAATTTCTGGGGAGAAACAGGTCGCGTTTGGCAAGTCCTATGTAGAGATTGCCAAGAAGGATTATCCGGGGAGAACATGGGGAGGGCAGTTTCCTGCCCTCCCAACTATAGAGGGATATTGGAGTCGGGTCCCACGAAAGGAGCCTTCATCCGGTCGGAGTGGGTTTTCATAGTCGTCTCGGCCAATGAGTATCCTGCATCGGCATGGCGAATCACGCCAATGCCGGGGTCGTTGAAAAATACCCGGGATAACCGCCCTGCACTGTCGTCACTGCCGTCCGCTACTACGACAGTACCCGCGTGCAATGAGTAGCCAATGCCCGTGCCCCCGCCATGGTGGAATGACACCCAGTGTGCTCCTGATGCCACATTTAGCAAGGCATTTAAAATGGGCCAATCTGCGATAGCATCCGAGCCATCCAACATGCGTTCGGTCTCCCGATAGGGTGACGCGACAGACCCGGTGTCATGATGGTCACGTCCAAAGACCACTGGGGCGGACAACATGCCTGTGTGCACCCATTCATTGACTTTTACCGCAAAGGCGTCCCGTTCCCCCAGTCCCATGTAGGCGATGCGTGCCGGCAATCCTTGAAAGTGAATATACTGCCGCGCTAAGGTAAACCAGCGCCGTAACAGCGGGTTGTCTCCGAACATCTCGAGTGCCAGTTCATCTAACTTGTAGATCTCCTCCGGTTTCCCCGAAAGTACCGCCCAACGAAAAGGACCCTTGCCCTGATTAAAAAGATCGCGGATATAGGCTGGTACATATCCCGGAATCTCGAACGCCTCATGAACACCTTGATCAAATGCCTCACGGCGGATGTTGTTGCCATAATCAAAGGTTTGGGCTCCCGCTTGTTGCAATGCCAATAAATTGCGAACATGACGAGCAATGGACTGCCGGGCCCGCTTAAGGTATTCGCTGGGATCCGCCCTTCGCAAGGCATCCGCCTCTTCGATATCGAGGCCATCAGGAATATAGCCAACTAAGGGGTCATGCGCCGCCGTTTGGTCCGATAAGACATCCGGAATAATGCGGTTGGTCACAAGATATTCTAAGAGGTCATTGGCATGGCAATGCACTCCAATGGACAAAGATCGCCCATCATGTTTAGCTTCCAACGCTATCCGCACAGCTTCCGCAATACTTTCTTGAGCCATGTCGAGATACCCTGAATCGCGCCGCTTTTGAATCCGCCGCGAATCTACATCAGCTATGAGAGCAACCCCTTCCAACATCTTGGCCGAGAGAGGCTGCGCTCCGCCCATCCCCCCTAACCCTGCAGAAACATAGAGCCGATGGCGCAGTGTGCCGTCAAAATGCTTTGCAGCCAAAGCCGCCAAGGTTTCAAAAGTGCCTTGAATGACCCCTTGACTTCCAATATAAATCCAGGAACCAGCAGTCATCTGGCCAAACATCGTCAACCCTTTCTTTTCCAGTCGGTCAAACTCTTCCAGTGTCGCCCACTTACCCACCAGATTGGAATTGGCAATCAGCACGCGAGGCGATCCCGGTTGTGTCTGAAAGATGCCCACGGGCTTGCCCGATTGGATTAGCAGAGTCTGGTCATTTTCCAGAGTTAGCAGACTGTCGATAATTTTGTCATAGGCAGGCCATGACCGTGCGGCACGCCCGCGTCCACCATATACAATCCGCTCTGCCGGATTTTCTCCGACCCGGGCATCCAGGTTATTCATCAGCATGCGCAAAGCAGCTTCCTGACCCCATCCCTTGCAATGCAGTTCTGGCCCTGTTGGCGCTTCAATACCCCGGTGTAGACTAAAGTCCACCATACATACCTCCTTCAGTGATGAACACTTCGTTCGTTAACAGCGTTCTAACCATCGTCGGCTTTGGCTTTGCACCCGAGCAGCAATCGTCTGAGTGTCTTCTTTGACTAAACGCCGGTTCCGCACCACGGGATTTCCCCCAACGATGACATCTGTTATCGCCTCAGGGCTCATTGCATAGACGATATTGGCCATCAACGTCTCAGGGGACCATGGCAAAAGGGACACATGCGTGATGTCGATGCCGACAAAATCCGCTAAAAGTCCAGATTCCAACTGCCCGGCGTCTAAATCGAGCATGGCCGCGCCTTCACGGGTTCCCATAGTCCACACGTCGTGCGCGGAAATCACGGTCGCGTCCAACGTATGCACTTTTTGTAATAACGCTGCCATCCGCATCTCTTCATAAATGCTGGCGCGGTTGTTACTGCATCCGCCGTCGGTCCCCAACCCTACCCGAACCCCCGCTTTATGAAGCGCTGGGATCGGGGTCACCCCGTCAGCGAGAAACATATTGCTCGAAGGGCAATATGCCAATTGCGCATGGGTAGAACCAAGGATGTGAATATCGTCGGTGTTGACCCAGGTTAGGTGCACACCAATCAACCGGGAATCCACAGCCCCCAGGGCAGCCAAATGCTGCACAGGGGTTAGCCCAGTCCTGGCTAGGGTTTCTTCAGTTTCAAACGGTTCTTCAGCAATATGGATATGATGGGGAGTTCCCAATGAGCGGGCTAGCTGAACCCCAGCTTGAATCATGGCATCTGACGCCCCGTGCACGCTGTGCGGAGCCGGATGGACAACCACTCGGGGGTCACCCGCAACCCGCTGTATCAGAGTTTCTGTACGGGCCACTGCATCGTCAGGCGATTCTCGATAAGCTTTGGGAGCGCCTTCCCAATCATAAAATGTACGGGCCAACACTAAGCGCACCCCAAGATCTCGCGCCGCTTGAATCACCGCCAAATCGTTGTCGATTCCCTGATTATGCACGTAAAAGAAGTCCACTATCGTGGTAATCCCATGCAGCAGCATTTCGCTGAATGCGAGTTTGGCTCCCCAATAGATCGTCTGGGCGTCCAAATATGGCGTAATGCGATACAAGGCCTGATCTCTCCACACCAAAAACGGTTGATCGACTGCTA
This sequence comes from Sulfobacillus benefaciens, assembly GCA_003023695.1. Lineage (GTDB taxonomy): Bacteria > Bacillota > Sulfobacillia > Sulfobacillales > Sulfobacillaceae > Sulfobacillus_C > Sulfobacillus_C benefaciens_A. The sequence continues at coordinate 17,471 of PXYW01000048.1, read as the reverse complement.
TCCCCCGAAGCAAGTGCTGAAACGAGTGCGCATGAGTATTAATCGTGCCAGGAACCACCGCTTTGTCGGGCCAAAACACCTTTGTCGCTCCCGGAAACCGTGGATCCAGTACCGATAGCGGAGCAATGTCCAGGATACGATCGGAGTCATCGCTAACTACAAGGCCCATTTGGGAGACGAATTGATCCTTGTACCATAGCCATCCAGGGCAATAGCAGGTCAGCATGACGGCCTCCTGCCTAGGACCATTTGATCCCATTGACGCAAAAATGCGGTCAGTACTCGGGATCCCAGCACGATATCTTGAGCATCGCAATCTTCATCGGAGCAATGGCTTTTGCCGTTGCTGCGGATAAAGAGCATCCCGGTGGGCACCTTGCGTGCAAGATGGGCGGCATCATGTCCAGCCCAACTCTCTAAAGCTATGGGCTCTAGACCCTCAGAAGCAATCATCTGCTGCAATAATCGCTGCGTTGTGGCATCCATAGGACTTGGCGCCTGATTGAGTATCACCTGACGTGTAATTCCTAACCCCCGCTGGTTCCCCAACTGCTGCACCATATCCCAATATTCCTCGGATACGGCGGTCAAGACAGTTTGATCTGGGGAACGCCATTCTACGATAAATTCCACTGTTGAAGGAATAATATTGACAGCATTGGGGTATACCCGCACGTAGCCCACAGTACCGGTTAGTTGATCGAGGTGCCCATCAATAAGCGCTTTGAAGGCGGCCACGATTTGAGCAAATCCTTGGACCGCATCGCGTCTTTGAAGCCAAGGAGTGGTGCCGGCGTGATTGGCCTCTCCCTGTATCACAATTCGATGACGAACAATGCCCGTAATACGCGTTACGACAGCCAACGGCTGCCCCATCTCTTTCAATCGCGGACCCTGTTCAATATGCGGCTCGACAAAGCCTTTCAATGGGATATGGGGCAAGAGGTCATGGGAATTCAAGGTTGCGCCAGCCTCCGCCAAAGCCTGCCAGACCGAATATCCTGAATCATCGGTGATGTCACGGATGTCATCCAACGAAAGCATTCCAGTTAACAGCCGACTGCCTAACGTTGACAGTCGAAAGGCATTAGGCTCCTCCCCCGTCAAGACCAAAACCGCTAAGGTATGTTGCGGATGATAGCCGGTGTCTTTTAAGGTTTCCACCGCCTCTAACGCCATGAGTGCCCCGAGCGCTCCATCATAGGCTCCACCTTGAGACACCGTGTCCAGGTGGGATCCCGCTGCCAAAATATTTTCTTCAGCTCCGGGAAATAACGCCCATAGATTTCCTGCCCCATCCAAGCGTGTCCGAAGTCCAGCGGCTTCGGCTTCCGCCAAAAACCACTGTCGAATCTCTCGCTCCGCCACACTGCCAAACGGGCGGGTGATCCCGCCTGCAGGATCACCGCCAATCATCCGCGCAGACTCTAAGCGTGCCAACAATCGCTTTTCTGACAATACTGGGTTCACTTCCTCTCTTATTCACCGTTCGCGTGACGGCCGTGTCCAATACACACCTAATCGTTGGTCCCGCTCTTCCAACTGCTCTAACCGTTCGCGAACTTGCGGCAGCCGTTGGGCAACCTGGCGAATGAGATAATTGACAACAAACATCGGAGCCACATAGGAATCAAACAACGATGCGTTGGACACCGGGATCACTAACACGGGATCGGCCATTGCCATCGCCGGGGACATCCACCTGTCCGTTAGCGCAGCCACATGAACCGATTCTTTGGCGGCTGCATCCATCCAATCCAATAGCGCCCGGGAATAACGGGGAAACACCCAGCTAAGAATTAGGGTGCGATCTGGGTGCGACAACGCTAAGTTATCCCATAAAGGCGACCCTGGAGTGGCGATTTGCACACCATCCCGCACTTTTGTTAGACAATACGCTGCATAGGGAATGAGTGTACTTGAAATTCTGGCCCCAGCCAAAACAATCTGATCCATGGACGCCATAAGGTTCACCAAGCGCTGCATCGGTTTGCTGTCAAGAATCTCCGGCAAATGTTCCAGATTGGTGATTTCCTGTGCCAATAATGGATCGGCATCTTGCGGAATGCTGGGTCTTAGGTATACTGTACGTTCAGGCGCCCGCCATTCTTCCCGAACAATGTCTTGCAGTGCCCTGACAAATTCACCAAATCCGGAAAATCCCATGGAGTTGCAAAAGCGGGTGACTGACGCTTGACTCACCCCAACATTTTTGGCTAATTCAGCCGATGTCATAAACGACACCTCTCGTAGATGATCCGAAAGATACTCGGCCACTTGACGATGGGTTACAGATTCCTCGGCTGCCTGCCGAATGCGTTCTACGAAGCGCTCCATCGTGTCCCCATATTTCAGCAAGCGAATGGCTCCATTCAATTATGCCCTATTTTATCGAGAAATTGTTTCACCGCCATTGTATCACTTTTCCCTTGTTCAATGCAGACTAGGGAATTTTGGAGCATCCCATTTTAGCCATCGAGGAATATTTTAGCAAAAATATGGTTGATATTATTCACATATTGTTTATATATTATTAAAGTCATTCTATATTAACGATGTCGATGGAAACGCACGTACCCAACGGAAAATAAAAGGTTGTGTCACAAGAAGGGGATATATTTCCCCGTACATCCACCCAAATGATTAGATTCATGAATGATTCCGCTTTATACTGTACCTGTACGGGAGGAATGTTGTCGTGAGACAAGCGATTATTCATGCCAAACTGTATTCCCTGTCCTCGAACCATCTGCCACTGCGAGGCCGGGAACTGGGATCCTTGGAAATTCTGCCGGATGGCGCTTTGGTGATGGACCACGGAGTCATTATTGCCTTAGGCACCACCACAGAAATATTATCGCAGAATCAGTTTGACACGGTGATCGATGTCCAAGGTCGCATCGTGATTCCGGGTTTCGTAGATTGTCATACCCATCTCCCCTTTGCGGATTGGCGTGCCGATGAATACCGCAGACGATTATTTGGTCAGCAATACCAGGAAATTGCCCGTAAAAAGGGCGGTATTACACGATCCAGTCTGCAATTGGGTGCACGCTCTGATGCCGAGGTAGCACAATTCACCGAACAGTTAGTGTATGAAATGCTGACCACTGGAACAACCACTCTGGAGATGAAAAGCGGGTATGGATTGACCATGGAAAGTGAGTTGCGACAACTCCGTCTCATTTCCGGTTGGAAATTGTCTTTGGATCAGCGTATTTCAGCCACTGGTCTATTCCTTCATGCCGTGCCACCAGGCCTGTCGCGACAAGAGTGGCTGACCATCGTGCGGCACGATCTGTTACCGAGGGCGCATGAGGAGCGATTGATTGATGCAATTGATGCATTTATAGAGGAGACAGCATTTTCACCGCAAGAGATTGAACCCGTGCTTCAGGATGCCCTGCGCCGCAATATTCCGATAAGGCTTCACACCGATCAGTTCACCAACATGGGCGGTACCTTGCTCGGTCTGACTTATCAGGCCAGAGGCATCGATCACCTTGATCATCTGGCTGACCAAGATATTGCCCGCTTAGCATCGTCTAATACTGTAGCCGTATTGCTACCGGGAGCAAGCTATAGCATGAATCACACCCCTCACCCTCCCGCGCGGCGTTTGATCGAAGCCGGGGCAGCCATTGCTTTGGCTACCGATTTCAACCCTGGTACGGCTCCCATCAGCAGCATGCCGCTTATCATCTCCCTAGCGGTCCATCTCTATGGGCTCACACCGGAGGAGGCACTAGCGGCGACAACCATTAACGCCGCTTACGTGCTAGGCCTAGACAAAGAAGTAGGATCGTTGGCAATTGGCAAGCGTGCCGACCTATTAATTCTTGACAGCGATCAATTGGAGAGCATCCCGTACCGGGCGGGTCATAACCCCGTAAATCAGGTTTTTGTTCGTGGCAAGCCGGTGACTTTACGTTCGGCCACCTCAAACAACAACAGACAGATATGATTTAGCGTTATAGCTCCATGTGCCGAACGGCATCGATCATTTTTCCGGCATCGGTTTCTTGGCCACCAAAGAACCAAGCCAGGCAAACACCATGCCCATCACAACCGACACCACAATGTTCGTCAGCAAAGCAGCAATCCTGGCATCGAGCGTTGAGGCTTGGGCCACCAGGAGAGCAATGCGATGAGCATTTTCCGTGGGGAATTCTCTGTGCATTTCCATTACCAGTTCTCCATGACTTGGCGGAAACAGCACACTACCAATGTCGGAAATCACTCCATAAATGAGGCCTATAGCTGCTCCACGACCAAAAGGGCGCACGCCCGTGCGTTTGGCATGCATACCTGCTAAAGCCAGCAAGATCACTAGGGCGACATAGGTGACGTCGCCAACCAAAGCGCTGGCCGTCGAACCTACAGCCGTAAAATGAAAAATGAACGAGAACAATCCCAACGCAACCGCATAACCATACCATAAATTTTTTTGTCTCATGAAGTGCCTTCTTTCTCGGCTTTGTGTCACACCAATAGACCGAGGACGGTAGTGCACCATGGTCTTCTAGCATCTAAACATGTATTTTACCAGTTTCGATCGCTTAGCACAGCGGCATGAGAAAGACTAGAAACGGCAAAGCCTGAATCAGAGGCGGCTACCGTAGATCTCCATCACCACAAAAACAAGCTGCAGATCCCCCAGCACATCTCAAATGTCATCATTCATTTTTTAACAACACGGTTTCCGCTACTTCGCCCAGAGTGCGTCGGCTATTCATCGCCTCGTAGCGTATGATCCGATAGGCTTCTTCTTCATCTATCCGATAACGCTTTTTAAGGACCTCTTTGGCCATCTCGATAGTCTTCCGTTCCCTGAGCTTTCGCCACAAACGCCCATTTTCCTTTTCCAAGGCACACTGAGCACTTGCGATCGACAAAGCCACATCTAAAGTGGCTTTGAGTTCCAGGAGTCCCTGTGAGGGAACAATAATTCCCAAGCATTGAGCGCGCACGCTAAGATCGATCACAGCAGGACTTAAAGACGATGCATAAAGCACCCGCCGACTAGGCCACGCCTGCAATGTATGAATATCTACCAAGTAGATATGATCCGTTTTTGAGTCGATGGATTCCCTGCACACATGGTATTCCAGACGATCCAGAATATCCTCAAGACGACGCGCAACCATCCTATTAGATAGCATAATTGCGATCCCCTTTACCGTCGATTTCGGGATGGTCTTAATTTGCACATCCTCAACCTGAGTCATTTCAGGGTCACAACCATTTTCCACTCCTCCGGCTTTCAAAGCTCCTGGCGCATACTAGGCATTGCAATGATTGAGATACTACGGATTTAGTTACTGCTATGAGTATGACTTGTTTGCTGTCTCTTTCCAAGATGATTTTAAATTTTGCCATAACCAAAATTTTCATCTCAAAGGCTTTATGTTATCTTTTACCCAGCGTATGGACACTATTCTAACATTAATCGTATTCTGTCGCTATTTTTATTACATTTTTATAAAATTATCTTACGCATCATGATACCATATTGTAAAATTCATAACATGATTGTTAAAATTAGCGCAGTAATAGGTGTTTTGCGAATCATACTCCTGATTCTAAGTTCGAATGTATTGGCTTATATCTAACCCCAAGGAGGTCGCCAAGCATGGCCGTATCCAGTGAGTCTAACCAAGTCGATAAGGCATTTCATATCGAAACCGAGGGCATTGGGATAATTGCTCCAAATCACCGACATGGTACTCCACGCGAATTATTCTTTGTATGGTTCGCCGCCGTATTAACCTTTACCGGAGTGGTTATCGGCCAGTTGTTTACCGCTCTCGGTCTGAATGTCTTTTTATCTTTGTTTGCTGCGTTCCTCTGCGCCTTATCATTTGGCATTCTGGGTTGGGTTTCCACATCAGGCCCGCGTGGTGGTACCGTGACATTAACTATATCCAGGGCTTCATTTGGCGTACGCGGCAATGTCGTTCCTTCGTTTTTTAGTTGGTTGTCAGCAGTTGGGTGGGAAGCAGCCACTATGGTCCTCACCGTGTTCGCTTTATTAAGTCTTTCTCAACTTCTCGGAGGACCTGCCAGCGGTACTGTGCCCATCATTGCAGCATTAGTTCTAGCGATCGGACTAACCTATATTGTTCCGTTATTTGGACATGAAACTGTTGTGGTAATGCAGCGATTTCTTGCCTATGCGCTGGCGGCTGCCGGAATATTGATGGTGATTGGAATTATGGGCCGTGTTAATTGGTCCTATGCGCCCCCACCGAAAGATTTGGCGGCAGCAGGCTTGTTGCCGACGTTCATCTTAGCGCTTTCCATTGGACTAATCAGTACCGTATGGGGTTGGACCAATTTTGCCGCAGACTACTCCCGTTATTTGCCGTCTTCCACAAAATCCGCTCCCATAGTATGGTATACCTTTTTAGGCGGCGGTATCGCATCCTTTCTGGCAATGAGTTTGGGCATTCTCCTAGGAACGTTCATTAATCCCACGGCGTACGCTAAAAATCCTGTATTGGCGATAGCCCACGGAGTTCCGCCATGGGCGGTAATCCCATTTTTAATCGTTGTCATCTTAGGGGATGTCACGGCTAATTATCTGAATTCGTACAGTTCCGGTATGAGCTTTCTGTCAATGGGGATTCCGTTAAAACGATGGAAGGCCGTCCTTGTCGATGCGGCCTTGTGCACAGTGATCGCATTGTATGCCCTTTTCTTGTCCCCTGGCTTCCTAAACTTTTTTGAGAATTTCTTAAGCCTTAATATTCTTGTCATCGGTCCTTGGACCGCTATATATTTGGTCCACCACTGGCAATCCAAATCCCATTACGATAACCAAGGCCTCGTCATAATATCTCCTCGAAGCAGCTATTGGTACACCAATGGGATTCATTGGCCAGCCCTGATCGCGTTTTTCGTTGGGGCCTTCGCCACATTTTGGACAGTCAATTCAGCGCTATGGGTAAGCCCCCTATCAACCCATTGGTTCGGCGGTGCCGATTTGAGCGCTTATGTCGGCCCAATATTCACCGGACTCCTCTATCTTTTCCTGGTTCGGGTATTTGGCCGTTCAGAAATTTCGCGCCCCCTTAAAGAGGCCGCGCAATAACGACCGATGGCATCGAAAAATCGGGGATAAACGGTGGCGGCCGGCACGCATCTCGAAGGAAAATCTCCGCCCCCGCTCCCCCATAAGACGCCGGAATTTGCACTGGTAAGGGCATGCAAAATGATTCGCCAATCTCCCCCCAAGAGAGATCTGGAAATCATCCCGCTTAGTGATGCCCCTTTAGGCCGTCAATGCATGTTTTGCATGCATTGACCCTAATTGGACTCCAGGAGAATCGCCACTGCACGAATTGGCGACCCTGTTCCTCCGCGAATGCGAAGCGGCAGACCCATATATAAAAATTCTTGCCCGGCCACCTGGTCCAAGTGGCATAGGTTTTCAGTATTGGTAATCCCGTGGCGGCGACAGACGAGATGTCCGGAGAATTTCGAATCCTTGGGGTTATCAATGGAGGGCGCATCAATCCCAATATTTACAATTCCCTGGGACACCAGCCACTCAGCACCCTCCTCACTTATCCCCGCATAACGGGATAGCCACTCATCAGTTCCATAGGCTCGGGCGTAATGCCCTGTGTGAAGCAACACGACAGATTTCCCGTGAAGTGTCAGGCGAGCCATCTCGATAGCGCGCTGCAACTCGCGAGGACCGATGTATCCATCAGGAGATACCCGCGAAACATCGAGACAGACGGCGGGTCCATAAAAATATTCCAGTGGCATCTCATCAATGAAACGCCCGTGGGGATCATATTCATATGACGCATCGCTATGGGTAGGCCCATGCTCATTGATCAACAAGTTATTGGTAGCAAACTCAAAGCCAATCTTTGCTTTGCTCGCCGCATGATCAATGTTTTGAAAGATCAACGTCGGCTGATGCAACGGAAATACCGGCATACCTTGGTAAATTTCTTGCGTCAAATCTACGACCCGTATTGCCACGATTATCCCCCCTCGCGTTTACGCCATCACTACTGGCAACACCTCAAACCGATCCACATTAACCAGCCCGGCATCGGTAATTTTCCATTTGGGACTCGTTGCCAAAGAGAGAAAGGATAGGTGCATCAAGGGAGCCGCAATTGTCATGCCCAAGTCTTCGCGGGCAATTGTATATAGCACTTGAATTCGTTGCGCCACTTCCGTTCCGGTCATTTCGTCCGTGATTAAGCCTCCGACCGGCAGTGGCAAATCGCCTAGAATTTTTCCATCTTGCACTATCGCCACCCCGCCGCCCATCGCGATGACGTGATTGATAGCCACCGCGATATCTCGGTAGTCAGCTCCACAGGCAATAATGTTATGGGTATCGTGCGAGACACTTTCAGCAATTGCGCCCCTTTTCAATCCCATCCCTTGCACAAACGCCTTGCCAATTCGTCCGCTTTTGCCATGCCTTTCTGCCACGACAATGGGGATGACATCCGACTGGGGTGCCGGTTGAACCACGTGGTTTACGACTGGAAGGTCCACTTCTGCTGCTTCCGTCAAATTTTCGTTAGGAATAAGCACCAGTGCCCGGGCTCGTACTGTCCGGCTGGTTGTTTGGGGCGCACGAATCACTAGATCGTCTTCAGTAACCGGAGGCCGCTTTACCGAATTACGTACACTATCGGGATAACGGTAAGCGGGGAGGTCAACCACTAATGCACCGTTTTCTGCCACCTTTTTTCCGGCACTGTACACTTGGTAGACACTCATCTCGGTCAGACTATTCACAACGGCAATGTCGGCCCGTTTGCCTGGCGTGAGCATTCCGCGGTCGGGAAACCCAAAATGCATCGCCGGGTTAATCGTCGCCATTTGAATGGCTTCGACCGGATCGACTCCTTGCTGCACAGTTCGCTTAATCAAATCATTCATGTGTCCATGGGTCATTAGATCCTCGGCCACCATGTCATCCGAAACAAGCACGGCATAACGGGAGTCAACCCCTTCCTCTGTAATGGCACGAATGCACTCGGGCATATCCCGCTGCGATGATCCTTCCCGCATATAGACATATACCGCATTGCGCAATTTTTCTAAAGCTTCTTCTTTAGTGGTGGTTTCATGACAGGAAATGTTGCTTCCGCCGGAAATAATGTGGGCGGCAAGATCTTTGCCAAACAATCCCGGCGCATTGCCTTCCACCGTTTTTCCCAGCGAGAGAGCAAACGTCACCGCGGTCAGTAAGTCATCCACAGTCTCTGGTCGGTGTTCATAGACAGGTCCCACATTACTAAACCCCTGGATTTCGCCAATGCCCTGAACACCTGGATCCTGCAGCAATCCGGCAATTTCCTTGGCTCCAATAACCTCCCCCGAAGTCTCCAGTCCCGGTACATCGGGAACCCAGCAAGGAACTGCGAATCGCACGGTATGAGGAAGTTGACGCGCTTCGTCAATCATTGCCTGCATGCCGCGAACCCCTAGAACATTGCCAATTTCGTGGGGATCTGCGACAATCGTTGTAGTACCCGTAGGCAAGGACAATCTGCTGAATTCGGTTGCCGTAAGCATAGAACTTTCAAAATGCATATGCGCATCGATAAATCCTGGACATACATATTTTCCGCGCACGTCCTCCACTACAGTACGCGGTCCAATGAGGCTCTCGACGTCACCTACTAACAACACGCGCCCCCTGGCAACCGCCACATCCGCTTGGTATAACTCTCGAGTGGTCACATTGACGAAAGTGCCGCCCTTTAACACTAAATCTGCTGACATGCCCGAGCCCATTAACGTCTCGATCATCATCCGCCATTCTATCGCTGTTTTGACCCCATCTACATGAGTCGGATCCATGTCTTTCACCGATTTTCTTCCTCCTCTACTATTGCATCGACAATCCCAACAATCACGGCATCAATCGGTGCGTGCCGATCAGAATACGCCCGTGATGCCACACTGCCACGCGTGTAAATGACGCGTTCACCAATGCCTGCCCCCACCATATCAACGGCTACTAGGGAGGGACCGCACGGTTTGCCCTTGGTATCGATGGGCACAGTCACCAACAATTTGGTGCCCACCATTCGATCATCTTTGCGGGTCGCCACCACCGTTCCGATCACTCGTCCAATCTCCATTTTTTCTCCCCACTCATCTTCAATGTCATCCCATATTCCCGCAGTCGGTCGTAAGCACTGGGCGTAACTACTGTATACATACCCACCAAAACCTCGCGTTGGCCTCGACGGAAATATCCGTCAATCATGGCGGCATCCACCACGCGGGGCCCGTCCAAGGCCCGCAGGGCCCAAACTGTTACTTGATCCGGGGTACGCAGAATCTCCATCCCTAGCTGGCGTAGTCGCTGGCTACGCATTCTCCAAGCGTCCGGCCATAGCATAGCGGCACGACCGAGTCCGGCCCGGAGCCATGGATTGGTGTTTGGTTCCCAACCGATACTCAAAATGGCGACGGACATACCTAAAAACGTCGCTAGCAACACCGTGCGCTCTATCGAACCACGGTCATCGCCCTCACTTAAAGCAAACGCCAGACCACTGGAGGCTATGGGGACATACACCCCCTGATAAGTGGACAATGTCTCGGGATCGTCCGGCAACGCGTCGATAAAACGACACCCACCTACCGCCATCGCAAACCGATCCTGAAGGTCCCGGGGAATGGTGGTGGGGGCGCTCCACACGACCAGGGTCACTCCGGGGGTGGTGCCCAAAATACGCAAGCTTTCCAGCCCTTCCGCCACCCCGACGTAGTGATCTTGTACCAGTGCCAGCACAACACGGGACTTTGCATCGCGCCCTCCCATAAAGTCGTGTGTGCTCATCGCGCCAACCCTCTTTTCGGATTACCCGTTCTGAGTGTGTCCTGCGGCACCAGGAATCCCGGATAAAATAGCTCGTTCCACTTCCTGATGGGGGCGTGGAATGACATGCACGGACACCAATTCCCCAACCCGGGAAGCCGCCGCTGATCCGGCTTCGGTTGCGGCTTTGACGGCTCCGACATCCCCGCGCACCATTACCGTTACTAACCCATACCCGATTTTTTCATACCCGCATATGACCACACTTGCCGCCTTGACCATCGCATCGGCTGCCTCAATGGCACCGACCAATCCCTTGGTTTCTACTAATCCCAATGCTTCACTCATGTTTTGTCCTCCTCTTATTTGTTGTCTGATCTGGTTCTCCAACCTGGGGTTCCATTTCTTGCTTAGGTTCTTTGGGACTTTCAGCTATCTGTCTTTCATCAGCGCCATTCGACGATTGTTTAACATCCAAGGAAAATAGCGGTAAAATCCGCTGGCTCACTTCGTCATGCACCCGGGGAATGACTAACACCGATACCACCTGTCCCACGCTATCACCTGCCTGTTTGGCGGCGCTAATCGCGGATTGAACGGCCGCGACCTCTCCCTCAAACTCGACCGACACTCCCAAACTGCCAGCAACTCCAATGACGCGTTCAATTCCCCGCAACCGCACGTCGGCTGCCTTGAGTCCCGCATCTGCGGCAAATACCGCTGTACTATAGCCGACGGTTTCTATCAGTCCGAGAGCTTTCAATAATCCTCACCTCCTAACCCCGCAACCGATCACGATACCATTTCGCGGTATCCAGCGCCTGATGCACCGCCTCCACCGGTCCCGTCAACAACAGCCAGTCATCGCGCACCGTCACATTAACCGCGGTATCTGCCAAATTTTGATAAATCCAGTCCCCAATCAGTACCCCATCGAGTTCCGGAACATCCAGCAAAATTCCCATGGCTGGAGTCGATCCCACCTCTAGTACTTGTTGGATAAAAGCGCACGGATATTCTAGGAGATAAACCTCTTTATGCGGGTATTGGGCACGCCCCAGCCGATTCGCCAGGGTTTTCAACTCTCCCTTAAGCCGCGATTCGTCAGGATGCCCTATGCCGATAAGCAGGCTTCCGTCTGGTCCCTGGGCGCCAATACGCACCCGCACGGCACCATCTAACGCATGTAGCAATTCATCCAGGAGCACAACATGATGGGGACCCGTCTTTCCAATCACCACCATAGCCATTGGCCCGCCATCCCATACTTGCCGGACCCGCTCGGTCAATGCTCGCTCATCGGGATGGTCCAGCCACCAAATGCCCGAGGAACCCCCAATGCGTCCAATGACTTCTCCACGGCGTGTTGCGCTTTCCGCGCCGCGGGAGACCACGCGTGGCGCCCGGTCACATTCGTGCGTCAGGCAGGTTCGGCGCATTTCCGCGCTTAATGTCGTGATCGGAACCGTAGTCGGCCGCGCGGTATTGACGCCCACCCGATCGGAAGTCCCTACTCCCTGCAACTGAGCAATACGCTCCTCGGCTTTCTTGCGTTGGTAATTGGGGCGCCCCATGGCTGCCGCGACATCGTTCCGCGGGTTTATCGCTGGCGAGCCCGGCCGCCGTTGCAAAATGTCTTCCACTACATCCCGTATTAAATCTGACATTGTCTTCACCTTCTTTCTTAACTACCGTATCCCGTGCAATCAGTCACGATCTCATCGCCTAGTCCATAATGGCTGGCCATAAGTCCGGATGGGGCCGTGGGATGACATTGGCCGCAATCAAGTCTTCTCCAGTGCGATCGACAGCCGCACTTCCTGCGGCGACCGCAGATTGAACGGCAGCGACGTCCCCAGCCACGATCACCGTAACCAATCCCGATCCCGCACGACGGAAACTTAACATCCGTACCTGGGCAGCTTTAGCCATGGTATCCAAAGCCTCCAAGGCTGCAGTCAAGCCACGGGTTTCCACCATTCCAACCGCCTCGGACCGCGATTGCACCGTCTGCATTTGGCCCACTTTGCTTCACCTCCCTCGGCGTGTGCGATATTCATAAGTAATCCGAGAGGTTAAGGTTTGCCTCTCCCGGCACGCTAGTCCGCTGAAACAGGTCCGCCTGATCCAAGGGATAGGTGGCGTCAATTCCCACTTTCGCCGTCGTCTGATGTAGATGATGCGACGCCTCAAGAGGGGATCCTTTAGCTCCAGGTACAATAAATAGGTCCTGGTCCGCCTGAACTCGGGTGGCAATCGCCCACTCCACATCTTCGGGGTCAAAAATATCGATATCGTCGTTTACTACGACCACATGTTTAAGATCCTTGTCTGACGCAAACGCCGCTAGTGCGGCCTCGGTGCCATCTCCTGGGTTTTCCTTAGCTACGGCAATCACCGCGTGGAATCGCCCCACTCCGCCCATGGTAATGTGCACGCCCGTGACATTAGGCACCACTTGGCGCACAGTTTGCAACAACACCACCTCACGGTTTAACACCATTGGGAGCCGCTCTTCGTAACTGGCAGGCATCACGGTATGAATCATAAAATCCCGGCGGTGCGTCACCGCGCGGATTTCGGCCACGGGATGCAACCCTCTTTGACTATAGTAGCCGCCTAACTCGCCAAAAGGACCTTCCAGTTCTCGTACCCCTGGTAGCATCACCCCTTCCAAGACACATTCCGCGTCGGCCAATACATCCAAGTCAACGGTCTTACAATGCACCGTTGGCAACGCCTGCCCTAGCAGACCCCCTGCTACCGACAACTTATCGACATGAAACAAGTGGGTTGCCAGTTGCGAACTTAAGATCACTGCGGGCACCACACCAAACATGACGGCAATTTCCATGGGCCGACCCGCTTCTTCAAATGACCGAAATTGGCGGAAGAGTTCAGGCGACGTTATCACCACATTAATGCGATTGCCAGGCAGGATCTGCATTCGCCGCACCGAGGTATACTGTTTGGTTCCGTCTGGGCTCTTGACCACCATCACTCCAGCCACGTAATACGGCCCCGAATCCCGCCCATGGTATATCAAACCCGGTACCACATGCCCCACGTCAAAAGGGGGGTAAACGATAGTCTCTTGAACTGGAGCCTGCGCAACTCGTTGCGTAGCAATGGGATGAACAATCGCCTGCATCAAATGCGCAATGAGGTCGTCCGAGCTGATGCCCATGCTCTCGGCCATCAAAGTGCGGTCACCCCCCATACCTATCACCACGGGGCGACCGATGCCTTGCACGTGATCAAACAGCAACGGCTGACGTCCTTTGAATTTCTTGGCCACTGCTGCCACTTCATACCGGGGGCTCACCTCCCGGCGAATGCGACGCAACCAATGACGGTCTTCCCAGTCCTGAACTAAGTCGCGAAACACGGTGATCATGAGCATATCCCTGCCTGTACTCGAATCATGCGTACCTCCGTCAATCTTCTAGCGGCGGCGAAGCGTCTCCCCACCGCGGCCCCAAATTGTGGTCGATTTCTAGTGCATCGAGGACCCGAGCTACCATAAAATTGGTCAGTTCCCAGATTTCCGTGGGCTTTTGATAAAATCCTGGAGATGCTGGCATAATGTGTGCCCCAGCCAACAACAGCCGTTCCATGTTTTGCAAGTGAATTAAATGAAGTGGCGTTTCCCGCGGCACCACAATAAGACGCCGGCGTTCTTTTAGCTGCACACTTGCCGCTCGCGACAGCAAGGTGTCGCCGACGCCATTAGCAATCGCTCCCAGGGTGTTCATAGAGCAGGGGATAATGACCATGCCCCGCGTAAGAAAAGATCCACTCGCTATGGGGGCAAACATGTTGTCATTGGCCCACACTTTGCCATATTCTTTCAATTGCTTCTTACTGACGCCACATTCGAACTTAAGGACCTGTTCGCCCATCCGCGTCATGACCATGTGCAGTTCGGCGTTAAGTTCTGCCAACGTACGTAATAGGGCATACCCATAGATTGCTCCGCTGGCCCCCGTCATCCCCAAAACGATCCGCATTCTTTGACCTCCTAAACCGGTCACTCATGTTTCAATAAGAACTCTTCCGCCACTTCCCCTAGCGTGCGCCGACTGTTCATAGCTTCTCGGCGAATCATATGGTAGGCGCGCTCCTCGTCTATCAAATAGCGTTTTTTCAGCATTTCTTTAGCCATTTCAATCGTTTTCCGTTCTCGAAGTTTGCGGAGCAACCGACTATTGGCTGTTTCTAAAGCACACTGGTTGTTGGCAATCATGAGGGCAATATCAAAGGTTGCCTTGAGTTCTAAAACCCCCTGTGATGGCACAATAATGCCTAAACATTGCATACGGACGCAGAGTTCGATAATGGCGGGACTTAATGAAGACGCAAAGAGCACCCTCGGGCTCGGCCACGGTACCCGTGGTAGGGATTTGGTATCAACCACATAGACATGGTTAATGTCTCGATCGATTGGCCCTCGACACACATGATATTCAAGGCGTACCAAAATATCAGAGAGATGGTTCGCTAATGTCGCATTGGATAGCAAGACCGCAATCCCCTTAACCGACTTCTCTGGCTTGGTCTTGACTTCCTCAACTCTCATAATTTCACCACCACAGTCATTTAAAGGAACATAGAACCAACTCGGCCTGCTTGCCAACGTAAATGAGATAATTTCCGGAATAAACCACCGATTGATTAAGGTCCCTGGGGTCAATGACTACGTGTGCGGAGTCTACTCGTCGTCCGAAGCAATACTTATCCGGACACCGTTATGACGCCGTCTGCTGCTGGGTTGCGAGCCACCGTGCTTTGTACTCATCCACCGTCATAATCTTGCCAAAGAGGGCAATGTCCCGCAGTCCCGCCACGTGCATCTCAGGCAGATGACGTTGTACCCATGGTACAACGCATCGGACGCCGTCGACCGCACACACACGTTGGTCCATACCCCGGTCAAGACCAGCGTGTCAATCTTTTCTTCCCGCAGAAACAAATCGAAATCCGTGTAGGAAAAACCGCTATGCCGCCGTTTTTGAATCACGTAATCCCCGAGCTCTTCATGCGGCTGTAATTCGGGAATAAATTGCGAGCCCCAGGTCCCCCGCACCGCATGGACCGGTCGCACGCGAAAATCCGCATCGTGCTGGCGATGGGCCTCTTGAATATAGACAATTTGAATCCCCTGGGCCCGGCCAAAATCTAAGACCTCCTGAATCTTGGGCACAATCGACCGCGCGTTCTTGCACGTCAGCGCCCCCGTCTCCTCCACAAAATCGTTCAGCATATCAATCACCACGAGGGCATGTTTCTCCGTTGCCATCAGTCCGTGTGACCCCTTTCTGGTTTAATATTTCAGCCACCGCTCCAACCGCTGCACACTCTGGCGCGGCACATACTGGCCGGTGCCCGGCGGCACCCGCAGATCCTGGACGTCGTCGTACACCACTTGCCCCCGCAAGATGGTTTGTTTGACTTTTCCCGTCAATTGCAACCCTTGAAACGGGGTATACTTGGCCTTGCTGTGCAACCGCTCGGGATCCACGACCCACGAGGCGCTCTCATCAATCACCGTAAAGTCGGCATCAGCGCCGACTTCCATCGACCCCTTCTTCGGGTACAAGCCATAATGAATCGCCGAATGCCGGCTCGTCACCCGCACCAATTGCTCCAACGACAACCGCCCTTGGTTTAACCCTTCACTGACCATAAACGGCACCAACGTCTCGACCCCGGGAATCCCGGGCAAACTCGTCCAGATATCCATGCCCGGTGCCTGCTTCTCGGTCGCGACAATATACGGCGCATGATCGGTGCCCATAAAGTCCACCGTGCCGTCCCGCAACCCTTCCCACAGCGCGGCAATGTCCTCTTCGGACCGCAACGGCGGGGCAATCTTGGCAAAACTGCCAAACGCGGTCATCGCGTCTTCCGCCGTGAGCCGCAAGTAATGCGGACAGGTTTCGGCGGTAATGGAGACCCCGCGGCGTTTGGCGTCCCGAATCAATTCCACCCCGTCGCGGGTGCTCATGTGCACAATATGCGCCCGGGCCCCGGTTTCTTCCGCAAAACTAATCACCATTTGAATCGCCACCCGCTCCGCCAAGCGCTTGCGCGCCTCGGCCCACGCCGGCCCATCCTGCCGTCCTTCCCGCTGCAGTTTTTTCACATAATAGTCGGCAATGATAAAGTTTTCGGCATGGATCCCGATCGGAATGCCGGTCGGAGCCAATTTATAAAACAACTCCAACATTTCCGCATCATCCACCCGCGGATAGGTCGGCACCGACGGGGTCATGTACAGCTTGAACGAGCAGACACCGCGGTCAATTTGCTCATAAATCCGATCCGTCCACCCTTCGCGGACGTCTTCCCCGGTCATGCCGCCCCAGAACCCATAATCGATGTACGCCTTGTCCTTCACCGCCGCATACTTGCGATCGAACTGGGCGGCGCTGCGCACCGCGGGCAAATCCGGCATATCGACCACGGTCGTCACGCCCCCGGCGGCGGCCGCCGCCGATCCGGTGAGAAACCCTTCCCGGTCGCTAAATTCCAGTTCATTAAAATGGGTATGCCCATCAATCGCCCCGGGAAGCACCAAGTACCCCTGACAATCGATGGTGGTCTTCGCCACCACCCCGGTACTATCATTCACATACCCGGCAATTTTGCCGTC
>PXYW01000047.1 GCA_003023695.1 Sulfobacillus benefaciens | reverse complement strand
CACACGGTCGTCCCCCGCGCGTACGCTGGGACTACTGGGGCCGTCGGGCCCCGGGATTCCCCAGGCCGTGCCGACACTATTTTTGATGAAACAGAGCACCCAATGCATATGGGTGCTCTGTTGTCTATGACGTTCTTTATGCGCTTTGTTGTGCGGGATTGGCTGGGGTCTTGTTAAATGGACCCACTGGAAGTACGGTGCGGCCAAACGATTCGTTAATTACTTCAGCCGCCGAGAGATAGAAGGCTAAGATAGCAGTAATCAGACCAACATAGCCGCCTAGGGTGGTCATAGAAGCCACGCCCCAAGCACCAATGGCTAATAAAATGAATGTGATCCACAGGGCCAAAAACACCAATTGCAATGCCATAGTCGTCTTCAGAGTGGCAATCCACATATAGAAAGTAAAGATGCCCCAAACAAATAAATACCACCCGACAAATGCTGCCGGTACAGTAGCTCCGAAATAATGGGCAAACAGGGCAAATGACCACCAGAAGGCCCCATATGAAAAGAACGCGACGGTTCCGAATGTGTTGCCTCTGCGAAATTCCAACACGCCTGCCACTAACTGGGCTGTGCCACCATACGCCATAGCTAAAGCAATCACCATGCCTAGCGCTTTGGCATCAAACCACCCAGCGTTGATCATACTAAGCATCCAGGTGGTAAAAGCAAATCCGGCAAGTCCCAAAGGGCCAGGATTTGCAAGTTTTCCGCTCATGCGATATTCCTCCTCTGGTTTGCTAGTCTGGGAATTCAGTCTTTTCTGAGCCGGGGAACCCATTGATAGAGATTCCCCGGCGTATGCAAATACCGGGTGAAGTAACACCCGGTTTAGGGGCGGACTAGTTTATGAATGCTGTCCACTACTTCAGGATTGGATAGCGTGGTCACATCCCCAATCTCTCGATTGTCCGAGATCGACGCTAAGATACGGCGCATGATCTTACCTGATCGTGTTTTCGGCAAATCTGGCACAATCCAGATCTTGCGGGGGCGGGCAATAGGTCCAATTTCCCGCACGATGGTATCGACAATCTTTTGTGATAGTGCTTCGTCGCCGACAATGCCTGGATGCAGCGATACATAAATTTCAGGAATGCTGCCTTTGATGTCGTCGTGCGCAGCCACAACGGCGGCTTCCGCCACCTCCGGCATTCTCAGTACCGCAGACTCCAACTCTTTGGTCCCAAGACGGTGTCCGGCGACATTGATGACGTCGTCAATGCGGCCGAGGATCCGGAAATACCCGTCTGCCGCTTCCATGGCGCCGTCACCGGCCATATATGGCCAGTCTCGCCAGTCTTTGCTTTCCGGATTTTTGTTGTATTTTCCATAATAAGTGCGAACAAAGCGATCCGGATCGCGCCAAATGGTTTGGCAAATGCCAGGCCAGGGATTGCGTATGCAGATGTTGCCGCCCTCGCCGGAACCTCCGCTAACCTCATTGCCTTCTTCGTCAAGCACCACGGGATGGATTCCGGGGATGCCTGGTCCGGCGCTGCCAGGTTTCATTGGTTTTAAGGCGGGGACTGTACTGCAGAGAAAACCGCCGGTCTCGGTTTGCCACCAAGTATCTACGATAACGGCCTCTTGCTTGCCCACGACATTGTAGTACCAACGCCATACATCGGGCTCAATCGGTTCGCCGACCGTGACCATAAGTTTGAAGTGGTAATTGTACTTGCCGGGAATGGCGTCGCCATGCTGTCGTAAGCTTCGAATCGCAGTAGGGGAAGTGTGAAAAATATTCACTCCCAATCTTTCTGCGATGCGCCATACGCGGCCAGCATCAGGATATGCAGGACCGCCTTCATAAATTACCGAGGTGGCTCCAAGTGACAACGGACCATAAACAATATAGGAATGTCCGGTAATCCACCCGATGTCAGCCATACACCAATAGACATCGTCGGGCTGGATATCCAGGATATTCTTGCAGGTGGCGGTCACATAGGAAAGGTATCCGCCAGTTCCGTGCTGAATACCTTTAGGTTTACCCGTCGATCCAGAAGTATACATCAAAAACAGGGGGTCTTCCGCGGGCATCGATTCAGGTTCCACAACCCTGCCGCGATATTGCGGCAACAAGTCATTAATGACATAATCGCGACCTTCGACTAAAGGGGATCCCCCATAATGCCCGGGTTCCCGTTCAAAAATAAGGACGCGGTTTAGCGTGTGGCCCGACTCGTTTGCACGGGCTACCGCAATATCGGCTTTCTCTTTGTGGTCCAGCCATTTCCCATTGCGGTTATATCCATCAATGGTTATCAGCAGTGAGCTTTCTGAATCCACAATACGATCAGCGCATGCCTGCCCGCTAAATCCGCCGAACACCACAGAATGGATGGCTCCCAACCGGGCACAGGCCAGCATGGCTATAGGAAGTTCCACAACCATGGGCATGTGAATGGTGACGCGGTCGCCCTTTTTTACGCCGGCAAAGTCCCGCAGCAAGGCAGCAAACTCATTGACGCGCCAATACAATTCACGATAGGTCACAGTCACTATAGGATCATGTTCATGTTCAGCCACGAAATAATAGGCGACTTTATCGGGATGGGTGGAAAGATGTCGGTCAATGCAGTTATACGAAGCATTAAGTCGTCCCCCGACAAACCAACGCCAGAATGGGGGATTTGAGGAATCTAGCACTGCGTCCCATGATTTTTCCCAATCTAAAAGATCAGCATATTCTACGAAACAGTCCGGGAAATTCTCTAAGCTAAAGCGGTTATAGACATCAGGGTCTGTCAGATTAGCTTGTGCGACAAAACTTTGTGGAGGCTCGTAATAATCTTCTTCCCGCCAATGCACCTCGATTTCTTGCTCTTGTCGGGAATTTTCGTCGGCCATACTTAACTCTCCTTTCCAACACATTCCCTTATCATTATACTCTGAAAAAGGAAAAAATAGGAGAGTTTAAAAATCCATAGTGAATTGCGAGCAGTTCTCATTGTAACCGTCTATGGATTTTCCACCAATCCTATTGTGGGATATTTACTAGGAAGAAACCATGGAAAGATAGGGGCGTTAAATCTTATCACTTGCCGATTTGATTGGTTTTCCCCCACGCTTCCAACTGTTGAATTACTTGCCGGGTAATGTGGCTCGGAGTGGAGGACCCAGCAGTTACGGCGATTTTTGTTATGCCGTCAAACCATTCGGGACGCAGATCTTCTGCGCTTTCCACACGTACCGAAGGTTTCCCGCCGATTTTTTCCACGACTTCCACTAAACGGTTGGAGTTGTTGCTGCGCCGATCCCCGACCACCACCACCATGTCTACCTCATCGGAAATTTTCACCGCAGCCTCTTGGCGCAACTGGGTGGCTAAGCAAATTTCGTTGTGCACTTCGGCATGGGGATATCTTGCCAGTAGGGCATCAATGACGGACTGGGTATCCCACTGGCTCAATGTGGTTTGAGTGACGATGGCTAAGGGCTCTTGAGCCGAAAAAGTCAGTTGATCGATATCTGCTACGGTGGTGACCAATGCTACCCGACCTTTAGGAGCTTCGCCCATGGCACCTTCAGGTTCAGGGTGCCCTTTAGTGCCAATATAGATAATGGAATATCCCTCTTGAATTTTGTCCCGAATTAATACATGGGTTTTGGTGACATCAGGGCAGGTGGCATCATAGAAATTGAGGCCACGTTGAGCCGCCTTAGCCTTGACTTCAGGTGAGATGCCATGCGCCGTAAAAATCACGGTGGCACCATCAGGAACCTGATCCAAAAGGTCTACACGGAGTCCACCGTCCAGAGTTTGGATGCCATACTCTTCGAGCTCAAGCACCGTATGCCGATTGTGCACGATTTGGCCTAAAATATAGATGGGACGAGGCACATTGGGATCTTTGGCAATACGTTTAGCCATCGTAATTGCATCTACTACGCCATAGCAGTAACCCCGCGGATGAACCTTTAGCACTTCCATCATGACTGGACTCCCTTATCATTGCTGGTGCACTGACGGCAATACTTTCTCTCCCAGCGTCGCTGTGATCATAGGATGATTATATCATGGCTAATTCAAAAAACAGGTTCGAAAACGGGGGTGACGGGATCGGCCATGATGGTTGATTAGTTCCTATGATGAGTGGCAGGCGTCATTAAGCGAAATCCAGCGACGGCCGCGGCCAACGCTAGCCATTGCCCGACGGTAAACGGTGTGCCGTGGGTGGGCAGGGTAAGGCTGGTGGCGAACCAAGCGATAGCAATGCTTAACATGATAGCCCCTGCACTAGCCCCTGGCCATGACAGTCGCCAATGACGGTAAAGGTTTCCTCCACCGATCGATGCCACGGCAAGTAATATTGTCCAAAGGGCATAGCTAGGAAACACCAATGTGCCGTCTAAAGACACTACAATGGTGCGTGGCCAGGAGGGGACGGGGATCCCTATAAGATTTTGTCCGGGGGCGCGAATCAGCAGCATCACCAAAACGGTCATGGCCAAAGTGTCCATATCGGACAGATGCCACTGATGGCGATAGCGCTGCGATGTGGTGGCATTTATGACGGCAGGCGCGGCGTTTGCCTTGGTGGCGTTGCCACTGTCATATTTATGGGCATTTGCGTTAATGTTTATCGAAGTCAATACGTTATATCATCTGTCTAAAGACCGGGCTGGCGCTGGGGGTTATTATAGTTATGTGTCGGCAGGATTAGGGCCTCGAGCAGCTCTAATCACCGGATTTATGGTGACTTTTTATCAAGTGCTCAGTGTGGCGGGGATTCCGGTATATGTTGGCGGTGTGTTCTTGCCGGGGTTAGCACAACATATTGGGCTGACATTGCCAAGCTGGTTTTGGATTGCTGCCGTGCTGTTCTTTATTGGGGTTCCGTGGATACTCGGAGTTATGGGAATACGGCCCAGTATAAAAGTTTTGGCCACGACTAGCCTTACCGAAATTGTGTTTTTGATTGGGGCGTCCTTAATTATTATGAGTAGAGCCCACACGGTTCATCCTTTGATGCCCTTTAGGATTGGGGAGGTTGGATATAAGGGCGTGGCGATGGGCATGATCTTTGCCATTACCAGCTTCATTGGTATTGGCAGCCATGCTCCCTTGGGAGAAGAGGCCAAAGGAGTACAAACCCAAAAGGGACGGCTCATTGGCAAAGCGGCGCTGGTTTCACTGACCTTGGTAGGTGCCGCACTGACCTTGTCCGCGTATGCGTTGACTGTCGGTTGGGGAGAAGCCAAGATGGGGTCTTTTGCTACGGCTAATGCGCCTGGAGTCACAGTTTTTCTGCACTTCTTGGGCCCCATCGGAGCCGTGGCATTGGTGGTCTTAGCCATAAACAGCGCGTTAACCGACAGCTTGGCGCTGTTGACCAGTTCATCCCGGGTGCTTTATGCGATTGGCCGCGATGAATTGGTGAATACAAGCTTTGCCCAAGTTAACGGACGCCGAGCTCCCGCTAAAAGCGTTTCGGTGTTGGCAGCCTTGGCGATTGCAGCAGGTTTAAGTGCGGGTCTCTGGCTTGGTCCGGCAGCGGCGTTTAATGTCATGACAACAGCCGTGCTTTTTGGCCTGGTTACCGCACATACCTTGATGAATGTATCCTTAATGCGGTTGTTTCGGGATGAGAAAAAGCCATCCCATGCCATTCAACATTTTGTCTTGCCATTGGTTGCTACGGGACTTTTTTGGTGGGTGCTTTATGAGTCGGTATGGCCCATTGCATTGCCTATCAGCTGGTCAGCAGTGATTTGGATCGTGGTCTTGATTCCCACGATCATTTATGTGCTATCGGTAACGCGGCACATGGGATCCACTGAAGGGAGGCAATTAGGAATAAGGAAAATGCCCACCTAAGATTCGCCAGATTTTCGGATTAAATGGGGATCGGACAATTCTTCCAAGGACCGGCCCGATGGTTCAGGCAGCACCGTGGTGAGAAGAAGGCCACCCAGGGAGAATATTCCGGTCAACAATATGGTGCCGCTAATCCCTAACAAACGTGTTAACAACGGAAACACAAAAACGCCGACAAAAGCACCGATTTTCGCAACCCCTGCAGAAATACCATGACCGGTCGTACGCATGTGGGTGGGATATAATTCGGCGGCAAGGACGAAGGTTGTGGTGTTGGGACCAAATTCGGAGAAAAAGTAACTGATGCCAAACAACGCCAAAAAGGGAACCACAAACGTCGTTAGCCGGGGAATGAGACCTATGCTCACGAAAGCGAGCGCCATCATTAAAAACCCAACCATCTGCAGTTTTTTGTGTCCTATCCGATCAATCATCACAAATGACAAAATATATCCGGGTACGGCGGCAATGGAAAAAATAATCAGCGACCATGCCATTGCCATCAGGGTAGATGCCCCGGGTGCGAGGAGTTTAAGGACCCACGGCAGGGAAATCGAGTTGCCATAGTAGGCATAGTCGAACAGAAACCAGCTGCCAGCCGTTCCTAATAATAATCGGAGAGAGCGAGGATTAGTGATAAACTGCCAAAATCCTGTTGTGGTGGATTCGGTCCCAGGCTCGCCCACACTACGTAAGTGCCGAATCTTTTTACTGGCATGCGGCTGAACTTCGGCAAGATAGCGTGGTGATTCCGGCAATTTGCGCCGCAATGAAATCACGGCCAGGGCAGGAACGGCCCCCAACCCGAGCATTATGCGCCAAGACCAAGCGGGATTGAGCCCTGATGCCACAAGAGTTAGGGCAACAATCGGGCCGGCAACCAATCCCAGAGCTTGCATGGAAAACACTAGACTGACCAGCTTGCCCCGATCCTTCGTGTTAGCATACTCACTCATTAATACGGCACTGACAGGGTAGTCGCCTCCAATGCCAATGCCCATGATAAAGCGTGCGAATAAAAGCCAGATCATGTTAGGCGATACGGCCGAGAGCAGGGATCCGATCACCATCAGTAACGCCTCTAACCCATAGATTTTTTTGCGGCCGAACATATCTGCCAATCGACCAAAAACAAAAGCCCCGATAAAGGCCGCGATAAGTGCGGAAGACCCTATCCACGCCACCGTCCAGGAAGAAGGATGCCATATCTGTTTAATTAAGACCAATGCCGCACCGATGATGAACAGATCATAGGCATCGGTAAAAAAACCCATGCCGGCTGTCACCACAGCACGGAAATGAAACAAACTAAGTGGTGCATTGTTCAGTGCTTGGGAAACCGAGTTGCGGTTGTCGGGCATTGTCTTCACCTCATGTCTAGAATGCCCAACAATCGCACCACTAATGGTGGCAAGAACTAGAACCGTGCCAAAATGCTAACAGTTATGGTGACAGAAAAGTTCGGCGATACAGAAAAAGGTTCCTCTTTAGTTGAGGAACACAGTATAATAATGTCACCAGCCACGTATTTGGCGACGGAGGCGAATTTATGTGTGGACGCTTGGACGCCGAATGGCCTTATCTTTTCTTGTGTCTATTATCATTCTCGTTGTTCCATGGATGGTGCCTGTGGCGCGGTCGGCTGTTACCCATGCCAAGGAAGGCCCAACGACAATCTATACCATCGTACGGCGAACAACTGTCACCAACACTGGGAATCGTGCGATGCATCAACTTTTGCTGGAAACTCCGTTACTTAATATGGTGGGGCTCAACGGAACTATCATAGTGACATCTGTGTCTTCCAGACCAGTCTCCCTTACCTCTGATCAATATGGCAATACTATGGTCGTGTTTCGGATTGCTAATTTACCTGCACATAAGCGCCTTGTCGTTACCTTTCGATATCAAGCCATGGTAAGAAAAGTGCATTTTAACCTGCATCCGGCAGGATCTCGATACCATATCAATTCCCTATATATACGGTATACCAGTCCCGCTTATGGCCATAACGAAGGTATCGACACTAACGCGCCGGCCATAGTTTCGCTTGACCGCCGTTTACTAGGCAAGACCACAAATCCCTCGATTAAAGCACATATTTTATTTCGTTGGATCACCAACCATATACGATATAACTATGCTCTGAAGCCCTCTGGTACGGCCTTGGCAACTCTTCGTCAGCGTACTGGAATCTGTACCGACTTTGCAACACTCTACGTGTCCATGCTGAGAACCGCACATATTCCGGCCCGTCTCGTTGGTGGGTATCTACTGGACTCCGCGACAGCGACTAACGCCTTCCACGACTGGGTTCAATTTTACTTGCCCGGAATCGGATGGGTTAGCGCCGACCCTACCTGGGGATCGGGTTACTTTGGCTCCATAAGTGATACGTACCACATTCCGCTATATTTTGGATTGGAACCTAATATTACCATCTACGGGCAAAGGGCGGGTTCGAGGGCAATCACCGTCAGGTCATCGTTTACGGTATCCCAACAAACCCACCCGCCTCGTCTCTTGACCGCCTATGATTGGACCCGTCTCCCGTTCGAGCCAATCTGGGCCACACGTCTATCGGAATGGATGCTTAATTAATGAGCAGATGGTCACGGTGCCCTCCATTAATGCTGGCGTGGCCATCACCACTTCCGCCCAAGCTAACCCCTCTCATCAAACACTGACTCCGGGCATTGCCGACGAGAGCCTACAAACTTTATGACTCCACCAAATCCTGATTTTTGTCGGGAAACTTGTGAATGTCGCGTGGTACGTTGTCGGCTTGGCGACGGCGGGAGCTCTGCGGCATTAGCTCCACAATCGGCAACAGTATCATGAAACTTTGCGACATTTCCGTTGGTTCCCCTTAGATCCCGAATGATTTGCTGAAGTCAAAGGAACCAGTGGTGATTCCTTCAAGTTTTGGGTCATCAATGGGTTCACTGATAGATTATCGCGATGCTGAGTTTATGCCATCCGGCAAAAGACCCTAACAATGGGGCCATTAGTCGCATTCCAATAGGGTCTTTTGGCCAAGGAAGGCTTAAAGAGCCGATTTGAAATCCGGGGGCTCGACAATGGGAGAGCCTGGAATACCCCGCACTAGTACTAATCCGGATATCGTTACAATAAGAAGAATGATCCAGTGCCAATCGGCACTGAATACCATGATACTGAGCAGACTGGAGGCGGTAATACTGCCCATGTAGCGAAAGGTGGAATAGATACCCGATGCCATACCTGCTTGGGAGCGGCTGACAGATTCTAGCATGGTGGACTGGATGGCTACAGTTCCTAAACCCGAGCCTACGCCAGCCACCAAGAGACCGGGAACAATAAAAGAGAAAGATGAGTAATGAATCAAGCCGACGTACCATACAACTACTACGATGTTTATGGCAAACGATAGCGCTATGATGCGGCGGCTTCCTATGGAACGGGTCATTGCACCCCCGAACCAAGACGTTAGGGACATTGACAGAGAGAATATGAACAGCATGACGCCAGAGGTGAAGGCAGTATGACGGTGAGTCTTTAAGTAAATGGGCATATACAAGAGGGTACTGTACATTAAAAAATTGTTGAATAATACCGCTAGGTTGGCCGTGGTAAAGGCGCGATTGGCAAAAAAGGAAAAATTTATCAAGGGTTCTTTGGTGTGGCGTTCCCAGATGATAAAAGCAATAGCGCAAACTCCTGCAGCAGGGAAACTATACTCGACGAGAGAGGCGCTACCGATGCGGGGAATAGACAAGGACAGTAAGACAAGCAGAGCGGCCAAACTTATAGCGCCAACGTAGTCCAACTGCGGCCGAGATGATGGAACATGAGAGGGAAGCCACCTCCAGCTATACCCAAAGGAAAAGCAGAGTACAGGAATGTTTATCCAAAACATCGCAGGCCATCCTGCAATATGGATTAGGAGGGCTCCAATCAAGGGGCCGCATGCGGCCCCTAATCCTTGTATAAGAGAAACCCAACTCAAAACCCGACGCAGGATATTTTGTTCAAAAGAACGGCGAATGATGGCCATAGCATTTGGGGTTAAAAATGCTCCGCCGATAGCCTGCCCCGATCTGAACGCTATAATTGCCCAAAGATGGGGGGTGACGGCGGCTAACGCCGAGGATACAAAAAAAATTGAAAGTCCCGATAAATAGAGGAGACGATGGCCGAGTAAATCTCCAAGCTTTCCTGCAATCGGCTGTAGAGCAGCCATCACTACAAGGTACACTGTGACAACCCATACCACAGCGTTCAAGGGAACGCCAACGCCGTGTGCAATAGGCAATAAGCCCACCGCAATCATGGTGGAGTTTATAGGAATTAGTACCATACCGGATGTCAGCGCTAGAAGGATATTCAGCGTGTGGCGCTTATCCATCAACTGTGACAATACCTTCAGAGCCATCGACAAGCAGTTGGTCTCCATCGGCAAACAGGCGAGTTGCGTGGCGGGTACCCACCACACAAGGGATGCCATATTCGCGAGCGACCGTTGCGGCATGGGAAAGAATACCGCCGGTGTCGGTCACTACGGCACCGACCACGCCAAACAGTGCAGTCCACGCCGGCGTGGTGGTTCGGCATACGAGGATTTCTCCCGGGCGGACCTTAACAAAGTCATTTGGGGAGTGAATGATGCGTGCTCGTCCGTTGTAACGGCCAGGAGATGCCGAAAATCCGCGCACTCTTTTGGCAGTGCCTTCAATAGACGGGGCTCCCTCCCCAAATACTCGAGTCATCATGGGGTCGTGATGCTCGGTTGTCGGCGGAGTACCAAAGGATGGCTGCGGTTTTATCGACTTTTGGCGGACATAGTCTTTGCGTCGAGCGATCACTTGATCCATCAGTTCTTCGGGACTTAACACGCCTTCGAGAGCCTGGAATACCTCATCCAAATAGATAAAAAATATGTCGTCAGGTGATGACAATTGATGTTGAGCCTTCATCAATGCCCCGACTTTCAACAGAAAAGGACGGGCTTTGGCGGGCAGCATGGCGTCAATATAGAAATGATGATCTTCGTCAATTCCCCAGGCATTGAGAGCCATAGAATGCACCCGCATGAACTGATCCTGCAAATGAGGATCTTGTATGTTCTTGACAACCTCCTGCACTTGTATGTTGCGAGTCTGAGCCACCTCGTGGAGATGGGCGTCGAAATCAAAGGGATTGTCGAGATGAGATTTGATGACGGACAAGGCATGAGTCGGGTCTTCTCTCCACGTGGGTTCACTAAATTCGTGAGAATGAACTGATCGCCAGCCGTACTGTTCTAAGAATTCATCCAATTGATGTAGAAATACTTCGGCCTGGGCATTGGCTTTGAGGCACGATAAGATGTCGGGAGCAGTAAAGCAATCGACCACTTCGGAATTCTTTTTGGCATTCTGAGCGAGTTGCCATAACGCCCGGTCTGTTTCCAACGACTTGTTCATGACCCCCAAGACCAATGTATAGACGGTGGTCGGATCTTGCTGGGGAAAGGCTTGGTGGTAGATTTCTTCCAGTAAATTGGCCACTGCGCCTCGCGGGAGAACGATGACAAAGTGAAGTTCCCAGAGCTGGTAATAAATTTCTTGCAAGCGCTTTAAACCTGCGATAGCTGAGTCGGGTGTTAAATCTTGGCGAACCATGGCGTCGATTTCGTGATACAACGGTAAGATAATGTCGGTCACCGTTGCCTGGAATTTTTTGTCTTGAGAGACCATAAGGCTTTCGAGCGTTTTTTGATGGTCTGCAACAATTTCTTGAGGATCACCAGGGGCGGGCACAACAGCTTGATAAAAATAGCCATCATGGACTTTGCCGATGAATTGTTTTATCGGCGCATGCAGGGTGCTCATTGCCCTCAGGGTTCCTATGGTAATAGCAGGAATCATATAAGACGCAAATAACGGGGTGATCGGATGCCCAAAGTGCAAGGCATCTTGTGCCCAAAAATGTTCGGCGACATCTTTTTCGGTTAGGGTAAGGGCTTCCATCATGGTCATTGAACTATCGAACCTCTCTTTCCCGTTATTGGGCGGGCTTGTAAAATATATAAAGTGCTGTTTTCAAAGGCGAACTCTACATCGACCGGGCTCCCGAATTGTTGCTCGATATTTTTCGATGCATCTACTAACTGTTGAATTTGGACCTGATTCAAGCAAAAACGGTGGCGCATGGAAATGGGAGTGTCCAGATGCTCGACGCCGCCTTCGGCTTTGGGTTTGACCATTTGTTCCTTATCGCCCATCTCTTGCAAAACCAAAGTGCCCGTATCTTTGGCAATGATGAATGTATCAGGGATCACTGAACCCGATACCACAGATTCGCCTAAACCCCAATTGGCGTTTACCACTATTTCGTCTTTACCAGTGATGGGATGAGCAGTAAAGCAGACACCAGCTATATCGGCGTTCACCATTTTTTGGACAATGACAGCCATTAGGCATTGGTCAGGAGAATACCCACGATGGCGCATATAGACGGTCAAATGGCTACTGCACATTGATTCCCAACATGCGGCAACAGCTTCCAGCAATCGATCCGACGACACATCCAAAATGGTTTCATACTGGCCGGCAAAGGAAGCGTCGTCCAAGTCTTCAAGAGTTCCAGAAGAACGGACTGCTACGGAAGCAGTTGGTCCGAGCGCATCATACGACGCGATGATACGGTTTCGTAGATCGATAGGGAAGATACCCTCGCGAATTTTGGTGCTAGCATCCTCTTCTAATATATCGACGTTATTGTGGTCTAGGTAGTGCTTGTGGCCCAGAGTGGTGATCACAAAACCTTGAGGGACGGCAATGTGCAAGCGATTCAATGCAGCTAGCGATAATGCCTTGGCACCGACCAAATTGGGATATTGAGATCCGTTGTGTAGGGAAACGGTATACATAGGCTCACTCGCTTTCTCAGATATATCTAAAGCGATGGTAGTCAAGCATCAAGATCTATACACAAAACGAGGGTCACGAACCATCGCCAGATGCTGCGGGCGAAGGTGCCAGACTCTTTAATGCATCTTATCTAAGGTATTGTTGCTATAAAGAGAGGGTACCAAAAGGCCGATGAGAAGATCAACGACATACTCCAAAATATCAGCATATTTTTAACCGAATCTTAAACATTCAAAGAGGTCAGGGCAATAAACAAAACCCTATTGCATAAACATACGGAAGAGAGTATAGTTTTGCAACGGGAGGCGGTTTTGGTGGTAGAACGGATGACAGCGGAATTACCAGCATTAAAGGGACGGTCCGTCGTCTCGCTGATGGAATGGACACCTGAAGAGATTCGTCAATTATTGAAAACAGCTCAATGGATGAAGGCCAATCGTAAAGTGGCTGATACTGCGGAGCTATTATCTGGGAAGCATGTGGCATTGCTTTTTGAGTTGCCTTCGACTAGAACTCGAGTATCCTTTCAGGTGGCGATCGGACAACTCGGAGCTGAGATGGTGTGGATGGATTGGGGTAGTACTCAATTAGGCCGCGGCGAGTCTCTTGAAGACACCGCGCGCGTATTGTCGCGGTATGTGGACGGTATCGTGGTCCGAGCAAAAAAACACGAAACGGTTCAGGTATTACGACGGTTCACAACCATTCCGGTCTTTAACGCATTAACTGATCGGGCACACCCGTTTCAGGTGCTGGCTGATGCGCTGACCATAGCAGAGGAATTTGGGGGCTGGTCCGACATCAAGCTGGCATATTTGGGTGATGGGAATAACATGGCCCATTCCTATTTAGTAATTGGGGCAAAGCTAGGAATGCATGTGTCCATTGCAGCGCCCAAGGGCTTTGAACCAGCTCACGAAGTGGTGGAATGGGCTCGCAATGAGTCAGCCATGACAGGGGGATCTGTGACCGTAACCAATGACCCTGAACAAGCGGTGTTTGGTGCGGATGTGCTGGCAACCGATGTGTTTGTGTCCATGGGGGACGAAGGAGATTTGGACCGTAAACGGGAAGTAATGCAGAAGTTTCAAGTTAATCAGCAATTGATGGGCCTGGCGAAGTCGCAAGCTATCTTTTTACATTGTTTGCCGGCTCATCGCGGTGAAGAGGTGACTGCCGAAGTGATTGATGGTCCGCAGTCAAAGGTTTGGGATCAGGCCGAGAATCGTCTTTGGGTGCAAAAAAGCACCCTGGCACATGTTCTCGCAGATTAAGTAAAGGCAACAGAATGTCTTGGCGCAATGATGGTAAGGAACATCTCGTGAGCATGTATAGCGTGGCAACAATCGCTGGACGCTTTTAGTACGATCACGATGGCATTATCCGGTGCCGCCTGAAGATGTCATTCAGCGTCAACCACGGTTATGGAATAGGGGGCGACGGTAAGCGTATTGGTCCAAGAACGTTGCGCGGTCTGTAATGTGGGATGCTGGAGGCTATATTCATAAAAAGTGCCCATCTTGCCTGTCAGGCTTCTTAGCCCGATCACGGTGACCTGATAGGTTCTGGTGGGGCTACTATTAATCACCATGACATGGATCTCGCGATTCGGCCAGCGCACGGCATACACAACCAATGCCGCTTGATTGCTCGTGGCGGTGACATACTTTGCTCCTGGTGTCACAAACCGATGCATTAAGAGGTACCCGTAGTAAGGGGCAAATGGCGTATTGAGCGCTGGTTCGCCCGTGCTTCCAGCGGACAGGATACCATAGTCGCCGTAGCCTTTAATAGTCAAGCCGGGCCCCTTTAGAGGCGAGGCGCTGTTAGGGCTATTATGCAGGTCCCACCAACTGACGTTCTGGGCGCCTTGTTCGAGCCAGCCGTTGTAGTCTTCTACCAGGAACAGCGCGTTAACCAGACTGATGGTCTGATTGTCAGGACTACTCGACACGTTGTTGGTTTCTTCGGTGAAAATTTTAATGCGGTGCACGTACGGAGCTAAATACTGCCGTAAACGCGCCATATATTTGGGTATCCGTGCGGGATCTGTCAACAACGCCGCATTGTTTTCTTGGCCCGGGTTTTCCGGGTACCAGTGCACAGCGATGAAGTTAATATAAGGGGCGACAATGGGAAGCATAGTGCGATCCCATCGCTGGAAGAATCCACTAGGCCAAATGCCTGGGATGGTGGCGTCTACACCAATTTTGATGTAGGGATCGACCTTTCGCATAGATCGCACGAATTGCACGACACGATGCGCATAAGCTCGAGGTCCTTTATTGGCGAGATCATTCGCCTCCCATGCGCCAGGGTAGGCCCCGGCACCATATTGCTCGTTGCCAATTTCCCAATACTCTATGCCGTAATGATGAAGAATGTTGGCGAAGTGTACCTCGGCTGCGGCCTGTTGGGCGGTTCCCGTGCCATAATTGACCGTCACGATTCCTTGTATATGCAAACGATCTACCAACTCACCAAATTGAGCCAGGGCTTTAGGATTTGTTTCCCAATCCCAGACGTCTGCATAGGAACCGCCAGGCCATCGTAAAACGCCCACGCCGAGATCCTGAAGACGCGAAACCACAGTCGGGGAGTATAAGTGGGAATCCCATTCGGCGACATTCATGCCCAACGCGATGCGTGTGAGGGTTGGACCGTGCTGGTGAGGATTAATAGTAATGGTGGCTCTTGCTTGCGATTGAAGCGCCGTCGGGGTAAAGATGCCACAGGCGGTCAACACTGCTGCGGGACAGCACGCGATTACGCCGACTTTGATTTTACGCCACCATGATGTCATCGGATCACCTTTTTCCACCTTTTGATTTTAGAGTATTCGTCCCATTATGGCAGTATCTAAATAAATGTCCTCATGATGGAGATATGATTAGCGCGGCGTACATACCCGGTATCGCTGAAATGAGTGTTGTTTCTGAGGCTGACCAGCGCCACAAGCGATCTAACTCCGCAGCTGGCAACCTTGCACGCGCCGCATGCGGAATGGACGAAACTGGGGTCTCGGCGCGATCACATCAGTGGCAGTGGTATGCCATGCGATCAGCCATTACTACCTTCACTAAACGGTGTACCCTATACCAGCTTCATGGTACACTGATGTTGATATAACCTCCATGGTAAAGGGTGAGAAATAGGGTGCCACAGTTGTCTACGGTGTTCCGTAAGCTGGAGGAAGGATCTAAACGACTCACGCCGCAACGCGAGTTAGTCATCCGGATTTTTGCAGATCATCCTGGCGAGCATCTTTCCGCGGAGGAAGTGCATCACTTAGTCAAGAAAGAATTTGCCGACATTGGTTTAGCAACGGTCTATCGCGCTCTGGAATTGCTGACGGACTTAAATATCTTGCAACGTATTAGCTTTAATGATGGGAAAGCGCGATATGAGTTTAACCAAGAAGAACTGCATCGCCACCATCACTTGGTATGTCTTCGGTGTGGAAAAGTCGATGAGTTCAATGAAGATTTGTTAGATCCTCTAGAAGAGCGTATTTTTCAACAACGCGGTTTTAAAGTGTTGGATCATGAGCTTAAACTTTATGGCATTTGTAAAAGTTGTGCCAAAAATGCCCGAACGAGGGGATAACTATGACCACTGATCTCTATTGCTACCGCAAGTGAAGCACCTGTGCTAAAGCGCGAGCGTGGCTCGCCAGCCATGGGATCGAATTTTTGGAACGCGACCTTATTAACGACCCTTTAACGACGGCTGAAATCGTCTCCATACGAGAGGAAGTTGGCGATCTTATCCCCCTTATCTCCAAGAAGAGCCCCAAGTATCGTGAACTAAAGCATGAGGATTTGACGGAACAGCAGTGGATAAGGGAAATGTCTCAAGAACCACGCCTTATCAAGCGGCCGCTGTGGCGTGTCAACGGCCATCTTTATGTAGGATTTGACCCTGAAACCTGGGCTAAAGCACTTATTACTTAAGAGGTTTGTGGACAAAAGTGTTGAAATACCTGTAATGCGACCTCCGGCAAGACCCGATGCGCCTCATTGTCCATATGGAACCGTAAATCTTGGCAGGCTTCACTCATGATAGCGATGGCATAGTCCCCCCATGGAGTAGTCACGATGCCGACATCATTGCGTACCCCTTCGACCGAACCGCTTTTACTGCCAATGATGACTTGGGGAGGGTCATCGGTCTCACTGTTTAATAGGGTATATGGCATGTTTCTTGTTAAAATCGTATTGTACTGTTGTCGGGTGAGGACATCCCACATCCATTTACTAGCCGCTGGGCTGACAAGCTGGCGATGGTATATGCCCTTGAGCAAATGTACCATATCTTTCGGAGTGCTAAGGCCAATTGGCGGCGGAATACGAAAGTCAATCCGTTTCCGAATTACCGTATTTCGGGCACCGAGGTCCTGCATTAGGCGGTTGATCGCGTCGAGCCCTATCAGCCGCAATATCATATTGGTTGCCATGTTGTCGCTAACGATAATCATCAGCATCAAGACGTCGGCTATGGGCAACATGGTGCCTAGGCTAAGGTTTTGCAGGACCCCGGAACCTGTTACGTAATCATCGGGCAATAGCGGAACCAGCTGTTCCATGTGGAGGTGACCTTCATGGATTTTCTGCATTGCGGTAATCAGTATGGGCAACTTAATGGTGGAGGCGGTTTCCATGGGATGGGAATTGCCAAATGCAATGACTTCCCCTGTCTTGAAGTGTTCCGCGTACACTGTAAAGGTGCCGGAAAAATTGTCGGCAATATGAGAGAATATGCGATCCAGTTGTTGCAAGATCAATTGTCCTCCTTATGCACTCGGCTCCCAGCTTAATGCCGTAGATCCTAGACCTGGGGTTCGTAGTCCCTTGATGATGGTGCCTGGAGCAATCGGCGGGCTTCCTTGAGGGATGATAGCAAAAGCGTCCGCCGCTGCATACGACGACAGGAGATCGGATTGTTGCGGGAGGCTGAGATCAAAAATGTTGCCTGTCTTGTCAGCGATGATGCGACTGCGCAAGTAACGAGTTTCTCGTGTCGCCTTGGGAAATCCATCGTTGAGACGGCCAAATACGGTTTCTTGACGAATACGCCCGTGATGCATATAGGCAAGCCAGGGAACTCCTAGTACGATCCACGACGTCATGGCGGCACCAGGATTTCCCGATAATGATAAGACGGGGACGTTGTCAACGACGGATGCAGCAACGGATTTCCCGGGGTGCATATCCGCCCGCCAAAACAACAGATGGCTGTTTTGGCGAAGACTTTGGATCACATCATCTTTATCCCCAACAGAGACGCCACCGGTAGTGATGACCATATCGAACCCGGGACCCATGGTTAAAGCCTGGTGCAGTTCGGAGATGAAGCTGCCAGGCACATCGGGCACGATGGGTAACGCTGTCACCTGAGCACCGGCGGATTCAAGCCATGCGGTCAATACGAATCGGTTGGCATCATAGATGTGAGCTGACGGCAGCGGAGATCCTGGCAACACCAACTCACTGCCTGTGGTTACTACCAAGACACGTGGCTTTCGCAACACGCGAACCGAGTCCAGCCCTAAGGTGGCAACCAGTCCTAGCTGGATGGGTCCTAGCCTTTGCCCTCGTCTCAAAACTACGGTGTCGACAGCGAATTCACTACCCGCAGGTGATATATTGCGTCCCGGCTTAATCCGGGAGTCGATTCGCACCAAGCCATTGGCCGCCATCGCCTGTTCTTGCTCCACTACTGCATCTGACCCTGGTGGCAAAGGCGCGCCGGTAAAGATACGGTAGGCCTGGCCTGAATGACATTCTACGTTAGGAGTATCGCCGGCGCCAATAGTGCCGATTATCGTCAGTTCCCCGGGTAAGTCGCGGGACTGCACGGCATATCCATCCATAGCAGCCCGGCTAAATCGTGGAATGGGTGAATTTGTGATGAGGGTTTCGGCCAACGTTCGCCCGACACAGTCATGGAGGGAACAGGTCTCTATATCATTAATAGGTGTACTAACCTCGAACAGTTGTGCCAAAGCGTCGGTTACTGCAGTATAAGCCATGACGTGTAGCCTCTTTTTACGTTATCCATAATTTTATGGTACATCGAATCGGCTGTGGGCTGCAACCAGCCATGCTTTTTCCCAAACATCCCATTCGAAAGCGGCGGTGCGCTGTCGGGGGTCAGTGGGAGCGAAGCCGGCAACCAAAAAATTTCTGAGTTTGGACTAGGTTTTTGTGGCCCGATAAGAACTTTGCATGTGCCGGTAAGGCTTGTCTGTTTACCAATCCATATTTTCGGCGTCGATAGATTTTTGTATCCTTCGACCACCATGTGGTCGCAATCATGTCCATACCAGCGAAAAAACTGGACAGGACTAGTTAACCCACCACGGATCACCATGCCATCAGGATGAATGCGGGCGGTGGATAAGGCGTCATGCAGTCGTGCGGTGTCGGCGCGCTCGCTATCCGACTCCATAACATGGTGGCTATGCTTGATTACTCGTACCGTTCCCGGAAGCAAGGGAATTAGTGATTCTAGTAACAAAGTTTTTCCCTGTTTCGATGGTCCTGCAACATGCCATACGCGGGGATTCATAGAGGCACCGTTCCTTTAGAAGCTAAGATCCATTGCTTCCAGTCATCGGGCGTATTCAAGTTTGTCAGCCATTGAGGGTCTTCTATATCCACAATGCGGGTGACAAGATCCGATAATACCGATCCTACGCGGTGGTTCCCTTGCGCCAACTGGTCTTCAATGGCTTGAATTAGGCCAGGGGACCATAAACTCACGAGGGGCTGCCAAGTTTGTCCATAGCGGGGGATGATTGCCATCGTCCTCGAAGTGCGGGACTGATACAAAATCTCATATAACGTAGGATTAGCATTGGGACAATCCACCGCGAGAACAGCCAACCACGATTTGCTGCAGGCTTTTAGTCCTTGCAGAATACCAGCCAGTGGGCCTTGGTTATCATCGGCATCAACCAAATCTAGCGAAGATGGATTAGGCCAATGGTAGGGTCGAGAAATATACACGGGACCAGATACCGTACGCTGCAAAATATCTCTGGCATGATCTAGTAATGTCACGTGAGGACTGATAAGCAAAGCGGCCTTATCCTGTCCCATACGCTGAGACCGCCCCCCAGTCAACACCAAACCCTCGGCATCCCGTATCATTTTGGCCTCCCGAACCTGACGGAGGGATTAAAGAACTGTCCGCGATGGATGGTTCTTCCTTGCTTTCTATAGTGTATCATAGCATGCAGGATGAACGGAGGCGTTGAATGGATTCCATGATTCGAGCGGTCGGCGTGGATCTAGATGGTACACTGTTGCAGTTATCCGACGATTTCATTCCTCAGTACCTTAGGCTGGTCAATGATTGGGTGGCGCCGCGCTTGAACCTGGATTCGTTGCTTTCCAAAGCGATTTGGGAGACGACAATGTGGGCGACGGCAAAAGATCACGGGGATATCCTGTTTCAGGACGCGTTTTACCGCAATTTATGTCAAGCGCTAGGCGTGTCACGTCAGACCGTAGAAGAAGTTTTTGCCACATTTTACCGTACGGTTTTCCCAGATTTACGGTATCTGGGTCATCCAGTGGTTGGTGCGATGGGTTTTTTAACCCAATTGCAAGCAATGGGATTGCGTGTTGCACTATTAACTAGTCCGGTGTTCCCTAAAATGGCCATCGAGGAGCGGTTGGTCTGGGCAGGACTCGAAGGATTTCCATTTGATTGGATTTCCAGCTTTGAGGTGGTTCACGCCGCCAAGCCACACCCGGCATATTATGGGGAAGCTGCGAAAATCCTGGGGATTGAGCCGCGTCACTGGCTAATGGTTGGCAATGATTTAGAGGCGGATATTCGTCCGGCGGTGGCTACTGGCATGCAGGCATGGTGGGTAAACGACCGGGATCTTCCTGATGATCTGCAGGGTAAGGCGTTTCATGGCACATTTCATCGGTTGCTAGAAATGCTGAAGACGCGATATATCTTGTGAGAAGGCATTTTTAGCGCCGGTTTGTACGGATGCCTAAGTTGTGGACTGTCTGGAGAATGAATGGATAGCCAGTGCTTGGACACCTTGAGAAAATCTTTTGTATACCAGTCAATCTCTCAAGGCGTTACTTTGGGAGTTTGTGTATGGGCTATCGGGGAGGGCCATTGGGTGATTGCCAGACCTCCTAAAATGAGACCTACGCCAAAGATGTTGCCGCCTGTAGGGACTTGTCCCAAGATGAGCCACGCTAAAAGACTGGCACCAGCAATCTCACCGAGAAGCGCCAACGAGATTTCAGTTGCCGGAATGTAACGCAACAACCAATTAAACAGCGTATGGCCACCTAAGGTTGGCAACACTGCCATGGCGACATATAACGCCCAAATTTTGGGGGAAAAGGGACCCAGGTGGTGGAATTGAGTCCATTGCATGCTTCCAAGGACAAATGCCGATATAGAATATACCAGAACGGCATAATGAGTCGTATGGAAATTTTGGCGGAGATGCTGGCCCAGCAGTAAGTAACCGCCGGCAAATACGGCCCCTAACAATGCATCAAAAATTCCCCAAAGATTATTATGCTGCAGACCACTGGTGAGAGTGGCGACAGTGAGGCCGAGGAATACTAGGGCCCCGCCCATATAGAGCCTGCGACGCAGTACACGGCGTCCAATGATACGGGTCCACAATGCGACCATTACGGGATGGGTGGATACCACAGCGGTGGAAAGAGCAACAGACGTCAAACTCAGGGAACGAATCCAAAAC
>PXYW01000046.1:19085-37876 GCA_003023695.1 Sulfobacillus benefaciens | reverse complement strand
GGATGGAACGGATTCCAGGAATTTGACATTGCCACGAGTTTCCGGTGTCCATGCTATTGACACAAGTCCATAGCCCTGGTGCGATAATTAGATGGGGGCGCCCCGTGCTGTAACAGCCGATTATTCAATGCCGACAGAGAAGACATGGCAGAGAAGAACCTGTGGTTTCCAACAAGGCTAAGTTGAATTGGATCTAAAAGGGGATACAAGTATGACGTTGACAGTCGGAATGAAGGCACCGCGGCTTCGCGTAAAATTTAGCGACGGAAACCAGGCGGCAATTGATGACGGGCAGCAGCGGTGGAGTGTGCTGATATTTTGGAAACCCGAATGTCAAGCCAGTCAGGCCGCGTTGCGTGCGCTAGAACTTTTGTATCAGGGATATAGTCCAGATTTACAGGTGATTGGGATAGCACAAGATACCCAAATGGGCGATGGCGGCGCCTTTGCCCAGTCCTTAGGGGTGACCTTCTCAATTCTCGATGATGCGCCGGATTACGAAATTTCGTGGTTGTATGATCCGCTAATCACTCCTACGTTATTTGTCGTCGATCCCAAAACATCACTGATCATGTACCGTCTTGAGGCATTTGACAAAGTAGCGTTTATGACGTTGTCGGAAAGACTTGCTGGGCGGTTTAATCTACTGGAGAGCGTTCTATTACCCGCTGACATTCCGGGCCTGGTACCTGGATGAGACACCGTTCATCGCAACTAAGTATTAGTTGCATTCGTATAGCGTGAGCTTCTAGCTTTTGGGTAAACGGACATTCTGGCGCACGATATCTATGACGGTGCCATTCGGAGGTGAGTGATGGTCACGCCGCGTGTCGTCGTTGTTGGTTAGTTCCAAGTGGTTGCCGCAACTGGCTATGCGGATACTGTAATATGGGTATTAGTCGCAGACCCAGCATTACATATTCGGTCGTAGTATCCAACGTAGCCGGTGCAGAGCTCTCGCGTGCGGCACATCGCGTTGAGCTAGCGCTGTTTGGGTGCCCGTAACACACATAACCGTCAGACAAATCGAAAGTTTATTTAGCGACGCCTTGCGCGGGTTTCAGCATGTGGCAGCCTTTGTGTCACGCGAAGCCGTTCCCGTATCTGTAGCTCGGGCGATAACCTGTGGATGTTCCTACCAGGAAGTTGCCATGGGGAATCTGTGTCACGGCCATCTCCTCCTTGGGCGATTACAGCAGGCGGTATCCCAAGGGAATTGTATTTTTCATAATACTGACGCTATGGCGTTGGTTAATGGTCTCGTAGCTGAGGACATGGGTGTCTATCTACACAGCATGAGGATCAAGACGGTCATCAGGCTGGATGCCCTACTGCTATTAGGTGACCAATTGGATCTAATTGCCCATGATTTGCCAAGAGGGGCCCATCAGGACACATGGGCGCATGGCCTTGGTGGGGACGTCGCCCAAAACTGGCAGGGAAGGCGGGCCGCCCTAAGGGATCCAGGCGTGTTCCGCACAACAGGGTATTAAAGGACCGCAGCGCCATTTGCGGAGCCAAAATGTCGTCAGGTTGTCTTTGGTGAATACCGGGCATCGTGCTGCTGTCCGTTGGGGCATGTGATAGTCAATGTAGAACCGCAAGGTTCTAGGGTTTAAACGAATCGGGGGAGGCTTTCGTAAAAACCTCCCGACGGAATGTGGCTGGCCGATATGTCGCACTAGTGAGAGTTTCTGGGAAAATCGTCGGGTAAAAATTCCTGATTTTGCTCCAGTAATTCGCGCAGGATCTTATCCGCAACATCCGCATCGCGAAATAACGGATGCAGGATCATCGCCTGGCGCCAGGCCGCCATGCTACGCTGTTCGGCACCGTCTAAGACGAGTCGATAGTATTCGGCCATCGTGCGAATCAAGGGAAACGCATAGGATGGCAAGGGCCCCGTGTCAATGGGCAACAAGCGTCCGTGCTTGACCATGACCGGGATCTCCACCGCCGTGTCGTCCGGGATTCCTTCTAATGCGTGATTATTTTTGATGTTGATGTAATGGATCGTATCGTCATTGCGGTACAAACTGAGCATTAACCGTACTACCACCCGAGAATATCCAAACCCACCGCGTTGCTTTAATAATTCGGGGACTTCTTGTAGGCTGGGGTTATCATATAACGTTAACAACTCATGCTCGATCTCCAGAACCTCTTCTCCCCGGGTCTTGGGATCCGTCAGCAACTTTTGCATGATTTTCTCTCCCTGCCAGTAGTATTGTAGATAAGGATTAAAGATCGCAGGAAACGCATGCAGAACATGGTCGGTAAATGGAAAAGGAAACTGGTTGGGAGCCACACGGTTCAGCACATCTGTCACGATGTCATTTCCCTCGACGTAAATGGCGTCGGTCACGGTGAGGTGATTTAGTCCGCGCGTTTGCATAAAAAACGCTGTGTCGGGGATGCCATACAACCCTGCTAAATGCTGGGATAAAATAATGGGCACATTACACACACCGATCGCGTTAGTGATGCCTAAGCGCAGAAGATATTCTGTCAGCGGACCAGCCGGATTGGCAAAATTCATGACGTGTGCCTGCGGGGCATAGCGGCGAATCAAGTCCGCGATTTCCTCGTAGATCGCAATACTGCGTAAAAAGGTTCCTAAACCACACACCGATACCGTTTCTACAAACGGGATACGGTATTTGAGACCAATTTTCTCGTCGCTAATCCGGCCCGTTTGATCGCCGGCGCGCAGCTGAATCAGGATAAAATCAGCACCTTTAATGGCGTCAAGATAGTCGGTACTGGTCCGCACCACAAAATCTTGACCAGCCCGCTTGATCAACCGTTCTGCAAAGGCCCGTAGGATCTCCACCCGCTGACGATTGATGTCCATTAAGACTACTTCACGAATCGGCATCTCTTGATAGGACCTGGCTAATAAATCGATAAGTTCTGGGGTAAAAACGCTACCGCCTCCGATAACGCCGATTTTTATGGGGGTGCTCTGTTTCATGACATCCTTCCTCCTTACAAGAACTTAGGCACCAGTGGCGGGCATATGCCGGGTATGGGCTTGGGTGGTGATTTCTTGCGCAATGCGGCGACTTAGATCCACGGTGTGGGCACAGGCGTTGGGACTCACGTCATCCCAGCGGATAAATTGGTCTAAGTACTGGCGATCAACTGGGGGGCCTGGGGCAATTTCGGCCCATGGGATCGCGAGCGTCCTGGCCGCCTG
Organism: Sulfobacillus benefaciens; assembly: GCA_003023695.1. Classification (GTDB taxonomy): domain Bacteria; phylum Bacillota; class Sulfobacillia; order Sulfobacillales; family Sulfobacillaceae; genus Sulfobacillus_C; species Sulfobacillus_C benefaciens_A. Next base: position 34,677 of record PXYW01000046.1, on the reverse strand, counting down.
GTCCCAGTCGGTGTACACTCCCACTGCGATTCCGGCGGCAAGAGCCGCGCCCAGGGCGCTAGTGTCCGTGACGTAGGGCACTAACAAAGGCGTCTGCAGGAAGTCGGCCTTTCGCTGGACCCACAACGCATTTTGCGTTCCACCGCCGGTAACGATAATTTTCGTAATGTCTTCGCCTTGAATGGCCTCCAGTGTTTTCACCGCCTCCATGCTCACGTAACTGAGGGCGTCGATCATCGCCCGAGCGACATGTTCGGGACCATGACGCTCGGATAGGCCCAACAACGCGCCATGGGGATGAATGCAGCGTTCGGGAAAAAACCGACCGAACAAGAAGGGTGCGAACACCAAGTTAGCCATATCCTCGTCCCGAATCTGTGCGGATCGCGCGAGGATCTGGTGCCACTGGCGAAGGCTGGCCGGTTCATCCAGGCCTCCAGTCAGCATATGGCGTAACCATTCCAGATGTCCTCCGCCAATCACCTGAAACATTAGGGCCCGCATTTTTGGGTATACATGCGTATCGTCAATGAGGTCGACATCGGATGGCTGGACCACAGGTGCGGACCGATGGGGGGTCGCGAGAATCTCGTATGTCCCTAACATGTTTAACATTGTACCCGGTTTTGTGATCCCTAAGGCCCCTGCAGCACAAAGGTAATCGTGGCCGCCCACCGCCACTAGGGTCGTCTCGGATAGCCCAGTCCTACTAGCCACGGAGGAACGAAGGGGACCAATTAATGTGCCAGCAGATGTCACCGGCGGAAAGCAATCCGGGGAGACGGCGGCTGCCGAAATGATCTCACGAGCCCAATGACCACTGCCTTGGTCCCAAATTCCTGTGCCACTGGCCAACGATGGGTCGCACACGGCCACTCCCGATAATGCCTGCGTCACGTAACTGACCACCGGAAGGATTTGGGTGACCCGCCGAAATCGCGAGGGATCGTGTTGGGCGAGCCAAGCCACGGTGGCAAAAGGGCTGTTATGTGGATGATATCCCGTGACTTCGTAAAATTCTTTGTCCCTGTCCGCAAGAACGGTTTCTTGCACATCAATGGGCCAAAGGCTAATCACCGGGTAAACGGGGACGTTCTGCTGGTCCAGCGCCACCATCGGTCCCCCCATTCCTGTGACCGCAATGGCCCTGACTGAGGCGTGAGTGGCGATCCTCTCGAGGTTTGCCGAAAGATCGCCGATAAGGGTTTGGATCGCATTAAGCAGTAACACCGGATCGATCAGCATCTCAAGATGGAGGGGAGGAATATGGACAGTGGCCCCCTTCACTTCCCGAGTGGACAGGCTCGTGCTGGCGATGACGTCGCCCGAGGGGGTAAAGGCGATGGCTTTGAGGTTGGTATTGCCAATATCCAATCCGATGAGAACCCTTTCCGTGCCCATAATCGTTCACCCCCATGTAACAATATAATCATCTTTCGTCGTGATACGCCAAATTTCCTGCTTGTGCTAAAAATATTTTGCGTGGTAATCGCCATTAATGGAATTCCTGTATTATTATAAACATAATTCATGATAGCAGGGGGGAGTTTTGTGGCAGGACAATACGTCTATACTATTATTCGTGAGCAGGCTCAAGCGTGGAGGTGTCTTTCCGATGACCGTCCTGAGTTTCAGGGCCAGGCTCCATATCTTTTTGTCGGAAGTGGTTCATCGTACTACTTGGCAAAAGTGGCCTGTGCCTACGCGATAGCATTGGGTCTGGCGTGCCAAGCGGTTCCCGCCGCGGAAGTGCTCATGGATCCTGACTTATGGCTGCCGCGCTTTAATAGCATCATCATTATTTCACGTTCCGGCACCACTACGGAAGCCCTATTGGTTGCGCAGTTGGCTAAACGTTATCCCGGGTGTCACATGGCGGCCCTGACCTCCCACCAGGCGTCGCCTCTCGCCAGATTGGTGCACCACGTGTATGCCGCAGAAAGCAGTGATGATGGCACTGTGGTGATGATTCGATCGTTTACGAGCATGCTCGTGCTCATTCAAGGCATGTTGAGTCAATTGGCTGGTGCGAAATCTACGGAGTGTTTGACCCGATATTTCCCCGAGGTGTTTGAGCAGGCCAGCGTGATGGTGGAGTCGCTTTTTCGAGCGGAACCGCGGAGAATCTATGTGCTTGGCGGCGGAGTCCGACAGGGAATTGCTGACGAAGGCGTGCTCAAAATGCAAGAAATGGCAGGGGCTACCGCGTTCGCCTTTAATCCTATGGAATTTCGCCATGGGCCTTGGGGATCGTTAACCAAGGGCGATGTGGTGGTGCTTTTAGCACAGCGTAGCCGAAAAATATACGAACAAGAACTCCTGGCCGACCTGCAACAGCGCCAAGCCCGCGTAGTGCTCATTGGGCCGGCGATGTGGTTTGCAGGGCTGCCTCAGCCATTGACAGACCGAGTGATACTACCCGATGCTGTCTCCGATCTGGAAGCGGGGCCATTAGCGGTGGTTCCCTTGCAACTCCTGGCCTGGAAATGGGCGTTAATCAATGGACAGGATCCGGATGCCCCCCGTAACTTAAATGCCGTGGTGGTCTTAAAGCATGTCTAGTGGGTTGGCGGGCAGTCAAATGGGGATTTCACGTCGACAAGACAAGATCATCGAATTATTGAGCACCTATGGCACATTAGCGATCGCGGACTTGGCGAAAAAATTTGCGTGCTCTACAGCCACGGTGCGGCGGGACATCCAAGACCTGGAAGAACAGGGTCAGGTGCGTCGTTTTCATGGGGCAGTGGCACTAGCTTTAGATAGTCTGGTGATGGAGCGACCGTTTCAAGACAAGTCTACCACCCATGCGGAAAAAAAGCGCAACATCGCAGCCACTGTGGCAGAGTGGTTGCCGAACGGCGCAATTGTGGGAATCAATGGGGGAACGACAACTACGGCGATAGCGCTGGGCTTAGCCGAACAGCATCGTGATATCACGGTGGTCACCAATGCGGTGAACATTGCGCATCTGCTTAGTGACCGAGGGTTGTCTGTCGTGGTGGTTGGTGGGGCCCTAAGACCGCAAAATTATGAAACGACGGGACCGATGGCACTGTCTTCTCTGAGTCAACTGCATTTAGACTGGGTGGTTCTTGGAGCTAATGGCATTGATCGCAGGTTTGGAATCACGACCACGACAGAACAAGAAGCGGCTGTCGGTCAAGCGTTTGCCGTCCAAGCTGATCACGTCATCATCGCTGGCGATAGCAGCAAGTTGGGCCGCACGGCGCTGTTTCGTATGCTGCCATGGGATCACGTGGACTACCTTGCGTCAGACGACGGAGCACGTAATCTATTGGGAGATTGGGGTCTTGATATGGTGGCGAACGATTTATGGTTAATCCGGAGCGGAACCACGCGATGATCTGGTGTGTCACGCTCAACCCTGCCCTCGACGTGACCTATCGTCTTGACACCCCTATTCAATCTGGAGCCATTTACCGTGCGAAACCCATCCCTCGAGCGGGTGGTAAAGGCAATAACGTGGCCAGAGCCGTCGCTACTTTGGGGTTAGCGGTCACGGCAGTCGGCATCTACGGCGGCATGACAGGTACCGTCATTCGTCAACTACTGGCAGAGGATGGTATCGGGTGTGTGTATCAAGAAACGCCCATGGAGACGCGTCGGTGCATGACGTTTACAGCGGGCAGCCATGTCGCAGAGGTCAGAGAACCTGGCGCTTACATTCCTGTAGAGGACGGTGCCACTTTATTGGATATGGTGCAATCTCGGGTCGCCTCCACCGATTGGGTGACCTTGTCGGGAAGTTTACCTAGCGACTGGCCTCCAGACACGTATGCGGTCTGGGTTGACACGTTAAAACCACGGGTAGCCGGGATTCTGGTGGATACTGCAGGTTTGCCATCGGAGTGAATGCCGGGCGCTTTCATCGGAGATGATGGGATCCACTTTCATGATCGTCACGTTGGGAAATCAGGGAGCACGATGGTGCGACAAAGGAGGGGAGGTTTGGCAGGCAATACCGCCCGCCGTTACCGTGCGTAACACCGTCGGTGCGGGGGACAGTTTTCTCGGCGGCCTGGTGGTTGCCCTCAGTCGCGGTGAGAATCTGAGGGATGCCGTAACTTATGGGGTAGCAGTTGGTACGAGCAGTGTGACGACGGAAGCGGTTGGCGATGTTGATAGAAACTTGGTGGACCCATTGCTAAAATTGACCACGGTAGTCAGGAGCGATCATGATGGGCTTTGTTAAACCCTATGCATTGATGGAACGTGCGAGGAACCAAGGTCGCGCGGTCTGTGGATTTAATGTAGATTCCCTGGACATGGCCAAGGGGGTCATTGAGGGTGTGTGCCATGTGGGCATGCCGTCGTTTTTGCAGGTGACCCCCGCTACGCTAGATATTTGGGGATGGGATGTCTTTTCCACGGCGTTGGTGGCCTTGGTGGGGGAGATCTCGGGTGAAATCGCGCTGCATTTGGACCATGCGACCGAGGTCGACGACATCTTACGGGCACTGGAAATGGGATTTACCTCGGTGATGTATGATGGATCGATGTTGGCTATGGATCAGAATATTGAAAAGACCCGGGAGGTCGTGCGCGCGGCGCGTCGCGCGGGGATCTTTGTGGAGGCGGAGATTGGTCATGTGGGACGTGATGGTGACGTCGTCGCCGACACCATCACGGAGGTTGCAGAAGCAGTACAATTTGTTGCGCAGAGTGACGTGGATGCCTTGGCTATTGCCGTGGGTACGCGTCATGGTCATGTCCGCCGCACAAACGACCTACGGTTTGATCGCGTGTCCGAAATTCGTGATCAAGTTGACGTACCATTGGTGTTGCACGGGGCCAGTCGTTTGTCGACAGCGCAGTTACGGCAGATGATTGCGGCAGGCATCACCAAAATTAATTTGGGAACCGAACTGCGTTCTGTGTGGTGGCAGAGCATGGATCAAGCCAAAGGGGAAAAACCCCGACAGGCTTTGGCGCAGGCGGCCAAGAATCTCCAGATATACGTTGCACAAAAGCTTACAGATTTGACGGAAAAAACTGTGCAAAATTGAAAAACTTTGCAGGATTAACGTCATCCTATGGCGAATACATGCACAATTACAATTAAAGGAGGGGCTAAGGTGAAAAGAAAAGTACTGGGGGTGGCCATTGGCAGTCTTGTTATGGTGGGAACAGTGAGCGCCTGCGGATCGTCCGCCACCACCACCCCGTCAACAGGAACGGGGTACAAAGCAGGGGCGATCAACCGCCAATATGCTGGCACGACGATCACCGTCTTGTTGCCACCTTATGGCGCAATGCCCCCATCCCAACTGGCGAAATTTACGAAAGAAACCGGAATTAAGGTCAATCTGGAAACTCTGGCATGGGCAGACATTCATGATAAGATTGTTACGGCAGAAGCTGCCCATATTGCTCCAGCAGATGTCACGGAGGTGGACTGGTCTTGGGTCGGCCAATTTTCCCAGGCCGGATGGTATACACCCCTAAACCATTACATTGCGCCCAAATATCTCACGAACGCCATTAATCGGGATGTTTTCACGATTAACAACAAACTCCTGGCAATGCCCTATAACTTTGGGTTTAAGGAAACCACCATCAATTGGACAGATTTTCATAAGGCGGGTATCACCAAGGCGCCCACCACTTGGGCACAAGTCTTGGAAGACGCAAAAATTTTGAAGGCCAAGGGCATCGTTCAGTATCCTGTTGGATTTCCCCTATCGATTGGCGAGAGCAATTCGACGAACTGGTACGCCCTCATTAAATCTGCGGGCGGTAATCTATTTAACGCTCAGTGGGTGCCTGAGTTTACTTCGCCGAAGTCGCCCGGCTACCAAGCGCTAGTATTTGAAAAACAACTTTATCAGGACGGGTTGATGCCTCCAGGCACAGTCTCACTGCATAATGCCCAAGTGCAAAGCCTATTTGCGTCGGGTCAAATTGCGATCGCGTTAACCTCGGGACCGTTGTTCATGAGTAGTTTTAAAAATCCTGCAACCTCCAAAGTAGCGAACGACACGCTCCAAATTATTCCCTTGCCTGGCAACGATGGCCATAGGACAGGCACTTTTGGTCTTCCAGAAGGACTGGGCATACCAGAGCTCTCGACCCATAAAGGAGCGGCCGCGGAGTTCATCAACTGGTGGATGGAGAAACCCCAGCTACTACTGTCCTATACCGATCCCAACATGGGCAACCCGCCTCCCCAATTGGATGTATTGAACCAATTGTCCCAGGAAAACAAGATCGAGGATGGCGCAGAAATTATGGCCATATTGCCGACCGTGAAACCCTTGTTTGCCCAAGGAACACCCGTCTGGTACCCTCAATTTAGCACGGATGCCGCGACAATGATTCAGTCGGTGGTGGAAGGGCACGAGTCGGTCCAAGCCGGCGTGAACAGCTTGGCATCCCAAGTGAAACAGATGGTGCAAAGTGCTCCGTAACAGGGGAGATTTGGAGGTGCCAGACCGAGTGGAATTGCACACCGTGGCCAAAGAAACGCGTCCGCTGCGCAAAAAGCGGCGGACGCATCTCGTCCACATGAAAATGATGACGCCCTATCTCTTAGTGTTGCCAGCCATGGCCGTCATTCTAGGACTGGTCATCTATCCCTTGATCTTTAGTGTCTTTAGCAGTCTACACGTCGATAACTTGCTGTATCCGAGTATTCATACGTTTGTGGGGTGGAAAAATTACCAGCAGGTGTTGAGCGACCCATCGTTTCAAATTGCCGTGAGAAATACCGGACTCTATTTTATCTTCGCCACGGTCGGGATTCTACTGTTTGGGCTGACGATTTCCAGTTGGCTGCATAGTATCCCGCATCGCTGGCGTGGGTTGTTCTTGACGATAGTGATTTTGCCATGGGCGGTGCCTGGGGTCGTGACTGGGCTCCTGTGGTCATTCATTTATAACCCCACCTCGGGGATCTTAGATGGGGCATTGACCAGTTTGCATATTATTTCTCATAACATTATCTGGTTCAACCATACGAGTGTGAGTCTTATCCTGATTACGATAGCGCTGTTGTGGCAGATCGTCCCGCTGGCCTCCATTATTTTATTAGCGGGTCTGGAGAGCATCCCTCCCACGATTTACGAGGCGGCGACGGTCGACGGGTGCCCTCCCGTCCGACGGTTCTTTCGGATTACCCTGCCGCTCTTGCGTCCCTCGCTCGCGATAGTCTTGGTACAAACGGCGGTCTTGAGCATTGGCATTTTTGACCAAGTATATGTCCTTACTGGATACGACCCCAGCACCAAATCCGCCGTCATCCAAACGTATTTGTATGCGTTCCAAAATTTAAACTTTGGGCAAGGAATTAGTGCTGCGTTGATCATTACCTTAGGGATTACGGTGGTTGGGTATCTCTACTTGCGATTGATTTATCGGGAGGTGGCGTATTAATGCGGCAGGCTGTTCGTGTGGGACTGGGGGTGATCATTATCTTTTGGTGTCTGGCACCCATTTATTGGGCGTTGGTCGTGAGTTTAGCGACCCCACTGCAAGTGAATATTGCCCAACCGTTCTTCTACCCCCATCCGGTGACGTTTCGCTACTTCGCGCAATTGTTATCATGGAACGCGACATCGCGGAGTTTTTTGCGGATTGGTCTCAACTCGATTATTGAGGCCGGAATGACCACGATGTTGACCGTGGTGATTGCCACCATGGCTGGCTATGCGTTTGCTCGGATGCGATTTCGTGGTCAGACGGTATTCTTCTTCGTGATTGTGGGAACGATTTCGTTACCGGCGTATGCGGTCATTGTGCCGCTGTTTCAAATGATGAGCCAATGGAACCTAGTCGGGACGTATACCGGCGTGATTTTGGTGGAAATATCGGCCGCCTTACCCTTGGCCACCTGGCTGATGCGCAGCTATATTGCATCGCTGCCCACGTCTATTGAAGAATCGGCACGCATTGATGGGGCCAATCTTCTCACGGCTCTGCGCCAAGTGATCCTGCCGCTTATTGGTCCGGGTATGGCATCGACCACAATTGTGGTCTTTCTGATGACCTGGAGCCAATTTATTATTCCGCTGACATTTGCTCCTGCCTCGCATGCGGAGTCGCTCACGGTGCTCATTACCCAGTTTGTGACCAAAGATGCGGTCGACTATGGGTTGCAGGCGGCGGCAGGGATTTTGGCGTTAATTCCCGCGGCCATCCTCGTGGTACGGTACAACCGGAGACTCGTGAGTGGACTATTGACTGGGGCTGTGACCTCATAGGTCTTTTGGTGATGTCACACTGCCGTGCCACGGTATTCTGCCTGAGCGAGCCGCTACCTTGGCAGATCGGTTGCTATTTCCCTCCGGTGTTGATCTTTCGGCCTAGCAAAGCCGTCTGATGATGGATGACCTTAGGCGATCATTCCTGCTTCCTGTTCAGGTAAGAGGGCGGTGATGGGATCAATCCCATTTTCAGACTAACGCTGACTTCAGACATCCGTGTGGATGCATGACGCAGTCAGTTCAGCCCCCGCATTTTTCGGGTCCAGTAACTGAGAGGGCGCAAGACCAGTGCGCACGTCGTCCGTTAATGCCTTGCGTGAATGTCCCTGCCCTTTGTGGCAAGTTTCTCTTATGCACAATCTTTTGTGTCTGTTCTTTGTGGGGCGAAGCCTCTTTCCGTCCCGCAAACATGGGCGGCCCCTACAACAGGGACAAGTCTGGCAGATTCTCCGAGACGCCGCCCAAGCGGTGGGGTTGACCGGGGGGCATCTTCCGATATCCCGAGTTCATTAAACACAGGAATTTTACGTGAAACCCCGGGAAATCTACGAGGTTGTAAAATACTTGATAAGATATATTTTGGCTACCATGCGTATAAGGCGGCGTCGATCTCGCTATCCCTCAGCAAATCTTGAATCACCAGCAGTCCGGGGACGACGATCACCGATACGGGGATTCGGCACGAAGAGCGGGATGCGGTATATTTAGGAGTGAATGGGTAGGGACGCTCGATAATGTTGCGGGGATCATGCCATGCACTGACGGTTAAATCGTCGCTTCGTCAACGTCGATAAAGGTGACTGGATTCGCAAGATGGGGGGGCCATTGGCCATGTTTCTTTAAACTGGCCAAATAACCCCGGATCGCATCTTGGGCCATAGCCAAGGCTTCTTCCCGAGTGTCGCCTTCGGTTACACACCCGGGCAACGCCGGAACGCGGGCAATGAATCCTCCTTCGTCGGCTGGTTCTAGAATGACCGCAAACCGCTGCATGATGTTGCCTCCTCTGACCTCTCGGTAATGCTTATAGCCGTCGCATCTGCTCTTCGGTAACCCCTGCTTGTTTGCAAATTGCGTGCAGCGTCCCGCGTCGCAAATCGCGGGCCCCATGGACCGGGACGACCGCTCGTTGACCGTTGGGACCGATTAAAATAACGTGACTACCCGTCATATGATCCACCACGAATCCTAACTTTTGCAGTTTGCGCACGACCTCAGGTCCTGTCACATCATCACCTGCCTTCAGTGTACCACAAACGCCGGTTATTCTTGCATCAATCTGTTAATCCCCCTTATCACCCAGGGACAATACGAAGCCACGACGGGCCTGGGCTATGGTCTCGCTGGGGGCGGAGAACGGGGCATGATAGGCGGGAACGCTTGGGCCGTAACCCGTTGGACTTGTCTGGCAATATCATGCCCCGAGAGGCTCCGGGTCCAGCGATCAACGATCTGTCTAGAATTAGGGGGTTAGATCGAAAATGGTCAACGGACATCACAGATTTTCAACATGTTGAAAATGGCGCACAGGCCGGAACGACTGGATTCGGGAAATTTTGGCCCCCGGGCAGAAACCCTGCCGGACCTCTGGAGAACAACCCGGAGAGGCACAGCGCGGGGTCAATGGGAGGGGGAGAATCGCCCCGCATTGACCCCAGGGGAAGACGCGCAACAGCTTAAACGGACTCCGTCACCGCCTCCGCCTGTGAAACCTCGGGAGACGCTGCGGCCTGCAACGCTGCGATGACCCGGGGATAGTCGGCGGCTGGCACCTCGCGGGGGCTGGTGTAGTGCGCATCTAAGGTGTGATTGAGGAATGCGAGCAAATCGGATACTCCGAGCTCCTGCTGCTGAGCCCGGTGCCACAGCTCTTTAATTTGTGCCTCGCTCACCGTCTGCGGCGGTTGTGGGGCGCCATCGGTGAGCCACGCTTTCAGCGTCCGGGCCATGTCTTCGCCGGGCTGCCGAATGACTGCTTGGGCTAGCGCCCGACAACGCGTTTTCGTCACCACCAGCCGATTCATCTGGTCGAGATCGCCGACCACATCGAATTCAAAGTCCAGCCCTTCCCGCTGGATCGGTTGCAGACCCACTTTGCGAATCACCGTTTTGCCTCGCTCATCCTTTTCTTGCACGTACTCAATTTTGGAGCGCAAGGTGGCAATCAGGTGCAACGGCGCTTGCAAAATGGTGTCGACTAAGCGGTTGTGTTCGGGGGTGACCACGCGCCACGCCGTATAGCTGTTGCCACCCTTTTCTTGGGCGGCCGCGGCATCGTGCATTTCGAGCACCCCGCCCTTGCCCATCCAGGCGTGGCTCAATGAATCGATAATGAGCACGTCGTAGTGGGCATCCACGGCGGCTTGGATCGCTTCCATGTAGTCTTGAGGCGAAAACGAGTCTAACACCATGATATCGAAAGCGAATTCATCCGCATATTTGGCGGCCGAACCGCGCTCGGAATCAATCACGGCAATCCGCTCCCCGAGCCCTTGAGCAAGGCGCAGACTGCTGTACGTTTTGCCCGATCCGGCCGGGCCGACCAAGGCCAGGCGGAGATAACTAAACTGTTTGGTGGCTTTTTTGAATTGCTTGATGGCCATAAAACATCCTCCTTAGGGGAATTCCGACTGAACACGCTCTCCATCGCGCAACCGCATCGCCAGGCTCTCCATCACCCGCCCCAGAGGGGCGGGTCTATCTTGGACGAGCCTCAGGCGATAGTCTTAGGCCGATGCGGCCGAAGAGGGTTGCCGTGCTTGCAAGGCGGTCACAATCTGGGGAAACTGTGCTTGCGTCATCTCGCGCGGCGTACGGTAGGCGGTCTGCAAGGTGTGGTTGATGAACGCGACGAGATCGCCGACGCTGAGTCCTTGGGCCTTGCCCAATTCCCAGAGCGTCTTGATTTGATCTTCGGTCACCGTGGGATCGGCCCCGGTGCCCAGCCAGGCCTTCAGCGTCTCTGCCAAATCCGCGCCCGGTTCGGGAATCACAGCTCGGGACAACGCGCTGCAGTGCGTTTTGGTGATGGTCAGGGTATGCGCCTGATCGAGATCACCGACGATATCGAACTCGAAATCCAGTCCGTCTTGTTGCATCGGCTTCAGCCCGATCTTGCGAATCACGGTTTTGCCATGCTCATCCGGTTCGACCACATATTCGACGCGGGAGCGCATGGTGGCAATGATGTGCAGGGGCGATCGCAGCATCGCCTCGACCAGACGGTTGTGCTCGGGGGTAACCGTGCGCCAGGCGTGGCGGTCATTGCCGCTGTAGTCGCGGCTGGCCACCGCTTCTTTCATCTCGAGGATCCCGCCCTTGCCCATCCAGGCATGGCTCAGGGAATCGATAATGAGCACTTCGTAACCATACGTCGCGGCCGCCTGGACCGCCTCAATGTAATCTTGGGGCGCAAAGGACTCCAAGACCAAGTGATCAAACGTGAACTGCGGCGCATATAAGGCCGCCGATCCGTGCTCCGTGTCAATGCAGGCGATTTTTTGACCCAAGCCTTGGGCCAGGCGCAAGGCGGTAAACGTTTTGCCCGCGCCGCTAGGTCCGACGAGCGCCAACCGCAAGGCGTGTTGCTTTTTCACAGCAGGGGTAAAGGGATTGGGTTTGGGGGAAGGATTGATCATGATTGAAGAGCTCCTTTCTTTTTCGCCGACGTGCGGGTGCGTTGACGCACCGTCCAGCGGGCGTAGGGGGCATTGATTTTTTGATACGGGGCCAGCGCCGTCTCTGTCACCACGCCGTCGGCAATGGCCGCCTTCACATCCGTGGTGGTGCGGCCCGGGATGACCGATCGCTTGAGCGTAATGTCCTGCGCCCGGAGAGCCTGGGCCTGCTTGGCATCCAGGATCTCGGCAAATCCCGCTTCGAGCGCCCGGCGTCGGATGTCGATCAGGTCGATTTGCTCAGTTAACGCTTGCTGTTGCACTCGGATGGTCGCGTATTCGGCGACATCGGCGGCCAACGGTTCCGCGACGGCCACCACGTCTTTTTTCTCCGTCACCGTGGTCACCTGACTGCCCCAACAGTGGTCCCAAAAGCCGCAGCGGCGCAGCCCCTGGGGGGTGTGCCAGGCACACGGATAGGCCGTCGCTTGGGCGTCGTCGGGAATCGGCAGCGGTTCTTTGAACAAGGTGATGGCCGCCTGCACCTCCATCAACCCGACAATCAACTGACGGGCCAGGGCCGGATCATAGACCACCGGATAGGATCGGATTTCCCCGGTTTCTTTGAAGAGATAGGCAATCTCCGCCGTCGCGCCCCGCGCATTGCCCCAAAAATGCAGGTACATGTTCACTTGGGCCACGTGGCTGGACAGCGGCAAATCCTTCAGACGCTTTTCTGTCGTGGTTTTGCACTCGACCAGATGGGCAATCGGATCCACCCACAAATCAATGTGGCCGACGCCAAATTCCGTGCGGACTTCGACCTCGCGTTGCAATTGGCCGGGATACTGGGTTTCCCACAGCGCGGTGATGCGATCTTCGGCCAAATGGCCCGTTTCGAAAATGGCCATCTCGCGCAAGGACGGCGGGGTCGGCACAAAGCCGAGGGCGCGCAACGTTTGCCGCCGGGCACACTGCCCGGCTTCCGACAAACGAATCTCGTGCGGGTCGAATTTGCTGGGGCCCGCGAGTTCCGCTTGATAACGGGTTTGTTGCAGTAAAGCGGTCGAGAGCTGCGTCGGTGTCAGCACCTCAGGCATGCGGCATCACACTCACTTTCTGTGGTCTATCCCCGCGTATGCGGGGGAAACTCTGATTTGTTCTGTTGCTTTGCACGGAATGTTGTCTGTTTGACGGTGTGAGTCAGTGGAGAAAAGACGCCCTCACCACGGCCCCGGCAGCGCCGGGGCATGGGGTCCCTACTGCGCCAGTGGCGTATAGTGATGGTAGTGCGAGAGCATCAACAAGGGATGGCGATGGATCTGCTGGCGAATGTGCCGCACCAGCATGGCATCCATCTGGGCCAGGGTGTCCGCCGATTGGTGTTGGCGCCAGGTATTGTACCCCGCGTTGCACACGGCGTGACTGCGCCGTAAACTCAGGAGTTGCTCCAAACGGGTCAAGCGGGGCCACCAGGCATCGCCATACGGCAGCACATGCTCGACCGTGGCGGTGAATGACGTCAGCGGCTGGTGACACCAAAAACAGCGGTGATCTTGCGCTTGGTCCAGCCAATGCATCCAACTGGGACCGATCGGCCGCCGCGCACCGTGCGGTGCGGCGAAAAGCCATTGCCAGCGCGCCGGATCGCTGTCCATGGCGAAGACCAGGGGATCGACCAGCGTCACCAAACTCTGGCGCCACCGCGCTGCCCCGACATAATAGGAACGGGACACAACATCCATAGGAATCACCTTCTTTGACAGGTTTGTTTTCTGCACTGCACACCCGCGGCATCCGGGGCGATAAGTCCTGCAGGCCGGAGAAAACCACAGAATCAAGAAAACGGGAGGGAGAAACCGAGAAACAAGAGAAACGGACAAACTTAGGGACGGGGCGCAAAGACAAACGCGATCCGATTCCCGTCCAGAGTCAGTTGGGCGTCAAACGCCTTCCCCGCTTTACTCTGAAAGCCTTTCAGAACGCCCGTCGGTTTTCCCGCGAGGAGCGTCTTCACCTGCGCCGCCGTGAGCCGCTTGCCCGCGATGGTTTTCCAAATCATGAACCGGCATCCCTCTTTCCAACGCGAACATCCCCACCCGCGGGCGTTTTCGCAGATCTGCCCCTGATGGCAGACGGGACACGGACCCCAATCCGTGGCGGATGAGGCCATGGTGCCTGCCGGGTGTTGTCGGGTCGTGTCGACCACCTCCTGGGTGAGCTGACGAATGTCGGCCAGGAAATGGCGCGGATCGTCGGATCCTTGCGCAATCGCTTCGAGGCGGGATTCCCACGCACGGGTCAAATCGGGCGACTGGAGCGTCTCGGGGAGGACTTGGAGCAACTGGCGGGCCTTGTCCGTGGAGATCAGCGTCTTCTTTTCCCGCCGCACATAGGCGCGGGCTAACAGCACTTCGAGCATGCGAGCCCGCGTCGCCGGCGTGCCCAGGCCATATTTTTCCATCAACGTGAGCAGCCCCGCATCGGTGAACCGGGACGGCGGGAGCGTTTTCTTGGCGTCGACCGTCGTGTCCACGACGGACACCGGATCGCCCGGCTGGAGGCCGGGCGGCAAGACCGCTGCGGATTCCTGATCCGCGGCCTCGTCGGGATTTTTCCCGTTTTCTCCGTTTTTTTCATTTGCCCCGTGATCCTCGGTTTCCCCAAGGCTCCCGCTTTGTCCGTTTTTGCCGGACCCTGTGTCGTCGGGGGCCAGGGCCGCTCGCCATCCGGGTGTGAGCACCACCGTCCCGGTCGTCTTAAACCGCGCGCCCGCAGCCTGCGTCCACAGCGTGGTGCGGGCATCCTGCCCTGGGGGGAGCAACGCGGCCAGAAAGCGCCGGGCAATTAAATCATAGACGGCGTGATCACGCGGCGAGAGCGACGCCGGCGGCGCCTGCCCGGTGGGAATGATGGCATAGTGACCGGCTTGGGAGACCGCCGCGGCATTGACCACGCGGGGCAACCGTTGGCGCAGAGTCGCTTGGGCTTCCGCCATCAGGGCCGGTGTGCCGATCGCTAATCCCCGTAAGCGCCCCGCCACCGTTTTGGCCACGTCCCCGGTAATCACGCGGGCTTCCGTGCGGGGGTAGCTGGTCAGATGCTGATCGTACAGCGATTGCGCGGCCTCCAGCGTTTGCTGGGCCGTGAGACCCAACCGTCGATTCGCCTCTTTTTGCAAATCGTTGAGATTAAAAAAGAACGGGGGCGCAATCGTGACGGTTTTGGTGTCGATGCGTTCAATACGGCCCGGTGTGCCCGGAGGAAGCTGGGCGGCGAGCGCCTGCGCTTGCGCCGCTGTGGGAATCCGGCTGGGATGCTCGCGGGCGGTGCCGTGCCAGATCCCGGAATAATCCCCGGCCGCCGCATGAAACAGCACCCGCACCTGCCAATACGGCACCGGCTGAAACGCCGCGATGGCCAAATCCCGATCCACAATCAGTTTCAGCGTCGGCGTTTGGACCCGCCCTACCGACAGCGGGTGCCCCGGCTGACCATGGCGCAAGGACACCGCCCGCGTGGCGTTGAGCCCGATCAGCCAGTCCGCTTGCGCGCGGGCCTGGGCCGCTTGGGCCAGCGCATTGTAGGCGGTCGCGGGCTGCATCGCCCCGAGCGCCGTCCGAATCGCGGTGGGCGTATTTTCCGACAGCCAGAGGCGATCGACGGGTTTTTGGACCCCTGCCAGGGCGTAAATATACCGGAAAATGAGCTCCCCTTCGCGATCCGCGTCGGTGGCGCAGACAATGCGGT
>PXYW01000046.1:0-19075 GCA_003023695.1 Sulfobacillus benefaciens | reverse complement strand
CTGCCGCAAGAGCGCCAGCACCTTGTGCAGATGCGGAGTGGTCTTCGCAATCGGGGCCAATTGGAACCGGGTCGGCAGCATCGGCAAGGTCGCCCAGGCCCAGGTTTTCCAGGCGGGATCATACTGTTCGGGACTGGCCAGCGTCGCCAAATGGCCGTAGGCCCAGGTGATCGTGTCCGATCCCACGGTCACATACCCGTCGTGTTTTTGCGGGGTGCCCAAGGTCCGGGCGATATCCAGGGCGACGGAGGGTTTTTCCGCGAGAATACAGCGCATAAGGGTCCTCCCAGGGGTGACATCAGGCCACGGTATTCACTCGCAGCCTCTCACGGCGATGCGCGCTCAAGGAGAACGCGACGGCCTCTATTGGCTACGGCGAGATCTGCGGCTCGGGCCGCGGCGATAAGGATGGTTTAGAGGATGAATCCGTAATACTGTCCTAAACGGGTGAGAACAAGAGTCGGTGCAGGCCGTGTCGGGTATTTTTGTGGAGGGTTTCGTGGAAAACACAAATGTTAGACGTGGTGGCGACACACGTGAGCAAAAAGAAAAGGGGAGGCGCAAACATACGCCCCACCCCCGCGCGGCCTCGCTAGTAAAGCCGTCTTATAGGTTCTTTACTGCAACTCAGCGTCCCGCCATAAAGCACTTCCATCGCACTGTTAGTATACATAAGGATTATGCCAATATACAAGCGCCCCCGGTAGGAATCGAACCTACGACTGCGGTCTATCCCCGCGTATGCGGGGGAAACACAATTTGGAGTATCCCATAAACATGGCGAGGCCTATCGCGAATACTGTACAGGAGTTCCAGAGGATAAAAACGGCCATCTGTTGTGTCATCCTTTCTCTCGAAGAAGTCATGGAGGCGGCGTATCAGAAAATCGAGGGCGGTGGGCGATCGTTTTTTGTACAAAATCGCAACGTCGCAATAGTTTTGTCTTGGTAATACGGGGCTTGTTCCGACGTGAGAAGGGCGGGATTATAGCCGAATCCCTGGCCACGTGGTGGGGAATACCCCGTTATTTATGGCCGGGGAAGACGTCCGTTACGGTTTTAAACAAGAATAAGCGGAAGGTCTCTTGACCCAACAAAAGAGACTGGGCTCTTTTCGCTTCATTGTACATGACAGAAAAAAGAGAGGCCTTTTACCGGCCCCTCTTATAGGAGGTCCAAAATTATTCGGTCCCTTTCGTATTTCTCACTAAATAATAACACAGAAATTTAAATTGTCAGCGGAGAAGAGCTGGCGGTTCAATAATTATTCGATCCCCCAGGTTCTCCGTCCGTTTAGCATACTCGAAACCATCTATTTTAGGTCTATCCCCGCGTGTGCGGGGGAAACCGTCAAGCAAAGGAGAGGATTTTATGGCCGACAAAAAAGATCGTCACAAGGACCGGCACCGGCTCAAAACCGCGGTGACCGTCCGGGTGACACCGGAGATCAAAGCCCAGTGGCTAGCGGCGGCGGCATCCCAGGGCGTGACGCTGGCCGCGTGGATTGTCGCCGCCTGTGCCAACTGTTATTCGGGTCTTGTGAAACCGTGTACAATAATTCGGTCAAAATAACCGAATTACTCGGACCGCTTTTTTATCCTGGGTCGTTCTGAGCACAATAAAAATTCGAGACACGATGATAATATGATACTGTGTTATGATACTATAAAGGTATGAACTCCCAACAGCAACGAATCTTAGAGAAGATATTTGACGACCCCGTGAGGTCGAATATTTTGTGGGCAGATGTGGAATCGTTGTTACGGGCTTGCGGTGCCGAAGTGACCGAAGGACAAGGCTCTCGCATTCGCGTAGCGTTGAATGGAGTGAGAGCGGTTTTTCATCGGCCGCATCCGCGACCGGAGACGGATAAAGGAGCCATCAAATCCATCAGAAGATTTCTAACGGAAGCAGGGGTGACACCGGATGATGCAGTATAAAGGATATCTCGCCCGGGTCGAGTTTGATGATGAAGGGGACGTATTTCATGGTGAAGTGCTGAACACGCGGGATGTCATTACTTTTCAAGGGCAATCCGTCCAAGAACTGCACCAAGCGTTTCGTGAGTCCGTCGAGGACTACTTGGCATTTTGCGCACAACGTGGAGAGACGCCAGATGCCCCTTATTCCGGGAAATTCGTGGTGCGACTCAGTCCCGATCAACATCGCCTCGTAGCGCTTGCGGCCAAACAGGCAGACAAGAGTTTAAATGCGTGGGTCGCCGAACGTATCAGTCAGGACGCGAAACGGGAATTAGACCAGCGGGCATGAAAGATATGCTTGGTTCGACCCGACAAGAAATAGCGCAATATAGAGACAATGCATGGGAGGTGATTATAGTCTATACCCACCCGGCCCCGGAACCCCAGCGGTTTTGTGCGCCAGCATCCAGATACGAAAACCAAACGCTGGCAAGGCATCGTCAAGTACCCGGATCTCGATCCCGACAAGCCGGGACAGTGGAAAACGCGCGCCAAAACGTTTGACAAAAAGGCCGACGCCCAAGCATGGGTCGATGAAACGTTGTCTGAGCATCACAAAAACCCAACCTACAAGCCGCCGAGCGACGAAGGATTGGTCTATCCCCGCGTGTGCGGGGGAAACCAAAATGAGGTCTTGCAACAGCAACTGAAAGACTTGCAAGCGTCTCTAGGGCGAAAAGTGCAGGAAGGGGTAGCTGCGCGACGCACACAAAATACGTGGATCCTCATCATGGGGATAGCGGTCATCGCCGTGGTCGTCATCGTGGCAACCTGGAGAGGATTGCGTAGCTAATGACCGTGTGGTCATTAGCCGGACTCCTGCCTCTTGAAGATCAGCGCATTCAGCAAAAGCCATAAAACAACCGGTCTCTGCTGATTAAGACCGACAGAGGCCAGGCGGAATAACGACTAACTTATCAGCGAGGTTCCACATTTCGTGCAGAATTTTGTTGGCGCAGGAACGCGGGTATGACAAACCGGACAGCACGTGATCGTCTGCAGATGCCGACGGAGGGCCAAGGCCCCGAGGATTAACAGGATCACCCCAATAAGCACGCCCAGACCTACAAGGGCCACATGTCCCCACCGCACGGAGGACCAGGCGGCCACGGCCTGCCAGGAACCATCCAACGTGGACGACCCGGTCAGCAATTGACTGCCGAAAGGCATCACCCAATGCGTGTGCCATTGAAGCGCACCATTCCAGCCCTCTGGAGTTGAAAGCCCTACAGCGGCCCATGCGGGAGGCAAGAGCCATGCCGCGTTCGGTACGAAGGTCCACGCTGTGCGTGTGTCCTGACGCCAAAATGTGGACTTGGATGGAAGGGCCGCGGACCGGACGGTGAGCGTGCCCCAGGGCCCATTTTTCCCTGGCTTGAGCGTCATCAGTGCGGTCCATGTTGGCGTACCCTTGTGAATGGCAAAATGCGCCTGAGGATCCAGGTGATGCCACCATGCTTGAATGGCCGTCTGGGTAGTGCTAGGCATCGATTGCCAGTCTCGCGCGGAAAATCGCATGGCCCACGTACCCCGGAGCACCGGATGTGCTCCCACCACGCCTGACCACTGCAACTTGTACTGCGGAGCAAACCAGGTGATACCAAATCCCGGCGTTTGGCCAGTACGATTGGCGATCGTTGTCTCCGACGGAATACCGGGCGAGGTGATCCACGGCAAGGTCAGCGTATCGGTACTGTTCCCACTTTGCCAATCGTTAACGTTGCTATTGCCAGCGTTCTGCAACGCGGTCGTCACCCAGTTCCATTGGTTGCCTGAACCGTTGTCGGGATCCGTAATCGGGTATGTGATCGCCCACGGTGCAGTTTGGGTGCGCTGCATCGTGACGGGCCGAAAGTTGCTCGCCCCGGTCGCGGCCTGCAACACCGTATTGAGTTGATGAATGGACGCAAAATGGTCCGTAATTGTCCACACCTCTTGCCCGTTTTGGGATGCCGGGCCGCTGACCGTGGCTCCCGGCGGCGCGTTTTTTTGCAAGAGCGTCGTCACTTGGGCGACGCTGAGGCCGCCATTACTGGTAATGTCATGGGCGCTGTCGGATGCTATCCAAACGATGGTGCCCGAACCATGAGGCCCAATAGTAGTATGCACCGCCGTCGTGGCACCGCATCCCGCCAGGCTGAGCGCCAGGATTCCCCCGCCCAGCACGCCGCGTAGAGCGCGGCGCATTAGTCGGCCCTCCGCGTGGTGATCGCCCACGCCACAGTTCCGATCAGCGCCAAGACGAGTCCGAATCCGACGTGGATGGACGATGACAGATCGCTACCGAGGCTGGAAAAGAAGACACCGCCAAAGAGATTGGCGTGGCTAACGGACTGACCAAAATGGCTTAATGCACTAGGCAGGCCTAGGACAGTAACCCAAACCGTCACGACACTGCCGACCAGGGCAGCGGAAGTAAACCGTTCGACCGAGGGCCAAAAAAGGGGACGCCACGAAGGCACTGCCGTCAGGATGGCGAGCACGGAGATCCCCATGACCGCGCCCCACGCCAAGAAACCAAACTGCAGCGGACGCACCGTGAATCCCGCAGGAAACGAAATCGCGGGAAGAAACAGACTGATTAAGATGGTGGCCAGCGCCCCGAGGTTCCAAAAGTCTTGGATCTTGGTGGTCACCATGATAGGGGTTGCGAACGCGGTCGATCGCGAACGATTCGGTGCGGAAAGGATTTTCAGAGGTGCGCCGGCGTCAGCGGTCACCGCTTTCCCACAATTGCCACAAAACGCTTGGCCCCCGCGCAGGGGGGCTCCACATTCATCACACTGCATAGGATCACTCCTCGTAAAGTAGATTAGGGAAAAGTTCAGGATGCAGAATTTTCCGGAATACCTACCCTTCGCACCCCTGCTCATCCAGCGCAATCCGCCGAATGCCCAGGGATCGCAACGCCTCCAGCAGCGCATCCCGCTGATCGGCAGGATCGCCCCACCCGACCCAGAACCACGAGGGTCCCGTATCCGCCATCGTGAGAAAAGCACCTTGCCAGGCCGATGCGTCCGCATTCCAGCGAATGTCGGCCAGCACTGCGTCCGGCGCCACGCCGCGTTGAGCACAATACGTGGTGAAAGCACTCTCCACGACCACATGGTTCCACCAATCCACCCCGGCATCCAGTGCCTCGGACCAGAGATCAGGAAACCCGGGCCAGACTGAAACCGTCTTCATCGTCCGTTCCAGCAACGCCGTGACCGTGTGTTGCCAGGCCGTTAACGCCGCCACCTGCGCGGCGTCCGAGGCAAACAGCGGGGTCTCGGTGTCCCACAGCGGCCCTGCCGGGGTGGTAGAGTCCTCGCCTCCGGCACGGAGGACCGCTCCGACGAGAAAGCGGAGGCGAAGCGTCGTCGCGGGGGCCTCCTCCGGCTCTGCTTCGGGATCGGGCGACGCCAGTGGAATAGGATTTGCCGTCTGCCTCGTCACGTGGGCACATAGGATCTGCAGCCAGCGTCGGCGCTCCGACCAAGTGTCGGGCAGATCAGCCAGCCGATACAGGCCAGGAAACAGCACCAAGCTCGGTTCAGCGCCAAGAAGACCGTGTTGACGAAAACTGTGAGCCAGGGCATCCAGGGTGTGCCCCAAGGGCACGGTTAACGGAAGCGACGTCCCGGGGGGCGTAAAGAAAATGACCGGAACCAGAAACGCGGTGGCCTCACCTGGCACCGGATCCGGGGGGGTTGCTGCGTGTTCTGCGTCAACCGATGCGTCGGGCATCATCAGGAGTTCGATCGTGGACGCCGCGTCTTCCGCCCAAAAAGTCACACAGTCAGCGGCCTTATGGGCGTGGCGGGACTCTAAAGTGGTCAGGGCTTGCCAAATCTTCCGGTCGGATCCCTGCGTCACCAAGCGGAGGACTAACGCGATCAGCCGTTCTTCGGTAGCCGAGAGGTCTGCCGTGTCCGGTTCTGCGGCCACGGTCTGGGCCAGCGTAATCAGCCGTTGGGTGCTATCGGGAGATCGGCGCCGCCCCTTTCGAGACGGGGGCGTATTGTGTTGTTTGAGCGTTGAGGACATGGCGCACCTCCTAGACAATGGGACTAGCTGAGAGCTCGACTACACCAACTGGCGCAAGGGCAGCATCACGTGGAAATACGTGGGATCCGCCGCGTCGCGGATCCGGGCGGCCGATTGCACGCCGGACCATTCCATCACGCCCTCGTCACTCTTCAAGGCCTTGAGGGCTTCTAACATAAACGTCGCATTAAAGAGGATGGTCATCTCGGGTCCCTCGCTGACGCATTCGAGTTCTTCCAGGGCTTGGCCGAGATCGGCGGCCGTGGCCTCGATGCGAAGTGATCCCGCCTGGTGGCGCAACGTCAGCGCATTGGATCGTTCCCGTGAGGCAATTAATTGCGCGCGTTCTACACCACCTTTGAAATCCGAGACGGAAAAGTGGATTTGAACCGGATACTCCTGGGGCACCACCCGCGCATAATCGGGGAATTCGCCCTCAAGCACCCGCGATTGCAGCACCGTGTCTTCACTGGTCCACACAAGAAATCCCGGTGCCAGAGTGAGAGTGACAGGGTGTTTGCCGGATCCCAGTTGAGCGCCTTCTTTCATGACCTTTTCCGGGATGACCGTGCGCACAGGAGCGCCCGTATACTGCGGCAAGGGCCGGCGGACCACCGAGAGGCGGCTCCCGTCGGTTGCGACGAACGTCACCTGTCCAGGATCCAACGCCATCTGAACGCCTTGCAGAATGGGTCGGCTATCGCTGCTTTTGGCGCAGGCGAAGACGGTCTGCTGGACAATCTGCGTCAATACGCTGGGATCGAGCGTCACCACGGCAGTTTCGGGCGGAAGGTCAGGGAACGCGGGCAACTGTTCGGTCCCAAAGCCATGGATCGTGGTCCGGCTTGGCCCGTAACGGATGATCGTTTTGCCCGTTGCATTGTCGGATTGCAAGTCCATGGTCGCTGTGGGAATGCGATGCACGAGGTCGTGGAGGGTGCTCGCAGGCAGCACTACGGCCCCCGGTTCCGTCACGTAGGCAGGAAGGGTGACGGTCATGCGGCTGAAGAGATCCGTCGCCGTGACGGTCAGACCCTGGGGTGTGGCCGTCAGTTGAATCCCGCCAAGGATGGGCAGCGTGTTTTGGGCCGCCACGAGGCGCGAAACCGCGTCGAGGGCTTTGGATAACTGAAATTGATCGGTACTCAAACGCATTGGAATTCCTCCTCATCAGATCATCGTGCAGACAAAGACAGGGTTTTTAATTTTGGTGATTCTTTTGATTCTGGTGATGACACAGCGCGGCAATTCCGCCCACGAACGGCAGGACCAACCGTTGGGAAGAGAGCGCGACCGCGAGACGCAGCAGCGCCGCATATAGCCGCGGTACGGGGCGCAAACAGGAAGAAGGTCTCTTTTAGGCACCACGGCACAAAAGGGCCGCACATGCCGCGTAAGCCGCTGTGGAGGGCTAGTGAAACAGGAGAAGGGATCGCTAAAACAGACTGAGGTCGCAAGAAATCGCGCGCGGCGCGCGCGACACCGACAGATCCTTACCGTCCGCCGCCGAGCCACACCAGCCGCGCGAGCAAGTCGCCCACCAACGCCAGCGGCAAAAACGGCAGCGGCTCCGTCCAGCGTTGCACGCGGAAGATGAGCCACCCCACGCCCTCGGCCAGTGCCAGGCTCAGCCCAAGCCAGAGCGCAAAATAGGCCGGATGGCCGACCAGGCTGACGGCCCCGACGGCGATCAGCCACCAGTCACCTGGAGCCAGCCGTGCTCGCAGGAGCCACAAGACAGGCCAGGTTGCCAGCGCGATCCCCAGCGTCGCGCCGAGGCCAAGCCCGCCTGACCGCGTAAACCACACGCCAAAGCCCAAGCTGATGGCGCCGGACACGACCAAACCGGCCATCGCCCAGGCCGTGAGAATGCGATGCCAGATCAAATCGGTGACGCTGGTCGCAACCAGCACCCCGGTCCACACGTCCCAGGGCCATTGGTTGGCCGCGTGCAAAAACGGAGACGTATGCGGTAAGAGCCATAAGCCGCCGACCCACACGAGAAAACAGATGAGTGTCGTGAGAGAACGCATGGGGGGGGATCTCCTTTCTGGGCGTCGGGATGGATTGCCTGGTGATCGTAAGTGCCGGGCGAAGCATGGTAAACTAAATGCGAAACGAATGAAGAAGGCTTACGCTGACCCTCGCACGGGGCAAGCCCCGTGCGAGGGTCAGACTACGCTCCCGATCATTCTGTCAACGTCAGCGCGGGTTAGCCGCGGCGCGCCGTAGTGGTTCTGTGGGACCCTATTCTTCTACTGGGCAAAGAATGCACGCGCCGTGTGCGTTTAAATCCAAATTCCTTAAAGGTACTCTAAAAACATGCGGTACCCCGCGAGAACGTGGGGCATTATTCAAAGTTTCAATTCCTTAAAGGTACTCTAAAAACATGCAAGCTACGACGTGCTCCCCGCGCTGGAAGGGGATTTCAATTCCTTAAAGGTACTCTAAAAACGGGATGCTGGCCAGTAGTCCCCACCGTGTCGGTGTATTTCAATTCCTTAAAGGTACTCTAAAAACACGCAATGGCCGCGTTTGCGGCATGGTCCACTCCCATTTCAATTCCTTAAAGGTACTCTAAAAACCGTTTTTGTCACACTGAACCGCGAATTTCACTCAGATATTTCAATTCCTTAAAGGTACTCTA
The DNA here is from genome assembly GCA_003023695.1 of Sulfobacillus benefaciens. GTDB lineage: Bacteria > Bacillota > Sulfobacillia > Sulfobacillales > Sulfobacillaceae > Sulfobacillus_C > Sulfobacillus_C benefaciens_A. The sequence continues at coordinate 10,418 of PXYW01000046.1, read as the reverse complement.
AAAACGAGAAGGTGAGCTTGCTCGGGATCGAGTATCAACAATTTCAATTCCTTAAAGGTACTCTAAAAACTCGGGAGTGCCGGACGCTCCTAGGCGCATTGCGGGATGATTTCAATTCCTTAAAGGTACTCTAAAAACCTTGCGGGAGATTTGGAGCCATCTCAGCCCGCACCAGATTTCAATTCCTTAAAGGTACTCTAAAAACATATCAAGATCCCAATCGGCTAAAGAGCTAGGAGGTGATTTCAATTCCTTAAAGGTACTCTAAAAACCTGGTCAGGCTTTTGCCTCGACCCACTCCGTCCGGATTTCAATTCCTTAAAGGTACTCTAAAAACCTTTGGGACGGACCAAGCACGGTCCCGCAAGCGGCAATTTCAATTCCTTAAAGGTACTCTAAAAACGCCGCAAAACCGGATCGTAGGAGCCGCTTTCAAGCGGATTTCAATTCCTTAAAGGTACTCTAAAAACTGGGCAATGTGGGAGAGGTGAGGTGAGAAAAGGCGAATTTCAATTCCTTAAAGGTACTCTAAAAACCGCCGCTGACCGATTGCTGTCGGATCAGTCAGCGGTATTTCAATTCCTTAAAGGTACTCTAAAAACAGCCGCACGAACCGTTACACAAACCGTAGGAGGTGACGATTTCAATTCCTTAAAGGTACTCTAAAAACCCGTGCGGGCCGAAGTGAGAAAGGATCTGGCCGCGAATTTCAATTCCTTAAAGGTACTCTAAAAACCCGCCAATCGGCGACTTCGGGCCACGACCCGGCGAGGATTTCAATTCCTTAAAGGTACTCTAAAAACCACGATGCTGGCACCGATGCTCGGGATCAGACCAAAATTTCAATTCCTTAAAGGTACTCTAAAAACGGAGAGAGGGGGCCACGCGGCGCTTTTTGCCGTGGGGATTTCAATTCCTTAAAGGTACTCTAAAAACAGGGCCTCCCACACTGTTATTCTCACACTGGAACCAGGATTTCAATTCCTTAAAGGTACTCTAAAAACTTTCAAGCACTCATTACCCTTCGCTACCCAGACGGGATTTCAATTCCTTAAAGGTACTCTAAAAACGGCGCAAGGGCTGGCGGGTTCCGCCGTGGCACACCGATTTCAATTCCTTAAAGGTACTCTAAAAACCGGATTCGAGCCGTTTGCGTGATATTGCCAACAATTCCATTTCAATTCCTTAAAGGTACTCTAAAAACGGACGAGGCGGAGAAGAGCTTGAGCGGGTGAAGCTGTATTTCAATTCCTTAAAGGTACTCTAAAAACCCCCGCCTGCCGTGGACCTGGGCGATTTCAGCCGCAATTTCAATTCCTTAAAGGTACTCTAAAAACTTGCGCAAATCTAACGATCTCTTGTTCCAACACCTATTTCAATTCCTTAAAGGTACTCTAAAAACGGTCAAGTTTCCCTTAACGGTAAATCCCCCATAATATTTCAATTCCTTAAAGGTACTCTAAAAACCGAAAATCCGCGAAGGCGAAGCCCAAAAAGCTCGGGATTTCAATTCCTTAAAGGTACTCTAAAAACCAACGCTATTGGTTCTGGATCGAGTCGGATGATCCAATTTCAATTCCTTAAAGGTACTCTAAAAACCTTGCCGGGCGGACCTGGACCGCGGATCATGCCCCGATTTCAATTCCTTAAAGGTACTCTAAAAACTTTCCAGGCTTGGGGAGTCTCTTCTCGGTGATCCCACATTTCAATTCCTTAAAGGTACTCTAAAAACCAGCGGCGCGTATGGCATGTGGGAGCCGGCCAAAGGCATTTCAATTCCTTAAAGGTACTCTAAAAACTCAACACGCGCGGCCCGGGCACCCCCAGGACACCATATTTCAATTCCTTAAAGGTACTCTAAAAACCGACGGACCAGGCAGGAGGGACGGACGTGACATGGCATTTCAATTCCTTAAAGGTACTCTAAAAACCGGTGTATCCGCCGATGACGCCAGTTTGTGGACGGGTATTTCAATTCCTTAAAGGTACTCTAAAAACATAGCCGCCGCCTTCCGAGACACGGCGGACGGGATCCAATTTCAATTCCTTAAAGGTACTCTAAAAACCCATTTTACCCTGTTATTTTAAGATTTTTGTTAGTAAGGCGCGATAGGCTTTTCGCCTAAAGCAACCGGAAAGCCTTGAGTACAGTAAAATTTGATGTCGTCGATCTCCGGGGATTTTAACCTTATTAGAGATCGACGACAGGAATCATAAAATAAAATCTTGACCCCCTTTGCGCACGCCTAATATCTGTCGATCCGCGTAACGAGCATGGGAAAACGTATAAATGATAACGGAGTCTTCGCGATAATCCAAAACCTTGCCAAGATCCAACTTAAATTTTTCGATTTGTGCCGGAGTTAATTCTCCCTCCAGCACCGAGTTTTGCACCCAATGCAAGTACTTACGGCAGCGTTTCAGAACTTTTCCCACACGTTTTTGCCCCACATCATAGACAACAATTACCAGCATTGCACAGTCTCACCATTGTGTGACATAAGGATCATATCCTTGTTCCCCCATGAAATGTTTTTCCAACTTATATAATTCCATGCGGATCAGCCGCCGATAGGAGACCGGTCGGGCTAACCCTCGATGTCGAATAATCGTTTTTAAACGGTCTTCAATAGCTTTAATAAACACTTGTCGGCCAGAATCTTTCAACATCATTCCGCCGGAGTGTGGAATAAAATCCTTGGGAGCAATCATGCGTTTGCCAATCAAGGTAAAAATCGTGCGATCGACAATGAGGGGTTTGAAGATTTCCGCGACATCAAGATTCAGCGAAAATCGCCGATAGTTTGTCGCATGAAGAAAACCGATGCGGGGATCTAAATGGGTCCGGTAAATTTCACTGAGCACGGTACTGTACAAAATCCCGTTGCCAAAACTGATTAACGTATTGAGTTCATTTTGGGGTGGCCGTCGAGAACGTCCTTCAAACGGGAACCGATCGTCGCCATGAATGGCATCGAACGCCTGGTAATATTGCTCGCGAATATTGCCTTCGATAGCCATCAACGCTGAGAGATCGGACACATGAGGGATGCGTGTCATGAGAGATTCGATTTCCTGTAACGTATCGTGTACAGGTCGCGCCCGATTCACATAATATTTCAGCAGTTGTCGGATATTGCGAGCGGCTCCCATCACAAAGGCCCGCGCAATAGCTAAACGCTTGGCATTGTCCAAGTAGTGCTCAGCTTGACGTAAGATCATATAGCCTGAATTATAATGTTCTTTCGGATAGAAAGACCCTACATAATAGCCATAATGGTTAAAGAAGTGGCTGATGATTTCGTGGGCCGCGGTAAATTCGAGAAAGCGCTTATTCAGCTCCACGTCTCCAAAAATCATCAGGTCCGAGGTCTCCTCAATGGGGATATAACGGTGTTGCCCGTTAAGATCTTCAAAATAGATCGTGTCATCTGTTCAATCCCAATAATTATCTAACCTGGCGATCCCAAAAACCCGCATGGATTGACCTAAGTCCGTGATGTTGGCGACAATAATTGTCTAACCTCGCACAAAATTCTCCAAGGACAACCTTCCCCGCAAGACAAATAATTATCTAAACTCGGGACGTTTAAGGCCTCTCACGGGTCACCCGTCCCTCGCCATTCAGGTATCATAAGAGCATCCAGTTCGCTTTAAGGATGTCATCACATGGGGAGGCCCAATATCGCATGCATACGCGGGCTCAACACGTCACCCAAGCGATATCCTGGGAAGTCGCCGCGATCCTTTGGATGGTTGTCGAGGCCATCTTGTCTCTCGGAGCGGGCTATCAAGCCCATTCGCTGGCCCTGACGGGCTTCGGGATGGATAGTCTGATTGAACTCGTGTCTGCCGGCATCCTGGTCTGGCGATTTCGCATCGAAGCCCGCGGCGCTGACGACCATGCCGTGGACCGCGCGGAAGCCAAGGCAGCGCGGTGGGCAGTCGGGCTTAGGACTGCTCTTGCTCTATTTAATCGGTGGGGCCTTCTGGGCACTGATCACGCGAAGTACCGTGCGACCGAGTCCGCTCGGAATCGCCGTGATGATCATTTCTGGCCTCCTCATGGTCCTGTTTGCCCGCCAAAAACAGCGGCTGGGTGTGGCGTTACAGAGTACGGCACTGCAGGCGGATGCCGCAGAAAGTTGGACGTGCGTACATGGCTTGGGCGGGATTAGGCGGCACACTGGGTGTATGGGCCTTAGGGTGGACCTGGATGGACCCTGTGGCCACTCTCGCCATTGCCTATTGGGTGGCCCCGAGAAGCCTGGGAAGCGTTCGAAGAAGTGCGGGAAACAGAGGACCCGGAACCTCAATAGAGCGGCTCTGGTCCCAATCAATCGACTATGAGGAAATCGTGCGGTGATGGTCTGCGGCGACGATCCTCCCCTTATCCTCATCATAATCTGGTGAAATGGTCATCACCCAAAGGAGGTCTATATGCTCACCGTCTATGGCGCGACGGTCGTCACCCTCATGACCCGTATTTCGCACCCTAACCAAATGTTTGCTTTCGATAGCAATCGTTGCCGATCAGTCCCATTGGAGGGATGGTCCGGGGACCCTACACGGGATCGACAACCGTTTATTGCGACGCGATCAATGTCACCAGGGGTCATGATTCACCACATCGGATGGTGCTATAACATTTTGAAACGGACACCCGGTGTCAACTTCCACCCCGTGTGCCACACGGGGTATAGGCAGGACAATAGTCGGAAAATTCCGCAAAGGAATTTTCCTTCCCGAGGGCGAATAGCCCCGTATGAAGACGAAGACGAATCCGCCCGAATCGACCTTTCACTTGTTGTCGGCGCACCCCATGGGATGGGCCGCCGCTATCGCACGGTTTGCCGAGCGAATCGGGGTCGTGGAGTGGCTCAATGCGGTGTTGCCTTGGGATCCCGCGCAATGTCACCTCTCCCCGGGACTCCGCCTCCTGGCCTTGATGATCGGGTTTTTAGTAGATCCGCGCGCGCTCTATCAGATGGAGGAGTTCTATCAAACCATGGACTGCGAGGTGTTATTTGGCCCCGGGGTGCAGGCGGGCGATTTCAACGATGATGCCCTGTCAAGGCCAATTTGAAAGTCATCAAAAATGCCAAATGGAATCCTCCAATAATGCCAGGTTTAAATCGCCAATAATGCCAACGCGAAATCGTCATTTTGGCCAACGGAAAGTCACCAGGAGTTCCCGAAAGAAAGAGACCCCCAACGACATCGTCGTCGAGGGCTGTGATGACACCTGGTGTCACTCGGGTTTGGAATTCTCGTGGTCCAGCGGCGGCTGCCGTGAACGCCAGGAGGATAACACCGCGGCAGCCGCTCGCAGGCTAGCCCGTTCGTGTGTATCGCCCCACGGTTGGTGTGCCCAGACTTGGAGGTGATATTCCACCCGGGCCCAATCCCAGGCGGCCATCGATAACGGCAACGCCTCGGGAGGGCCTTGCGCTAAGGCATCCGCCACCGCCATCCAATCAATAGAGAGCGCCGGAAAATTCCGTTCCACGCTTTCCCGAAGGCTCCACGACAGCGAATAAGCCCCATGGAAGTTGGCCAGCACGTGTTGGCGACTGCGACCGTGTTCCCACACGGTGGCGACGAGTTGGGCGCTTTTTCCACGCCATCGGACCCACGCCATTAGCTATCCAGGGCGCCGGACGCCGGGGGACCCAGGAGTCCGGCGGGGCCTTGGCCCCGCTTTTTCTCTCGCAAGCGATACGACTCGCCGCGAATATTGACGACGGTGGAGTGATGGAGGAGGCGGTCCAAGATGGCGGTCGCCAAGACGGCATCCCCGAACACCTCGCCCCATTCACTGAAACTCTTGTTGGACGTCAGAATCATACTGCCGCGCTCATAGCGGGCCGAGACCAAGCGGAAAAAGAGCGTCGCATCCAACCGTTCTAACGGGAGATACCCCACTTCATCCACGCAGAGCAATTTTGGGCGGGTATACACCGCCAATCGGGCGGGAAATCGATTGTCGTCCCACGCCCGGCGTAGATCGGCAATCATGTCCTGAATGGTCACGAAATAGACGGATTGCCGCGCTTGGATCGCTTGCAAGGCCAAGGAGACCGTCAGATGACTTTTCCCAACGCCGGGCGGTCCCAGGAACAGGACATTCGCGGCCCCATCGATCCATTGCAAGGTGGCTAATCCGCGGATCTGGCGTTCGTCGAGACTCGGTTGGAACCCAAAATCGAACGTGTCCAGCGGCTTGCGGAAGGGTAAGTGGGCCATTTGCACGCGGGAGGAGACGTACCGCTGCTGGCGGGCATCGACCTCGGCCTGTAACAGATCGGCCAGATACGCGGTGTAGGGTTGTTGGGTCGTCGCCGCACTGTCCGCACGCGGTCCGGCTAGCCGGAGCACTTCCGTCAGTTGGAGACGCTCACACAAGTCCTCCAGAATGATCGTGCTCATTGGGAGACCTCCTCATAGGTCGCTAAGGATCGTTGCTCGACCTCGGGGGCGCTGACGTGATGGGCCCCTCGCGAACTCACGGCCGGACCCGTACGGGTCCGAGGGAGTACCGGAATGGGCCCCGGGGTGCCAATGAGGTCGTGGGAATGGGTGGGGGCCGGGTAGTGGTGGAGCACCCGATCCCCCACCCGAATGACGACGCCCCCCGTGGGCTGTCGCTGGAGGATGATGTCCTGGCCAATCCAGTCGTAGCCCACCGCCCAACTGTGCCCATCCCATCGCACATAGCCGTCATTATAGACGCGCCGTACGATCTCTTCGCCATACCAGAAGCGACGGGAGCTGGGCCACACCGTGCCCGCAGCAATATCCGCCGCGCGTCGATCCATAGGGCGTTGGTGTGTGGTCCCATGAATACGCACATCGGCCACGGTTAGGACCCAGGTGGCGACCTGGCGATTCAAGTCGGCCACCCCGTCAATCCGATGCACACGGGGCCAAAAGTTGTCCCGGACGTAACGGATCGGACGTTCGACCTTGCCTTTGGTTTGTCCCCGATAAGGCCGCGCGGCTTTGGGGGTGAACCCATGAAACGCGGCAAACGCCGCAAAGCGAGGATGCCACTGGACGGGCCCATCCACAGGATGGGCGATGACCATGGGCGTCATATTATCCGACAGAATCTCCGTGGGCACACTGCCAAATGCCTCAAAGGCGTGCTCCAGACACGTAAACAGGGTGTCTTGGCGGGTGTCGTGAACAAACTCGATATAGAGGCATCGCGAATACCCCAGCGTGAGAATAAAAATCCAGAGTGGCCGAACGGTCCCGTCCGGATAGGCCAGACGTCCGAAACTGGCCCAATCACACTGGGCTTGTCGTCCAGGGGCCGTTTCAAAACGCTGCACGGGTTCGGGCAGGAGCGTCGGTCGTAAGGGCTGCACGAAGTTCTTCACCGTGCTCCGACCTCCGACATAGCCCATTTGGCGAATTTCATCGAACAAAACCGCTGTATTGACGCACCCCGCCTGCACGCGTTCTCGGATATACTGATGGTATGGATCGAGGAGGCTGGTCCGCACCGGCGACGGCGGAGGGCTAGTCTGCTGTCGGGGATCACCCGCGTCACGAATATCGCGAACGGTCTGCCGATCGTGGCCAGTCTCCCGATGAATGTGCGAAATAGATTTCCCGCGTTGCAAATCGTCATAAATGGCCAATCGTTCATCTCTCCCTAATTGCCGCATCGAACCGCTCCTCTGAAATCATTTCGCCACCTATAAGGTGGCGTCCATGAATTCCCTAACGGAAGCCTGGAATCCTTCTGCGACGAATGTGGCGACAACTTCTTGGCCAAAATGGCGACTTTGGTTTGGCCGTTTTGACGAAATCACGTTGGCCATTTTGACGAAGTGTTGTTGTCGTTATTGGAGATTTTATACTTGGCCGTAACAGCCCTGGGGCGCGCGCTCCTCAAACTGCATGCCGCCCACCCCGCCCAAGTGTTTGCCGACCTGAGTGAACGCGCCGTCGCGACCTATGATCTGCCTCGCACCGATGCGGTGCATGCCGATACGACCAGTTTGACGCTGTACGGCGAATATCCGGCGGCGTCCGCCGCCGAGGCCGAGAAGGAAGCGGTTCATGGGAGCGAGCACCCAGTCGAGCCCTCCGCCTCGGCTCTCACGCCTCCGCAGACAGCCCAGCCGATGCGGGGATACAACAAAGATGGACATCGCGACTGCAAACAATTGGTCTTGGGGGCGGTGACCCGCCCGGACGGGATTCCCGTCCGGGTGGACGTGAATGATGGAAACCTGAATGACACCGTGTGGAACCGCCAGGCGGTGGCGGCCCTAAAGGAAACCCTGACGACCCGGCCCAACATTCTCTTTGTGGCGGACTCCAAGCTGATTGCCGACGAGACCGTCGATCAGTTGTGCGAGGAGCAGGTCTACTTCGTTTCGCGCATGCCCAACACCTTCGCGTTGACGGCCGCGACCAAAGCCGAGGCCGCGGGGCATGCGACCTGGATCGAGGTGGGGGCGATTGCGCGGCGCCTGGGCGCTGCGGAGTATCGGATTTGGGAAACCTCAGGCATCGTCGCGGATCATTCGGTCCGCCTCGTGGTCGTGGAATCCTCCGCGTTAACGGCCAAAGCGGATGCCAGTGTTCCCCACGATCGGGACACCGCCGCGGCGCGGGTGGATCGTGCCGCCCAACGGCTCAGTCGACAACGGTTTGAGTGTGAGGTGGACGCTCGGAAAGCGCGGGAGGCCTGGGAAAAAACCCTCCCGGCCCTGGCCTGGTGGCACATCGAAGCCACCTTGGAGACGGTCACCGAATGGCACTGGACGATCCAGCGCGGCGCGGTGAACCAGGCATTTGTCGATCAAGAACATCTCCGCCGCCGCACCTTCGTGCTGATTGCCAATGATCCCCATCGCTCCGCTTCGGAGTTATTGGCGGCCTATAACGAAGAGTGGGTCGTCGAAGGCACGCATGCCACGATCAAAGGCCCGCTCGGTATTGCCCCCGTCTTCCTCAAGGATCCGAAAAAACTCACAGCCTACGTGTACGTCGTCTACCTGGCCGCCTTACTCTGGAGCGTCATGCAAGCCGTCGCCCGGCGGAACGCGGTGCACCAGGGCGTGACGTTGCCCTACCCCAACGGTCAACTTCAAGAGGCCCCCTCCTCGAAACGGATCAAAGAACTCTTAATGCCAATCACCATCGTCTGCTATCGTCTTCAGGACGTGACATACCGCGTCCTCGAGGAACTCACCTGGGTTCAGCGTCTGGCCTGTCTACTCTTGGAAGTCGAACCGCGACGGCTCACTGCGGTTCCCTCTGGCTAGCCTCAAAGGGCCTGGGCTCTCGTGTGGGCAAGGGTGCGAAATACGGGTCATGATGGTTTTTTACGCTTTGGAGAGCCGTTCTCCTTGGTTTACGTTAGCGTTCGCCGTCTCGTGTTGGGGATCGGCCAGTTACGGGTTCCTGGCCGGAACGTGGCCCTTTGGAATCGTGGAAACGGTGTGGGGCGTGATCGCGTTGCGCAAGTGGCATTACTTGTATCGCGCTTCCCGCCGCTAAAGGTCGCGGAGGCTCAAAGGGGTGAGACATGGCGTGAGTTCCCGTAGCAGGACCAAGTCTTCCGTTCTGTCTCACTCGCCCACGCCCATCGCGCTCATACGGGTCCCAGGATGCAAAGAGGCTATTGATGAACCCCACACGGACTGGGGTTCGACCGCCAGTTCGCAACCCACGAGAGGGTTCCGAAGAAACTACGAAGGGGAACAAACGGTGGCTGCAAAAAGATCAGCCGTGCCGTCATGATGCAGGCTCCCCGGTTCTAACGCTTAGCGTAGGACTCCCGTCACCAACGCCAGTGCAATTCCTGCTCCCGCGACGCCACTCAGTCCTTGAAAAAAGCGGCGTAACACAACCCGGGTATTGGCCCAGCCTAACCCACTTCCCACCACGCCGAGGCCGGCAAACAGGGAGCACAAAAAGATCCCTAACAGCCCGAACGCCACCCACGGCGTCGCGTGATGCTGCGCCATGAGCGTAAAAATCGCCAGATCACCGGGCGAGACCGCCAAACTGAACAACAGGCCCACCAACCATGCCGACCCCGGGCGTTTCAACAGGGCTCCCCACCGCCCATTGTCCGTTCTTTTACGTGCTTCCGACACGTGCGCCACGTGCAACGTCTGGGTATCATGCGCGAAGATTATATCGTGGCCCAAATCCCACAAAATCCAGACGGCCATCAGCATCAACCAGGAGGCCGTACCCCATGTCATCCACTGTAACCATGCCGCCGGGATAGCCACGAGGAGCCCTATCATCACACCCGCCATCACCAACATCCCTACACTATGCCCCGCCGCAATGCGGAGTGCATACTCCAAGCCCTGTCGGCGGGTTGCGCCGGTTTTTTCTGTAAACGTCCCGACGGCTGCCAAATGATCCGGTGCCACGGCATG
>PXYW01000045.1 GCA_003023695.1 Sulfobacillus benefaciens | reverse complement strand
CTTCCAGGGTTTCGACAATGTGGCCCACGGCCGCATGGGTTTCTTCGGCCGTCGCTGCCAGTTGTACCGCCTGCTGGTTCAAATCAGCCTCCACCGCGGCCATGGTCGCTTGAGCCTGACCCAAGGCCGCTGTGCTTGTCTCCAAAATTTCTTGGTACAGAGAGACGGTCAACACCATGTCTGCCATAAGTCGTTTCGAAGCCGATGCAAACAGGTGTTGTCGCAGAGAAGAATCCGTGGGGGCCTGTTGGTCGACTGCTGCACACACGGCAGTCCACACCAGGCGATAGGCGCCTAAATACCAGTCAGGGGTGAGGCCAATACGAACGTGCGCCTCGGCAATTCGCCGGATTCGACTAAGGTAGGCAGGCCCCACCGGCGGCGTTCCTAGATCGGACAAGTAGGCTTTTAAACTGGTTTCTAGTCGGGGATAGGAGCTATGGGTTTTCACTAAGTGGTCCAATGCCGTAATCGTCTGCAGTTTTGCATAGAATTGCGGTGTCACCTGGTCTGCCACATGCGACCAATCAAGCGTCGCCAATCGTGCACTATCTTCAGGTTGCCACTCCATAAATGATAAATACTCTGCCCACTCTATCATTCTGTCACTCCTTATGCGTGATCGGCTCAGAGGCCCACCATCACTTGTTCAAAAATTGTACGGAAAGGCCCACGCAAATGAAAACTATTAGCGCAGAAATTTCGACAAATTTCTTTATCTTATGCCCCGAGGACCATCAGCACTCCCTAAGTTTCCGCACCCAAGGCACTGCAGGCCTGTTGACGAAAGCAACGGCCTGAAAGACTCCGTTTGCCACGCTGAGGGGATCCGGCTGGCCACTTGGCGGATAAACCGTCGAGACCAGTCGGGATGCTGTAACCGCATCCGATCATGGGGAATTCGAGCGAGCAAATGGCGCAGCACCGGTTGAATTACGGGGTTCGTAGAGCTCCACCAGGTCAAAAATTCTCGGGGAACAAACCCCCATGTTGAGATCCATTCACGATGCGCATCGCGGTCCAGTAATAGCTCCCGATCCCGGAGCAGTTTTCGGCGAGCGCGCTGCAGAGCATTGTCCAGCGTCTTGACGGAGAATCCTGTCGTTTCAGCGGCCGTGGCATACCAGTGGTGCGTCCCCCGCATGGCACACATGAGGGCTTCGCGTTCAATGGGCGTCAGTGTAGCGCGCACCCAACATTGCCATCGTAATTGTTGATCGCGCATCACCAGCCGCATTTCGGGGTCTGAGCGGATGGGTCCCGCCTTCAGCGCATCCGAGATCCCAAGATGCGGATCCCAGTCTAACGAATACAAGGCCATCGGCGGGCGTCGTTTTTGACGCAACAACCGTTTAGCCATGTCCCGTGCGCGGCGATGGGTAATCACCCAAATCCACAAACCTAATGAGTAGGATCCGCAAGAATTGTAGGTGGCCAACGCTTCCCAACAACTTTCGCGCCCTAGCTGATCCCAATCCTCCGCATCCCACATGGCATCCGTAATCCGGTAATACCGTGCCAGCGCCGCGCGGATCTGCGGTTGATATGTGCGCCATGCGGCCTCCCATTGTTCATTAGTGACAGATGCGCCAAGTTCTTCCTCTAGAGCGGGCATTGCCCGCGCCTCGTGCATTATGGATGTTCCTCCTTTCCCCATGGACGATGCGAAGCAGGATCAAAAATTTTTACGGAAAGCGTTGACGACCGTGATCTCCCATGATCCTCCCAGGAAAGTCCCCACAAAAATCCTTGAGCCGCATCCACTCCATACTTACGCAACATTTGAGCTTGAGCACGGGTTTCAACTCCTTCGCCCAGGACACCGATACCTTGATGGTGAGCCCAACGTACGAGAAACTCCAGGATCTGAAGCGCCTCAGTATCATGGCAAATTCGATGAGTGAGTCGCGAATCTATTTTTACCCAGGATAGAGGCCATGACAGAATTCGGAACAAGTCATCGGTCCCCAGACCCACATCATCAAGTGCAAAACTCTGATCGGGATATTGTGCGATGATGTGCTCCCAATTGGCGGCCGAATCATCTCGCGAAGAGACGTCAAAGGTTATTTGGTCGCTGTTGATCACCGGTGTTACGGTCCGAAGAAATCGTGATATCGCCAACGATGATGCTAATGTGTCGCCATAAACATTAACAAATAACCGCGTGGCAGATGGCCACTGCCCGATGGTTACAAGTTCTTGCGCAAGACGCTCTAGACATGCCTGGTCTGCAATCGAAGTTTGCTGAGCCTGGGCAGCATGGTGAAAATACTCATACGGCGTGATGACATCGTCCTCACGTTTAAATCGACTAAAGGCTTCGAATCCGATAGGCAATTCCGTACTCAAATCCACAATCGGTTGAAAAACCGTGTCGATTTCGCATTCATGCAGAATATCTAAGGCGCGTTCCGGCAATCGTTCTTCGATCATGCCCCAATGGCCGAGAGTTTGCCCTCCCCAGAGCACTGGCACAATCTGTTCATGGGCCCACCATCGTCTCCCACTAGGATGCCGTTGTTCGAGAGTTCCCTCCCAACATTCGCCTCGTTCCACTGTCTGCGAGATCACGCGATAGAGGGCAGGAAACGTGGTCTTAACGCTACTGAACTGAGGGGGATGACCCACGATTTCCCTAAGAGTCCGGCCTGTAAGCTGTTCATATGCCGGATTCGCGGCGACAACCACTCCCGTTGCATTGGTTAAATAGCAAGCAACGGGCCAGCGATCCCATAATCCTCGCACTAACGTCGTTATCCAGGGGCCCCCGCCAAATACCGAGGTCGCGTTGTAAGTAGCCACGGAACCAGATTGTCGAGTGGACGCTCGGGGCAACCATCGACGCCAGACATACCCCGCAATGAGCAACGCGCTCATCAAGGTCACGTTCCACTCATAGACACTATGGTGCTCATGCTGAAGAATCGCGAGGGCTCCCACAACGAGCAACGCCGCCGTCCACCGACTGATTCTGGCGGGCAGAACCCATAACGTCACGATCACCACACCCATCAGAATACTATCAGTCGCTAGCCGGAACGACCACCCATAGTGTCCGACCATTCCCATCACCATCGCCAAATACAGCGTCAAACTGCCAAGAGCTTTCCCGAAGCGGTCCGGCACCAGCTGCCACACCGCGATTAAGGCCAGGGCATAAACACCCATGGGGACCGTAATCGGACCCCAATGCGCAATCAATGCCAAAATTAACGCGGGTCCCACGGCTGTCAACCACAATCCCCAACGGGCTCTGCCTAATGACACCAGGCGCAATCCTCCTGCCCAGGTACTAATCAACATTCCTGCCAGGATCATTCCGTCTATGCCATTGCGTATCAAGACCGTTCCCTGTGCTTCCATACCATCCGCCTGTTCTATGGTATCCGGGTTTTTCAGGACAGCACTTTACACCGCGGGCACCTACTGCCCTGGGAATAGATCGGGATCGAAAAACGAACTGTCCAGAAAATATTGGAAGCCAGACCCCTCACTGGTAGTGTAGAGGTTTGATAACCACCAGGTGATGGGCATTGGTAGCAAACGTTTTAGCCCGACGGCAGATGACATTATTTGTCGATTCCTGTAAAATAGAGGTTTTTTCAGGACTATGATGCTACTTTTGGATCGCGAACGGTAACATAGCCTACGAGAGCCACAACAACAAAAATGCACCCGAGTCCAAATTTTCCTGGTCAGTCCGCCAACTAAGGCGGGTCCACGGCCAGCACTTGGATCGGCCCCGGTGAGACCAGGAGGTGGCCTGGCCACTGACACCTGCAAGACAACAGCCCAATGAGTCCTCTATTGTTTATCGCACTCTGAGTGTCAGTCCTCCTCCCCACATCATCATGGGAGACTCTTGTGCTCACTGGAAACGAGGCATTAGAGAGCTGATCCCCCCTCGGGACCGAGGGGAGTCGGCCCTGCGCAAGCTTACCACACTGAATAGTCATAATGGGCCATAAGTCGCAATACAATGGAACTAATGGCCCATATCTTCTTCGCATTACAAAAATATACGATGCAGTTATGTTGTGTTCACCAAAGACAGAAATAAAATCCGCGTGGAGGTTTTCTCATGTATACGGTCAAGAACATTATTGAACATCTCTTAATAGATCCTACGGAACGCGGCCTGTCGGAAATGAACCCTCGTCCAGGGTATTGCGTGATCCCCTCCAGTTTAGGTAATTTTAATGCCATCGGATATGTCGCTATCGAAGTCTTCGAAGGTCTTCTCCTGATTCCTTTTAATCAAGTGCAATTAGGAAACGGCTGGGAGCAATTGGTATTGGAACAACGCGCCATCGTCCCCCTGCCAGTAGACTGGCACGGGAAACGTCGTGCCTTCGAAGAATCTTTACAAGTACTGGAGGCAACACTGCCGTCGATAACCTTAGGTGCCACCGCAATTCACCCATCCCGAACCCCGCCGCAATCTGATGCACCACGAACATCCATTGCGAAGACTTATCGCAAAAGGCCGCATTTTCCACTACCTGGAACTTCTAACAGACGTGGACAAACCGAATCTATGTAAGCGTCATCGTCTGGCGACGTTGGAAGCGTCCCCCGGACCCGTCTTCGAGAATTACGGACGTTGGGACTCCATGACTGGCAGGCGTGGCTACTGGCCATGTCGCGAAAAGCTCTGTGGTGCACAGCTGCGGAATCTTTGGGTCGCGTATGGGAATGCACACGGCTTGAAACACCTGGTGAGTGTGTACGAAACAGCACGTCTACACTGGACATGAACTACCGTATATACCGACCGGTACGTACCACGGTGTGAAAGGGCGCGGGCTAGTCACCCGCCCCTACTCGATTAATCCAACGGATTGCGTCAAACAAGATCATTGGAAAATTTTAACTTGCTCATTTCCTCCGGTGCGCCCCGCGAGCGGACTCAACGCTGCTGCTCATCACGGAGCGTGAGGTCATGACCCATCAGCCCTGCACTGAATCGTTGACCACAGAAAATCATTGCCGACGCGATCTAGACCGCGTTACAATGAGTGCAGTCATCGAAAGCTCAACAGAAATGGTGGAGATCAATGAACACAAGACACCGATGCCCCCGCTGTGGTGGCCAATTAGTGCAAAAAGTGGCACAACTGACTGGAGACAGGTATGAAATTTGTGAAGACTATCCCGATTGTCCTTTCGAACGGTATTGCGAGGAAGACTCTCGAATGGTATATTTACCAAACTCTTCCCCTGCGAAATACGCCAGACTGCCTGCAACCCATTCTCATTCGTCGTGGTGAGGGGTGGAAACTGCATAGTTGTCAACCAGCCCGCCCTGACTGTCGGATCTAGTCCTAGCTCCATCGGCTGACCAACCCCAGCTTCCGGAACTAACCGCCGCGTTCACGAGAACCCCGCGGAAGACAAACGGCTCCATTCCCGGCTTGCAGCCCCAGGGTGCTTCTCCTGTTCCCCGCTCTCGGGTTTGCCGTTAATCACCAATGGGGACAATACCACGAACCGTGTAGCAAACCCAACCAATCTCCAAGAACCAGGAGGCGAGGATAGATCATGCAGGAACGAAATATACTCAGCCCCTTGCAGGCGTCCGCAAGGAGCATATTCGCATGGGGTTTCTCCTGTAAGCTACCGCATAACCCCGGACAACACTCATCTACGCCGGGCGTTGTCTTGGAGCCTGACAGAGGCAAACAAGGCATGATAGGCTAGAATGCCTGGGCTATCACTCTTTGCCTTGGCCACCCTTATCACACCCTCTAGAGGCTCTAGGCCCCTCAGTCAACTGAATCCGTTCTGAAAGACGTGACCCACGATTTGCCCAAGGCTGGACGGAGAATTTTGATTCGGCGTTATCCCATCGCAAGCGTCAGGGTGAGCTTGTATCGGCTAGCCCCACAGAACGGGCGAATGCGTCGAAAGCATCTGCGGGCAATGGCTGTGAAAACAGGTACCCTTGAACATAAAAGCAACCCATCTGCTGGAGACTCTCAAGTTGGGCAGGAGTTTCGACCCCTTCCGCTATGAGATCAATATCGAAATACTGGGCAAATTCGACCAAGGTTTTGATGACCGCACGATCTTTCGGTTCCTCCACAAGGCCCCGGACAAACGATTGTTCGATTTTTAGCGCCGTAATTGGAAAATCTTTTAAGTACCGCAAGGACGAAAATCCCATCCCAAAATCATCAAGGGCAACCGCCACCCCCAATGTTCGCAGATCTCCCAAGACTCGCAAGGTATGGGGCATACGTTGCATTGCTGCCGACTCGGTCATTTCCACTGCGAAACACGCAGGAGGCACTCCACTCTCCTGTAGGATCTTCGTGATGTAATCGACCAGGTCTGGTTGTTGGAATTCGCTCGCGGATAAATTGACCGCAATTTTCGGGAGAAATAATCCCGCAGACTGCCATACACCCATTTGCCGACACACTTCCGCGATCACTTGCCGTCCCAGAGGGACAATCAGTCCCGATTGCTCTGCAAAGGAGATAAATTCGTGGGGCGCAACCAGATGTCCATCGGGATGTTGCCAACGGACTAAGGCTTCAGCTCCAATAATCCGCCCGGTCCGACTGTCTACTTGGGGCTGGTAGTGCATACGGAAGTCATGATGCGCAAGCGCTTGATGTAGTTGGGTTTCCAACTGCACGTATCGTGAACTCCGGTAGCTCATCATGGGAGCATATAGCGCATAGCGGTTGCCGCCCGTTGTCTTTGCTTGATACATGGCCATGTCGGCATGTTTCAACAACGTCGTCGCATCCTGACCGTCTTCTGGATAAAGAGCAATCCCGATACTTGCTGGACAACGAAATTCGTGCCCTTCCATGACCCAGGGTTGCTGTAGGCTGTGGATCATGCGGGCTGCAATAGCAGTCGCCGCCAATTCCTGGTACAAGGGCCACAGCACGACAATAAACTCATCGCCCCCCATACGCGCAATGATATCGCTATGGCGCACTTCTTGCCGAATGCGCTCCGCCACTCCCCGCAGTAATTGATCGCCTGCTAAATGCCCCAGGGTATCATTGACATGTTTGAACCGATCCAAGTCAATAAACAACAACGCCAACAGCCCATGGCCCTGGCGGGCCTCTTCCAATGAGGCCGTTAATTGGGTCATCAATTGTGTTCGGTTGGGCAGTTCTGTCAGCAAGTCATGGTGTGCCATAAAGTGGAGGCGCAGTTCGGCTGTTTTGGTTTCGGTGATGTCTCGAGCCAGTCCGCGAAATCCGATAGGGTTGTTGTGATCGTCCCGCAACAACGCTACCGAAGCCGTTAAATATCGCTGTGTCCCATCTTGACGAATAATTTGCCAATCCACGCTGACGGGCTCTCCGGTCCGATACACCCGATTAAAGGCCTGATACAATGTTTTCGCATTGGCCGCATCGGTATATTCCCGATTATTCATTCCATAGAGGACGTTTGCAGGATATCCGAGGATATGGCTCAAGGCCACATTGAAAAAGACTAAGTTTCCTGCTAAGTCCACTTCAAAGTACCCGTCATGGATTTCATCCAAAATCGTCCGATAGCGTGTTTCATTGAGGCGCACCGTGTTTTCCGTTCGTACTCTGTCCGTAATGTCATGAACACAAATAATGACACCGACGATTGCTGCTCCTTTCCAATAAGGCACGCGATCGATCTCCACCTCAAGACACTGTCCGGACGCGAGGGTTAACACCTCTCGCTGATGGCGGACTGGCTGACGCGTCCGCAACACTTGTGCTTCCCACTCGCACCACTGGTCCGCCTGTGGCGGGAACAAATCGCGTTCGTGGCGTCCGAGAATTTCGCGTTGAGGCTTTCCGCACCATAAACGCCCTATCCGATTCATCCACATCACTCGCTGGGCCGCGTCAACAGCCCAGATCGCCATATCGGGCGCATCAAGCAGTTGTTTGAGACTTTCCGTGTTGACCCATGTGGCGTTCGAGGCAAGACGCAACACCCGCGGTTGGCGTGGTGATCCAGACACCGTCATCGTTGTCCTCCTTCCCCTCACTCTGCGGTTATGTCATCGCCAAAACGGGACGCCCGATTCCCCGTGCATGATTCTGCACGTCGGACAATTTACTGGAAGGCTATACACCCACCCCTGGGTGCTAGTCGAGTCCATAATCTCCCGCTCCCCCTGGGACCTTTTGGTTCCCACGGGTCCTGCGTCGGTGCCCTATGTCATTGAACAGCCTCTGTGCTTAGGTGGTCCGCAGTGGGCCACGGGCCAGGACGACCCCAGAAATAGCCTTGGGCCGCATCCATGTTTAATGCATCAGCCAAATCGTTGTCGTCGGCCGATTCGACGCCTTCCAAAATGACACGAGCCCCGGTGCCATGGACCCACCCAACGAATCCTTGCAATAACTCGCGCGAGTGTCGATGCGCCTGGGCAGACAATAGCCAGGTTCGGTCGATTTTAATCCACTCGGGCGCTAAATCAATCAAGCGCGCAATATCATTCTGTCCCGTACCCCAATCATCCACCGCAAATTGGACGTCAGGATACGCAGAGCGCAATGCTTTCCATGATGGAAAGGGCTGAGGCAATCCATCTTTTTCGGCAATTTCGATAATCACCTGAGAACGCGGCATCGGCAACCGATCGAGATATGCCAAAACCCATTCAACATCCATCAAAGTCACTCCGCGAATATTGAGCGACAGCATCCAGTCGTCTGGCCAAGACACCCCTTCTAGTACGCCAGCGACCGCCGTCAAGGCCCTTTGATCCACCTGTTTTAAGATTCCCGTAATGTCGGCCATGGCAAATAGCCGATCAGGGCCCATCGGAATTCCCGCGACCTGGGGGCGAATCAGTGCTTCATAACCGACGATGCTTCCCGACCGACTAGCAATTAATGGCTGAAATACCGGATCCACCGTTAAGTTGTCCCATGCCAACGGTTCGGCCAACGCTGCAACGGGTTGAGCGCCCGCGTTGCGTACCCGGACCCAATAGCCCAACACATTGTCCCCAAACCGTATGGGCCAGATTTCATCATAGGCCCACCATGTGGTGCCGTCGGGGCGTCGGTTTAACAGCATCCCCCGCCACGGCTGACACATGCCCAATCGTTCCCACAGGTCGTCATACACTGTCTGCGGCGTACTTCCCGCGGAATTAATGCCGGGTTTTTGATAACGTAATATCTGCCGAGACCGCCCAGTCAACGCTTCAAACGCCGGGTTGCACGTCAGAATCCGCCCGTCCCGATCCGTCAGCACCGCCGCATCCTCCCAGTCTGCCCATAACGCGTCGGCCATCGCCGTGAGGAGGCGAGCCGATACCAACGGCGCTATGCCGTCCTCAATCGTGGAATGATCAACACCGACCACTTGATTTTTTCCTTGACGTTTTGCCGTTAATAACGCACGATCCGCCAGTTCCCCGGTCTCCTTCGTCATGGAACCAACCGCCCAGTCCATCGAACATCCTACATCGGTTTGGTGTCCGTGGATACTCAAAGGGGTGCCCGTCAGAGCCGCATGCACCCGTTCTGCTAATACTTGGGCTTGCGGCGCAGGAATGTCAGGAATCCAGAGCGTAAATTCGTCCCCCCCATTGCGCACAATAGCATCTTGATGCCGCAGTGCGCCACGCAGGCGCTGCACCGTTTCCACAAAAACCGCATCACCCGCTGCATGCCCCCAGGTGTCGTTGAACCATTTAAAATCGTCCAAATCACACGCAATGGCCACGCCCCCAACGGTTGTCCCGACGCCCGCCAGCCAGCGTTCTCCCCCATAACGTGTCAATGCGCCCGTTAAGCCATCTTCACACGCCCGGCGCTGCGTCTGAGTCCATTCGTCGCTGCGCGCAGCCTGGCCATACCCATAAATTCCCGCAAACACGGCCACGACCGCTGTCGTTATCGCATCCGTGGCGCTATCCCCATTGAGTCCACTCGCCGCGAGCACGGCCAAGATGGCGATCACATACAAGGCTGTCCAGAGGTACCAGGTTTTCGGTTGAAACCGCCGTGCCAGTGGCGCAAAAACCGCCAATACGCCGAGGCTTAGTACCCCGAATACCGCCCAGGGCACTGGCCCCAGATGGAGCACTAATAACCAGGTTAACGCCAGCGGAGCGAGCACCGCGCTGGGCAGGGCGGACCCCCACGCCCACCGACGTCGAAAAACCAAGTCACCAAATTCCCAAATGCCGATGAGCAAGCCGGATTCCAGCATTCCCCACGTGATAGCGGAACCCACGGCAATCCCTGTCATAGGTCAATCTCCATTTTCTTCGCAAAATTTGTCGCAAACACTCCTTTCACAGTACCTAAGCACTATGCGCTGGAACATGATCTAATGGTCCCTATATATTGGACCATAGGCGTATAGTACTATAGGACTTTCAGCGCAAACCAAAATAGGCGGTCCTTAGTGTATTGTCGGCGTGCAATTCCGCCACCGTTCCCGTAAAGCGCAGACGCCCCCCCTCCAGCACATACGCTCGCGTCGCCAGGTCCAGGAATTTAATATTTTGCTCCGCGATAAAAAACGCCGTGGACCCATCGTCCAATTGGCGTAGAATCGCAATAAGTTCCTGCACTAATAACGGTGAAAGCCCTGACGACGGTTCATCCATGATAATCAGCGTGGGCCGCGCAATCAATGCCTTTGCTACCGCCAGCATTTTGCGTTGTCCCCCGCTCAAACTCCCAGCCGCCCATCGCCGTTGGCGCCACAAGTCAGGAAATTTCTGGTACATTTCCGCTATGCGGGTATGCCGTATGGCGTTGCTGAGATAGTACCCCCCCAATACCAGGTTTTCTTCCACGGTTAACGTGGGAATCATCCCTAATTCGGAAACAAAGGCGAGGCCACGACGGATGCGTTGATCCACCCGTAAAGCATCAACCGGTTGTTGCTGGAGCAAAATCGTTCCGTGCATCGCAGGCACCAATCCGCATAACGTTTTGAGCAGAGTGGTCTTCCCCGCACCATTGGAGCCCAGAAGGACAACACGCTCGCCAGAGCCTATCTCCAGTGTGACATCCCACAACACCTGCATGACCCCGTAACGCGCACTCAGATTTTTTACTTGGAGGACGGGTTGTGTTGGTCTCATTCGCGCTTCACTCCCCCATGTACACAGCTACGACTTCAGGATTTTCTGCGGCTTGCGTTAACGTTCCCTCGAATATTTCGCGACCCGCGTTCATGACCACGACCCGTTGCGTCAATTGGTTCACAAATCCCAATAAGTGCTCAATCACAATCAATCCCATGCCCTGGTGCGCCAAAAACAGCAATTTTTGCGCCAACGCGTCCAGTTCAACCGGGTTGAGCCCAGCGGCTAATTCATCCACCAGCAGAAGATCGGGGGCAGTCGCCAACGCCCGCGCTAAATCCAAAGCTTTTTGTTGCGCCGTAGTCAATTGGCTGGCACTCTGTTGTCGAATGTTCGAGAGTCCCGCAAACTCCAACGGATCCGCAATGCCGGGCCGTCCTTTTTTCCCATAATGCGCTGCGAGGTCCACGTTCTGCTCCACCGTCAGCGATTTGAAAGGTTTGGGCAGCTGAAAGGTGCGGTTGATGCCCCTACGTGCCAAACGGGTGGGATTCCAGCCGGTCACGTCGCGACCTTGGTAGTGCACAGTCCCCCGATCGGGACGGTACAGACCAGAAATCACGTTGATGAGTGTCGTTTTGCCAGAACCATTGGGGCCCACAATGCCGAGAATCTCGCCCGCGTCCACCTGAACTGTCACCCCGTCCAACGCCCGAAACCCGCCAAATACCTTCACCACTTGCGTTACTTCCAATAACTTATGGGACATCCCATCCCCTCCGTCGCAATAATGACACCACGCCGTTCGGCAAGAACAGGACTAAGGTGACAATGAGCACCCCGAATAACAACTGGAAATACTGGGGAGAAGAAATGCCGATCACGTTATACAGCCCGAATAAGACCACTACGCCGACGGTGGGACCCAAAACGGTGCCAGCCCCTCCAAACAACGTAAACACAATGGCAAAGACGCTGATGTTTAAATCAAAGACTGTCGTGGGATAAAAGACCGAGGTGTGCCAGGCAAAAATAGCCCCCGCTAATCCCGCAACCAACGCACTGGCCAACCATACACCTGCCCGCGCGGTCACGACATTAATCCCAATCATCGCAGCGCTTACGGAATCTTCCCGCAAGGCCAGCAATGCCATCCCTATTCGAGAATGACGAAGGATCATCACCCCCAAAGTTACCAGTCCCAGCGCCCCTACCATGAAGGCATAGCTTTCCACAGGGTGATAGCTTTGCACTAATTGAATCCCATAGGGTCCGTTGGTCACCTTGTCCAATGCGGGATTTGACACCACATAATAGACAATTTCTGCAGCGGCCATGCTTCCGATCGCAAAATACGCCCCCGCCAACCGCAAGAGCGGCAGCAAAACGAGACCCAACACCACCGAGACCATGGCCCCAACCCCCATCGCCACACTGCCCGGAAGATGGCCCATTTGAATGGCCAGCGAGGCTCCATAGGCTCCGGCACCAAAAAACCCGACGTATCCAAAAGGCAGATACCCAGTAAAGCCGTATAACACATTGACCCCTTGAGCCAACACGATGTACATCATCATTTGAAATAAAATCGAGGTGTTCGCGTAAAATCCCGGCGCCACTCCAAACACCACGAGCAACACGACCCCAATGAACCCATTCATCCACAACGACCGCGCAATTTTAGGCACGTCGCACCCCCTTGCCTAACAGACCCGTTGGGCGCAACAACAAGATCAGGAGCAACAAAACATAAGGCACCATCGTCGACCAGGTGGAAAGGTAGGTTTCCATTAGCATCAGCGAAATGCCGTAAATCAGTCCACCTAAAATGGATCCTAACGGATTGCCCAAAGATCCGATGATCACCACGGCAAACGCCGTAATGGTGAGCCCTAACCCCATGGTCGGATAAATGCTGCCGATGACCAAGGGACTTAACACTCCCGCCAGGCCAGCCGTCACCAACCCTAAAGCAAACACGATGGCCGAAACGCGGTGCACATTGATCCCAGTACTCTCAGACTCCTCTCGGTCCCCCATAATCGCTCGCGTAGCATATCCCAGCCGTGTGTGATAAAGATACCCATAAACCGCTAAAATCACGATCACGCTGACGCCGGCAGCTAAAATCCATGACGGTTGGTATGCTTGACCCAATAGATTCACGGGTTTGACCGTTAACACATGGTATCCCACCGCCACAGGGTTGTTGCCAAACACCATCACCGCAAGAGCCTCCAGGATTTGAGACACACCAAAAAAGAGAATCAGCGAAAGCATTTCTGGATCGTACGATCCCGTCAAGCGCGGGCCAATGGGGAAGTAGAGCACAAAGCCCAGCCCCCCTAAAATTACGATCACTAAAGCCAGACCCAGCCAAGGGCTTAATATGCCGTGAGTATAGGCCACATAGGCGATGAACGCGCCCACCATCACAAAATCCCCGTGCGCCAAATTCACCATCCGCATGACGCCGAAGAGCAAATTCAATCCCAATGACATCAAAGCAAAAAACAATCCGAACAACATGCCGGATATGATCGCGTAAAATAAAATGCGCAACAGCCTCCCTTCGACCCGAAACGTCTGCATGCTGTCGGGCCAAAATAGACGGGCCGCCCGTTGTCCGGGCGGCTTAGCACCATTACTGGAGCGGGGTAACCAAATTCACCTGCAACTGACCAGACGAGTTCACGGAAAAGCGGCCTACCGGCAACGTCTCTCCCACTTGGGCTCCCTCACTGTTAATTTGAAAGGTTCCATCTAAAGTGCGCAACTTCCCGGAAAATTTGCTGACGGCGTGCCGTAATGACAATTGGTTCAGACTATTTGCCGTCGCCAACGTCTTTTGAATCACTAATGCTGTGTTGTAGCCTGCCACCGAGAGAAAATTGACGGGTTGGCCTATGGTCGTTTGATACGCGGAGGAAAACTGCGGCAAGGACATCCCATAATTGATATTGCTCCGATTAATCAAAGGGGGCGCAGGATAGGTGTACAATCCGTTCAAACTGCTGACGCCGCCCAAATTGCTTTCGAATAGCGAGGGCAATTGCCCGGGGAAAATGGTAAACACCATGGGGAAATGATCGCCACTGCTCTTTAACGCTTGTAAAAAGGCAATGTCGTTGTTCGGATACCCGAGTTCAATCACGGCTTGTGGATGCGTGGCCGCCATGTTGTGCAAGAGCACAGTATAACTGCTTGTGCTCGTAGGAACCCCATTATTGTATACTGGGGTAATCCCCGCCGCTTGCAGTTTGGACACCAGCGTATTGTCTTGCGATTGATCAAAATCATTGGTGCAATACACAATACACGCGTTTGTAAGGTTTTTGAATGACGAATTGTGCCAAAGAATCCGGCCACAGTCCCGAATTGGGCAAACTTGTTAACACAATATACGGGTTATTCGGCGTAAAAAATGTGGTACCAGTTCCCGTTTGGTCAAACAGAACCATTTTGTTTTCCTCTGCCAACGGAACCGCCACGGACGTCAATACCGAACCGAAATCAGCCACCAAAATGTTCACGTGATTCACGGTCATGAGCTGGGAATACAAATTGGTAGCGGTCGTCGCCGAGCTCTGGTCGTTGTAGCTCACAATTTTGACCGGAACTTTCTTGCCCAGAGCTTTCACATACACGCCACCGTGGTTGTTCATCTGCGTCGCCCAAAATTTCAATCCGTCATACTCGGGCAGGGATGAGGTCGCATAGGATCCGCTCCCTGAATACAACGTGCCAATGGTAATGTCCTTTAGGCTGCTTGGAGCAGGCGTCGGGCTGGATGCAGAGGTTCCGCAACCAGCCAAAGTAGCGGCCATTAAGACCCCAGCCGCGACTGTTCCAATCGTTTTATTTCGCACGTATCCAATCCCCCTCTGCTGCATAAATTTACACTGTGATCCCGTTGCGCGTTGGTCGTGCCGCACGGGTGATGCAGTGATGCTGATCGTTTCGACGCATGGAGACTGACTTCCGTATTCCGGTATTGGGGCGCTACCTCTCGAGCTATCAGACCTCGCCCCATGACTCTGGTCCATTCCCCCCGGGAACTCTCAGGCAACGGCGACCTTCAGGACTAAGCCCAGTGATAGTGCAACACGCATGACCACGGAGCGGTAGGGTCATATGGCCTATTGTCTTGCGGTCTAATGGACTATACCGATTGGATCCTTCGGCCCTAAATTTTCGTCGATCTCAAAAGGCACTGCGGCCAAACGCATGGTCTTTTCCCGTACAAGATCCACGGCATGCACACCAAAACAACGGGGTACCGGGACCTGACGCCCCCGCCGCTGACCTGCAACGATTGCCAAAACGCATAATAAGGCAGAATAATACGAAATTTACCAGGAAGCAGGACTTTTCCGAACGCATTAAGAATTACCCGTGTACAATTACCAAGCGTTTGCTTTATGCAAAGACAAGGAGGCATGAGACATG
The DNA here is from genome assembly GCA_003023695.1 of Sulfobacillus benefaciens. Taxonomy (GTDB): domain Bacteria; phylum Bacillota; class Sulfobacillia; order Sulfobacillales; family Sulfobacillaceae; genus Sulfobacillus_C; species Sulfobacillus_C benefaciens_A. The sequence continues at coordinate 4,214 of PXYW01000045.1, read as the reverse complement.
GAGATGCCCGAAGTCAGTCCAATGATTGCACAAAGTCACCTCGAACCCCCACGATTCACCCCGTCGGACAGACTCTCCCTGCACTCTGTGCAGGATTATGATGCAGCATACCGATTTTCCATCGAACATTTAGGAGCCTATTGGGCCCAGGTTGCCCGCGAGTTAGAATGGGACACCCCGTGGCACACGGACATGGCGGGATCCTTACCGCATTTTCAGTTTTTTGTAGGAGGTCGCGGCAATGTCAGCGTCAATTGCATTGATCGGCATGCCCGACAACATTCCGAACGCACGGCCCTCATTTGGATCGGCGAAGACGGTCAAGAACGTCGTTGGTCTTATGCTGCGCTCCAATCGGAAACGGCACAATTCGCTCAGGTATTGAAAGACTTCGGGGTGGAACCCGGCGACGTCGTCGCGTTGTATCTCCCCAACTTGTTGGAAACGTTTGCGGCGGTACACGCCTGCTACCGCATCGGTGCTATTTATAACATTATTTTTTCCGGGTTCTCTCCCACGGCCTTGTATGATCGGCTGGCTGACACACACCCCAAAGTTGTGATTACCGCGGACTACGCGATTCGCCGCGGCAAAAAATTACCCCTCAAAGCCCAGCTGGATTCGATTTTGCCACAGGTTCCGAGTATTCAACGCGTCATCGTGGTGCGTCGCACCGGAGACCCAGTACCCATGGTGGACGTGCGCGATATGTACTGGGATGAGGCCCTGGCACAGGCATCGGGATTGGCAGATCCCGTCATGCTTGATGCGAACGCGCCAGGATTTCTTATTTACACGTCCGGCACCACCAATAAACCCAAAGGGCTGATTCATGCGGGACTCGGATTTTTGGTCGCTGCCTACCACAACGTGAAATATGCTCTAGACTTGGGCCCCGAAGACATCTATTGGTGCACGGCCGACACCGGTTGGCTAACCTTTCCCATTTTCGAGTTGGTCGGAGCGCTGGCCCATGGGGTAACGGCACTGGTCTACGAAGGAGCCTTGGACTTCCCTCAACCGGATCGCACGTACCAGATTCTCGAGCAGTATCACGTCACAAAAATGTTTACCGCCCCCACGCTGTTGCGCATGCTAGCGCGCTATGGCTCTACCTGGCGCGATCCCCACGATTTAAGTGCGTTGCGGCTGGTCAGCTTGGTGGGGGAACCCCTCGATGCCACCACATGGCAGTGGGTGCAAGACGTAATCGGCCACGGACGACTGGAAATTAACAATACCTACGGGCAAAGTGAAACCGGCAGCGCATGGACCTCCTCGGTAGTCGGCATTACCCCCTCGAAACCAGGGTCGTGCGGAATGCCCCTACCGGGTCACGCCTATCAAATTCTCGACGCGCAAGGCACCCCGGTTGCTCCAGGCCAAGAGGGATTTTTGGTGTTAACCCAGCCTTTCCCGGGACTGACTCGCGGCATCTGGGGTAATCCCGAACGCTATGAGTCCCAATATTTCAGCACGTTTCCGGGAAAATACAACACCTTCGACGCGGCCGTAGAAGATGCCGATGGCCACATTTGGGTGCTCGGTCGTGTTGATGATGTCATTAACGTCTCGGGACATCGCCTGTCCACGATGGAAATGGAAAGTGCTTTGCTCCTCTCGCCTGACGTCAGTGAGGCCGCCGTGGTCGGTATCCCCGATCCGGTACGGGGACAAGTCCCGGTGGCGTTTGTGACGTTGGCCAATGCGGCGTCCCCCGAATGGCGCCAGCAATTGTCTGAGCGGGTCGTTAAAGAAATTGGCACATTAGCCCGCCCTGACAAAATTTTTGCTCTGGACGCCATGCCTAAAACCCGTAGTGGAAAAATCGTGCGGCGTCTGCTGCAAGAACTGGTAATGACCGACCGTCCTACGGGAGATGTCACCGGGTTGGAAGATCCCGAGGTATTGCCTCGCATCGTGGAACAGGTGCGCCAGCAATCCTGATACTCTCAACTCTCTTTTCGCCATAAAGAGAAAACGCCACGAGGGCTCTGGGGTTGGAGCCCTCAGAAGGAGTTGTGCATGCCGCAAAACCATTTAGACACGCCGCCACTTTGGACCCCTTCCATGGAGCGTATCCGCCGAGCCAATGTGTCCCACTTCATCACGTGGCTAACTGCGCGTGGACACATCGTGCCCGATTACTCGGCATTATGGGAGTGGTCAGTCACTGAACAAACAACCTATTGGCAATCGATATGGGATTACTTTCATATCCAGTCCTCCACACCCTATAACGCAGTATACGAAGGCACACCCATGCCCGATATTCGATGGTTTCCTGGAGCCACGCTCAATTATGCGGAACATATCTTTCGACAAAGTCGGGGTGCTCAACCTGCTTTATTGTTCCAAAGCGAAAGCTCCCCGCTGGAGCAATGGAGTTGGGAGACAATGCAACAAATCGTTGCAGGATTGGCGAACACCCTCCGCAACCTGGGAGTTGTCCCTGGAGACCGGGTCGCCGCATATCTGCCTAATATTCCTCAAGCCGTAGCCGCATTTTTAGCGGCAGCTAGTGTGGGGGCCGTGTGGTCCAGCTGCTCGCCAGATTTTGGCGTCTCCAGTGTCTTAGATCGCTTTGGTCAAATCCGACCCAAAGTCTTATTCGTCATTGACGGCTATCCTTATGGAGGGAAAATTTTCGACCGTCGGAACACCGCACAGACCATTGCGGAATCGTTGCCAGACCTCGTCGCAACGATATCCGTGCCCTATGTCTTTCCCTTGCCGTCCACCGCGTCTATGCCGCATGAAATACCGTGGCACGTAGCCATTGCGCACTCTGCCCCAATGCAGTTTACGCGTGTGCCGTTTGACCACCCGTTATGGATTCTGTACTCCTCCGGCACGACGGGGTTGCCCAAAGCCATCGTCCATAGTCACGGCGGAATGCTCCTGCATCACCTGACCAATGCGGCCTTTCATTTGGACTTGCACCCAGGCGATCGATTTTTTTGGTTTACCACCACGGGATGGATGATGTGGAACATTGTAGTGAGTGGGCTGTTACAAGGCGCCACAAGTATTCTCTATGATGGACATCCGGGATTTCCCGACCTGTATCGGTTATGGCACCTTGCCGCCGATACGGAGATGACCGTGTTAGGGACGAGTGCCGCGCTATTGCATCAATCTCTGAAACAACATCTTGACCCCGGACGCCACGCTGACCTCCATAGCCTAACGTCCTTAGGTTCCACGGGATCCCCGCTGTTGCCGGAGGCTTTCGAATGGGTCTATCGCGCCGTGAAGCAAGATATTTGGTTGGCCTCCACGAGCGGGGGCACGGATATTTGCAATTCTCTGGTCGGAGGAGTGCCGCTCTTGCCCGTGTATGCGGGAGAAATCCAAGCCCGCACCTTAGGAGCGGCTGTCGCGGCGTATGATGATCGCAGCCAATCGATCATCGAGGCGACCGGAGAACTTGTGGTCACCCACCCCCTCCCATCCATGCCAATCCGCTTTTGGAATGATCCGACAGGCCAACGATATCGCGCAACGTATTTTGAGCGGTATCCCGGTGTCTGGCATCATGGGGATTGGATTCGGATTACCTCCCGGGGAACCGTGATTATTTATGGACGCTCCGACGCGACGTTGAACCGTATGGGAGTGCGCATGGGATCCGCTGATGTTTATCGGGTGGTGGAGGGTTTAACCGCTGTGCAGGAAGCGCTCATCGTCGAGCTAGAAGATCCGCCAGGCACCTCGTGGATGCCCTTATTTGTACATCTGCGCGATGGCATCGTCCTCACAGAGTCTCTGACCCAAAGCCTGCGCGATGCCTTACGAACCCAGTTATCGCCGCGCCATGTGCCCGATATGATTTATGCGGTGCCAGGCATTCCGAAAACATTAAATGGCAAAAAATTGGAAGTGCCGATAAAAAAGCTCTTCATGGGATTTGCCATGGAAGACGCTGTGAATAGGGAAACGGTTGCCAATCCTGAAGTGCTGTCCTTCTTTGAAGCCCTAGCCCACACTCGGCGCCCCAATGTCTCATCTCCCACCCAGACTAATAATCCAAGCGGAGGCGATGATCATGCAGTTTGATTTAACCCCAGAAGAAACCATGATTCGTGGTGCAGTGCGTGATTTTGCGGAAGGTGTGGTGGCGCCGGGCGCATCGGAACGGGATGAAACCGGCCGCGTGCCGTTTGATATCATGCAACAAATGGGTGCCCTAGGATTTTTCGGGATTCCCTTTT
>PXYW01000044.1:30885-41979 GCA_003023695.1 Sulfobacillus benefaciens | reverse complement strand
GACGATATGTTTTACCCAAATTTTTCCGAAGAGGCGCTCAAGGTCTATGGCACTGATGATCTTTCCCACTCTGGAGTCCGACTTTTGTATCAACGCCATCCTTGTTACGTGGGCGGACCGGTGACCGTAATTGACTCTCAAAGAGCCGCTATCGCGAGACAAGTGGATTTCTTGCCGCCCTATCGGACTCCCCAAGAACTTTGGCCTCGGTGGAAAGCGATCGGCAAACCAATTGTAGCCTTTCAGACCCGAAATCCCATGCATGGAGCACATTATGCGGTCACCAAGCAAGCTCTCAAGGATACTCAGGGGCACCTTTTGATTCACCCTACTGTCGGGCCCACTAATCCCGGGGATATGCAAGCGGCAATGCGTATACGAGCGGTGCTAGCCTTAGCCGAATGTTATCCAGCAAGCGATACCGTTCCCCCAATCACGGTGTCAACTCTTCCTCTGGCGATGAGAATGGCAGGGCCGCGTGAGGCGATCTGGCATGCTTTAATTCGGCAAAATTTTGGCGCCGATTATTTTATCGTGGGACGTGCGCCTGCCGATCCTGGGCACAACCCGCGAAGGTCAGACGGGTACTGGTGGGATCCTTATGCAGCACACGATTTGTTTCGGACTTTATCCAGCAAGATGCAGATTCAAGCCCTGACTTTCCCAGAGTATGCGTGGCATAAGAAAACCCAAACCTACATGCCCATTGCCGAAAACAACGTCACAGATTTTGCCCATGTTTCGGGCACTTGGGTGCGCAATCATCTATCGTTGGGGAACTCGCTGCCCGAGTGGTATGCCCCAAAGCCGGTGCGCCACGTGCTGGAACAAGGATATCGCCAACTTCAATCCAAAGGATTGGTTTTCCTCTTTACTGGTTTACCCGCGTCTGGAAAAAGCACATTAGCGATGGCTTTAGTCAATGCTCTGCGAATAGTGGACAATCGGCCCATCACTTTGCTTGACGGAGATATTATTCGCCGTCATCTGTCCAAAGGATTGGGATTTACTCGGGAAGATCGACAAGAACAATTGAGCCGTGCAGGGTTTGTGGCACAAATCATTGCGCAGCACGGTGGTATCGCCGTAATGGCGCTCATTGCCCCCTACCAGATTGATCGTCAAATCTTGCGGGAACAAATCGAAGAACACGGCAAATTTGTTGAAATTTATCTCTCTACACCCCTTGAGATATGCGAACAGCGCGACCCTAAAGGACTTTATACCCAAGCCCGCAGCGGTCAATTGCAACATATGACTGGCATTGACGAGCCTTACCAGGTTCCCGCGACGGCAGACCTCATTTTCGATACCCAGCGCCACTCCTTGCCTGATATGGTAGAGGCCATTATTCATTACCTGCAAGAAATTGAAGCGCTGGCGACGTCGGCGCAAGACGTCCCAAGAGTCCGTAAAATCCTCACCTAAAGCCAGGGCTGGACTGCCTGCCGCAAAATATCCAAGAAGTAATCCAGATCGGTATCATAGGGGAGATGGCCTGCGCTGGGCATGACCCAAATCGGAAATGTGAGGCCAATAACCCGGCGCAGTTCCGATAAAGGGAACAGTGGATCTCGGTCCCCGTGGATAAAGGCGATTGGCCGTTTTGCAGCCACTATTTTCGCGAGCAAATCAGGGTCTTCATAAAACTTTGGCATCCGGGCCATTTCAATAGCATGGCGCCATCCGTATTGCAAGCGCCGTCGATCATTACGGGTCAATATTGCCGGATCCAGACCTAAAGCCCGAACCATGCGCAATCCAAAGTATTCCAGTCCGGTCACCCAAATGCCAATTCGATTAAGCCACACATGGCGTGTAGGTGTCAGCGCATTTTGCGGGGGAAAAAATCCGGCACTAGACACCAATACGCCCCCCTTTACCCGATAAGGCAACTGGGCTATTACTTCGGCCGCCACCAAGCCGCCAAACGAGTGGCCTAAAATGACCGGGAGATCTATGTTTCGTTCATCCATCAAGGCTCCTACCGCACCGACGTAGTCGTCGAGATTATGCGGCTGCTTCAGATGCCCCGAGGCACCAAATCCCGGCAAATCCACTGCATAAACTTTGCCGGAAAACGGCCATCGCTCCATCATCGGCCGATAGGCCAGCCGTGATGAACCCATTCCATGAAGCAAGACCCAGTTCTTGGTAGGATCACCTTGTCCACAAGAAGCGAAATGGAGACGAAGAGCTTCTCCTTTTAAGTGAATCGTGATCTGTTCGTCCACTATGATGGCCATATTTGCTACCACCAAAATTCATCGCTGTTGCCTGATTGAGTCACCACGTTGTACAAAGCCCGCATCCCTTTTTTGCGTTCAAAATTCCAGGTACCGCTCAACCCTGTCCGGCCCGTACCCACCATCTGTTGTCGCGTTGGGGAAAAGACACGATAAATCCGCACCAATGTATGGACATCCGGTTCTCCATTGCCGGCCCTCACCACAGAAACCAATATATGATGAGGCGATAAAGGAGCAACCGCCACCGATTCGGTATCGCCTCCGGTCGAAAACCGCCAGTGCAAGTTGACAGGCTCTGTTATCCCGCTGTTAAACGTTGCCGTGGCAAAGACCTCAACTGAATAGACGGTATTGGGATTCAAAGGATAACGTGGCACCATCCCTAACTGATTTTCCGCCATCGAATTAACACCCGGCATGTCCTTATATATGGCCACTCTCTCGGTGCCTTCAAACAGTCCCACACGCACATCTTTTAGGGTCTCCACGGTAGGAAAGTCTACGGTAATGGGATACCCATAACGATTGCCGTAGCCGTTGGGCACCGGGTCTGGACTTTCTAAATCCACCCAAGCCGTAGGAAGTCCTGTTTGCCCCGGTCGTGGGTAGGTAATGGCTAATGGAAGCTTATTGCTGTAGCCATAACCCAAATCCATGACCACTGCCCCCGTTTTTCCGGTGGTGCTGCCTTCGCCACTAAAAAACAGATTGGCAGATAACAAGGACAATCGATGATACACCGTATCCACCAAATCCTGAATTACGGCAACCGGGGGAAGCGACTGGGTCCATTCTATACCGACTTCGCCATCCAAAATGCTTGGCCATCCATAAACCAGATCCCGAGCCCACGGAGTCCTGCCCGAAAATCCCGGCCGACCTTGCTCTTCCATATGGAAAGACGGGGCATTATATCCGTTTTTCGCCAAATAACGGGCGTGAGCCATCGCGGCGTCTGCCAATGACTGATTCCAAGCAACGGGGGCCTCGTCCAACATCGCGCGGTACGCGTTCAGCGAAGCTAAGGAGGCTTGATCGGCACTGGTCTCTGGGACTGGAGAGATTGCCCGTGGCGATTTGGCAATCGTCACCGTCCATGACGATTGAGGCTGTTGAAATCCCGGGGCCATAAATGTGACACGATACTTTCCCGCAGGTAGAGAAGGGACTTTCCATCCCACAAATCCATTACTGAAATATTGGGCCTTGAGCCCCGTGACATAGCCCCGCGGCCCTTTTATCGTCAAGGAAAATTGGTCACTGGCCAGATTGCGCGGGGCGTCCCCAATGAATTGCACTCCTAATAAGTGCGGCTCCCGCCAAGCAACATACGACAAAGGAATGATCGGGCTAATTTGATTGGCGGTCTCATATCCATTGTTTTCTGGAGTCGAGTACGGGCCGAATAACGATGGCACCAGGTGAATTGGCCAATACCCAGAAATTGGAGCCGTAAGCCCATTAGGGTTGGGGCCCGAAAACAGCGAACCGAGTGCCAGTACCGGCGCCGCTCCTGCTATTATTAACCGACGAAGGGTTTTTGTTGTTCGGGGCGTCATTCACATCTCCTCCACGCTACCTGGCACACACCATACCGATATCTTAGTAGATAGTGGTTGGATTGCACAATCCCGGGCCGCGGTCCATGTGGTAGAGTGGTCAGGAACACATTATTAGCGAAGAGATACATAAGGAGCGAGCACAATGAAATATGAACTCATTATCATTGGGGCAGGCGTGTGGGGAACGTCTGCTGCGCTGGCTGCCATGCGCAGCGGGTTGACATCGGTATTGCTGGTCGAGGCTAATGCCGGGGTTGCATCAGAAAGTAGTGCTAAAGCGGGAGGAATTGTCACCGATTTGGTGTGGCACCCTGAGGATGTAGACTGGGTACAAAGAAGTCGTCAACTTTACCAGGAAGCATATGAACGAACCCGTGACCGTTCCATTCTGCAGCGCTATGGCATGCTGACGCTTGCCGAACCGTCTCGCCGGGATCTGTTGCAGAAGCGTGCCAATGGCCTTGAGGACCGTGGTATTGTCGCTGAACTCTGGGACATTACCGCAATCCACAAAGAATTCCCCGAATTAGACCGTGTGGACCCAGAAACTCTAGGGCTTTGGACTCCTGGAGACTTTCACGTCAACCCCACGGCGTACGCCGAGTCTGCGGTGGCCGAAGCCAAAAATCAAGGGCTATCCGTACGTTTAGGATCTCGGGTAGACCGTCTTGATCTAAATTCATCATCCGTTTCGGTGCAAATCGGAAACGAATCTCTTCAGGCGGAAAAAGTTTTAGTTACTGCTGGAACCTGGAGCGCCAAGCTGCTTGGTCAGTCCGGCTTTCATCTCCCTATGCGTCCTTATCGCGTTCAGCTCTCGTCTTTGGACTTTCCTCAAGGTTACCATTTACCGATGGTATGGGAATTGAAAACAGACGTTTACCTCGTCCCCGATGGCCCTCACAACCTACTTGCCGGCGATGGTACTCGACTCTTCGAACATGATCCGGATGATTACCAGACTACCGGCGACGACGAATTTGAATCTACTATTGCTGCCCAAGTCATTAATTTGACCAGCAAAGCGGACGCGGCAGGACTTCGCACCTCGTGGGCCGGTTTGGCAGGAAGCACCCCCGACCGTCGTCCCCTGATCGGACAAGTTGCCAAGAGACTGTTTGTCGCATGCGGCGACCAAGGATTCGGCGTCATGCGAGGTCCCGCCCTGGGAGAATTGGGTCTCAAAGTGGCTCTTGGCGAAGCCGAGGTGCCGCATTTAAACCCGCTCCGACATCCTGGAGGAGATTTCCCGATTCGACCCGGGTTTACATTAGAAGAAGAACTTTAGTCACTATGGGGCGCCAGCACCCAGCGGTGGCGCCCCATCTACACCGCGTTATCCACAATGCGATAGATCGCTGAGGAAATTTCCTCGACCAATGTCTCGACTTGAGAATCGGTGGGGATCAACTTGGTAATGAAATGCGGGTCCAAGGCGGAAATCAAGGTTTGCCCGTTTTGACGATAGATATTGATTTTACAGGGTAAAAACAACCCCAAATCGATATTGTTCGCAAGCAAGGTATAAGCTGAATTAGCATGGCAGATCTCCAAAATGACAATGGGTTCCCGATCCAAACCTTTGCTGTGAAGAATATTTCCGATGTCTAAGGCATTTAACACCTTGAATCCTTCAGCCTCCACCGCTACTTGGACGCTGGTAATAGCATCTTCTTGGGTTTTAGTTGTTGGTTTGGTGTATGCTATCAATAGAGCCACTCCTTATCGTCGATTTGAATTTTAGTTCGTTTATAATCTTCCCCGCGACTGCAAATCTTCCAACACCGCGCGAATATCCTCGGGATTAAGCTCGGACGCATCCCGCCTAAGACTATCGACCAGTCCGCATGCCCCCACTACCCGCGCCACTTGATTTAAGGCACCCGCCATTGCCGACAACTGTGTCAATATGGCTTTGCAATCCTCTTCCCGCTCCAGCATCGCTTGAATGCCCCTTGCCTGTCCCTCAATCCGCCGCATGCGGCGGATCAAATCCGCAGTGTCCCAATATTGGCCGATAACCACAGGCCGTTCCGGATGCTCCTTGTCCGTAATATTAATCGCCCCCCTGGTTACCATTAAGAGTAGCTTGTCGATTCTGCCCAAGGCAAATACCGTTGACTTTTTTGGTGACTAACGTCATTATATACCCTAGGTGGTATATATGCGAGGAGGGAGAACATGATTTTTGTTCCCATGTGGGATGGATCAATGGGGTGTGCCTCATTTCTTCTAGGTGACGAAGCATCGGGTCAAGGCATGGTCGTAGACCCCCTGGAGAATCTTGGTGCAGATTCCTATATCTTAAGCGCAGCAGAACTAGGATTAGAAATCACGGCCATTGTGGAAACCCATGTCCACGCAGACCATCATTCAGCGGCTCGGGAGCTCGCGGAGAAAACCGGATTAATGGTGTCTTTGAGCCATCTCGCTCCGGTTTCCTATGCATTTAATCCGCTAACTCAGGGCGACATTTTGGACTTGGGTCATGTTTCGGCCACAATTTGGGAAACACCGGGACATACCCCTGACAGTATTTCCCTAGTCATAACGGACTCCACACGTTCTGACGAACCTTGGTTGGTGTTAAGTGGCGACTCCTTATTTGTTGGCGACGTGGGACGTCCAGACCTAGTTGATCCCACTCCAGACATGGTCAAAGCAGCCGCGTTGGATCAATTCCATTCGATCCATGAGAAAATTCTCACCCTGCCAGATACCACGGAGTTGTACCCAGCACACTATGGGGCATCAGCATGCGGAGGGTTGTTTTTAAGCCCTAAACCGGTATCCACAATTGGATTTGAAAGGCGATGGAACCGCTTCGTGCAAATTACTGATCCGGACCAATTTGTCGACCAGGTCCTGATGCTGCTAAAACCGCCACCAGAAGGCGCAGCGGACATCAGGGCAGCAAACTTGGGCGTACCAACGCCGGCATAGTAGTTTATGACCAATTCAACAAGGAGGATTGACATTCGATGGAATCAATGACAACCCAGGATTTTATGGATCAGGTACAACAAGGAACGGCCATCTTGTTGGACGTCAATCCGCCTCACACGTATTCCAAGGCACATCCGGCGGGAAGCTACAACTTTCCCTTTCATCGGCGCCAATGGGGACACGATGTTAAACGTGCCCTACAGGGACAAAATCCACCTATCGGCATCTTTGCCGAAAACACGGTGGTTGCTGACGCAGCCAAAAATAGTTTGCTGGAGGCTGGACTCAGCGTTCCATTTGTTTTCGACCAAGGCGTCAAAGGGTGGGAAGAAGCCGGATTGCCTGTTGCGCGGGTACACGACCTGACGGTTGACGAGTTGGCCCAAAACCTTGAGAATTATATTGTCGTTGATGTTCGGGAACCATATGAACTGCGGTCCGGGATTATCCCAGGTGCCATCAGCATTCCAATGGGGCAACTGCAACAGCGGATCGCCGAGCTTGACAAGTCGCGAGCTCACGCAATTGTTTGTGCTTCAGGGAGCCGTAGTGCTTCAGTTGCCGCCTGGCTCTCCCAACAAGGTTTCAACGTCGCCAACGTGGTTGGCGGAATGTCGCTGTGGATGGGTGCCCGTCATCCTGTTCAACGGGCCTAAGTATCAAAAGTTTTCTCCCGGAAATTTGCTTTACGACCCGGGAACATCTAAGGTAATTGAAAGGAGGTGTCTCCATGGCTTTACTCGACAACCAAGTTAGTCAGCAAGTATCCCAGTTTTTCCAATCAATGCAGGATTCGGTGACCATTGAATTTTTTGCCGGACCCGAGGCGGAAATGGCTGAAACATTCAGCGAGTTGATTAACGAAGTGGCGGATTTATCGGATTTGGTAATGGTCAAAACCACGGATACCGCACCCATTTTAGAACCTGGTCACGGTGGCAACGAAACTATCACGGGACCTGTGGCAGAACTGTTGGATAATACCGGTCGTCATACCGGCGTCCGATTTTTGGGTATTCCCAGTGGACATGAGTTTGGCGCGTTTTTAGAGGCGCTGAAGGCTGTATCCACGCACACGAGCACGCTTAGTGAAAAGGCCCGTGAGCAATTGGCCACTATCCAAAATCCGCTGCACATCCAGGTGTTCACAACCCCAACTTGACCTTATTGTCCCCGGGCTGTACGCCTGGCTCACGAAATGGCATTGGCATCACCACACATTATCGCGGATATGATTGATGCCGGGGAATTTCCGGAACTGTCTAACAAGTACAGTGTTTATGGTGTTCCCAAGTCCATGATTAATGGCAAGCTGGAAGCGACTGGCGCCGTACCGGAATCGCAATTGCTTAAACTGGTGATGGACGCGCAAAAATAACGGTAGTCAAAAGATGAACGGCTATGTTCCCCCTTGGGGGGTTCATAGCCGTTTTTAACAGGGTAAAGCAAACCCCTGTTGCTAATCTTAGTCGCGAACGCCCAACGCCCGCACTAACTTCGGACGATCAAACCCGACAATTACGGTTCCGTTCACTATTATCACCGGCACGCCGGTTTGTCCGGACTTTCGTTGCAGTTCTTGCGCCGCCGCAGGACCTTTGGTTACGTCCACTTCTTTGAACGGCACCTTGCGTTCTTGCAAGAACTTCTTGGCAGTCCGGCAATGGGGTCAAGTCGGGGTCGTGTAAACCACAACAGCCATCTTGCAAAACCTCCTAAATCGTGTTGTCCACCTAGAGTAATTATACTCCTGGATCCCGTTTAAAAACCAGAATCCCCGGCTCATGGAACCTTTGCGAGGAGGGATTCGTATCATGCCATTACACCATTTCGAGCAGGGGGACCAGTTAATGGCTAGCGAAATCTCACATTATCTTGCGGAAGCAATTACGCCTTGGGGCATTCGCGATTTTTACCCGGACTTGTTAAGCCGAGCGGAAACTGTCATCGTATTGACCCACAGTTCACCACACCTGGTGTCCGCTGTATTGCAACAATATGTGGCCACTGCGGTCTTGCCCCATCGGGCCCAAGTGTTTCACTCGGCATTGGACCCTGAATGCCTGGTCGCGGTATTGGTTGATCAGCGGATCTGCATCACCTCCCAACGCATCATTTCCGGTGATATTCGTACTATGGCCCGAAACATGCTTACCATACCCGTCGAAGAGGATCCGGGTTCCGAATTACCTCCTTTTCCCAATCGGGTGCCCGCTTTGTTGGGAATGGCTAAGGCAGTTCGTGACGAAATATCCGAGAGGGTTCGGCAATCTCTGGATGCTGACAAAATCGCACAAGCCCGAAACCGTCTCAGTTCGTATTTAACGAATTCAGGTTCTGAGGATGGGATTGCCTCCCACTATTTTGGTTCCAGCCTTAGCGCCTGCGGATGGGCGATGTTTTTGAGCGATGCATTTCATGGAATTTTACGCCGAATCCGGTTCGAAGGCCCCCTAGGAATGGACCATACCTCGCTGATCCGCTGGTTTGCCGAGCGGGCAATGCTTCAAGGGTTTGATGTTCAACTATTCCATTGCGAATGGGATCCAAGCCAAATCGATCATGTGGTGATTCCCTCATTATCTATAGGACTAACTCTGGCAACTGCTCCCCATGCTATCAATAGTAGTCCCAGCGATGAAATTATCGATATGTCATCATGGCAAAAGGAACCCCCGAATCAGGATCTATGGGATTTATACTCGTCCTACCGTACCGCATTGTCATGCGCCCAAGAGTGGCTATCGGGAAACGGCGACGCAAAAAAATTCTCTAAAACCTTGGTAGCCTCTGCTCTCAGGGCATTAAACACAACCGCCGCCACTCTTTTAGCCTCGTAACCATTTGACTGTAAGTTCCCCAAAATACGAGCTGCCAAATGCCCCGGGCCGAATAAGATTGGCCCAATTTACATAATTCTTTTTACAGGTCTCGCTTGCATTTGCAGGAATTCTGACACTTATGTCGAATCTTTACGTGGGTTTTGTAGTTGTGCATTGCCTTATTCCGTACTTTAAAGAGGAGGATACCATTGATTAATAAGGGTCTTAAAAAAGAGCTCAGCCTCTTGGACCTTACCATGGCTTCATTGGGGGGCATTATCGGTTCAGGGTGGCTATTTGGAGCATTATTCGCCGCCAACGATGCCGGTCCTTCCAGTATCATTTCGTGGATTATCGGAGGGTTTGCGGTATTGCTGATCGGTTTAGTTTATGCTGAATTGGGCGCAATGCTTCCGGAATCCGGATCCATCGCGCGTTATCCCCATTATACCCATGGCCACTTAACCAGTTTTATCATGGGATGGGCGGCGTGGATTGCCTATGCGTCGGTTCCAGCCGTTGAGGCTGAAGGCGTGATGCAATATGCCTCTCACTGGTTTCCCGCCTTGTGGGATGCCAAAGTAACCCCAAACATCTTATCTGGCTTGGGCCTATTCGTCGCCGCACTATTAATGCTTGCCTTTTTCTTGATTAACTACTACGGCGTGCGTACCTTTGCCAAAGTCAACACCTTCGTCACCATCTTAAAATTCATTATGCCGAGCTTAACCATTATCGTGTTCCTCTTTGCTGGTCTCCATTGGATTAATCTTTCCCATTATGGCGGTTTTGCCCCTGACGGGAGTTCTGGCGTGTTAGTTGCGTTAGCGACGTCAGGAGTTATCTTTGCATACCTCGGATTTCGTCAGGCAGTGGACTTGGCGGGAGAAGCTAGAAATCCACAGCGCGACGTTCCTCGTGCTTTGATTTACTCTATTATTATCGGTATCATTTTGTACGTGCTGTTGCAGCTTGTATTTTTGGGCGCAGTTCCAGGTAGCGCGTTGGCTAAAGGATGGGCTGGTGTGGTATTAACCTCCCCATTTGCCGAAGTGGCTGCTAGCTTGAACCTTGGGTTCTTTGTCACCTTATTGTATGCTGACGCCGTGCTGTCTCCTGCTGGTACCGGTAACGTGTACATGGCTTCTACCACTCGTGTGATTTATGCTTTATCCAAGAATGGCTACTTCCCCAAAGGATTGGCCAAAGTAGACCCCAAAACCGGTATCCCTGTGGCTGCCTTAATTGTGGCATTTGTCCTGGGATTGGTCTTCCTGTTGCCCTTCCCGTCTTGGCAGTCACTGGTGGGACTGGTTTCCTCGGCTACGGTCTTTACCTATATCATTGGACCGGTGTCGCTCACAGTTCTCCGCCGCACAGCCCCCGAAGCCAAACGCCCTTTCAAACTCGGAGGCTCAGGCATCATTGCTCCGGCGGCGTTTGCCATCGGCACCCTTATCGTGTACTTTACCGGTTGGGCTACTGACTCCAAGCTGCTGATTGCGTTATTGCTGG
>PXYW01000044.1:11115-30860 GCA_003023695.1 Sulfobacillus benefaciens | reverse complement strand
GAACTCAAAAACGTCATCCCATATCCTCTGGACCTCATCGTGGTAATCGTACTAGGGCTGATCTTCTTCTACTGGGGTGCTGCCAGCGGCTATCGCACCAAAGATGTTGAAGAGGCACTAGAGAGCATTTCCGAAACTAAGGAAGCCGGGTCATTCTAATAGGCTTGCTGAGAAATGGCTCTGGCTATAAGCCGGAGCCATTTTCACTTTTTTCACCCACACTGATCCCACAGTTCCAGGTATACTAAGGCCATAAACCATACCAAGGGAGGTGGAAGATTTGCCTTTTCCTTCACAGTCGGCACTAGTCGTCGTAGATTTGCAAAATGACTTCTGTCCCGGAGGCAGTTTGGCGGTACCTGATGGCGACCAAATTATCCCCGTGGTGCAAGAATATGTGGATTCCTTTGCTGCGCAGGGGCTTCCAGTAATTTTTACCCGGGATTTTCATCCAGGCAATCACGTGTCGTTTGCCCAACAAGGCGGCCCATGGCCTCCCCATTGCGTACAGGAAACCCCGGGTGTGGATTATCATCCCGGAATTAGAATCCCTCCGGAAGCTTATCACATCATCAAGGGATTTCACCCTGACATCGATGCGTACAGCGGATTTGAGGGCGAGCTTAAGGATGCGGCAAATCCACTGACACTGGATCAATTGCTTCGCTCGTTGAGCGTTCGCGAGGTGTATGTGGCGGGGCTGGCCACCGATTACTGCGTGCATGCGACGGCTTTAGACGCTTTGAAACTGGGTTACCGGGTGGTTGTGATTGAAGACGGAGTACGCGGCGTTAATGTGAACTCGGGAGATAGCCTAAAGGCACTTCAGGACCTGCGCCAGCACGGTGCTCAATTCATTTCGGCTGCCGTTCGCCCATGACCTCTGATATCGTGCTGCTGGTGATAGATATGCAAGAAGGGTTGGCTCGGCCGCAAAACGACCAAGACCCACGGACTCGACTCTTATCAACCATCAAAGTGCTGGTGCAGCAAGCGCGCTTTCACCAAATTCCGATAGGATATATTTGGACACCTTCTGCACACGGCTTGGGATATTTTACTCCCGTAGTCGATCGGCCCCCGAGGTCTGGAGAAATGCTAGGGGACAGCGGCATATTAAATGAGCTTCCGATCCTGCCTAAAGATTTTGTGATTGCTAAGCCAGCTTGGAGCGCTTTTAACAATACCGGGCTGCCATTTCATCTAGCTAGCCTACGTGCTCAGACGGTAATTTTAACCGGCATTGCGACAAATCTTTCCATCGAAAGTACTGCTCGCGATGCCTATGACCGCCGTTTCAATGTCATCACGGTGCCCGATGCCATGCTGGGCAGTTCTCGGGATGAACACATCTTTGCTGTCACTCGAATTTTTCCCCGTATAAGCCGGGTGATGACGTCGACTCAGGTGATAAACTGGTTGCCACAAGTGAAAGGAGGATCCCGTCATGAGTAATACCCGGTGGCAATTTCTGGGCGTGGTGTGGTGCGTCCTGTTAATGGCCGCCGTTTGGGGATTGCCGTATGCCGCCATGCGTCTGGTCGTGACCTTGGGGATTTTGGCAGCCGTTGTCCTTGCCTGGCTTTATTGGACCCACCCGCCGACTGCGGACAAACCGGTCGAAGATCCGTTATCCCAGTCATTGGAAGACCCAGCGCAAACCACCTTTGAAATTGGCAGCGCAGCATTGCCCCATTTGCGACAAGGATTAAACCGCGACACTGCCCAACATATTGCAGAAATCATCCAGACCACAGCAGGAGTGGAAGCGGTGGCCATCACCGATACCAATATCGTGCTGGGATGGGCGGGAAAAAGTTGCCCGCAACATGCTCCGGGAAGCCTGTTGTCATTGACCACGCGCCAGGTAATGCGGGATCGTGTTGTGCGAATTCTTCACACCGATGAGCTCCAGGGCGCATATGACGACTGCCAACTGGGAATTGTTGTAATTGCCCCCCTGGTATCGCATGACCAAGCAGTAGGGTCGGTAAAACTCTATGTGGCGGAAGAAAGCATGCTGCCGCACCGAGTTAGCAGGTTTGCAGAAGGAATTGCCCAGCTCCTATCAATTTTGTTAGAAGTGGCAGAACTAGACCGGCAACGCAGTTTGGCCTCCGCAGCCCGCTTAGAAGCTCTTCAAGCACAAATTCGGCCCCACTTTCTGTTTAATGTGCTCAATACCATTATCTCGTTTTCCCGTACCGATCCTGACAAGGCGCGAGACTTGCTCATTCAGTTAGCCTCGTTTTTTCGTCGTTCGCTTTCTCATAAGGGACCTACCATTTTGCTCAAAGACGAAATTGATTATGTGCAAACCTATTTGAATCTAGAAAAAGCACGATATGGCGATAAACTTCGTTATCGCCTGAGAATCCAACCCGAAGCACTAAACATCCCGGTTCCGGTGCTCATGCTGCAACCACTTGTCGAGAATGCGGTAGTACATGGGATTGCCACCAAAGAAGATTGGGGCATGGTCAGTCTCACGGTAAGATACCGGGAAACCGATATCGTCATCTATATATCGGATAATGGCGCGGGTATCCCAAAAGCTAAGCAGTACGAAATATTTGAAATGGGATCAGGACAAGGCATGGGACTAGGATTGAGCAACGTGGCAGAGCGATTAGTAGGCCTATATGGCAATCAATATCATTTGCGGTTGCGATCTCAGCCAGGAAAAGGAACCACGATACGACTCGTGATTCCCATTCCCATCCCTCACTAACATTGCCCAATATCTACTTTTCTTGATGCCCTATCTGTTCCATAATTACCGGCAATATCTCGGGATCCTCCAATCCGGTAATGTCTCCAGTGGCCTGCCCATTTTGCAGCAATTCTTTGAGCAGGCGCCGGACAATTTTTCCGCTGCGCGTCTTAGGCATCGCATCAAGTCGAAACACTTGGGCGGGGCGGGCAATACTGCCGATGGCATCCACCACGGATTGCGACAAAAATTGCCGCCAGTCATCTTGGTTCATTGCCGGACTTTGACGGTTCATCGTGACAAAGGCCACAGGAACCATGCCTTTAATGTTATCGGCCACCCCAATCACAGCCGCCTCTGACACTCCCTCTACTTCAAGCAATGCGGATTCCATTTCCATCGTAGATAGCCGATGGCCTGAGACATTGATTACGTCATCAACGCGCCCTAAAACCCAAATATGACCGTCAAGGTCCTCAATCGCAGCGTCCGCGGTATTATAGGCGCCGGGAAACTGACGGAAATATTGCGTCCGGTAGCGCTCGGGATCTCCAAAAATGGTGCGGGCAAGCCCTGGAAAGGGCGCGGTCAACAACAGGTATCCTTCAACCCCAGGGGGCACTCGCGTGCCTTGGTCATCGACAATAGCATAGCGATGGCCTGGCAGAGGCACCCCGCAAGAACCCGGTTTCGAACGGGTCACGCCAACAACCGACGATGTCCAAGCACTGCCCGTCTCACTTTGTCCATAGGTGTTGTTGATTTCCAGCACCCCATTGCCGACCACATCTCGCACCCATTGCCAAGTATTGGCATCCAACGGTTCACCCACCAACCCAATGAGCTTAAGAGACGATAAATCATGGGTACCAATCCACTCGGCGCCATAGCGTGCCAGCATGCGCAGCAATGTGGGGGCAGTAAATATTTTCGTTACGCGATGCTGTTCGATAATCTGGTAAACCCGATCGGGCTGCGGGTAGTCCAATGCTCCTTCATAAACCAAGGCTGTGGCCCCATGTGCCAAAGCACCGACCAGTTCGAAAATGGGAAAAGTTAGCCATCCGGTATCAGCTGTGCACCAATAGATATCTTCCGGACCCAAATCCAGGGCATACTTCACGTTGTGGTAGGCCGACACCAGAAACCCCATACCGGCATGCACCAAACCCTTGGGTTTGGATGTCGTGCCCGACGTATAGATGACAAACCCGGGCGCATTGGCATCTAACGGCAAGGGAGGCATCAACGGTGTGTTGGGCTTTACAAGATCATCCCAATAATGATCGCGCCCGATCTTCATGGTGACCTCAGGGGTCTGGGTGCGACGCACTACCACCACATGTTGGACACTCGATACGCGGTCGATAATGGTATCTAAGTTATTCTTCAAAGGGATGCGCCGGCCGCGCCGCCAAGCTTCGTCAGCCGTGATCACCACCTTAGGGCGGGTGTCAATCAGGCGATCATACAGTGCCTGCGGCGAAAAGCCTGAGAAAATGATGTTGTAAATAGCGCCTATGCGGTAACAAGCATGTACAGCAGCAAAAGTTTCTAATAAATTGGGAAGATATATAGCGACCACGTCACCCGATTTAATTCCCCAATCGTTAAGAACCCGAGCCATTTTGGCAGTTTCTTGATGCAGTTCTCGATAGGTCCAAGACCTCTCCTGACCGTCCTCGGCAATCCAAATCAACGCCACCTTATCGCCTTTGGTATCCAGATGCCGGTCAATGCAGTTGGTACTGACATTCCCCTTGCCGCCTACGAAAAACTTAAAATCTGGCAATTCCCCAACCAAATCCTCTTGCCAGGGTTCATCCCACTGTAGCTCCTGGGCCACACTGGCCCAATAACTCCCCAAGTGATTGACCGACTCCTGATATACGCGCCGATAATCATCTTCCGTGACTAGTGGCAAGCGACCCGACTGGGGTAGCGAAGGTTCGACTAATGGGCTTTCTGCAATCATTTGCGGCATATCCGGCTTTTCTGATTCCATACGTGACACCCTCCTCAAAATTATGGCGCCGCCCCGGTTAGCTGGCCTCGGGGCTGGTAAATTGAATATTAGTAGTATTCGAAATGGGGCGGCCCTTTTCCTCTTTCCCGAAGGGTATACAGAAACTATTTCTGCCAAGCAGCTATCGGGTTATAATTTAACTAAGCTGACGGTACGGAGGGTTCCAATGCTTAAAGCACTGATTGTGGAAGATGAATATCCAGCCCGCCAAGAACTTAGGTACCTATTGGAACCTTATCAAGATCAACTTGAGGTCATTGGCGAAGCTCAATCGGCTAAGGAAGCCTTGCGGCTCATCGAAGCCATGGACTATGATGTGGTGTTTTTAGATGTGCAAATGCCCGGAGTCAACGGACTGGAATTGGCTCGTCAGCTCAAAACCCTAAAACCTCACCTGCGGATTGTCTTTGTCTCTGCATACGAAAATTATGCCGTGGACGCATTCGCTATTCAGGTCGTAGATTACCTTCTAAAACCCGTCAGCAGCGATCGCATCAGCGAAACCATGCGGCGCTTGCGGGCAACAGAAGATAATTCGGATCGGGGCAAAGACAATGCCCAGACATTGACCTGGGTGCCTTGCGAAGTGAATGGCCATACCATCCCCGTGGCCGTCACGGACATCATTTATGCCACCGCCGAACGCGACATCATATACATTTGCACTGCCCAAGATCGCTATCCAACGCGATTTACTCTACAAGAACTGCAAGATCGATTGCCCGAAGACACTTTTTTGCGCACTCACCGGAGCTTTATCGCCAATCTTCATCAGGTTAGGGAAATTATGCCCTATTTCAATGGAACCTACCTGCTAAAAATGAAGGATAAGCTACAGAGTGAGGTCGTGGTTAGCCGCAGCAATGTTCGCCGCGTCAAAGAGCTGTTTAATATCACTTAGGGGAAAAGGCTTCGGGGTCATCGTGCCAAGCATCCTGGCCGTCGTCCCAATGTTCTTTCTTCCATATGGGAACCCGGGACTTAATGCGATCAATGCCTTCTCGAGCCGCCGCAAATGCCTCGGTGCGATGCCCAGCCGACACCGCCACCAGGACGCTAACCTCCCCCAGGGGCAACTCCCCGATACGATGAATTAAAACCACGTGAAGTGCTCCAAAATCCTGTTTGAGCTCGTCCCCAATGCGTCTGAGTTCCTTTTCCGCCAAGGGCTCGTAAGCATCATAATACAAACCGCGCGATGCACGCCCTGCAAATTCATTGCGCACCGTTCCTAAAAACAGAGCTTGGGCACCCGCCCGGTCGTCGCCGATAGCAACTAATGCCGATGCCACATCAATCGGCTCTTTGGTAATGCGGTAGATATCCATATTTAGCCCCCACTCACTGGCGGTATGACCGCAATTTCGTCCCCATTTTCCAGATGGGTGTCCCAAGATGCCCACTCTTCATTGACGGAATACAGCCAATTTCGGCTTTCTGGTCCCAACACCGGTTCCAAATATTGATGCACCATGTCCCCCAGGGTCGTTCCCCGCGGTAAGTCAAATGTTTTGCGCCGGCCATTCATGCGGTCTGCGGCAAACGAAAAAAACAGGGTAGTGACTGTCACCGTATTTGAATTCATAAAACCCTCCTTCAAAGCAAAGACTGATGGGCTGAGAGCAAGGGAGGTTAAGAGATGAAACTATGGTATCTGCTTCTTTTCCCCTACCTCATGTTCGGTATGATCCTAGCCAAAGCCTTGCCCAGTGTCTATGCAAAAGATGTTTTTCGTTCGCCCATGCCCGCAACCCTGGGCGACTATTCCCCCACTGTAGATTTTACAGGAAAATGGTTAAAGATTAATTTATCCCGCCAGCAACTCGACGTCTACAATGATCAGCGCCTACTCCGAGTCATGCCCATATCTTCCGGAGTTCCCCCAAAATGGACCACTCCAGATGGCACATTTTGGATTTTTCGCAAGGTGGCGGATGATCATATGAGGGGTGGGATCCCCGGATCCAAGGATAGCTGGGATGTTGAACATGTGCCCTGGGCCCAGTATATTTATGGTGGCATTGCCATCCACGGTGCTTGGTGGAACCATCAATTCGGGGTTCCCCGAAGCCATGGCTGCATCCAACTCCCGACCCGCACCTTCAATCCCGATCCTGGCGACATTCCCGATGATGCCAAATGGTTATACCATTACACCAAAATAGGCACTCCAGTGGTGATTATTGGTCAGACGCCCCTGATAACGAAGGCTCCTCTGCAACACCCAAACCCGGTCCCTCAAGACGTGTTGCCGATTTTCGCCAGGTACGGCGCATCATTAACCAGGTAAAGAGCATAATCGGTAGCGTGAATAACTGCATCAGCGTGGTAAATCCAATGCCCCAATGCGGGTTAATATAGTGCCAAATATACAGTGGGTTGTCGCGGGTAGTTTCCCCCACGAATCCCCGCAAAATAGCGTAATAGAACATTGCCGACCAAAACTGGTATCCAGGAGGTGGTGTGCGATAGCGTTCAATCCAGAAATAGCGAACGATTAAAATCACACCAATGGACGAACCAATCAGTTGCTCTGGCCAGCGGCCAAATCCCAATTCCGTCATCCGGCCCAACACTTCATGATTAAAAATGTTTCCAATTCGCACCATGAATATGCCAAGTCCAATACCAGGCACCGTCCAGTCGACCAGATGGTTAAATACCAGAGGCTTTTTTCGCAACTGATACCACAGCGCCAGCACTCCTAACCCTACAGCCCCATCGTAGGCTAACCCTCCGTCCCAAATCCGCAAGATTTGGACAGGGTCAGTCCAAATCCACTGGGGTTCGTTGGCCAAGACGAACACTAACCGTGCGCCAATGACCCCCCATAAGACGGTCCACAATGTAATGTTGGATAAACGGTCGGGATCCTCCCCCAATTGGCGGCCTCGCTCAATGAGATACCAAGCTCCTCCCAGTATGGCCATCACCATAAAAATTCCATACCAGTGCACACCCAAGGGACCTATTTTAAAAGCGAACGGATGTAATTTAGCAACGTACATAGATTTCCCTCCTATAGGGTGCGAAAGACCTCGTCAGCCGCACTTAATGTCGCTTCAATCACCTCGTCTGAATGGGCGTGAGACACAAACAGAGTTTCAAAGGGTGATGGCGGAAAATATATGCCCCGCTCCAACATGCCGTGAAAAAACCTGCGATACCGATCCCGGTCAGTTTGCTCCACCTCAGAAAAATTAGTGGGTGGTTTATCGCTAAAGAACAAAGTAAACATTCCCCCTATCGCATTGGTGGCGGCAGGAATCTCATGACGAATGGCCATAGCCACCAACTCTTGGGCTAAGTGTTGGGTTCTCTGCTCCAAACTCAAGTAAAAGTCAGGGCCGCCAATGGCCTTTAATTGGGCGCTTCCGGCGGCTACCGCAATGGGGTTGCCGGAAAAGGTGCCCGCTTGATATACCGGCCCTAATGGTGCTACCAAGGACATGTATTCGCGTTTGCCCCCATAAGCTCCAAGCGGCATTCCGGCACCGATAACTTTGGCCAGAGACACCAAATCCGGGATAAGGTCAAATTTTTTCATGGCTCCGCCCCATGCTACACGAAATCCCGTCATGACCTCATCGACGACCCAGAGGGCTCCATGCTGGTGTGCTAAATTCTGCACCGCCGCCAAATACCCCGGGAGAGGCAAGACCGTGCCCATATTGCCCGCGACCGGTTCCATTATCACCGCCGCGATTTCACTGCCGTATTCATTAAAGGCTGCGGTTAAGGCTTCAATGTCATTATAAGGTACGGTAATTGTCAACGCGGCCAACTGAGCTGGAACTCCAGCGGAGTCAGGCACCCCCAAGGTTGCCGCTCCCGATCCCGCCTTAATTAACAGCGAATCATGGTGGCCATGATAACACCCAGCAAACTTCACCACCCGGTGCCTTCCGGTCACTGCCCGTGCCACTCGCAGCGCTGACATTGTCGCCTCCGTGCCCGAATTGACCAAGCGCACAATATCCAATCCCGGCACTTCACGGGTAAGCAATTCGGCATAGGTCACTTCCTGTACCGTGGGAGCGCCATATCCCAGCCCTAAACTTGCTTGATGCTGTACCGCCTGTACTACTTCAGGAGCTGCGTGCCCCAAAATCAAGGGGCCGTAGCCCATGACATAATCAATTAAGGTACGCCCGTCTTCTGTCATAAGATAGGGACCTTGTCCCGATTTAACAAAAAACGGTGTGCCACCGACACCGCGAAACGAACGAACAGGGCTATTAACCCCACCCGGCATGACGGCTTGCGCCCGCTGCCACCAATCTGTCATAACATCCTCCTTACTCATTACACATTAAATCGAAAATTGACCACATCTCCATCTTTCATCAGGTAATCTTTGCCTTCAAGCCTTACCAGTCCGAGGTCTCTTGCCTTGGCCATGGTGGTGGCTTTCACCAAATCGTCAAATGCCACCACTTCGGCGCGAATAAAGCCGCGTTCAATGTCGGAATGAATTTTCCCCGCCGCTTGTTTAGCCACCGTGCCCTCTTTAATCGTCCAGGCGCGCACCTCATCTTCACCAGCGGTAAGAAACGAAATCAGGCCTAATTTGCGATACATCGCGGAGGCAACCCGGGCTAGGCCGGTATCATGGGCACCCAGATCTTCCATAAAAACCTTGCGATCTTCATCGGAGAGCTCTTCGATTTCTTGTTCGAGCGCCGCTGCCATGGTCACCAAGGGCACCTCTTTAGATGAAGAAAGTCCTTCTATCACTGCTCTATCTTGGTAATTTTGCGCTTTAAATTGGGATTCATCCAAGTTCACGACCCAAATCACAGGTTTCAATGTTAAAAACTGATATCCCCGAATCCACCGCAATTCGTCCTCATGAAGATTCAACTGATTCAGTCGTTGGTTATTTTCCAAAGCGTCGGCTAACCGTTCCACCAATGCGAGTTCTTCTTGTTGTTCCCGCGTCACTTTCTTTCCAGTTCGAATGCGTTCTTTTCGCTTCTCTAGCAAGTCCAAGTCCGAAAGCATGAGTTCCAGTTCCATTTCTTCCAAGTCAGCCAAGGGAGTCGCCAATTCGCCCACATCATTGGTAAATCCCCTCACCACTAAAATCAAGGCATCCACTAAGCGGACATCATTTAAAAAGCGGTTTGGCCCACCAGTCTCGGATCGGCTAAGCCCGGGTACATCCACCACAGATAACTGAGCTGCCGTCACTTTCTTCGGATGGTACAGGTCTGACAGCCACTGTAACCGACTATCGGGTATAGGAGCCAAAGCTTGACGCGATTCGGCCCGGGTTCCTCCGAACTGATTCACCTCAATTTTTGAATGGGTTAGCAAATTAAATACGGTGGTCTTGCCAGAACGTGGCAATCCTATCAATCCGACGTCCACTGTCTTCCTCCATTTCTCACCCGATTATACCCAATGCTGCCAGTTAAGCCAACGCCAAAAGGCGCCGATCTCATGACCGACGCCTTTTTCGGCACGAACCGCTACTTCTGATCCAGATCGTTGTTGATTACTGCTGGAGTCTTCTTAAACGCTGGTGCAGGACGAGTGCCTTCATCGGCATTAAGGTCGATGCCCAATTCGCGGGCCACCTCTTGCTGAAAACGTTCTTGGCTGAAACGACGCACCGTCTTTTTATCCTCGGCCATTTGGCTTCACCTCCCGGTTATCTCCAGGCATAGTGTGGCCACTTGCCAAGGCTTTCACCCATTTAAGTGTTGCACTATAAGGCTTTAGGCGGCAAAGTTTCCAAAAGCTTACCGTTTAAATAGATATTGGCTTCAATGGCCGCCGTGGCCGCTAACATCGCCGAAACACTGCAATATTTTTCCTGACTCAAATGAACCGCACGGGATATCTTATCACTAGCAGATTCGTCGGCCTGGAATCGATAGTTTAACTGGATGGTGCGATATGTCTTAGGATGGTCAGGTTGCCTGGTCCCATCAATGTCCATGCGGAAATCCTCGAAGGGAATCCGCATTTTGTTAAGAATCGATACCACATCGATTCCGGTACAGCCTCCCAAAGCAATTAACGTTAGTTCCATGGGACGCACCCCTTGATTTTGCCCCCCCACTTCGGGTGCCGAATCAATAGTGATCGAATGACCTGACTCGGAATGGCCCACAAACTTCATTCCACCGGCGAACTCTACTTCTGCGATGGGCATCGGCTAAAACCTCCTCTAGGACAATTTTCTTATGATATAGCGACGATGCGTAGTGCGTCCGGCAAAACCGGATCGGTATCCCATTCGGGATGCTGTTGTACCGCTTGGTCCCTCTCGATTTCACTGGAAAAGCAACGCTGCCAGCGGTCGCAATGTCCGCAAGCCGCACTAATTTCTCTGACTGGCAGCTTGCGTGACTCCTGATATTTCCGCGCTAGCTGAACCCGAGTCAACACCCATGTTTCCCATGCTTGGTCACCATCACTATGATATGTCAATCGGCCATGGGTCTCTCGCGACTCCACGACTAGCCGCCCTCCACTAAACTCTCCAACTGCCAAGTATAACTGCAGTTGAGCCCAATGTTCGATAAGCGGTCCTTGGTTGGCAATGCGGATAAACTTCTCGTGGTTGACAGTTTTATATTCCACCACCAATGGTCCTTGGGCATCGTCCAGCACCGCATCAATGCGACCGGAAATACCCCGGTCCACATCCCGGATCGGTGCCTCTATAGCGCGTACCGACTCTTTTTGCAACAATTCTTGTTGAAATGTTTTGTGCAATTTGCTGCCAGCGCGCATCGCCGCTTGGGACTCAGGGGTGATCAAACGGCCAAAGCCAAGAAGTTCCATAACCGCGTAGCGCAGGCAGTGACCGGCCATTGACGGAGGAAACAGTTTCGGTGCCCTTTTACTCTTTTCCGAACGCACTGTCGTCCCTCCGATTTTCCCCTCAGCGATATTGGTCTCCTGGCTGCAAAACTTGGACCTCAATGGCTTCCCCGGCTAACAAGTCCTTTAGTGCATCCGGGCTTCCAGTGAGCACGTCAAAAGTGCCATAATGCATTGGAATGACTACTTTAGGAGCCAGTAGTCTTGCAGCGTAAGCTGCTTCTTTGGGCCCCATAGTAAAATGCCCTCCGATGGGCAACAGGGCCACATCCGGTGCATAAAGCGTGCGGATATGCTGCATGTCGCCGAACACGTTAGTGTCCCCTGCATGATAAATACTCATGCCGTTTTCCAAGGTTACCACGTAACCCCCGGCCTCCCCACCATAAATCATACCCGATTCCCCGGAAATGCCGGAACTATGATCGGCGTACACCATGGTTGCCCGTATTTCTCCCAACTCCAAGGTTCCGCCTTTATTCATCCCAATGGTCTTAGTGACACCATGCTGCTCTATGTATTGCGCGATCTCAAAATTGGCTATCACTACCGCTCCAGTATGTTGGGCCAATGGCACGGCACTTCCTAAGTGGTCAAAATGGCCATGGCTGATAAAAATGTAATCGACCGGTCCCCACTGGGTTAAATCATTATATTGGGGCGGACATTTGGGATTTCCCTCATTACCCAGCCAGGGATCAAACACCAGCGTCTTGCCGCCGGGGGTTTTGACAATAAAGCTGGCGTGTCCTAGCCAGGTAATTTCCGTACCCTCTAATGTCATAGGAAGTTCCTCCTCTTATTAATCGTTTTGCTCCATAATCCAGTGCAATGCGGCTTCCCATGTTGTACAAACACGATCTGCACCAGCTTTGACTAAATCATCGACCGTAAATGTATTATACGCCAACCCTAAAGCTTGGCAGCCCGCAGATTTTGCAGCCTGCATGTCATAGGGACTATCACCCACGTAGACTGCCGTATGAGGATCAGCCGAAAACATGCGCAGGGCTTCTAATATTGGATCAGGACGAGGCTTATGCTGTATGGTGCTGTCATGGTGCACTACCACCGAAAAGTAAGACCACAGATCAAACATTTCCAAGCCGTGTTGTGCCATGTCCAGTCGCTTTGAGGTAACCAGACCCAGCGGGTACCCCGCATGATGCAGAATTTTTAATGCGTGATCGGCTCCAGGTATCAGATCAATATGGCGATCATGCTCTAGGTGATTATGGGTCCGATAAATCTCGACCAGGCGCTCAATCTCCGATGATGAGAGGTCGGGACGCATCTGGCGGAACTGATCATCTAAGGTTTGACCAAAATAAAGCAACAGTTCGTCGTCCGACACGGTTTGGCCCAAACCCACCTCAAACGCATAATGAAAGCTCAATAATATCAGTTCCATGGTGTCAAGGATAGTACCGTCGAGATCACAGAGCACATGACTAATCATGGAACTCAGGCCATCGTAAGACATAGCTGGATTCATCCTCGGATTGAAATCCTAGCGCCTTATGGGCGGCAAACAGGGATTGTGCCGCTGCTCCAAGAGGAGCGGAAAAACCCAAATTATCCGCCAATGCTAATGCAAGATCCAAATCCTTTAGACGGTTAGCCACTGAAAATCCGGGGTTAAAATCCTGTCGACGCACACGATCCACAATTTTTGTGACCTCGAACGACTGAGCCGAACCATGCGTCATCACTGCCTCTAACGCATCCAACGACAATCCCGCTTCAAGGCCAAGCCGTATGCCTTCGGCGGCAGCCATGAGGTTCATTGCGGACACTAAATTGGACACCACTTTCAATGCCTGCCCTTTTCCTGTGGGGCCCACATGCAACACCAATTTGCCCATCAAAGTGAGATATGGTTCAATTCGACGATAGATCTCCGGATCAGCGCCCACCATAATCGTCAAGGTGGCGTTCTTAGCTCCCACATCCCCACCGGTTACCGGAGCATCACACCATCGCGCCCCTTTTGCGGCTACTGTAGCTCCTAAAATTTCGGTTAATGAAACCGATACGGTGGAATGATCGACAATGATTTGGTCCGGGCCAATGGCGGAAATAACGCCGTCCCCGCCCTCCATCACAGATTTCAAGGCGTGGTCGTCGCTCACCATCACAAAAATTATCTCCGAGGCCTCTGCTACCTGTCTCGGGCTATAGGCCAGCTGAGCACCCTTGGCCGCTAATTGCTTCGCCTTTTCGACAGAGCGGTTATAAACTGTCACTGGATGGTGTTCCAATAAATGTGCCGCCATCGGATATCCCATAATACCCAGTCCAATAAATCCCAGTCGTTCTGCCACCAGATGCCCACCTTTCCACTCTTAAATTCCAATACAGCAATTACGATCTTACCATTAACGGTTTCACTCATCCAAGGCGATCATCAGAAATTGGATGAAAAGGTGAAGGGTGGCTTGGGTCTACCAAAACACGGTATTGATCTATCACTTTTTTTAGGTCCTCCCAAGCTGGGACTTTCCAGGTCGGGTTCCGCAGCAAAGCGGCAGGATGAAACGTTGGCATTAGCCACATAGTTTGATGCTGGTGCCACTGACCATGAACCCGAGTAACCCGCGCCTCGGGTCCCAAGAAACTTTGAATGGCCGTTGAGCCCAACAAAACCATGATAGCGGGACGCAAAATCTCTAATTGCGCTGCCAAGTGGGGACGACAAGATTCCCGTTCTTCAGGCAGGGGTACCCGATTATTCGGCGGGCGGCACTTGACGACATTGAGCACATACGCGTTGCGATGACGATCAAATCCCATAGCATTCATCATCTTATCCAGCAATTGTCCCGCCGGGCCAACAAAAGGCCGTAATAGCCGGTCTTCTTCGGCACCAGGACCCTCGCCACAAAACACAATGCGACTTTCTTCCGCTCCCTCGCCGAACACCACGCCATGCGCATTTTGCCGTAGTGCACACCGACGGCATTGCACCACTTCGGATTCTAAAACTGTCAAGGACTGCAAAGCGTTCCTCCTCTGACCTGGCCATCAGTATCGCATAGGTTCCGATACACTGCGTTATGCGATTGTTGCTTGTTTTCCTACCGTTTCCGATCTGGCACAATGGTCAGCATCTGTGGCGGCAAAAATTTCAGAGCTAAATTACGGGTCGCACACACATCTTGTCCATTCCATTCCTTGTTGCAGACGGTTCAATGGAGACCTGTTTAATATAGATACATTATCATATGGTCGGTCAGAAACTCTACTTGGATAATCTTTCGGATTAACAACGTGCTCCAATCCGGACCATGCGTACACGGCCGACACGAATTTTGTCGGCATGACCTGTACCGATAGTGGAATAGCACCTTTCCGTATCCTGCGAAGAAACGACAGGATGACTCAAAGCCTACGCAGGCCATAGCCTAATTCCGCTCAGGTCATCGGCAAAGCCAGGGACTGTGCCGATGGGTTGCTGAGGAAGATCACAAGGGTATTGGCTGGCCAAAGAAGGGATCTCCCACACGACGAGAAGAGGACATGCCCCAAATCCTCTCCCCTCAATCTAGGGGGACAAAAGCCAGACGCACAGCAGAGATCTAGACTTGTGCAAAGTTTTAGGCGACTGCTGATACCACTTAACATGACTGCGAATGGTGAGTTAGTGTGCTAAATCCAAAGTCGTTTTTGCTGTATAATGACCGAGACGTCAATCAGAAGTGGAGGCGCGACAATGGCAAGGCCGGGACACAGGTATCTTTTAGCTATAGCCACACTGACAATCCTGGGCCTTACGGGATGCGGTTCGCAAAATAACGCCATTGTTTCACCACCAGAATCTGTGCACAACAGCGCCATGAGTGTCAAGATTAATTGGACACCTAACCCTTTAGTGGCATTGAAAACTAATCACTTGACCGTGACTGTAGACAATTCAGAGGGGCACTCCATTTCCCAGGGGGTTACCGTTGCAGTCCGGCTAACCATGATTGGGATGAGTATGCCTCCCACGGTGGTTCCCATGCACATTCTGACACCTCAGGCACAATTCACAGGGCAAGTGGTGCCGGTAATGGCAGGGCCTTGGGCTTTGACCTTAACCGTCAACACTCAAGGGCAACATTTGACTAAAACCTGGAATGTATTGGTGGATAACTAAGGAGGTTTGCCTTAATGGAGGAGACACCAAACCGCGGTTGGCGTCTCGGCGCGTTTGGGGTTTCACTGGCCAGTTATGCGTTAGCAGTGTCCTTGGGCATCCAGCATTTAAGCTACCAGGCTGACCAAAAAGGTTGTGTAGACCAACATACGCTTCAGTATAGCTGGATCCTTTTGACCGGTGTGGTCGCGGGAATTGCCGTCGGTCCTTGGCTCTTTCACTGGACTAAGCGGGCGGTAAATGCCTTGATGCCTGGGGTCAATGAAACTATTCGGCAAAAACGGATTCGCGCGGTCGCCATAGGATTTATCTTGCTCGGGATGGCGGTCGACTTTTTATGGATAATCCCCAGCCTGAATTTGTTTATCGATGTGCATCGTCCTTTATTAGTGGAGGCAGACGTCATTTTGTACAGCATGGGGACCATATCGGGAGCTTCATGGTATGTGGTGCTCGACCGTCAGGCCTGGTTAGGCCTCTTAATTATGCCGGCCATGGCCCTAATGATTGTTGGCAGTGTTTTGAGTCGTCATGGATGGTGTTGATGTCCCCTCCTGAATTTTGCGACCAGACCCTATGAAAATTTAGAGAAAAATCCTACAATACAAGATATAGTCTAAAGTCTAAGAACTCAGTTCGCAAATTGGGGGGGTACCTATGTTGCCGCCTGTGATCGCCAAAGCAGGATTTTTTTCGTTGTGGCATCCTGAGGTCATGTTGTTGGTCATCATCATTGGCGTGGCCTATCGTGAAGTGGTTGGCCCCTTGCGCACGCGCTTTTATAATGCGTCTGCTGTACCCATAAGACGTCAGTTGGCCATGTATTGCAGTCTTTTCACCCTGTATCTTGCGATTGGCACCCCTCTGCAAATTTTAGCGGATCAATTCCTGTTAACTGCCCACATGATCCAATTCGTTTTGTTGGCCATGGTTCTTCCCCCGCTGTTTCTCATTGGTCTTCCCGAATGGCTGGTTGAGCCGATGCTAAGATTATCGTATCTTAAACCCATCATAAAATTTTTGACAAAACCTGGCGTTGCCCTAATCACGTTTACGGTGGTATTTTCTATTTTCCAGCTGCCTAACCTGTTAGAAGCTACATTAAAATATAACGGGCTTTATATTGTGGATGAGTACCTTATGATGCTGGCATCTATCTTCTTATGGTGGCCTGTTTACAGTCCGTCGAAAAGCATCCCTGGGATTGTGCGTCCACTAACGCTACTCTATCTCTTTGCCATGAGCCTGCCTACGCTGTTAACGTTCGCGTTTATTACGTTGGCGGACCGTGCCTTTTACTCCACGTATATTGCGGGTTCTCATGCTTTGGGGATATCTGCCCTTACCGATCAGCAAGTAGGCGGTGCGGTTATGAAAGTATCAACCATGGTCATATTACTAGTCGTATTCATTAAAGAGTTTTACCTTTGGGTGCAAGCGGAGCGAGCAAAGGAAGCAGCTATATCAATCCCGAATAAACAGGCTCGCAATCCAAATTATCGGCCGCCGCATCTTACCATGATCAAGGGCAACAAGCACGATTAAAAAGAAAAGTCGGGAGTCTGGGCGATGAATCCAGGATTATTGGTCTGGGCCATGGGTGTCGGACTCTTGCAAGGTTTTTTGCATTGTTCCGGGATGTGTGGCCCTTTTGTATTAGCGTTTAGCTTATCGTTTCGCAAGGACTCCGAAGGAAACGTTGTCAAAGCGTCGACCGGGCAACTGCTACGGTTGCACCTGTCTCATAACTTGGGAAGAATTTTGACTTTCACCGTGCTCGGCGGTTTTTTCGGAGCATTGGGATCCTTTGTCAACACTGCTTCCGACGCCACCGGAATCCAAGCTGTGGCAGGAATTGTGGGAGGTACAATGATGGTGCTGTGGGCCATCGACGAAGTACGAACGGGGCACGGCGCCGGATTTATGGAACGTTGGTCCCTCATGAGCATCGGTCCGTTTCGTAACCTGTTCCGGCGTATAATGGCCAAAAAAACCCCTGGCGCCGCATTTGCAGCGGGAATTCTATTAGGATTTCATCCTTGCGGCTTGATTTTCGCCATGCTGGTATCTGCAGCGGCCACCGGTTCAGCGGTGCATGGTTCGTTGATTCTGTTGGCATTTGGCATCGGTACCGTTCCCTCCCTGCTGAGCGTCGCCGCCTTAGGTTGGTTTGGCGGAGCACGTCTCCAAGGACGCAAATTTTCCTATTTGGCTGCCACCCTCATCGCTCTTAGTGGGGTGATGTTCATGTTGCGAGGCATGGCCGTCAATGGCTGGATTCCGGATGTGAGCCCATGGCTATTTTAACCTGCTACTTATGTGAACAACCCGTTATGACTGCTGTTCCCGGAGATGATCATATCTTTTGTTGTCACGGATGCCGTGAATTGTGGCGCATCTTAGGCGATGAAGAGATTGCTGAGCTAAAAAGCCGCCCTGGCCTTAACTGGGAGAACTTACGAAACAGCCTCGCTCCCGACGCTCCAAAGCTATCTATGGCAGCGGACCCACGGACAGTAACCCTAGATATCGACGGTATGTGGTGTGCTTCCTGTTCTATATTGGTGGAGCATGTGCTGACACGATTGCCAGGGGTACTCGCGGCACAAATCGATTTTGCCACCAGTACCGCCCAAGTGGCTGTCGACGCCACCGCTACCACACCGGCAGAATTAACTCACGCTATTACCGACCTGGGTTATGGTGCCAAAGAACATGATGTCGAAGACACGGGTGAGATGGACCGCGATCTTTCGCTCCTACGGCGCTTCGGAGTCAGTGCCGTCTTAGCCATATTTGTCATGATGTTTAGTGTGCCGGTGTGGTCTGGGTATCTTCCCCATTTGCCCGGTGGCTTAAGAGATGTCCTGGCTTATGGATTATGGGCGCTGGCCACCCCGGTTGTGTTTTGGGGCGGTTGGCCATTTCTTCGCGGCGCCTGGTCTTCCTTACGCCACGGAGTGCCTACCATGGACCTGCTGATTGCCATCGGCAGCTTGTCTGCCTATGGCTATAGTGCCTACACTGCCGTTTTCGGTGGCCGTTATCTGTACTTCGATACCTCAACCATGTTGATATCATTCTTGCTGCTTAGCCGCAACTTGGAAGTTGGCACCCGCAATCGAGCAGCAGGGGTAGTCCGCATGCTCTCGCAATTCAGTGTTAAAGAAGCGACCATTTGGGAGGACGGAAGAGAACGGAAAATACCGGCCGAAAAATTGATGGTCGGACAAAGTGTGGTGATACGCCCAGGTGAACGCGTACCAGCCGATGGCATCATCATATCCGGCAATTCCAGCCTCGACGAGTCTTTTTTGACTGGTGAATCATTGCCCGTTGATAGAGGGGCAGGGGATATGGTGTATGCGGGAACGATCAACCATTCTGGACGACTCATCGTAGAGACGCGACGGGCAACCGAAGATAGCATCCTCGCCCAAACCGCCCGATTTGTGCGTGCGGCCCAAGGAGCTCAAGGACAATGGCGTCGACTTGCGGACCGTATTTTAAGAGTTTTTGTACCTTTCGTGCTAGCTGTCGGCATTATCACATTCATCTCATGGATTCTCTGGGGAGAAAGCGTCCTCCACTTAACAGGCTCAGCTATTCTTTCCACCGCGCTTTTGCGGACCATTGCGGTTTTTGTCATTGCCTGTCCATGTGCCTTAAGTGTCGCCACGCCGCTCGCTGTATTAGCAGGTGCTCAACGACTAGGCCGCTACGGAATGCTTTTGAGAAGCGACGACGCATTGGAACGGTCTGCCCGCATTGATACCGTAATCTTGGACAAGACTGGAACCTTAACCCTCGGACAAATGGCAGTATCAGAAATGTGCCCGCAGTCTCCCGACCTGATCCAATTAGCAGCTTCAGTAGAGTTGGCTTCGGAACACCCCATAGCCGAAGCGCTGGTAAAATGGGCAGAATCCCAACAAATTCCGCTGCTTCAAGTGGATAAATTCCAATCTCTTCCAGGTTTTGGGGTACAAGGCGTTGTCAACACCCATAGAGTCGATATTATAGCGCTCCGT
>PXYW01000044.1:0-11109 GCA_003023695.1 Sulfobacillus benefaciens | reverse complement strand
CCGTCCTGGCGATGCCATCCCGGATGCCTTAAAAGATGACGCCCTCAGGTTAACGAAATCCGGCCATACGGTAGCTCAGATCGTCGTTGACAACGTAACCCTAGGCATAGTGTCCTTTAGTGACCAAATCCGATCCGAAGCCAAACAAGCCATCACCTCTTTACGCAACCACGGATTCACGGTGTGGATGGTCACCGGAGACAATCACGACACCGCTCAGATGGTCGCGAGCCGTCTGGGCATCGACCATTGGGAAAGCCAAAAAAGTCCCGTCGAAAAGGCCTCAATAGTAGAACATTTGCAACACGAAGGCCATCATGTGGCATTTGTCGGCGATGGAGTTAATGATGCCCCGGCACTTGTACAAGCCGATTTGGGCATTGCTATGGGTACAGGCTCCGATATTGCCGTCGAAGCAGGCCACCTGACCCTTACCCGTCCCAATCTAATAAATTTGGCAGATACCTTAACCACAGGACGACACGTTGCCATGATTATCAAACAAAATCTATGGTGGGCACTTCTCTACAATCTCGTTGCGTTGCCCGTCGCTGCTTTCGGATTTGCCTATCCGTTTGTTGCAGCTTTAGCGATGCTGTTGTCGAGCGCCTTCGTTTTGGGAAACTCCTTACGCATCCTAGGCTTCTCCCCCAAAGGTTACGTTAAAGGAGTGGGCATGGTCGTATCCACCATTGGCGCTCTGGCTCTGCTGGCTTATCTGGGTTTGTAAAACGGCGATCCCGAATTTAGCTAGACATGTTAAAATAATCTGAATCCTAAAGAAACGGGGTATATGAGCCCAATGCGAGATTCCAGCATTTTGCTACCGCCGCAGCGCTCCCCCAATCATCATAGCCGGCATCTGGTAATCATGTTGGTCATTGCGCTCGTGCTCATTGGTGCCGGCACCCTGCTGATTCTCAATCACTTTGCCAGCCACACAACCAATACCGTGCCACTCAGCCCGACACCTCAAGGTGGCAAGGTTGTTGCTATCCATAACCCTCAACAAGTGCCCACGGCCTTGCTCCAATTTATTCCTCTTGGAGCGTCAGACTCCATTGGCACCGCGCTTATGCACGCAACCGGAAACACTCAAGCCAACCGGCTGCCTGCCCACTTCCGGGTGTATTTGACATCACAGCATCGTTATTTTGTTTCGATCTCAATTTTAGTGAATATCCGTCTGCTCGAACAGGACGGAGAAATTATCACGGGACACGCTCCCGGAGCATCGAGCCTAAAATCCGGCGATCTATACATCGCGGGCAATATGCACGGCTATGGCGTGCGCATGAACCCACACACTCATTTAGCTATATTCGAGTTCTACCTGTCTCCACAAGACACTACCGTGTGGGCAATTAACTGGAACGCCCTAGGAATTATCAGCCAAAACAGCTCGCTTAATTGAGCGTTATCGTCGCATAACACAAAATATTGCGGTCTAAGGGAATTATGGTTAAATTTTTTCTTTAAGGCCCTACCCATGAATCAAATTTTCCTTTATTCTGTATATTGACTATAGTAACTCGTCTCTATTGCGAGGATATTCGGCGTAGAATACACAATATTCTCATATTTCCGGAATATTGTATCGGCCTCCCCGTTCTCCTGAACCTTGCGTTCAAGAGCAGCTGAAGCCGGGAATC
Organism: Sulfobacillus benefaciens; assembly: GCA_003023695.1. Lineage (GTDB taxonomy): Bacteria > Bacillota > Sulfobacillia > Sulfobacillales > Sulfobacillaceae > Sulfobacillus_C > Sulfobacillus_C benefaciens_A. The sequence goes on along the minus strand of PXYW01000044.1, from coordinate 9,457 downwards.
CTCTCACACGATACTGAATGGCGGGAGAGATGCTTGTGTCTTCCAAACATCGGCGTCACCTTATCAGGCGAGGCGCGGTTGTCGCGTTTCTCGCAATCAGTTTGTCGGGCTGCGGGTTTGCTACCGCACAGTCCCCCTTAAATCCAGCAGGACCCGTAGCTCAAATTCAAGCGGGCTTGATTACCTCTAGTTTTTGGATCATGATGATTGTGTCTGCCGTTGTTTTCACGGCGCTAGTGGTTGCCGTCATACGATTTCGCGCCCGGCCAGGACAACGTGGATTGCCTCCCCAAACCGAGGGAAACAACCGCGTGGAATTTCTTTGGACCGTCACCCCAGCCATTATTCTAGCCCTTATGATGATTGGCACTATCAAGGAATCGTTTGTGTTGGGAAAAATTTATCCAGCATCCCAGGCTCTTCAAGTAGATGTGACGGGCCACCAGTTTTGGTGGGAGTTCCAATATCCCTCGGCAAACATTACCACAGCTAACGAACTTCATATCCCGGTGGGGGAGAAAGTCGAGCTGGTGCTTACCTCTGCTGATGTAATGCATAGTTTTTGGGTGCCACGCCTCGGCGGCAAAACCGACCTGATTCCCGGACGCACTAACTATATGTGGATTGAAGCTAGCCAACCAGGCATCTATCACGGGCAATGTGCTGAGTTTTGCGGAACAGGCCACGCGGACATGCGGATCACAGTGGATGCCGAACCCCCTGCACGCTACGCCGCGTGGGTTCAATCCATGTCCCACCCGGTAAGTATCCCCCCCAAGAGCAACACCTTAGCTTACCAAGGATACTTGGACTTCGCCGCAGCAGGCTGTTCCTCTTGCCACACGATTGCGGGCACCAACTACAACGGTGCGGTGGGGCCAAATCTCACGGATTTGTCAGACCGGCTGATGATTGCCGCCAACCTAATTCCCAACACTCTGGCTAATCGGGAGGCATGGATACACGATCCGCAAGCCGTGAAACCCGGTGCCTTAATGCCCAATTTACATTTGCCCATGAATGAAGTGCGGGCCATTGCCACATACTTGGGAACGCTCAGATAGGCCTATTTCCCATTATTGTCGAGAATTGGAGGTTAACAATGGCTGAGCATTCACAACCATTAGCGCCGCGATATGAAGTGCCCTCTATCAGTACTCGCCATGGACGACTATGGAGCTGGCTCACTTCAGTGGACCACAAACAACTAGGGCGCATGTATTTAGTGTCGTCGTTCATTTTCTTTCTTCTTGGCGGCATTGAAGCCTTTTTGATGCGCATTCAATTGGCAGTTCCCAACAACCACTTCGTGACGGCGCAAATGTACAATCAATTGTTTACCATGCATGGAATCACCATGCTTTTTTTGGCTGTTATGCCGATGACCTCGGGTTTTATGAATTATATGGTGCCCCTCATGATTGGAGCTCGCGATGTCGCGTTTCCCCGGCTCAATGCCTTAAGTTTCTGGCTGTTTCTCTTTGGCGGCCTGATGCTTTACAGCAGTTGGTTTCTCGGCGGTGCGCCCAATGCCGGATGGTGGAACTACGTTCCCATCAGCGGGCTGTTGTACAATCCCGGACACGGTATAGATTTTTACGATATTGGCTTGCAAATAGCCGGGTTAGGCAGCATTATTGGGTCCATTAACTTCTTGGTGACAATCATCAATATGCGGGCTCCCGGCATGACAATGATGCGGTTGCCACTCTTTGTCTGGTCCACCTTTGTTACATCGATTTTAATTTTATTTGCGCTGCCTCCTCTCAGTGTNCTTCTATGGACCAATCTATTTTGGATTTTTGGCCATCCGGAGGTCTACATCTTAATTCTTCCGGTTTTCGGCATTGTGTCGGAAATCCTGCCCACATTCGCCCGCAAGCCGATCTTTGGCTATACCGCGATGGTAATGGCCACGTTTGTCATTGGTTTTCTGGCCTTTACCGTGTGGGTGCACCATATGTTTGCCTTAGGTTACGGTCCTGTGGTCAACTCCATTTTTGGGATCACTTCCATGCTGATTGCTATTCCGACCGGAGTCAAGATCTTCAACTGGATCGCCACCCTATGGGACGGCCAGCTGCATCTTACCACCGCTGTGCTCTGGGTCCTAGGATTTTTAGTCTGCTTTACCATCGGGGGCATGAGCGGCGTCATGTTGGCGGTATCGCCAGCAGACTTGCAATATAACAACAGCTACTTCGTAGTTGCCCATTTCCACTACGTGCTTATCGGAGGATCCATTTTCGGTCTTTTTGCTGGTCTCTATTATTGGTTTCCGAAAATCACCGGCAAACTGATGAACGAAACCTTGGGAAAATGGAACTTTTGGCTGATGTTCATCGGATTTAATGTCACATTCTTTCCTTTTCACATTTTAGGACTGTTGGGCATGCCCCGCCGGATATATACCTACGCCCCTGGACTTGGGTTAACCTTCTGGAACCAGGTGTCCACCTTCGGCGTCTTTATCCTCACAGCGGGACTATTGGTTTTTATCGGTAACCTTCTTTATTCCCTGGGCAAGCAAGGTCAAATTGCTGTAGCCGATCCTTGGGACGGCCGCACTTTAGAATGGGCGATTGCATCTCCACCGCCAGTGTACAATTTTGAGCACATCCCTCTCATACGTTCGCGCGATGCCTTATGGGCTGAAAAAATGTATGGTGATGGAACCATGTTGCGCGCCGAGGAAACCGGCCATCATGTCCCGGAGGGCATGATTCATATGCCAGCCCGCACTATGTTGCCTGCGATCCTGGCATTTGGCTTGTTCGTCGCCGGGTACGGTTTCATTTTTCACATCGTCTGGCTAGATGCCATAGGACTGGCGATTACCTTCGCAACGTTGCTGAAGTCGATGTTTGAAGTGGATCGGGGCGCTTTGGTACCCATTGAAACTCCTAAGGAGGTGGGCATTGATGGCTGATATGCCGATTCACGGACACAGTCAAATAGATAGCCGAGTCAGCGCCGAATTTCAGGCTCCCATCGACAATGGCGTTTTGGGTATGTGGATTTGGTTGTCCGGAGAGGGGGTCTTCTTTGCCTCCCTCATCGGTGCCTACATCATGCTCCACAATAACTTAAATAACGGACCTGGCGTCAAGATACTTGATCTGCCCTCGGCCGTAATTAGCACCGTGATCATTTTACTCAGCAGCATGACCATGATGTTTAGCCTCGGCCAAATACAAAAGGGAAAATTAATCGAGACCCGACTTTGGTTAACGGTTACCGGGGCATTGGGTTTGGCGTTCGTGCTGCTTGCGTTAAACGAATACAGTGCCTTATATCACCAAGGGTTTACCCTTCACACTAGCCCTTTCAGTTCGGCGTTTTATGCCCTAACCGGATTTGACGCCGCGCACGTCGCCTTTGGTGTGCTCTGGGCATTGGGTCTTTTAGTGTATACATTCCACCGAAACTTCTTGAATGAAAGCATCTTAAAGTTGAAGGTGCTCAGCTTATATTGGGGGTTTGTCACTATCATATGGATGGTGGTGTTTACGGTGGTATATCTCTTGGGGAAGGTGGCGTAACGGATGAGTCTCAATCCTAGTACGCTGGCCCGGAAGTTACCGATTTCCTATTTGCTGGCGTTCGGTATTCTCTCGATCATCTTAGCGGCAATCGCCACCTATGTGGTGACCACCCGTCAAACCTTAAAAGCCATTGAAATCCCCGTGATTATCGTGGTGGCCATTTTAGTGATATTAATCCAGGCGGTTGTGTTTATGAATCTCGGCAGCCGTCGCGTCTATCCGGTATTTTTTGCCTATGGCGCATTTCTGGCCTTGGTTATTACCGTAAGTCCGCAACTAATCGTCACCGCCGAACCGTTGCCCAAGGTTACTAAAGTTACCCCAGCGGAAGAACTAGCCATGGGCAAACAGATTGTCACCCAAACCTGCGAAAGTTGTCACATTGTTAATGGCACCGGCGGTACTATCGGCCCTAATTTGAATAAGGTTTTTGCTGGACAAATCAGTCCCAGTATATTGGCACCGACGAGTGATCCCAATAATCCAACATGGTTGGCACAATGGATTACCGATCCCGCCAATGTCTGGCCCAACGCCAAAATGCCCAACCTGGGCCTTACATCGCAACAAGTACAAGGTGTTGTGATGTATTTGGACCAAGACGTGAAGTAATTTCAGACTAATCGAGTAGGAGCGGGTGGTTAGCCCGCTGCCGGGCACAAGGGCTGCTCACCTTGAGTAGCCCTTGCCCCACCGAACCCGCCGTGCGGATTTCCTGCACTGAGATCTTCATCTGTGGATTCACAGAATCGCGTTGGCCCATGCCACCATGGAAGCTACGAGATCCGACGTGTTAGGGGCGTACTAGATCCCATATCCGATAGGATTCTCGTGCGCTTCTTGAGGATCGCTAGGACATCTTCTTGCACTCAAACAATGTCGGGATCTACATGGCCATAGTCGTGGACCATGCGATGGCGAATGCCCGTGATGGCTTCCCATGGAACATGGAAATACCGGTTAGTCCATGATCGGTCGAGTCGCCCGGCGGTTTCGCCCAAGGCGGTGAGGTTCCACAGAATCGCATCCAATAACAGTGTGTCGTCGGTTACGGTCTGATTTTCACAGTACCGGAATTTTCTCCCCACGCACCCACCATATCGACCAGGTAACCGGGCGCTTTTCCGCCATTAAGTTTGAACCTGCGGAAAAATCGCAACCATCTGCTCTTTATCAATGGAAAGCCTATCTATTGCTGGGCGCGTTCAATGCGGCGATTCCCTTCTGCCTGATCGCCGCAGCCGAATTGAGTCTCGATCCCTCATGGGCGGCCATTCTGAACGCCATGACCCCACTGTTCACGGCCCTTGTGGCCTATAGATGGATCCACGATCCCTTAACGCCAAGGAAACTCGGAGGGCTGGTGCTGGGGATCGTGGGAGTCGCGGTCCTCGTGGGGTGGAATGCCCATCAAATCACCCAGCATATGTTCCTGACCGTCGGCCTCTCGTTGACGGCTGCGTTGTTTTATGGCATTAGCGGCGTCTTTGCGTCTCAACGGTTCCGCGGTGAAACGCCCCTCACGTTGGCCATTGGCCAACAACTAGCGGCCTGAACCCTTTTGACCTCCGTGGCCGTATTTTTTCTTTCGCATCGCATCGGCCGTGATCGAGTCTGTCCTCAGGCTGGCTGTGCTCTCCATATCATTGGGATATTTGCTGTCCTTCCGTCTTATACGCCAGGTCGGCCCCGTCAAGACCCTGGGTGTCACCTTCCTGGTACCCGTGTTCGGCGTTTTGTGGGGATGGCTGTTTCTGCGCGAATCCATATCGATCGGAACATACATGGGATTGCTCGTGATTCTTTTCAGCGTCACCATCGTAACCAACATCCCGCCGGAAATTTCGGCGCAAACGAGAACTTATATCGAGCTAACATGAGCCTCTGGTAGGACTTCTATGCTGTCGATAGCGGCCCTTCCGCACCCGCGAACACCGCACCGTCTCGATAGTGCCATACTATCGGAAATCATTGCCGGAGCTTGTGGTGTGTTTTGGAGCGCCAGCCCCGGAGGGGCCGTATGGCATTATCGGGGGCTTATGTCCCGTAGGTGGGGCCAAAGGACGACTACTTTCGATTCGGATTCATATCCCAGAGAGCGGCCAATCGTCGAAGTCATTACGTTTGTCACTACATATGCTGTATAATGGAACCATGGAGTTCGAATGGGACGAGGCAAAGCGGGACCGGAACCTCGAAAAGCATCATATTGATTTTGCGGATGCAGCGGAGCTGTTCAGGAGTTCCCGGTTTGAGTGGCGTGATGCACGTCACGACTACGGTGAACAACGCTGTGTGACCATTGGCGTGATCGCGGGGCGGGTATGCGTCTGTGCCTATACGCTCCGGGAATCACGTTATCGGAGTATGTCTTTGAGGAGGGCGAAGGCGCGTGAGCAGGCACGATACTGGCAAACTATCGCAGAGCAATGGGGACGCCGTGGATAAACTAGCAGATGCGGACCTGATCGATGAGTCATTGCCTGAACTCGACGAGACGTTCTGGCAGGAAGCGGTTTTCGTGCCAGGACCCAAACGGCAGATCACGCTACGCATCGATCAGGACGTGGTGGAGTATTTTCGATCGCAGGGACCAGGCTACCAGCGCCGCATGAACGCCGTATTGCGACGCTATGTGCAAGCACAACGTCACCGCACGTGAGGTGTTGCGTTAAACGCGATGTCGAGAGAAGACAAACGCGACGTAGTCTTAGAGCGCATTCGGGGGCGTTACCTCACGGTTCGAGCGGGCTAAATCCATTGGCCGGATATATCCCCAGATAACTCAGGTTGGCTACCGCGAGTGGGAGAACAGGAATCGAAATGCAGCGTTTTGGGTCGGCAATCGCCCACTTTAGCCTCTATAAGGCGGCGATGTTAAGATCTCATCCCTGTCACCTGAGTTAACCGATTATGTATGATCCGCAAATCGGGTCGCGATTGTAGTTCGGGTCCTCGTCACCGTAAGGGTTTGGCGACCAAGAGACTGGCATCGGCGACGACGATCCCGACTGGGGGCTTGGAAGCCGAAACAGCTCGACCAATTGCTCCTCGGGCATGCCGATTTCTGTGAGAATCTCTTGAACGTGGGCACCAACAGGTTCAACAGCGTGTTGGGTCTCCTCTGGATCGCGTGGCAGCGGGATATAAAACGCCAATCACCGTGCCGCGATTACTAACGGCTACCAGTTCGGAATGGACTTGTAGCCATGCTACTGACACCAGTCGTGGTCTGGATTGCCTGCGTGACGCCGGAGTCAGGCCCGACGAACGCGTGGCTGAGGCCACTCGATACCCGGGTGTGATGCCTATCGAAATGAACGAGATCGAGGACCGTCCAAGCCGGTGGAATACCCTCCGCGCCATGCGTGTTCTGAAGTGGCACGACCATTCTTAACCCCGCGATGAACGGGATATCCACGGAGAGAACACGAAAATCTCCGTGGCTGACCGTGTTGTGCGGGCGTTGTTAGCCAATGCTCAAATCTCTAAAGCCATTTCCGGCTAAGATACCCCGACGAGGCCGCACGGGAGTCGTACAGACTATGGTGGGGGTGCGCTCTGTTTCTTTTCCTCTTCATACAGTCGCTCTAGAACAAACTGCTTGAGTAAGGTTTGGTATCCTTTGTGTTTCTGACGGGCCAAGGCTTGAAGGCGAACGAGGGTATCAGTGTCAAAGCGTACCGTGATGGTTTTGGCGTCGGTGCGCACGGGCGGCATGTCGGAACCCTCTAAGGGACGGGCGTGCGCGAGAAAGTTTTCGGTTATTTCATGCGCGTCCCAGAATTCTGCGGACTGCTCGTCGCTCATGTTTTGAGGAACCTCGTGGGCCGGCTTGACGGGTTTCATCATTTGTGCCTCCTTTTACGGAAGATGCGTTTTTCTCCAGGGGTTAAGTCGCGTGCGGTAATGACATGGTATGCCCCGTCTCGTACGACATATACCACAAACAAAGGGCGGCCGGCTTCGGTGCGTCCCACAATCCCCTTTTTATCACGATCGTGCACCTCAAATCCGATTCGGCCGGGATCCGTCATGGCTTCTTCTACCTCAAACGTCTAGACACCGTGTCGCGCCACGTGGTCGGCATTCTGGGCAGTCCAATCAAACCTCGATGGCACCCCCGCACCTCCATGGTCAGTATCTGCTTCTGTAATTATTATTATACATACACGTTCACAAAGCAATCGGGTTTCTCGTCCTGAAGTACTTTGAACGTTGCCTGCTTCAGCTGAATAAGTCAGTCGTCAGCTAGGGGCGCAAAGGAACTCGATAGACTGCGCTGGGGGTATATTTCTCGATCGCTTAATGGATTCATGAGTAGGGCTGTGTAGGGTGTTGGAGATGTCTCGTAGGTATCCGTCACCACGAAGCGACGGAACGGGTATTATAGAAGTGACAAGGTAGACATCCGAAAAGTCAAATACGTTGATGGACAACGACTGCAGAGCATCGGGCGACACCCTAGACACCTGAGTGCGGTTCTTCTAATCCCGGCGTCGCAGGTTCGAATCCTGCCGGGGACACCATGAAAACCTTGCCCCGCAAGCGATTGCGGGTTTTGTTGTGTTTGTGTTCCGTCCCGCCATCCACCGCGGCGTCACCTAGAGCCTATGGAGGCGGTTCGGGCCTAGGGAGGCGATAGTCGGTCCGTCGGGGGAGAGCGGTGATAGTTCCGGACTCCAGACTATCATAGCGACGTAATGGACGCGTGAACGCGGGATTTCCGGTCCCCGCTTCGCCGACAGGGAGCACCCTTCCGCATGAACCCTATGGGCCAATTCCTTCAATCCTTGAAGTGCTGAATCATGCACATTCGGGGGCGAATATGCATCAACGCTCCCGTTACTCCGTTCCGGTGCTCTCTGGGTAATCGGCGAAAGCCGCCGGATCGATCAGGCGGGTAGACCCGAAGGATCCTAAGGCATGTAAGGCCTTGTCACCCGTCACTAAGAATTGCGCCTGGGCATTTTGGGCTGTGGCCAAAATCCAATCATCTTCCGGGTGGGTCGCCACCCCGGTGACCGGCTCGATGATCGGCTGTAGCACCGCCGTGCGCTTGAGGAGCGTGAGAAAGCGGTCTGTCTGCTCCGGCCCGAGCCGCGCGGCAAAATAGGGTTTCGTGAGGGTGCGCTCAACTTCGTCCAAGAGCGGTTTGGACACGTATACCTGAAATTGGCCGGTCAGCCAGCCTTCGCGGATCGCCGCCAACGGTCCTCGATCCGCGCGCACCGCCGAGACGAGCACGTTGGTATCCAGAACGACCCGGATCATGCGGGAGGGGGACCGTCGGTGCGGGACCGACTCTCCTGTACGGCGCGAGCCACCTCGCGGTTAAATTCTTCCGGGGGCACATCGCGGAATGCCTGCCGCATCTCATCCATCGTCTGCCGCAGCTCCGCCATGCGCCGGTCCCGTTCTTGCAGCCACTCGAGGTCTTGGGGACTGACCACCCCGGCAACCGGCACTCCGCTCTTTTCCACGATGACGCGGGTCTTGTTGCAGGCGACCTCGTTTACCACTTCGCTCCAGCGTTGCCGGACGTCGGACGCCTTCAGTACTTTGTAACTGCTCACCAGCATATCCTCCGATTGTACAAAATTGTACGATTGCCTCATTATAGCACAGATGGGCCACAGAACGGCAGATAGCACGTGCAGTTAATGATGATTCGGCGGCGCGGCAAGCCCCGCACGGCTCCGCCAGAGGTATCTGACACATCTTCCGCCGTGCTGACGTTTTCTGTACTTAGGGGCACATCATCACCGTCGACGCTCTCCATACGCAAAAGGACACGGCCCGCTACCTGGTGAAGGAGAAACAGGCGCATTATGTGATGGAGGTCAAAGGGAATCAGGGCACACTCCACGAAGCCCTCGCGGCCGTCGGCCGCGAGGATTTTTCCCCCTCCG
>PXYW01000043.1 GCA_003023695.1 Sulfobacillus benefaciens | reverse complement strand
ACATGATATTTTGTGGCCATGGAAGTTCACCTCTGTTAGAGTTAGCGTATCATCCCCGAGTTGAAGGTGTCCATGGAATAGACTAACATCTACTACCAACGGGCACCCTCACGGCGCATGATATTGCCAGACAAGCCAAAAGAGGGTTACGGCCCAAGCGTTCCCGCCTATCATGCCCCGTTCTCCGCCTCCAGCGAGACCATAGCCCAGGCCCGTCGTGGATTCGTATTGTCCCTGGGTGATAAGGGGCTTAACAGCAAGGATCCCCAGTGGAAGGCATGGTATCAGTCGCTCACCCGACGGGCGGCGCATCCGCTCGCCCCGAAAGCCGCCATGGTGGCGGTCGCGACGTGGCCTGGGCGTGCATGAAGCACGGACAGGCGTATGATGCGGCGCGGCTGTTCCCCATGGGGGAGGTGTCGCCCGCCGCGTAAAGAAGCCCTGGCGAAGGAATGGGAGCGTGACCATCCCGGCGCCGCCGGGAGCCTTCGAGAAGGACTGGTGGAGACCCTCACCGTGCATCGATTGGGCCTTCCAGGGCTCTTACGCCAAACATTGGCCAACACGAATGCCATGGAATCCCTCAACAGTCCATTGCGCACGCATGCGCAGAACGTGAAACATTGGACCAATGGGCACCACGTCTTACGTGGTTGGCGTCGGCGATCTTTGACATCGAGGACAGGTTGACGCGGATCCCCGGCTATCGCGAGATTCCCTTGTTGCAAACGGCCTTGACATCGGCCGTGCTGAATAAATCCCAAAAAACCGACCAAAGCGGTTAAATCACGAGAAAGGATACGCTAGCGAAATTCCACAACGCTTGGGACAACCTCTCCTGGATGATCGGTGCTGGCACCGTGTAGCACGTCACCAGATCAAAGGGGAAGACCTTCGGGGCTTTGAGCCGTCGGCTGATGATGAGCCCTGGCGGATCCCATGGACCATTCTCGCCGCTCACATCCGGATTCTCGAATGCCGTTTCCGTTCCGACGTCGGGACCCATTTTCGCACGATATCCAACGCTCGGATCTCCATCTCCCACGGACCAGCATCATCCGGGTTCTGCGCTGAATTGCACCCGTGCCAGAACCCGGAGTCACTGTCCCTTAGTCCAGAAACGGAGAGAGCCCCCGTTATTCCACGGTAGTCTCCGGCGAAAACCTACGACAACTGCTCTTGCAACGCCTTAAGCATAGCTTCCGTGGCTGAAATCACTGGCCGATGCCCTGTGCGGTGCAGCGCCATGCCGTAATGCACCGTGCGCGTAATCGTGCAAGCCACATAAATACCATCGGCCGGTGTCCGACTGCCAGTGGTAATCCCGGGCACTAGATCCTCCGGCGTTAATTGCACGATGTCCTGCCCGGCATCGTAGCCCAAGCAAGCAGAGGCCACTACGGCCAAACCCTGCTCGGTCACCCACTGCACTTCAAAGTCATGACGCGCCTGACCATACGGCGTTAAAACAAAAATCCGCTGCCAGTCCTGAGCGGAGAAATATTGCAGCACCGCGCCCGGTGCCGTAATCACGGGTCCTCCCACTCGTGCCGACAATGCGGCCCGTCCTTCTGCGGAAAAGGCCCCATAGGCGCGGGCGTAAAACACCGCATCCCACTGCCGGTAGGGCGCAATCAGCGATCCCACCGTTTCCAAGAGCTGTTTCCGCTCCGCGTCCGTTTCTCCCCGTCCTGGGAGATAGGGCATCGGAATATCGATCCAGTGGATATGCGGCATGGCTTCGTGCAAATCATTCAATAACAGCGGATTGTCCGTGGAACGCAAAACTAACACATGTGCCATGATTATGCAGACCCTCTTTCGTTGTCATTCCCAGACGTTCCGGCGGTCCCGCGATAGCGCGGCATGATCGCCGCATAACACAGTCCGGCAATCACGACCCCCGAAAGCCACGAGGCCTTACTGAGGTAAATCCAGCCGGGAAACGCCAACCCAAAATGGCCCATAAAAACCACAAACAACGCGACGGCTACCGCAAGGATGGCGCGCACATTGAACCCGTGGTAAAAGTAATAGCGGCCCCCCACGCGATAGATATCCGCGAGATCGAGATGGCCGTGTTGAATCCAGACGTAGTCGACCACGATCACACCAGCGAACGGCCCTAATAACGATGCTACGAAGAGAATCCATGAATTAAAGTAAGCGTAAGCCCCTTGTGCATAAAGCGACCAGGCCCCAATCGCAATTCCCAGCACCGTGACAATCGTCACGCCACGGGCCCAGGTCAATTGTTTGGGCCAGGTGTTGTTCAAATCATACACGGGAGGCACCGCATTGCTAAAAATGTTAGTGTTCATCAACAACACCGCATAACATAACAAGATCACCACGGTCAGCCATTCCGGGTGCAAAAATCCCGCAACCAACAAAATCGGATCATACACGGCATGTCCCGTCATGGCGTGGACCACCCCGGTCATCAAGGCGCCATAGAGGATGGTCATTGTATAAATTACCGGTAATCCTAATTGGCCCCACAACATGGCCCGCACTGATCGGCCAAATCGCATCATATCCGGCCAACTGATGACTTGGGTTGCGTGGATATTAGACGAAAAGAACACCAACAACACCGGCACGATCGCCAGCGACAAGGGGGCTGCCGGTTGATTCAAAGCGTGTGTCAAGGCGACAGGATATCGATGAACAAAATCGATAAAGACAAAGGTTAACACCGTGATAGAGACGATCGGCATCCATCGGCTCAACCATTTAAGCGAGGGCGCCGATAATGCGGGGGGAGCCTTCAACAAAATGAGATACTGTCCCACCGTGGCCGCCGCAAACATAGTCCAAAACAGCGTCGGAAAATGCGCCACCAGCGTCCCTGGGCTTAAGGACTTCAGTGCCATGAGCTCCGGGCGTTCGCCGATCGCAATAATCCATAAACTGACCAGCGCCTCGGTAATGAGAAACGTTTGGACGCCCCAAAATCCTAATCCTACAAAAAAACGCGCCCACGAGGGGATAAAGGTGCCCCAAATCCCAAAGCGGGTTCGATCTAATTGAGGTTCGGCCAATCCGTACACAATCGCACCATGCGATTGGACAATCAGCGCACCTAGGGTAATCACATCGCCTAACAAGGCAATCAGGACCACTTGCCACCAGTTAAACCCAAACACAATCCCCGCACTGCCTACCAGCATGGAACTGGGGGCCGCAATGGACGCCCACACCCCAAACAAGGCCCACGCATTCCAGGTCTTCCGGGCAGGGGCGACGGGAGCAATGTCGGCGTTGTACAATAAAGAGGATGGAACCGAATCGGGGGGTTCGCGCATCGTGATTCCTCCTATCCTATGGAAATATCATTGCTTTAGTGTCTACGTCACATATACATGGTACATCCTTAATATTACGACAAGTTTCTAGTTTTGCAATCGATTGCAATGGAGGATTTTATGGCCACTATGCAAGATGTCGCAAAAAAAGCGCGAGTGTCTGTTACGACGGTTTCGCGGGTCCTCAATGGCGATCCGCGGGTCAACGCCGCCACGCGTGCACGCGTGGAACATTGGATCACGACGATGGGCTATCAACCCAATCTCATGGCGCGTTCCTTGCGCCGTCAAACGAGTCGGGTAGTCGGACTCGTTGTGGATACGTTGAAAAACCCGTTCACCGCTGAATTAAGCCAAGGACTTGCCGCTCATTTAGACGCGGCGGGCTATCAACTTATTCTCGCGGATACGCAACGCCAAGCCAGTCGTGGACCCGATATGGTGCAAATGCTGGCACAACGGGGCGTCGATGGGATCTTATACGCAGCAGGGTGGGAAGACGGCCCGGAAACTTTAGCCGTGGCCTGCGGGCTGCTCGCTAAGAGTGGAGTGCCTACGGTAATGGTCGGCAATTACCTGCGTACGGTTCCCTCGGTGTTTGTCGACCACCGCCAAGGCACACGGGACGCCGTCGCCTATCTGCATCAATTGGGTCATCAATATCTGGTGTTCGTCAGCGGCGCTCAGGACACCGAAACCTCCCGACTACGACAACAGGGATTTCTCCAAGCGGCGGCGGAGTGGCCGCAAGTTTCGGCGACCATCTATCCCTCCCGCGGATCTTTGGCCGGCGCTGCCGCCATTGTGCATGACATCCTCACCCATGCACCGCAGACCACCGCTATTGTCGCTGCGAGCGATTATCTGGCTGCGGGAATCTTGTCCGGGCTCTTTGATCACGCGTGTCGTGTGCCTCAGGACATGTCCGTCATCGGGTTTGACAATGTGCAAATGAGTCAATTCCTCTGCCCGGCCTTAACCACGATGGACGCCGACATTCCGCAATTGGCCACGCTCGCCTGTGAGCATTTAGCCCTACTCTTGCAGGAACCGGCTCAACCACCGCCACCAAGTCCTCTCATACCGCGATTAGTCGTACGGCATTCGGTCGGACCTCCCCGGTAGACCCGTAGGGCATGATTGACGCACGCGTGGGCCCTCCCCATGGTTAAAGGCTGCGGTATCCATTAAAAACCTTAAAGACCCTGCAACGGCGTTGCGTCGAGTGTTTTTCATTGGTCAAGGGGATAATCGGGGTGGTCGCCCATGGGCGTTGCGGTATCCAATTAAGCGCCCGTTGTCCAGCACTTCTCCCAGTCTCTTCAATAACTCGGCGTCCTGTATCGACAACATTTCATGTCAGCTCTGGCTTCTCGTCTCACGAAGCGGGTCTTAGGTAGGGTGCCATCGTTCACCGAGTGTCCGGGCACAAGCCTGGGCCGGCGGGTCGAACGGATTCGGCCGGTGTTCCCGCGTCCGGCGAATGGTTATGGCGGCCCAAAAATCACCGCCGTGTTATGGCGAGCGGGCAAATGCCTCCGCCAAAATACGATGGCGCGGGGGATGCATGACCATCCGTTGCGGTTCCGCGTCACGCGGAAATATCAAGTGGCCACCAATTCGCGGCGCACGCGGACGATGCAGAATCACGTGCAGAATCAAACCTTTACCGCGGATTACCCGCATCCCGTACGGAAGGAGGGCTCTATTGAGCGAGCCTTTAGGACTTGTATACCTAAAAAATTGTGGGATGGGCGGCGGCTCTGCGCATGACACAAGACTGAATCCTCCAATCCTTAGACCGTGCGGTGACCCCATTTACTTGACGAAATTTCGCAGCCCGGACGGTAGCCGAACGGGGGATCTTTGCCTATATCGAAATTTTCTCTAATCGGCAGCGAGTCCCTAGTGCCTTGGATTATCAGACACCAACCGAGGCTGAGGCGGCATATCCAGCGCGATCCGGTTAATGTCTCCATTTTGGGTGTCCATTTTATTGACATAGGTCCACTAGGCGCCATCCCTTGCCAACCGTTTCACTCCCCCGCACATCCCCTGGAAAAATCCCCTCCTCGTCTGCCAGATGTTCAAAGGTTCTCTATACACGACTTATGGTGGAGTCCATGTCCCCTGCAAAACACTCTTCTGGGCTCCGGTAACTGACGGAATATTCGTAGGACGACCTTTAAGAAATTGCCACGCCAAATAGGCAAACGCCATCGCTTCTTTAGCATCACTGGGAATACCATAACTGTCACTCATGCACCACGGGCGCGACAGATTTAGGCGTTCAGTGATTGCTTTCATCAATGACGTGTTGTGAACGCCGCCGCCGGACGCAATTAACGCAAATGGGGATGACTGCACACCGCGGATACCTTGGGCAATGGTTTCGGCGACAAATTCTGTGGCCGTTCGCAACATATCTTCTGGTCGTAATTGCAGCGCCTTCATGTGTCGAAGCAGCGCCTTGCAATACGCTTGCCCAAATTCTTCGCGGCCAGTGCTCTTGGGAGGCACTTTTTTAAAATACGGGTGGCTCATCAGTTGCTCTAGCAGACCCCTATGCAAACAGCCTCGCTGTGCCAAGGCTCCATTGTGATCGTAGTGAATGGTCCCGCCACTGATAAGTTCCATTAATCCATCAAGGACCATGTTTCCAGGCCCCGTATCAAACCCGACCGTGGTTTCTACCGCGCCCCCATGGGGCAGGATGGTCACATTGGCCACCCCCCCAATATTTAACAGCACGCGATCTTCGTTTAATGACCGAAATACGGCATAGTCAAAATATGGTACTAGCGGAGCACCTTGTCCACCGCATGCCATATCCATCGCTCGAAATTCGGAGACCACGCCAATGCCGGTCCGGGATGCGATAGTCGCGGCATCGCCAATTTGAATAGTAAAGCCCAAAGGTCTCGACTCACCGGAGGGGTAATGCGCAATAGTTTGACCATGGGACCCGATCGCACAAACGGTCTGCCGCGACACATGGGACTCGGCCAATAATTGGTTCACAGCGTCCCCTAGCCGTAACCCCAGTTCCACATGCAAATCGCCCATGGCGACCACAGGGGCCTTGGGAGAACATAGCTGCAATACCCTCTTCCTCAAGTGGTGATCGTATGGCATTGTCAAGAAATGCACTAACTGGACCCCAGGGAATTCCGAATCGGAATTCTCATTGATTTCTACCAACGCAGCATCAATACCATCCGCAGATGTTCCCGTCATTAACCCAATAGCATAACGCACCATCCGCTACTCCTTTACAAGCGGTGAAGCGCCTGATAGACCGATCCTCCACACGCTTCGAGCAAATTTTTTGCGTGGGCGTATTCCACCTTGCCCCGTCCCATGATCACGGCAATCTTCACATTGCCCTGCGCTTGTTCAAAAAGTTGCTCCGCTCGCCTATAATTGCAATCACACGCAACCGCTACCATACGTTTCGCTCGGTCCACCAGTTTTTGGTTACTTGGCCGCATGTCGACCATTAAGTTTTGATATGTTTTCCCCTGTCTGATCATCACGGCCGTACTTAACATGTTGAGTACCATCTTTTGCGCTGTACCCGCCTTCATGCGAGTTGATCCCACCAAAATTTCGGGGCCAGTCTCCACCTCGATCGCAAGGGACGCGAGACGCCCAATCTCACTGTCCTTATTATTACTGAGGGCAATAGTCAACACTTTCAACCCCCGTGCCATCCGTAAAGCACCCAAGACATA
Organism: Sulfobacillus benefaciens; assembly: GCA_003023695.1. Classification (GTDB taxonomy): domain Bacteria; phylum Bacillota; class Sulfobacillia; order Sulfobacillales; family Sulfobacillaceae; genus Sulfobacillus_C; species Sulfobacillus_C benefaciens_A. The sequence continues at coordinate 12,815 of PXYW01000043.1, read as the reverse complement.
CGGCGTTCTCCCGCTGGCCGAAATCCCTACAACGGTATCATGCTCGCGGAGGTTCATCGCTATCATCTCTTGGTGTCCTAATTCTTCATCGTCTTCGGCATCTTCCACCGCACAGCGGATGGCTTGGTCGCCGCCGGCAATAACGCCGACAACCGTCTCATAGTCGACGCCAAAAGTCGGGGGGCATTCGGCCGCGTCAAGGACGCCCAACCTCCCACTGGTGCCGGCGCCAACATATATCAAGCGTCCGCCAACCGCCATATTGGCACTAATTTTATCCACCGCTTCAGCAATAACCGCCAGTTTTTCGGCTACGCGCAACGCTACGGTTTGGTCATGCGCATTAATTAATTGCAGTAGTTTGGTGGTGGACAATTGCTCGAGCATGGGGACCTCGGTTGTTCCGGTCTCTGTGGCTAATCGATGAATCTCGCTGAGTTTTGACACAACAGGTCTCCTCCGAAATTATTTTCCTCTCACAGCACTGCGATCCCTGACAGCATCTCCGAGAACATTGAACCCCAAGACCGCGATGGCAATCGCAATTCCGGGAAAGATCGCGGTCCACGGGGCCGTGAACATGAGAGACTGACCGCTCCGCAATAATTCGCCCAAAGAAGCCGCTGGCGGTACCACTCCTAGCCCGAGATAGCTTAGGGCGGCCTCGATTAAGATAGCGTCCGATATCCCCAGCGACAACTGGATCACAATAACCGGCCAAATGTTGGGGAGTACGTGACGAAAGAGAATACGACTCGTCGAAGCCCCCAAGGAACGCCCCGCTTCCACAAATTCTTTGGACAGTTGCTCAAGTGCGGGCGCGCGACTCACGCGGGCAAAAATCGGGATATAGACGATTGTGATGGCTTCAATAACCCCAGCGACTCCCGGTCCAACCATGGCCATAATTCCAATAGCCAATAAGATGGCGGGAAATGCGAGCAATACATCCATCACCCGCATCATCCCTAGGTCAAATGCGCGGTTTGCCGCCGACAATAGCCCGATAATGGTGCCGATAATGACGGCAACACCAATAGAACTAAAACTAATTTCTAGAGACGTTCGAATACCCCAAACAATTCGGGTCAACTCGGATCGGCCATATTGGTCGGTGCCTAACCAAAAGCCATGGGTCCCTGGAGGTGCTAAGTAAAACGACGACATGGCATCCGGATGTCCCAGAATGAGCGGGCCAATGAATCCCAACACAAGCACAATTCCAACGAGTCCCGTACCAATCCAGAGTCCTGGGTCCAAACGATGCCGTGTTTTTACCCGAGAAGTCATGTCATCATTGATAGCGTATTTGCGGGTTAATAAAGCCATAGGATATGTCCACCACCAAATTAACTAACACAAAAATCGCCGACACAAATAAAATTGAAGACTGAACTACGGGATAGTCACGCTGATTTATCGCATCGACGATTAATCGGCCCATCCCGGGTAATGAAAAAACATTTTCTACGACAATAGCGCCTCCCAAGAGATACCCCAACTGCAGGCCGACAATCGTGGTGATGGGGATCAGGCTATTTCGCAGGACATGGCGCAGATTCACGACGAGGTCTTTCAAGCCTTTAGCCCGTGCCGTCCGTACATGGTCCAATTGCACCGTCTCTAAAACGGCGCTCCGAGTCATGCGTGTGATGATCGCCATCAATGACAAGGCTAGCGTAAAAATGGGTACGATCATGTCTTTCAAATTTAATACAGGATTCGTCAGCAACGGCACATAATTGAACACCGATAACACCGGTAGATAAACGGACGTGAGCATCACCAGCATAGTTCCCAACCAAAAATTAGGAATGATTAGCCCAAATAATGCCAGTCCTCTTGCCAGATAATCCCAGACGGTATTTTGGTAGAGGGCGGCAATCATCCCCAAAGGAACGGCGACAACTACGGCCAACACTAATGCCCCCAGCGCAAGTTCAGCGGTAACCCCAAACGACTGGTTTATGAGCGCGGCAATGGGCAGTCCGGTCCGCAACGAAAAGCCTAGGTTGCCCGTTAGCAATTGGGACAACCAGTGCCAATACTGGATATAAAGCGGTTGGTTAATGCCATAAAGACGATACAATTGATGAATTTGTTGGGGTGTCACGTCGGTTCGAGTCCCCAGCATCACTTGCACGATATTTCCCGGGATCAGATGAATCATCAAAAACGCCACAATCGTCACGCCTAACATCGTGGGCAGGGCAATAAGCACCCGGCGCAGAATATACCGTCCCATACTCGCGGCGCCTCCTTTCCGAGGATAGAGAAGGCCTCCCTATCCTCAGTTCCATGGTTGGTTAGAATTACGACTTTGATTGCGCGAACCAGGCCGCCGCAAGGGTTGCAAATGGATCCCCGGGTACATGCACATAACCTTCAACCTTTGGACTCATGCCAAACAAATCATAGCCTGCAAAGGTAAACAACATAGGAGACTGTTGCACCACCAATTTTTGGAGTTGGCTGTAGATCTGATATCTTTGTGAAAAGCCTTGAGTCGCTTGTCCTTCTTGCAAAAGTTGGTTAACCTGCTCATTACTAAATTGAAAGGCATTTGTCGATCCGCCTGTGTGAAGGGCTGCGTACATGGCCAAATCTGGATCGGTCCAATCCGAATTGAGTCCCGTAAAACTCTCAAAATTTCGTTTCACCCAATTATTGACGTACGTGCCCCACTCTGTCGGGATTACGTGAGCGGTCACTCCAATCGCTTGTAGCTCATTCGCGATCACAACGGCCGATGCCTCATCCATGGGTAGCGTCGGCGGAGCCATAATGTTAAAGCTAAACCCATGGGGGTAGCCGGCTTCTTTAAGCAAGCGTTTGGCCGTTGCTAAATTTTGCGTGTAAGACGGATAGTCTGACGTCGGGATGGCCCATCGGCTTAAGGCTGGAGTTAAAATACCCGTGACTTGACCTTGGTTAAATCCAGCACTGGCTAATATGGCCTCGCGGTTAATGGCATAACTGAAGGCTAACCGTACTTTTTGATGTCGGAATGGTCCCCACTGAGTATTAAATCCAAACATATTGTAGTCTGAACTCAGATACCGTTGTGCCACGATCGTATGACTATCGGCCATCGTTTCTAATTGGGAAAAATGCTTGGGGTCGGAGAACTCCGCAAACTGAATTTCGCCGCTTTGTAAGGCCGCAATGCGCGCCGTGGTCGACGGAATGATTTGAAACACGATTTTCTGGAAATAGGGCTCGCCGTGAATAAAATAATGCGGATTCCTTACGAGGGTAATGGACTCATTGGGAATCCACTGACTCAGCATATAAGGTCCAGTTCCGTCTTCTACGCGCTGCAAATTGCCCTGATGTTGTTCCACAAATGTAGGGTTCATCACGACAAAAAAGCTGGCCACCACCGGGAGAAACGCGGCGTCAGGCTGACTCAAAGTGACCTGTACCGTCGTGTTATTGAGGGCTTGCACAGTTTTCACCGTCTGAAAAAACGACGCCCACGGAGACGCTAATTGTGGTGACATGAGCCGATGAAAGCTATAGACAACATCCGCTGCTGTCATTGTCCCCCCTTGATGAAAGGCCACATTGGACCGTAAATGGAAGGTATAGACCAATCCATTGGAGGACACCTGCCATTGTGACGCGAGGTCGGGCTCCACCTGCTGATTCGGACCCAACTTCACCAAGCTGTTATACAATAATGACTCCACCGGTTTGGAGTACTCATCCGTTGTCAACATTGGGTCAAGTGTCAGCGCATCACCTTTCATTCCGATGGTCAATGTACCGCCGACATGGGGTTTGCTGGTGATTGCCAGTGCTGTGGTAGTTGAACCTTGGCTTGCATTGGTGCCGCAGGCAGACAACGAGAGAGGCAACAATAGGGCCGCGCTAAGGACCAACCATCGCTTGTAACTCATAGGATCGTCCCCTTTTTATAGAATTTCGTCGACAATGGGTACTGCTGATATTAAAGCGACTGCCACATTAATCAAGGCCCGTTGGTATGACGTGGGAAGCCACGGCATTTTTTGTCTGGGATAGAGCTGCCACTGAACGTTCGGGGTACTTATTAACGAGAAAGAGAAGGAGACTATTGACGATCGCGAGCGCGGCCAATAGCGAACCAGCAGCCCCAACCCGCAGTGGAACTTCGCTGGCCACGATCGGCAGCACTGCCGTCGACAGGTCACCTAGAGGCGATAAGCCATACCCCGTGATCGAGATAATCGGCCCACCATGCGCATGAATCCACTGGGCAATTTCTAATACATCGGTAGTCCCGCCGGAATAACTTACAGCAATGAGTACATCGGCGGGGTCAAAATGTGCCAACAGAGTGGCTGCGGTGTGAAAATCCGACGTGGCCCACACGTTATACCCGAGTCTCTGCAATTTTTGTTGAATATCCGTGGCGACGACAGCGCTAGCGCCGGATCCAAACGCCACGATCCGCCGACTAGATACAATAAGTTGACAGACTTGTTCTAAGGCGTCTTCACGGACTCCCCGCAGAGAATTTTTGATGGATGTCACCAAACTTTCTTCCAATGCGGCGCGAATCGCATGAAATGAACTATTCGGGTTAATTTCCGAAAATATTTGGTTGTTTTGGCTTAAGTCCGCGACAATGCTAAGCTTGAGGTCAGGGAAACTCTTGAATTGTAGCCTTTGGCAAAAACGGATGACCGCCGATTGCGACGTACGGCTTACTTCAGCCAACTCGCGCACACTCAAATTAGTACAATGCGTCGGGTTGTCAAGAATCCATAATGCAACTCGTTTTTCGGAAGGTTTAAGTCGGTCAAGATTCTGACGTATTCTTTCCATGGCACCCGTTATCGGCATCCTGTGACATCCTCCCTGGCATGGAAGTCTAGACCATATGGTACCACATTTCACAAAGATCGCAATAATTTAGAAACATAATTTCATTACATGCTTGAACTTATGGCCCAAAACTTTTTAGATACAGAGAAACATGCGATACAATCCCGGCAAATCAGGTATGTAGGGGGGAGACAGATCATGGCGTGGATAGAGCGGCAGACAAAAATTTCGGTATACGGTAGAACATGCGGGTAAATGGACTACGCTTCGCGGTGTTCATACTGCGGATAACCCGTCGGCATCCATTTGTTCCCGGTTCCTGCGGCCATTGACGCCTTCGAAAGGCCCCCATGGCTAATCTCGGAATGGGTCGTTTCCCCGCCTCATCGTCGTTACGGCAGCAGGGGCAAGAAAGTGGCTGTCTAAGGTCAGCGGATTGACGCTACCCTGCCCTATACGGCAGACATTTGGTAGCCATTCACGAACTGCGCCAGCATCTCAATCACGGGGCACCTACGCAGTCCAGAATTCATCCCGGTCGTTAGTCTCGCCGTCATAGCGCATGTGAGCCAACCCGCATCCACGACCATGTGTACGTCGGTGGCAGGAAATCATGCGACCGCATTTTAGCCCATCCGCGCTAAAGGCTTTACCGACAACAGCACCTTACGTCGACAACGGATACGGATCCCCATGAGATCCACGAACCAACTGAAAGAGAGCCATTTCCTCGCGATCCGCAGATTGTGACCTATCATTCACCCGCATAGCTGACACGGGCGGCGTTATGTCGGACACGGGCTAAAAGACGGGACGCTCGCGCCAGCCACCAAAGACTTCTTTCATGGTGTGCACAATCTCTCCTAGGGTGGCCTCCGCACGCACGCAATCCAGCAACACGGGCATCAAAGGGGCATCTTCTGTACGACAGGCGACAGTTAATTGGGCCAGTTGTTGCCGTACGCAATCAACATTCCGATGAGCTTTTCGATCTTGGAGTGAGCGCACTTGTTCCCGCTCAATCGCTGGATCAATTTTCAGAACCGAGACAGCATCGCTGGGATTCGGAGGATCGATAAACGCGTTGACTCCAACCATGATGTGTTCTTTTTTTTCCAACGCTTTTTGATAGCGATACGAAGCATCGGCGATTTCCCTTTGAAAAAATCCGTCTTCGATTCCGGCAACCACGCCACCCAACTCCGCGATTCTCTGAAAATATTCTTCTGCCTCCTCTTCCAGCGTAGTGGTTAACGCCTCAAGGAAGTAAGATCCGGCCAACGGATCGACCGTGTTTGTTACCCCCGTTTCGTAGGCAATTATTTGTTGCGTCCGCAACGCAATTTTCACCGTCTTTTCTGTCGGCAAAGACAAGACTTCGTCCATCGAATTGGTGTGTAGCGATTGTGTGCCGCCTAACACGGCGGCCAACGCCTCATAGGCGGTGCGTACGATATTATTTTCCGGTTGCTGAGCCATAAGAGAACAGCCCGCAGTTACACATACGGTAGCGGCGCGTTTAACGGATTATGATGGACAAAAAACGGTGATATTTCGTGAGGATGATCGCGTGCTTGTGGGCAATACCTTCAATAGTCGAACGGAACTGGCCCAATCCATAGGGACTCCTGATGCGAAGTCGCTGCACTCTCGATATCGTGAGGCGTTAGCGCATCCGTTGTCGCCTCACCAGGTTGATGCGGCGAATGCTCCGGTGTTAACAGTCCGCGAGCCTTCTGTTCGACTGGATAGGTTGCCTGCACCCTTACATCATGCGCGTGACAGCGGCGCGTACATTACAGCCAGCATAGCGATTGCCCGTGATCCTGATACCGGTATCCAAAACTGGTCTATTCACCGACTACAGATCAACGGCCCCCAAACGCTGGGGATTTTAATTTTGCCCCGTCACTTAGCAATCATGGTGGCAAAGGCAGAACAGCGGAATGAAGATTTGCCGATTGCATTAGTTGTTGGATTACCGCCAGGCTATCTGCTGGCATCACAAGCGATTACCCCGTACGGCGTCGATGAAGCAACCATCGCCAGTGCACTCATGGGCGCCCCCATCGCTGTTGTACGTAGTCCTCTCTATGGGATAGAAGTTCCGGCGGAATCGGAATATTTATTGGAAGGACGGATCGTCGTTCATGCGCGGGATCTTGAAGGGCCATTTGGCGAATTTCCGCGAACTTATGGTCCTCGTTCCCCCAAGCCCGTCGTCCAAATAGATGCCTTATACCATAGAGAATCTCCGATATTTCAAACGATATTGCCCGCAAGTCGTGAGCATTTGCTTTTAGGGGCCATTCCTCGGGAAGTCGCAATCCTCAACGCAGTGTCTCAGGTCTCACCTCATGTGGAAGAGGTGATATTGACCTTGGCTTCCGGGTGTCACTACCATGCCGTGGCTCAAATCACACCACGCCATGCAGGAGAGGCTAAAAATGCTATGCTAGCCGCCTTTGCTGGGGTCAATGAAGTGAAACGGGTAATAGTCGTCGACGCCGATATCAACATTCACGATCCCGAAGATGTAGAATGGGCTCTGGCGACCCGGGTACAACCGGACCAGGAATTTTCGGCATTCGCTTACTAGAAGTGCTGAAGACACATCGACCGGATATTGAGCGACACCTTATTTTAAGCACCTGGGCAGAGGCAACGATCAAACACGAAACGAATTATACCACGCAAGCCGTCCGTGATTTGTCCACCACAACCCATTCTCCTAAAAACATGGCGTCCGCTCTAGTAAGCGGATCTTTCCTCACGGACGGCATGGTGGTTGTTCCCTGTAGCATGAAAACTTTGGCGGCTATCCGGCATGGATTGGGCGATAATTTACTTGCGCGTGCCGCCAACGTAACGATAAAGGAGCGACGACGCTTGATACTGGTGACCAGAGAGTCCCCGCTCAGCGCAATCCATTTGGAAAATATGCTTGAGTTGGCACGGCTAGGAATCACGATCTTCCCCCCCGTGCCAGCATTTTATGCCCGACCTCATACGCTATCCGAGGCCGTCGATTACACGGTTGTCCGTATCCTCGATCAACTCGGAGTACATATCCCATGGACGGTACGTTGGGGCGAACCTCGTATACAGCCACCAGATCTCTCGTAAAATGGGCAAGGCGAATGAGCTCCTTAGGGTGGTTTATTGCGCTATCGTCACAGATCTCCAATCCCCAGGGGATAATTTGTTCCCCTGAACTGGTTGCCACACGCTGGGAACGCATAAGAGGCCAACACCCGTCATCGGAACCTGTCGAGGGGACCCATGGACCGTGCCTCGGTTAACTTCTCCCAAATCACGCGCATCGGCACACTGATAAAGACAAAGGGATCGGGAACCCCCTTCTCTTTTGCGTTAAACCCAAATCACCCTCGTCCAATACCATGTGCAGGATCCTAATAACTAATCTGACCGGAAAGGATCCATGCTCAGGACCTCCTCAATATGAACTATTATTAATACCGCCGAACTTCACCAGACGGGTGCCCCTTGTGCCCATGAAAACCCCATGGGCATCCGTTGAAGGTGTGCCCCTTTTGACGCCGTCATGGCGATGAGTCCTCAGCCCATCCAAGGTATGATGGGTGGCAATGCCACTGTTTAAGATTCCCCATGGGTTGCCGGACTGCTACGTCTGCGAACTCTCATGGCAGTCCTTACTCCGCCCCGTCTACAGCAGGAGCTGTAGGAATTATTCTGGCGTTATGCGGGAAGGGTCATCTATCTGACCATCGAGGTGTGCGCTTGGCAAAGAAGGATTGAATACCTTCTTTGGCGTCGGGACTAGCACTTTGCAGTGCCATAAAGATCGTCGCATAATTCAATGCGGAATCCTCAGGCAGCTCCATTTGTTGGTATAGGAGACGTTTTCCCGACGCAAGCACGGGCAGGCTATAACGAGCTATCAAGCGCGCAAATTTTAGCGTCGCTTCCCCGATTTCGCCGTCATCCACGACTCGATTGACCATACCATAGCGCAATGCATCTGCGGCAGACAGCAACTCTCCCGTCAATAACAACTCTGCCGCGATTTTACGTGGCAAGTTCCTGGTGACGTGCACGGCCGGAGCGCCAGAAAAATAACCGATCTTCACCCCTGGGGTGGCGAATTGCGCAGAACTCGAGGCCACCGCGAGATCAGAGGCCCCCACTAATTGGCATCCCGTTGCCGTTACCATACCCGAAACTTGAGCGATGACAATTTGGGGCGCATTCCGTATAACTCTCATTGTCTCACTACACTGCTGAAACAATGCCTGCACCTCTTGCGAGTCTCCCTCCACAACTTCGTGAAGATCGTATCCTGCACTAAAGACAGGATCGTATGCGCGGATAATCACAACGTTGGCATTTCGGTCCGCGGCGATATTCTGCAATGTTTCCGTAAGATTGGTCAAGCATTCAATCCATAACGCATGACGCCGACGAGAGTGATTAAGGGTAATACGAGCGATTCGTTCGTCCGCAAACAGTTCCAATTCCGCGAGTGACATATCTCTTCTCCTTCGTGGTGGATCCCTTTCCGCAGGGTCTGAATGAGCATTGCTTTTTACGCAAGTCTCATAGCGGGGTGCCCGTAGAGGACAACGTCGGCCAACCGACCATTGAAAACGGATCTTCTGAAAACATTAGTCGGATTTTAGATTACAGCTGCATAAATGAACCATTGCCTCTCCAACCAAAGCCTCTAAGATAATTTCGAATGGGACCATTTCCTCTGGTAAGACCGATTGTCCTTAAGAATTTGAGAGAGGCTCTATGATTCCAGTTGATGAAGTTAAACCTGGCGTTCACGGTCAGCCCAATAAGGGGCTCGTAGTTCCCGCTTTAGGATCTTACCGACCGCGCTTCGCGGCAGCGTTTGTACAAAATCCACGGATTTGGGCGTTTTCACGCCTCCCAATTGTTTCTTGCAAAACTGGATAAGTTCCTCCTCTGACACGGTGTAACCCGGCTTGAGCTCAACGACCGCCTTCACCGCCTCCCCCCACTGTTCGTCAGGCACGCCAATAACGGCGCAATTGTGTATAGCTGGATGTGCCAACAATACGTTCTCTACTTGTGAGGAATACACATTGAATCCACCGGTCACAATCATGTCTTTCACGCGATCAACAATGTAAAAATAGCCATCCTCATCTTGGTAACCAAGGTCGCCCGTATGCACCCACCCATGCGCCCATGTCTGGGCGGTAAGCGATGGATTTTTATAATAACCTCGCATCATGGTCGCACCGCGGGCCACAATTTCTCCAACGTGGTTTGCCGGTACTATGCAACCTTCTCCATCCATGATAGCGACCTCCACCAAAGGTGCCTGACGGCCACAACTCATCAGGCGCTGTCGGGATGCTACTGATCCGTTTTCATAGTGATCCGCAGGAGAAAGGTATGTCAAGGGGAATTCGGTTTCTTGTTGGCCATAGACTTGTAACATGACGGGGCCAAAGACGGCGACCGTTTCTTGAAGTTTGTCTGGAGACATCGGCGAGGCTCCGTAAACAAAGAACTTCAGCGAAGAAAGATCATAATCTGTGAGGTGCGGCACGGCGAGCATTGAATAGATTGCGGTAGGCGGCAGAAAAAATGTGGTGACCTGATACTGAGCGACCGCCTGTAGCATTTCTCTGGGATTGACGCGTGATAGAACTACCGTGGTTCCCCCCAAAGCCAAAATGGCTGGCACAAGAAATCCCGCGGTATGGGTCAGTGGAGCTGCCGCAAGATACACGGGAGGTTCCCCTTGATAATCCATGCAGGCCAGATGCTGGTCCACCATAGCGAGAAGGCTTCGACTACTATGCATCACGCCCTTGGGGAGTCCCGTACTGCCGCCGGTGGTTTGCAAGGTGACCAATGTATCGGGGTCAGGTGAGGGGTCGAATGTCGTAGGCGCATAGTGCTCTGCCCATTGAGTCAGCGCGGGAAAATCCTCGTCCTGTTGGTCAATACAGATGAAAATCTTCACGTGCGTTGCCTGCGTACGAAAAGTGGCCATCCATTGTGAAAATGTACTGTGGTAAAAAAGAATGTCGCAGTCAAGTTGGTTTAAGATAGTGACGATTTCTTGCACTGTATCACGTGCATTGAGCGTGATCCACACCATTTCGGCACGCCACAGCGCCAGCGTGCATGCAAACGCCAAGGGATGATTTGTACTGAGAACTGCACCATGGGCCCCAGGACTCAGCCCGGATGCGAAAAGCCCCTGGGCAATTCTGCGGGTGAGGTCGTCAATCTCTCGATAAGAATATCTGCGTTGGTCCTGGATAAAACAGATGGCATCGGGATTGCACCGCAGACCACGGTCAAAGACATCAATAATGTGCACTAGCCGACCCCCTATACCCCCACAGACTTTTCCTTATCGTCACAGCAAAAATGCGATGTACGCAAACAATTTCCTGGTTCATTCCCTAGGCCTCACTGCATCTCTTCATTCTTGTACAGCAATTGACACCGCGACGCTTTTCTGGTGTATGGGAGGCCTTATGCATAGAGACTACGTTTAGTAGCCTCTATTGCTGACAAACTCTGGCGGGCAACTCTACCAGCCAAGGACCGTGTGGTTTCCGCTAATTTTTCTGCGGGCACCACATGATTGATGAGCCCGCTCTCTAAAGCATCGGACGCCGAGATAAATTCGCCCGTAAAGAGCAGTTCTGCGGTCTTTTTGCGAGGCACGTTTCGCGCAACATAGACCGAAGGCACCGCGCAAAACAACCCGATTTTTACACCTGGCGTGGAAAACAGGGCGGTATCGCCCGCAATAGCCAGATCGGCTGCCGCCACCAATTGGCATCCCGCTGCAGCAGCAATTCCCGAGACTTCTGCAATGACAATCTGCGGCATGGCGCGCATGACACGCATCGTTTGGGCGAATCTCGACAGCAGGTCGAACACTTCGTAGGGATTCTTGTCAGGAATCTCGTTCAGGTCGTGGCCCGCGCTAAACACCGGCCCCGTCGCCCGGACGACAATGACACGGACTGACTGGTTGGTGGAAAGCTGATTGAGGCAAGCCTCAAAGTCGTCAAGCAATGCCGAGGAGATAATATTTCGGTGTGTTGGATCGTTTAGCGTTAGATAGGCCACATGTTCGGACGGTATAATATCACATTCCACCAAAGACATAAAATTACACAGTTCTCCTTCCCAGGGAATCCGAGATCGAAACAAGATTGATCGGTCAGGTGACTTTACAATCATGACGCGGTGGGTGTTGTCTCAACCACAGAAATTGTAACCCCGGTGAATGGGCATTATTCCCCACTACGATCTAACGGCAGTTTGCTAAGCTTGTGGACTCAATCGTTGATCCCATACCACATGAGCGAATTATAAATCAAAGGGATATATTCGGTCAATCCATTTTAGACTGACTAGTGCCTACTCAGTCGGCCTTCACGGATGCCATTTGGGACCATGAGTCCGTTAAGGCCATCGGGATCGCTAGTATTACTTTCCACGAAAATTGGGGTTATGCCGGGATGCACTCCCACGAAGCGGCCTGGTGTCAATAAACCGCGTTTTTCGTTAGGTAAGTTGTTCTCTCTACTCGTACTCCCGCAATCCCTTGCGGGCGGCACGATAGACGTAACTGGCCAAGTGCTCGACCGCGATCCGCTCCGTTTTCTCCCGCCGCGTTGTGCCCCATTGCATTTGCAACTGACAGCCCGGATTGTTCACCAGAATCCGATCCGGGGCCTCTTCTTCCACCTCCGCCATCTTTTGATCGAGAATTTTTAGCGCCCAATCGGTATGGACGACATTATAAGTGCCGGCCGACCCGCAGCACCGATTTTGACTGGCCAACGGCACAAAGGTATCCTGCGCCACCCGCTGCAGCACCGTCACCGCGTCGTCCCCGGCTTTTTCCACGTGGACTAAGTGGCAGGAGTTTTGCAACGTCACCCGTTCCCCGTCTCCGACCAACGGCACCCCTTGCCCATAGCGGAGAAACAGGGTCGCCCAGTCGCGAATGC
>PXYW01000042.1 GCA_003023695.1 Sulfobacillus benefaciens | reverse complement strand
CCCAGGCGCCTGGGGAATTTTTTTGGCCATTTTGGGGATTTCCTATTGACCAAATACACCCACGACACCACCAGCAGAGAGGACCTGGGATCGGTCCCAATTGCTCGTGCATGCGCGGGGCCGCCTTTCCACGATCTTTGGGAGGGATTTTAGCGCAGTGGACGACTACACCATTCGCGCACGGATGCCCACTCCCCCCTTGCTTTTGGTAGACCGGGTGCTGGAGTTGACCGGAGAGCCAGGCAGTTTGGGTCGGGGACGGGTTGTGACCGAAACGGCGGTCACTGACCAAGAATGGTATGTCCACGACGGATACATGACCGTCGGCGCGATGGTGGAGTCAGGACAAGCGGATTTGTTCCTCATCTCGTGGCTCGGCATTGATTTTGTCACGCGAGGCCAGCGTCGATACCGCCTGTTAGGCTGCGACCTGATGTTTCATGGACCGCTGGCGCGCCCTGGCGATCTTTTACGGTTTGACATTGAAGTGGATCGTTATGTAGCCTATGGCGCTGTGCATTTGTTTTTCTTTCACAATGACGGATATGTCGGCGGGGATCGGCGGATCTCCGTACGCAATGGTCAAGCGGGGTTTTTTAGCGAGGAAGAATTAGCCCAGGCGTCCGGAGTCTTGTTTGACGCCCAGGCCATGGTGCCTGAGCCAGGACCACTGGATGCGCCAGCGGTGGAGATCGGCACCGTCTCTTTAAGCCATGATCAACTCCTTGCACTAGCCCAGGGGCACCCATGGGAATGCTTCGGAGCGTCGTTTGATCGAGCCAAAACGCACGTGCGCACACCACGGATTCCCACAGGTGCGCTGCTAATGCTGGATGAGATTGTGACGCTCGATGGGCGGGGGGGCCCTTGGCATAGAGGATATCTGTGCGCGAAAACCCGGATTCGCGGGGACGAGTGGTTTTTTGATGGGCATTTTCACAACGATCCAGCGATGCCTGGCACATTAATGTTTGAAGGAACGGTGCAGGCGCTGGCGGTTTACCTTTTGGGCACAGGATTTAGCTTGGACAAAGATGGGTGGCGGTTTCAACCCGAGGTGGAGCGACGGTATCACATGGTCTGCCGTGGGCAAGTCACCCCATCCTCTCAACAGTTGATCTATGAGGTGTTTGTGCGTGCACTCATAGCTGCGCCAGTTCCCACCGTTGTTGCAGATGTGTTGGTGACGGTGGACGGACTCAAGGCGTTTTATTGTGAAGCCTTATCCCTTCAACTGGTGCCGGATTGGCCCATTACCAGTGTTCCTGCCGAATTGGGACGGGATAACCCCGTGTTGCAAGCCGCTATCGGTCGCCTCTCGCACGTGTTTGGTGAACGGTACGCGGAGTTTGACGAGATGCGCCGCGCCCCACGTCTGCCGGGACCCCCTTTTACGTTTATCTCGCACATCCTCGCAAGCCATGTGGAAGAGGGACTGGTGGGAAGCTGGGTGCAAACAGAGTTTGCTCTCGATTCCCAGGATTGGTATTGCCAAACCCCCGGATCGGACGTGGATATTGCGGTCTTCAGTGAGATTTTTCTGCAGCCTTGCGGATGGCTGGCGTCGCTGGTGGGTATTCCGCTGGATAGCCCCGACGACTTGTCGATTCGTAATTTAGACGGGTCGCTGAAAATGGCGGGAACCCTGTCCAAACAGGGGGGAGTCGTCCGCACCCGGGCAGAATTGCGACGCGTGGATCGGGTGGGCGGGATGATCATTGAAGAATATGCCGTCAAAATTCACCAATCGGGACAGCTCATGGCCACGGTGTCCACGGTCTTTGGCCATTTTACCCAGGCGGCCTTGAAAAGCCAGGTCGGGATTGCCCGAGACCCCACCACGTTAAATCGAGCGTCTACAGTGCATGAGCGGTTGGTAGTGCGGGACGATGACGGGAATACCCCGACGCTGGAGATGTTGGATGCGGTGACAGGATTTTGGCCAACGTTGGGCCGTGCCGGATTAGGTATGGTGCGAGCGCAAAAACACATCGATGCGGGTCAATGGTTCTTCCGGGCCCATTTTTACGCAGATCCAGTGCAGCCGGGATCTTTGGGACTGCAGGCCGTCTATCAAACGCTGCAATGGTATGTGCACCGACAATTCGGGGGAACGGACACCGCTTTGGCCAAAACGCCGCTGCAATGGAAATACCGCGGACAAATCTTACCGCACCATCGGGAGATGATAGTAGAAGTGGAAATTACCGCGATTCATCACGAGGCCCATGCCGTAAAAGTTGTGGCTGATGCGTGGATTTGGGCCGATGGTGTGGCGATTTATGAGATGAGCCAAATCGGGATCGTGGCGAAGCCTGCGCCGCGGGATTTGACGCACGGCAAGTCCACGAGGGAATTGTCGTGGGATCCCAGGGACCATGCGTGGATTGCAGATCATCGGCCCACACTATCGCGTCCGGCTTGGCCGCTGGCATACGTTGCGGATCTGCTGGTGCGGCATAGTGTGAATGAAGAGCATGCTGGGGCCGCCATTCAAATAGAGGGCCTTCGCATGACGCGATGGATGTCAGTCGACCACCCCCTGCGGCTACAGATCGAAACCAGCCCAGTGGCAGGAGCACACCAAGCCATTGCGACCCGGCTCTTTTGTTGGCGCGATGCTGGGGATGACCGCTTGTCCCGATTTGAGCTTGTAGCGGAGGGACGGGTTAGCCTGGCACCGGATACCACGCGCTTGCCAGTCTCGCAGGACTTTCCTGCCCTCCAAAATCCGCGACTCATTGTCGACCCCTATTCCGACAAGTTGTTAATTCACGGCCCCTCATTGCAGGTCATCCGCCATCTGGTGATAGGGGACAATGGAGTCGACGGGGAATTGGCGCCTTCGCACGAAGAAGAGCTCACAGGCGTCTTAGGGGTATCACTCTTGGACGGAGTGGCGCAAATGATAGGGGCTATTTACTTGACACCGACGCAGGAATCAACGTGGGAAGCCAAGCCAATGGCAGCGTTCCCGGTAGAAATTGTGTACGGATGCTTTACCATGCGTCCCCCGCGTCAGGGTCTAGTGCAGGTGATGATCCGACGCGTACTGGCGGACCCGCCCATTAACGAAGATTTAGTCGAGGTCTATGATGCCGCGTTAATCGTGGAGGGTAAACCATGGGCACACCTCAGATGGAAAGTGCGGCTTTTCCCCACTGGCCGGTGGGGAACACTGGCACCGCGGGATCGATACGATTTTCTGACAAAAAAACGCGCGATCCCGCAGGCGTTCCTCTCACGCGCTGAGGGGAATCAGGCGAGGCTTGCGGTCGATGATGTCGAGGAAGTCAACTGGTATCCGGGCACCGTTCAGGCCGTCTATGGCCTCGCTCTCGAAAGTGAACCCGATCCTGAGCAGATTGCGGTTAAAGAGTGGGCTGCACGTCTCACCGGACAGCATCCGGCTCGCATTCGCGTCGACCTGGAAAGTCTCCGCGTCATCGTGCCCACGTGTCCTTTGAACTTCCTGCCGTTTGCGGTACAACGCCAATCCGGACTCGTGACCGTACAAAGTGGCACGGGGAAGGAGTCGCTATCGCTTGAGCCAGTGCGAGACTATATACGAGCACGGAGTCAGCAAGCCCACTGGCTTATGGAGGATATTTGGATAGCCCTCGTCGAACAATTTGTGCGACGGGTGGTAATTTCCGATCCGGATGCGTGGTCTCAGGTGTCTTCCGGACCAGTATTATATCTGGCCAACCATCAAACTGGCGTGGAATCCATGTTGTTTGCCTTGGTGATGGGCAGTTTGACCCATGTAGACGTGGCAGCAGTAGCCAAAGCGGAGCACCAACAGTCGTGGATTGGTCACTGGATGGCCCGTGCCGCATCCTATCCGGGCGTGTCTATGCCAGACAGCTTGCAGTTTGTAGACCGTTCCGACCAACAAGCGGTGTGGCGGACGGTGCAACAGATGGAGGGATTGTTTGCCCGAGGCCTCTCGTTGTTGGTGCATGTGGCCGGAACACGATCGCTGAGTGCACGCCACAACACCGAAACCATGAGTGGACTATGGGTTGATTTGGCCATGAATGCACAGGTGCCTATTGTTCCGGTGCGGCTGCAGGGGGGGTTGCCGGTGCAAGCCGCCCCCTCACGTTTGGAATTTCCTTGGCAGTATGCGGGACAGGACTACTATCTCGGGACACCTCTTTCGCCCGAGACCTTGCAGTCTATGGGATACAAGGAACGCATCACGGCGGTCATTGAGGCGATAAATGGTCTGGGCATTCCGTGTGCCGAAGAAACACCCAATCCTGGGGATCTCTCGTTAGTGCAGGGCGTAAATGAATGGATGGAGCGACACGCCGTGGCGGAACCAGAGGCTGTAATGGCGGTGCTGTTGGACACGATGGCTAACCCGGGGCCAGACACCCGACAGTTGCTCGCGATCAACCAGGACTCCGTTGTCAAATGGCCCGTAAATCCACGCAGGTTGTGGCTGAGTGAAGCAGCCCAGGCGCTATACGGCGCGGATGGCTGTCACATTCAGTGGACCGAGGAGATAAGCGAATGAGAACCTCGCAAGGCGAACCCTCTCCAGTGTATCTTGACCCAGAGGACTTATTGCGGGAATGTGCACGGATCCGCAACCCCGTCTATGTGGTGCGTGATGCCGCGATGCGTTATGGCATTTGTTACGAACCCGTCGCGGTCCCCGCGGATTTCACCGTGGTTGCCAGTCTTCCCCCCATTTATCCCGAGTGGCTCGGCGATCCGTCATTCCGGGACACACATGGCTTGCGGTTTTCTTATGTGACCGGAGAGATGGCTGGCGGTATCGCGGGACCCCAATTGGTGGTCGCCACAGGGCACCTGGGTATGATGGGATTTTTGGGGGCGGGCGGCTTAAGTATCGCGCGGATTGATCAAGCCATTGGCGAAATCCGCCAGACGCTCGAGCCCTTCGGGTACGCCTGGGGCTCCAATCTGATTCACAACCCGCATAATCCGCGCGCAGAGGCAGAGGTTACCGACTTGTACATCCATCGCCAGGTCACGCGCGTGTCAGCGTCCGCTTTTATGTCGATTAATGAAAATCTTGTGCGTCTGGCGTGCCATGGTTTAACCCACGATGCCCGTGGAAGAATCCAGCGTCGCCACTACCTGTTCCCGAAAATTTCGCGGCCGGAATTAGCCAAACAGGTGATGTCTCCGGCTCCCGCAGCAATTCTGGACGCCCTCGTCAAACGAGGCCTGCTGACCTCTAATGAGGCGTCATTGGCCCGACGCATTCCCTTAGCCGAGGATATTACGGTGGAGGCTGATTCCGGCGGGCATACCGACAATCGGCCACTCAGTGTGATATTTCCCGCCGTGAGTTCTCTGCGCAATGAAATGCTGCGCCACTATGATCAGCAAACCATCATCCGTCTAGGAGCCGCTGGCGGACTCGGCACCCCGAGCGCTGTCGCCGCGTCGTTCAGCCTGGGTGCCGCTTACGTTATGACTGGATCCATCAATCAAACAGCCCAAGAAGCACAAGTTTCGGAGGAGGCTAAACGGCTCTTGAAGGAAGTTCAAGTCGCCGATGTGGCGATGGCGCCGTCCGCCGATATGTTTGAATTGGGTGTGCGAGTGCAGGTAGTCAAGCGTGGCACTTGGTTTGCACAGCGGGCAGAACTCCTGTACGAGACCTATACCGCGTATGACGGACTGTCCGCTCTACCGCCGGCATTGCGTCACAAGCTGGAAACCGAAATATTTGGCAGCCCTTTAGAAGCGGTCTGGGAAGAGACGCGACAGTATTTTTCAGCGCGGGATCCAGACCAGCTAGGGCGAGCCGAAGCGGATCCAAAAGTGCAAATGGCGCTGGTCTTTCGCTGGTATTTGGGTCAGGCGAGCAGGTGGGCGATGGAAGGTCGGCCAGATCGTCGGCTCGACTATCAGTTGTGGTGTGGACCAGCTTTAGGCGCATTCAATATGTGGACTCACGGAACATTTTTAGAGGATCTTGATGCTCGCACGGTGGGGCAAATCGCCTTAAATCTTATGGAGGGCGCTGCCGTGCTGACGCGGGTGCAGCAATTGCGTTTGGCCCACGTGCCGGTGCCAGTCGGGTTTAATTTTATCCCACGCCCCCTACAGTTAAGGTGGCACCCGCAATGAGACAGAATATGACGTACGGATTGTACTTCGTGTTATCCTTTTTGTCCACCGGGCTGCAAAGTATCATTCCCCAGTTTCATTTTGCCCGGATCCCGCATGAAACGGTGTGGGTAGGGGTTTGTCTGTTTGTGGGGGCGCTTGCGGCCATTGGGGCGGTGCGTCAGGTTTCCCACGGGCGTTTCCCAGGTCGTACGACCAACAAGGCAGTGGTTGGCGGATTGGGGCTATTATGGATGTGCTTGATCCTCGGGTTTCGCGTCGCCTCCCCCTGGCTATTTATCGCGCTCTATACGGCGAGCCGGGCTTTGGTTTATGCGATTTTGGACGTAGTGGACCGGTCGCTCGCGGCGGGATGGCTGATGCGTGACGATCACCACCACGCGGAGCGAGTCGCAGTGATGCAATTGGTGGGCTTGATTGTGGCCCCCATCTGGTTTGCTTGGGGCGGACAAGGCTGGTGGCAAGCGATGGTGTTAACGGGAATCCTGGGAGGATCCGCGTGGGCGGGATGGCAACTGCCTCCGGCAAAACCCGGAGTGACGGATAGGGGCACGTGCCGCAATCGACGGGATCGCCACTGGACACCGGGAGACGCATGGTTTGCGACGTACATTCTTGCGGTGGCCTCGTTGGCAGGCGCACCTACCACGTGTGGCACGGCGCCGTCGCTTTAGGGTTTTTGCTTGTCACGGCGGTGTTGTGGGGCGTCAATGATCGTCTTTACGGAATATTAGTGGCGCTAGGCATAATGGCTGGGGTTTGCTATGGCGTGTTTGAGGTGTTAGCGCGTCAGGACGCGACCCGACCCTTTCACCAAAAGGGTGAAGTGCGTCTCCTACGCCTTTTTAACAACGTGGTGAGCTATGCCACCGTGATTACGAGTCTTGTGTTGCTGGCCTGTTCGTTGCTAGCGCACACTGCGGCGGGTGTAGGAACTTTGGTGCTGCTGGCATTAATGGGACTCAGTGGCGTGAGCGTGCTAGCCGTGACGGTAGTGAGTCGCTACCAACATCATCAGTCCTCCCGACCGCCGCTGTCTATCTCACAATGAGGAGGTGTCCCATGGGGTTTGGGCCATTGGTCTGGTGGTTTCCTCGACGGAGTGTGACACGTGCGGCCGGGTGCTGGGCACGCAGCCGTTTGAGTCGTCCAGCCATCGCGCTTTACATCAAACGCTATGGTGTCGATCCGGCAGAGGCCGAAAAGCCGATTGCTGAGTACCAGAGCTTGGCGGAGTTTTTTGGGCGGCGCTTAAAAGTCGGTAGTCGTCCAATAGACCATACCGAAGGGGGTATTGTGAGTCCATGTGATGGGCTATTGTCGGCACAGGGTGCCATTGACGGCAATACATGCATGTTAGTCAAAGGAGTGCCCTACTCCGTACCCATGCTGTTAGCAGCAAACGCGTCCATCGCCACACCGTTTCACGGTGGTTGGTTCATGACCCTCTATTTGAGCCCCCGCGACTACCACCGCGTCCATGTGCCAATGGCGGGTGAAATTGTCGGGTGGACGCATGTGCCCGGCACATTGTATCCTGTCAACCCGTGGGGTGTGAAGGCAATCCCCACGGTATTCGTGCGCAATGAACGAGTAATCACGTATATCAGAACGGATGCGGGCACCTACGCCGTCGTCATGGTGGGAGCCTTTGTCGTCGGAGGAATATCGCTGGCCCACATTCCCCAGTTGATCTCGAATCGGCGGCCGATACGCATGTGGTCGCAAAAGCTCAACCCTCCCATTTCAGTGTCGCCCGGCGATGAACTCGGCCAATTTAATTTCGGATCGACGGTCATTTTGTTGTTTCCTCCGCAGGTCATCCAAGACCATAGGCCATTGGCCACCGGATCGATCCTGAAAATGGGCCAACTGCTGGCTCGTCAGAAAGGAGATTCTCATGGCAATCCTGTGGCGTTTTGATGCGGTTGTCCTGGCGTTGATCCTCGTGGCTGGGATCGTCGCAGGCGTGGTGGGTCATCGTCCGACCCTCACCCGCAGTCTAACGTTGCTCGTCATCCTGTTGGGACTGTCCTTAGCTCTGTGGACACGTCCCGGGGGGATCCTTGTGCTGTCCGTGCTGCTCGCGCTAGGAGGATTGCGGGAAGTGGGGAAGGTCTGGGGTGTACCGGGATTATGGGTCGCCTTGGCTGGGGGAGTAGGATTGGCATTGGCAGCTTGGCAACCCTCGGCTCAGGTGGCATGGCCTTTCATAGGGATTGTGGCGGTGTCGTGGTTTTTGTCTCGCCGATGGGTAGTGACCCCGGGGTTTGCCATGGTGCTGGCTCTGATCGTCGGGGTGGGTCTGGGTTTCTTCGCTCGACTGTCCGTAGCGGGAGTTCTCACGCTAATGTTGCTCCTGCAAATGAATGATGCGTTCGCGTATTTCGGGGGACATCTTGTCGGTCGACGCCATATCGTGTTTGCGATTAGTCCGGGAAAAACGCTGGAAGGCTATCTCGCCGGTGTGCTGGGAGTAGGCGCTGGGGTGGCTTTAGGCTATTGGCCATTAGGGTTGTTCACCGGTATGGCCTTTGTCCCCATTGCGCTGCTCGGTTTGTACCTCGTGTTCGCCGGTGACCTGGGAGATCTCTTCTTTTCGCTACTTAAACGTCACAGGGGCATCAAAGATTTCAGCAGTCTGTTGCCAGGGCACGGCGGTATTTTGGATCGGTTCGACAATGTCATTGTCGCAGCTCCCGGATTTTATTTGTTGTGGCACCTCGTAGCGATGGGGGGGCATTAAGGGCAATGAAGAGTCCTGTGTGGCGTGCGGCGAACTGGGCCAGCCTGGTCACATCCATTGGTAGTGTGGCGAGTCTCTGTGCCCTGTTTTTTCTGTTACGGCACGATCCGCGTCTGGCGCTAAGTGGGTTAACGGTGGCCTTGGCGACGGACCGCGTGGACGGTCTGGTGGCTCGACGGCTGCACCAGGAAAGCCATTTCGGCGCGCACCTCGATAGTTTGAATGACGCCGTCGCATTTGGCGTGGTACCGCCGGTTATCGCGGTGTATTTGACCGGGCAATCTGTCATTGTCGCTGTGTCCGGATTGATTTTTGCGCTGGGGGCACTCTGGCGCCTGGCGGATTTCAACGAAGGGGGCTTAGTTCAGCAGCATGGGCGGTCGTATTTCCGCGGCATGCCTACGACAGACGTGGCGGCCTGGTTTTTCCTGGTGGGATCCTTGATGGCTGACAAAGTTCTGTCGATGAGCCTCGCGGTGTGGATAGTGAGTCTATTTTTAGTGGTGGGGGGCATCGCCATGACCTCGGGTTTCTTGTATCAAAAAAACGGCGTGGCCACGAAAGTTTTGCTGATCCTCGTGCCCTTGACGGTGATAGGGTTGTGGCTTCGTTAGTATCGTTGTCCCCTCCCACGGCGTGGATCGTGGACTTGACAGCGTGGCTGCAGTCTGTGGACCCTACCGCATGGACATTTTTGTCATCAAATGAACAGCGTCGGATTGGTGCGTGCCTCGATTATGATGAGCGGATCCGTCGGCTCGTTGGCCACCTGACGGTGCGCTGCTTGGCTAGCGTGATATTGGGTGTAGGGTGGCGAGATGTCTTGGTAGATCGGGATCGCCAGGGCAAGCCGTTTATTCGCCAAGCGCCGGGGTTATCTTTCAATGTGTCGCATAGCGGGCAGTACGTTCTCACGGCCTTTGCAGAGAGTCCGATCGGCGTGGATATTGAGAGATGTCGGCCGCTGACAGACGAGCTCATGCATTACGCCTTAACCGCCAACGAGTATCAGTACGTGGCAGCAGAGCCTGACGCCAGACGCCGCGCGGAGCGGTTCTTGCGGGTATGGACCCGGAAGGAAAGTTTCTTTAAAGCCATGGGCACGGGCTTAACGGGAGACTGGCGTCAGGTCTCCTTTGTCTCCGACAATCGTCCGCACCAGGTGTGGCACAGCTGGCATTTTACGGAATGGGCCATTGCTTCCGAATATGTTGCAGTGGTCTGTAGTCAGACTCCTCCTATGCCCATACTCCACTATACTACGGCGCAAAGGCTATGGGCCGCATTACGGAGAACAGACCAGGTAATGGTCCCAGAAGACGCACCGTGACCGCCGGGGCGTTGGGTGCGGTTTCCTTGGCGGCAACCGGAACACACCTTGAGGTTACCCCGCCCGTGGTACGGCTGAGGTGCTTGTCCCATGAGCTGCCGCCCAATGAATCCTTTCCATTTGTTGACCAGAACGCCGTAAATTTTTTAGAATGAGGATTATGAGGACATGGTGCAATGGTTCGCCGCTGGTGTGGGATGGAGATGAGAGAAGGTTTGCTCGCGTGAATGCCGAACTGTTGGTGACGGGGCGTTCTCGCGAACTCCAATGGATTGACGAATGGATGAGAGCAGACACCCACGCCATGCAGCTCCTGATGGTGTGTGGACCGGCGGGTATTGGCAAATCCACTGTGCTCGATGCCATAGCCCAGCGTGCGCAGACGGCCGGTGTCCCGGCATGGCGAACCGATGGACGCTATATGAATACACCAACCGCCTGGATTGATTACCTGGGTTTGTTACTACTGCAGGGAGTCGGAGGCACCGCGAGCGTGCGCCCGGATCCCTCCGACCGGTTGGCCAATTTACGCCAACTCGTTTCGCTGTTCTCCACGCATCAAGGCATTTTGCTGATCGATAATGCCGAATTTCTGGGCATGACGGGCGAATGGCTGAGAACCCAGTGGTTTCCCACTCTCCGTGACGCGGGTCTGTTGGTCGTCATGGCGACGCGCACGCCCCTGATGGAATGGGTGACGGATACGTTGTGGCGCAACCGGCTGATTCAATGGCAGTTGCCGCCCTTAACCTACCCGGAGACCTTGGCGTATCTGGCGGCGCGCGACATTGATGTCCAGCGTTGGGGGGCCATCGTGTTTCAGTCGACGCATGGGCATCCCTTAAGCGTTGCGTTGGCCGCCGATAGTGTATCCCGAGATCCGGGGACATTGGTTGAGGTGTCTCAAATGGTCACGTTGCAGGTGTTGCGGGAAGTGGTCTCAGAAGATTGGATGCCACACCTCGAGGCGTTGGCTATGGTGCAAGAGGCCAACCAGGCGACATTGGCGGCGATGACCGGGCGCGACCTGGGGAGCCTGGACTATCATCGGTTCCTGTCGTTGTCGTTTGTTTCGCCCGATGCCCGCGGATTAAAGATGCACGACACCATTCGCCAGATTTTGTTGCAGGATTTACGCCAGCGTTTTCCCCAGCGGTACCAGGCATTGCGGCATCGAGCCCTGACCGTGCTCGGGGAACGCAATGGCGATGACACGGCCTTGCGGTTGCGCACGGCCGCGATCTTGCTCGAGTTGTATCGAGATGATCTGCCGGTCGAACCGTGGATGACATTTTCGGCGGTGACCGCATGGGAGGACAATAGCCAGCCGCTCCCCCATGAGCGTCCGTATCTGCACCAGATGTTGCCGAAGATGCCGCGTAGTCGGTTAATTAGTGTCGCACAACAGCACGCATTTCTCGATGCGTTGATGGAGGTCCATCCCGAAGGGATTCGCGTGGTGCGTCATGCTCACCATGAGCCCATCGGGTTTTGGGCGGGATTGTGGTTGTCGGAGAAGACGCTGCCGCTGTTGCAGACGTATCTTCCTCGGCTCGCGGCAGCGTTGCCGCCGGCTTTGCAACGGGCCGCACAGGGTCCGCAGGAGTTAGCCGATACCTGCGTCACGGTCTTTTTTTGTTGTCGGGGAAATGTCCCGGCGTTAACCATTGAACAGGTCCGTGGTCTGGTGTTGTGGGATGCGTTAGTGATATTAGGGGGCTCTGTCCGTGTTATGGTGACCTCAGAAGACCCCGCGTTTCGCCAAGTCATGTCGTCTATGGGGTTAAGACCGCAGACTTTCGTTGCTCGTCATGGGGATCGGGTGGAGGTGTTAGTGGCGGATAAGCGGGGGAAAGGATTTTTGGCTTTTTTGTGGTTTTTGGACCGACTGGGTAGGACACTGCCCAACCCCGAACACCGTGTCTTGCATGGGGATGAGCTCCAACGATTGCTCAGAGCCTTTGGTCACGCGGAAATGTTGGAACAGGAGGTGCGGGCATTGGGATTAGACGAGACGCCGCACGCTGTGGCCGAGCGGATTAGGACCTATCTGAGTGCCGTGCCGCCTATCGCTCCTCTCACGCCGATGGAACAAAGGCTCTTGCGCTACACTTATTGGGAGCAAAACTCCACCTCCGCCGCGATTGCCGCGAAATTACATTTGAGTCGTTCGAGTTATTATCGTTATCGCGAGCGGGCTCTTGCTCGGATGACGGCTTGGTGGAACCGCTAAGGGTGGGTCATTCCGAGAGATCTCCGGTCTAAAGTCTGCCCCCGCACTTTGCGAAACGGTTACCGGAAAGAGCACAAGATAGAGATCTTCTCGCATATTCTGTGCCCCGCTGATGATGGGAACAAGGCCGCCATGAAGGCCACGGAAGCCCTCAACAGGGGACACCAATAGACCGTTAGGGGGATTCCCAAGACGACTGCGGGAGTCCGACGCTTTTCATCACGTGTTGGTCCCTAACGCGTGGGCGGTCTCAGGCTGATCCTGCACAGCGGAGGGAGTTCCTGCCCCAACGGTGTCAACGCACGCCAAGAATGACCCCGCCTAATCAATCCTAATCCACGTCGCGACGGTCGAGAGCACGAGGAATTGACGACGGGCGACTAAAAGGCCCGTGTCAAATTGAGACAGATGACACATAAAGTGGGGCACTCAGCCACCGTTTATCCCGTAAAATACGCGACAGGAGGGCAGGGGGATGGAGTCGCTCTACCTTGGCCCCTCTAAGACCATACCAGTACGTCACGGTGTGGTGTGTAGAAGACCGTAAACGGTTCCCCGTTAGTCTGGACAGGGAGATGTGTCCCGCTGTGGAGCGGCAAGGAGGGGATCATGCGCATAGGCTTTTGGAATTGTCAGCGGGTGGGCAATATCGATACGAACAATTGGTTTACGGCGGATCGTACGGGATTTGTATGGGCCACGGTGGAACAATGGCTGAAATTAGCCAGCCCTCCGGATGTTTTGGTGTTGGCCGAGATCACGCAATCGGGTGAGAAACTGGCGACCGCACTCAATCAGGACTCTTTTATTCAAGCCAAGGGGTACCGGGCGGAATTTCATGCCTTCGCCAATAAAAATGGCGGGGCCAGTCCCTGCTCGATGTTGGTCATCGGGAAAATTGACCGCAGAGGATTCCAGGTCGATATCTGTGGTGGCCGTGGGCTCAAACGTCCCTATTTGAAGATTACATGGAACGACAAATCTTTTGGGGCATGCCACGCGATTGCCAACCCCAATCAGGCGTTGGATGAAGTCACTACGATCATTGACGACTTGCAAGCGCAAGACGTTTCGGTATTGATTGGCGATATGAATTATGATTTTGCCAACTTCTCACCGGATTATCAGGGATACAATCAGTGGAAACCCATGCGTTGGGGAGACGGTCCCAGCTTTCAAGGGAAAAAGACATTAGATTATGTGTGGCATGACAGTTCAACGGCAGTATTCCCGCGTGAGGTGCCACCGCACACCGACTGGGCTGTGATAGACCACGCGCCGATTGCGTTTGAGATTTGAGTCGGGAGGGCTAAAGGCCAGTAGGCCAGTGGGTCGGAGCACCGCGTATTGATTTCGAAATCAGGAGGTTCTAATGGCAGAGATACCGGAACATGATACCATCTTTCACGACGCAAAGACCTTGGATATTCCCCTAAAAGGATTGCCGTTGGCGTCTGAACTCACAGATCATACGCAATCGCTGAGTTTTTTGGCCGACTACCAGATCCACGGCTACCGCGATTTAACCGACAATGCGATTTGTGTGGTGTTGTGGGGCTATTATACGGTCAATTCGGGGATAGTGCATAACACCGCCGATTATAAAGCCCTGTTTTTGTACGCGGTAGATCACGCAATGACCCCCTACCGCACGTGTCAGAGCCCCTTTTCGCCCGCGGACAATCGCGGAATCGATTTAGCCGTCACGGCGCCTAATTCCGTGAACAACACGACGCAAAGCGCCTTCACTACCAGTGTTACGCATACCGTAACGTTTGGCATCGATGGATCGGTCGGATTTATGATGGGCGATCCCATGGGCAATTTGAGCGAAAACTATTCAGACACGACCTCTCGGGGCGCGAGCAAAACGGTTGTCCAAGAACTAACCGACTGGAGTATAAAAGAGACAAGCGCACCGGCCAACGCCCAAACCCGCGCGTCGTGGATCCACCACCAAACCTTTCCTTATGATCCGCTAACGCTCGGAAATTTTGAATCCTGGTGGCCCATGGCCTATACGGACCCTGATCATTCCCCGAATCCGTTAAAAGATTTGCCGGATTTATCTACGGCGACTATGAAATTTGCGGCGAACGCTAGTTGGCGGTTTGCCGCCGATCTTATCAAGCAACTCGACCAGCCCACCCTGCATTTTATGATGGAGCGAGGCTTTTCATTGGCATGTATCACGAACAATGCCCACTCAGACAATGGGCACAATCGACTGGCGACGTTGCATGTAGGCGATACGCAATGTTACGAATTCGACATTCATTCGTTGCTGCCTTGAACCAAGGGAGATCCCTTTAGGCCAGGGAAGCCTCTGGCAAAACAGACTGCCCTCTCGGATTTCGAGAGGGCAGTCTGTTTCTTGCGCAATTTGTGGCGGTCGGTCAGATCCCCTGTGGAGTTTTTGCCGGTGGCTCCACAAACGGAGTCACAGAAGAGAGCTGATGCGTTGGCGGCTTCTCTGCGTAATCCGACTAACATCCAGGCCGTGGTTGTCGCCGCTAATAGACTGGACGCTTTTTGAACGATATGAAGCCTGTGGTTAATAAGCGTGCCTCAATTCGAAGTGTCCACAATTTACGATGAGACAATAATTTTCAATTGAGGTGAATACGATGGCCAATCAGTATGATCGGGAATTTAAAGCACAGGCCGTTAGTCTTGACTCAACAAAAAAGTGACGCCCAAGTGGCCCGCGAACTGGGCATTCCCAGTAAGACCTTGTATGCTTGGGTCGCCGCGTATAAAGCCGACCTGGTGGAACCCTTGGCGGGTAGTGGGCATCTGAAGGCGGCAGAGCAAGCCCTGCGGGATCTCGAAGAGAAAAATGCAATCCTAAAAAGCGATGCACATCTTCACCAACTTATGCCGATCCCGGAATTATGCCGACAAAATCCGGGAAGTTGCCTATAGTAGCAGGAAAATGGAGTAGTCCCTTAATTCAAGATTCCTGACCAGCGGGAAGTATCCCGACTCAAAAAACGAGAAACCCTTACCAGATAGGAAGTGCAGTGGTCGGTTCAGGAGAATTCTCGGATCAGCATAAGTTGGCTTATCCTGATATCAGGATAAGCCAACGATCGGAACTAATCTTTCAGTTCATTCAGGAACACCGCTTCACCTTCTCGTTCACGAAGATGTGCCAGATCCTCGACGTTTCGCGAAGCGGGTATGATGCCTGGCGCCTTCGCCCTCCCAGTATTCAGACGCAAGTCTGGGCCCGGCGGGTCTAACGGATTCGGGCGGTGTTCACGGTCTCCTCGGGCGAACGGTTACGGTGGCGCGGTTGATTCATGACCATCGGCTGCGGTCCCGCGTGACGCGGAAATATCAAGCGACTACGAATTCGCGGCACACGTTGAAGTGCACAAGAACATTATCGGACGCCAGCGGACGTCGAAGCGGCTTACCATGCATGAGCAAACCTAATGTCTCTATTTCGGGTGTCCATTTTATTGACATAGATCCAGCACCGTTTCATCGCTATTGTAGGCAGTCTCCCCAAGGCGATCGGCATAATTCCAAGATCGGGCTAAACCACCGCATGGCGTATCGGGTTGACACTATTGCCATCTTTAGCAGAAACGTTAATCGGCCCTCATGCAATGGGGCGTTCCTTCGTCACTGTCGTTCGTTTGACTCCCGTGTCACATCCCGCAGCGGTCGTTTAGCCCGGATGAAGCCTAACGGCAATTTGCGTTCTACTGCAGTTCGTCTTCCAGGACCTGTCCCCCCACGGTTTGGCACAAATCTTCTACTAATTGGTCGACGGCTTTCCCGGCCACGAGCAGTCTTTCATCGTGAAGACCCAGTAAATGTTCCATGCGATGGTACACTAATACACTCCGATGAGCGTCGCCGTGTATGCCTATGCGAACAGGAAGGTCGGACACCACACGAGGACTAGTCGCCATAAACTTTGCTCCTGCCCCGGGGTTGCCAAAAATCACCGTATACGCCCAGGGAGGATCCACTACGCCGTTGTCCGTCATGTCCCGGCGGTGGTTGACCACAAGATACTGTACCAGTTTCCGTGACGTGATAACCGAAGTCAGTTGATCAACGGCAATGTCCGGATTGGCTGGCACCTCATAAACAACAAACGGCTTGTCCATCCCTTTACATCCTCTCCCTCTCATTCATGTGAATTGCTCCGTAGTGTTGAATCACAGGCTTACTCTATCACAGGTTAGGTGTCAAGGGTGCGCTGTGGCATTGCGAACAGCGCTTGCAGAATGGAGCTGATCGGATTAAGTCTTCACGATAATATGCAATGTCCCCAAAACACCCCCTGGGCACGTATGTCCTGACGTCTACAAGCTGTGGAGGCACTTACCCCCAATAGCATTGTAACGCCCTTAATGAACCTCGCTTGCTTGGCCCCCTCCCAGCTTCGTCGGGGAAGGAGGAATGCGCCCACTGTTTCTTCACCTTACAGACTGTGCTCTGACCCTGGCGCGGAGAGCCCCGTGCAAGGGTCAGGGTGCCTTGCCGAAAGGTTACCCCGATAACCGCGTAGTCGTTTAGGTCTGAAGCAATGGGCGGAGATACGCCTGTTGAGCCGACCACTACTGGACACTAATACTTGCGTGGATATACGTCATGGCTTCGGGCTCGACGGTATACAGCCCGGGGTTCTTGAAGGCATAGGTCCACGCGCCGCCATGATTGAGCAAGGGAGATTGTGCCACCTTGTGCCCATTTGTGAAAATCTCAATGTGATCGCTTCCCATGCCATCAAAGACAAAGGTTAATTTTTGTCCCGAAGAAATTTTTGCCGAAGTCGGTGCAAACTTGCCGTTGGCCAAGACCATCTTTCTTTGCACAGCGGCAATGGGAGTGGATGACATCGGGGGTGATGACTGAGCGCCACACCCGGCAATCAGCAACGGAAGAGCAACCCCTACGGTAATGAGTGTCGCGGTGTTCATAATAGTGCCCCTACCCCTCTGTGTCAGTATGGCGTGTTCAATATACCACATGCTGTAGGATAATTCAGGATCGTCAGTACCAAAAACTATGCACACTCCCTAAGGCATTGTCCCAACAACGGGAGATAAAGTCCGAAATCGTCGTATCCTATTCCATGAGGCTTACGGGGAACCTCTAACCCCTTCGGACGAAGGGGCACACCAGAGGTTGTTGCCACTGCAGCACACTAAGCCCAATACGATCTAAATCTGGATGGCCCAGGACAACGACCTAACAGGTGTCAAAAAACCTGTGGCCATCCATGTTATCGGACGTTGAAAACAGAGCAAATGAGTGCCGAAACCACGCTAAAGCCGGATGAGATTTTTCCCGGTTGGCCATCTTCGTTACACCCACCGTGCGGGGGAATCCATTGATCGTAGGGAAAATGGAGAGTATGATGGCGGGAGTAACAGGGTAATACCCCACCAACAAGCCTGTGGGCCATGCACGATCCTCATCCGGCGTGGGCCACGCAACGGAGACCCTCATGCATCGGTTTTTTCACGATCATCCGGGATGGTCTTCATATTTAGAGGAGGCGTTATGATGGAAAAAAACGGGATTTCACTGGATCAACTGCAAGCCACCGTCGAGGCGGTGTCCTCCGACCCGGCGTTAGCCCAGTTTGAATTTCGGTCCGAAACACATTGGCAACAGGGGGGACATTCGGAAACGCGCATCCAATCATTTTCAGGTGCGGGAGGGGAAGATACCACACGCTCCCGACCATTTGTCGTGGTGTCGGACGAACCAGCTGTCTTGTTGGGGACCGACCAAGGGCCGAACGCGGTCGAGTTGGTTTTGGCAGCGCTGGCGTCCTGTCTCAGCGTCGGAATCGCTTATAATGCCGCGGCCCGCGGTATTACGCTACGGGCCTTAACGGTGAACATTACCGGTACGCTCGACGTCCAGGCTTTTTTGGGGCTGTCCGACGCGGTACGCCCGGGATATGAAGCACTCCACGTGCGCTACCATTTGGAATCCGATGCGACCCCGGATCAGTTGGCGGAACTCCTCACCCACGTACAAAAAACCTCGCCGGTATTGGACATCATTCAACATCCAGTGCCCGTGACATTGGTTGCTGAGTAGTGTGTCGGAGACATCTGTCCTTTTTGTGAAAAAGAACAAAAGACCTTAGGACGCGACAACTTTGCTAAAATCCCCAACGGAGCGCCGGGAGTGGAGATGCGGTGGGATTTGATTCTTGATGGAGGTGTGGCTCAACACCCGCTTGAAAACTATGATTTTTGGGCCCTTGCTCCATTTCACGCCAGGGCAGAACACGATCCTGCGTCGGCTAACGCGGAAGTATGAGTTCCTGTTTCGGCTTGCTGTTCAACAATCAGTCGACCGACTTCTGAACGTCTGGGCCTTGGCACGTCACTGTGCCAGTGAAACGGTTTTTTCGCTAGGTTACGCCAAAGATGCGGTCCATGATGCCCATAGAACTTATGCGGACTCGGCATCAAACCATCCAAGAATGGTCTGAAGCGCTGGACGCATAGCGTGAAAAAACCCGCGAACGGTTGACCACCCCCCATGCCGCTCCGCACCCGAATCTCCGACGTATGGCCGGACAGGAACGCAAACTGGCGGCGCAACTCACGAATCTACGATGGCCGTCGGCAAGGATTGCGATGGAGGCGGAGAACGGGGCATGATAGGCTAGAATGCTTGAGCCATGACCCTTTGGGCCTTGCTGACGACGGCGGAGCGAGAAGCGGCGTATCGCAAAAATGATTGGAGTACGCGGGCACGGATGAATCTGATTGTCATGCAAGGTTAACCTTACGAACCCCCCTATTTTTGGAATAACGCGAAGATTAGCCCCGTCGCCACCACTGAGACTAACAAATAAGGAGCGGCGGGGTATCCTGAGAGGGTCGGGTACCATCCGGTTTTAGGGACGAACCGTGGCAACACGAGGATGGGGAGCAAGAGGCCCCGGACTCTTCTTCCAGCGGGCACCTGGACGGTAAGCGAGGGTCCGGCAGCCTCGCTTTATGGGGCGGAAGCCACCCCCGAGCCAGCGCATCCTGTGAGGAAGACAAGTCTCATCTGAGACCGGGAAAAACCGAACAAGATTATCATAGGTTTTTCTAGCTAGGTTAGACCTTGTTCTGGTTCACATAATGGGTCGGATTTTCTTGAAAGCTCTTCGCACAGCCGCCACAACAAAAGTAATAGCGGGTACCCTCATAGTCTACATGGGGCGTTGTATCAGCTATGTCAACAGTCATGTGACAGACAACGTCTACGGCTTGAGCCATGGGATGTCATCTCCTTCCGTTGGCAGGGGTGTGGCCGGCAGTTTCGCCGTCTTTAATAACAGGGAGTTGGAGACGACAGACACGGAACTCATCGCCATGGCTGCGCCGGCTAGGACAGGCGAAATGATGCCAAAAGCAGCCAAGGGAATCATCATCACATTGTAGATGAGAGACCAGAACAGGTTTTGGTGAATTTTTCCGAGCGTCTT
>PXYW01000041.1:20276-32259 GCA_003023695.1 Sulfobacillus benefaciens | reverse complement strand
GGGCGCAAAGGGCTGGTTTTGAATGCCATCTCTGCTGTGGACTTGGCCCTCTGGGATGCCTTGGGGCGCATTCGCCAAGAACCGGTCTATGCCATGATCGGCGGAGCCGTGCGCAAGGCATTAACCATGTACGCAACGGGACCCCGCCCAGATTTGGCCCAACAGATGGGGTTCATTGGCGGCAAACTGCCATTGCCCTTTGGCCCGGCTTCAGGAGAACAGGGGCTCAAGGACAATGTGCAGCGGTTTCAGACCATGCGAGAACGGGTCGGCGAGGATTTTTGGCTGGCGTATGATTGCTGGATGGCTCTTGACGTCCCCTATGCGATGGCGCTCGCCAATGCGCTGGCACCCTATCGTCCCAAATGGATTGAGGAATGTTTTCCGCCCGACGATGTGTGGGCTTACCAAGCCTTGCGCCACGCTGTGGCCGGGCGGATGTTGGTGAGCACGGGGGAACATGAGGCCACGCGTTGGGGATTTCGCGGGCTGTTGGAATCCGGGGCGACGGACTTTATTCAGCCGGACGTCACGTGGTGTGGGGGCCTGACAGAACTCTTGAAAATCTCCGCATTGGCGGATGCCCATGGCGCTTGGGTTATTCCCCATGGTTCCAGTGTGTACAGCTACCATTTCGTGATCAGTCGCGCTAACAGTCCTTTTGCCGAGTTTCTCATGATGCATCCCGAGGCCTCTCAGGTGGTCCCGATGTTCTTTCCACTATTAGAAGGAGAACCTGTTCCCATTCACGGCACCTTGACCCTCCCGGACCGCCCGGGTTTTGGGGTAGAATTGAATCGTGCGTTGTTACGGCGGGCCAATGGGAATCAGGAGGTTGTCCATGATGTCTGAGGAGGAAGGCCGGAGCCAGACTCTGCAACTCTTTGCCACCTGCCTTATCGATTTGTTTCGACCACAAGCTGCTATGGCGGCCGTCGACGTCATGGAAAGACGGGGTGCTACGGTAGAATTTCCCACCGCTCAAACCTGTTGCGGCCAGTTTAGCTACAATGCGGGATATCACCGGGAAGCTGCCGATTTGGCACGGCACTGGGTCGCGGTGTTTGACGCGGCATTAAGGCGAGATTCTCAAGCGAGGGTCATTGCATTGTCAGGCTCTTGCGCTGCGATGGTCATTAGGGAATATCCTTCGCTCTTGTATCATGATGCCCTGGACCGTGGAGATTCAGTTGACGAGGCTGAAAGATGGCAAGAACGCGCCGAACGCGTGGGGAAACGGGTAATTGAATTTACGGAGTGGTTGGCTCATGAGGCTACGGCAGAGTTGCCCACTTCCGGTATTGGAGTGACTTACCATAATGGGTGCCATATGCGCCGCATGTTGGGCATCACGTCCGTGCCAGAAACGGTTTTGCAAAGCCATGGGTTCTCGATAGTGCCGATGGAAGAGGCGGATCAATGCTGTGGATTTGGCGGGACCTATAGTATGACCGAATGGCCTGTCTCTACAGCGATTGCGGATCAAAAATTGCAGGCGCTGGGCAAATCACGGGAAATGGGAGCGCAATGCTTGACCAGTGCCGATTTTGGCTGCCTGGCTCACCTCAGCGGACGATTGTCTCGCCGTCGGGATCCCTTTCCCGTTGTTTACATTGCGGAATTAATTGCGTTAGCGGACCGCGGCCCGGTTACGGTTGAAGCGGTGCAGCAAATGGCCCAGCACAAGGAGGAAGGCTAGCATGGACGGACAATTGCCCATTGATACGAGACCTTGGCCCGTACGTCGTGATGCAGCGCTTCATGACCAGACCATGCAACAGACCATTGGGGTTGTCACCAAGCGTTTGGCTAATGCCAAAGTGACGGCCTATGCCGCCTATCCCGAGGCTAATCACTGGCGTCAACGTGCCGTCGAAGTCAAGCGGCAAAGCATTCGGCAGCTTGAGGAACATCTGGCCACATTTACTCAACAAGTAGAATCCCATGGAGGGAAAGTACACCGCGCGACCACGGCGGCTGACGCCATCCAGACCATATTGGAGGTGGCTCAACATCATCAGGTGAGAAGTGTGATAAAAACCAAGTCCATGGTCACCGAAGAACTGGAATTGAACCGTGCTTTAGAGAATGCAGGAATCGCGGTACGCGAAACCGATTTGGGAGAATATATCATACAGTTGGCGCACGAGAAACCGTCCCATATTCTTGCCCCTGCGCTTCATAAGAATCGGGAACAGATACACGCATTGTTTGATCAAGACGCCTTGGTCTATCACACCGAGCCACCCGCATCGGAGGACATTGTGGCGCTCACGCAGTATGCACGGCGCCGATTGCGCGAGGAATTCCTCGCCGCTGATATGGGGGTGACCGGGGGAAATTTTCTGGTGGCCGAAACCGGTACCGTGGTATTGATTACCAATGAAGGAAATGCCGACATGGTGACCACACTACCCCGCCTATTGGTGTCGGTGGTCGGGGTAGAAAAAATTGTGGCAGATTGGTCAGGATTGATCGATGTGATTCAACAGCCCGCATTGAGCGGAGTCGGCCAACGACTCTCTTCGTATACGACCCTGGTGTCGGGGACTCGGGGACCTGACCAGTGGGAAGGTCCCGACGAATGGCATGTGGTGCTTTTAGATAACGGACGGACACAGTTGAAGGATACTCCATTTGAAGACGTGTTGTCCTGTATTCGTTGTGGCGCCTGTCTTAACGTGTGTCCCGTATTTCGTCAGGTCGGGGGCCATGCGTACGGCTCTGTCTATCCTGGGCCGATTGGGATTGTGGAAACACCGCTGCTGACCAACTTTGAGGTGTTGCCGGAATTACCCTCAGCGCTCTGTACATTGTGTCATGCCTGTGGCGAGGCGTGTCCCATGAACATTGACCTACCGGGACACATTGTCCAACTGCGTCAAATGAAACAGGAACGGCACATGAATGCCATCGGCGTCACGCGAAGCTATCGCTGGTGGGCACGATTTTGGGCCACCCCTCATGGTTATCGCCGTTCTATGCGCTGGGCACGCTGGGGACAGTGGTGGTTTGTGCGTCATGGCCGGATTCAATCCGCTCCGGGCCTAGCGGGGGGATGGTTTAAGACCCGAGATATGCCTCCGGTAGCCTCGATGACGTTTCACGAATGGTGGGATAGGACCCGGGGAAAGAGGCAGTGATCATGACCGAAACGGATGCCCTGCGCGACCAATTTCAACAGCAATTCGAAGCCTTAGGTGGACACCTGTTTTACGCGTCCCGTGCCGATTTATTGCCCGAAGTGCTGGCTTCGGCATACCAAACGATGGTTGATCGGTATCTCCCGACGGGACCTTTGCAGGTCGTTTATTGGCTGAACTCGGACTTATTGGGGTGGGATCTCCATGGGGTTTTAGGGGGGATTAGAGGAACCCAATGCATTTCCTGGCCCCAAGGCGGCAGGCAACAAGCGGTGCAAGGCCAGTGGCAGGATCTTTTGGCTGAGAGTCAGGTGGGCATTACCGGATCAGCTTGGGCTGCCGCAGATACGGGCACCGTGGCACTTTATGCATCGCCATCGACAGGGCTTTTGCCTAGCTTGCTGATGCCCATCCATATTATTCTGCTCAATCAAAATCGGATACAGCCGTCTGTCAGAGAAGGATTGAAAAGGTTTTATCAAGAAAACCAGGCAGCGGGACGTATGCCGCCATTGGTGAAGCTGATCACCGGTCCAAGCATGACAGCCGATATCGAGGGCCAATTAGTCATTGGAGTTCATGGTCCGATGGCGATTGCTGTGGTGGTGTATGAGGAGTCAATATTCTGAGCGGTTGCCTATCCAGAAATGGAGGAAAAGTCATGCGTCATGCATTTAAATTGGCAATTAAGCCGGGAACGGAACAGGAGTACGAACGTCGCCACCGTGAAGTATACCCTGAGTTGCTCCAAGTATTTCGCGACGCTGGGGTGAAAACCTACAGCATATTTCGGGACGGTCTCACCTTATTTGCTTACATGGAAATGGACGATCTCGAGGAGACGATGCGTATCATTGGTCGCTCAGAGAGCAATGCACGGTGGCAAGAGTACATGGCCGATATCTTAGTATCTTGTCCGAGCGGAAACGCTATGGAAACTCTTCCCGAAGTGTTCCATTTCGAGTCATAAAATTGAGTGAACAGAGGCAATTAGTTCAATTAACATATTTTGCGTTTTCCAAGAATTACGTTTACGTTTTGTCGTGGCAACGGGCAGATTTTGCGCCTCGCACAATGATGCGGGAGATCCCTGGTAGAGCCTATTATCAATCAGAGAAGTGTCGTTCTAGCAAGGAGATCATGTTAGAAGCGCTATGGCTTAAAGGGGGATAATTGGGCCTGGGGCTACATCGTTTCAAAAACCGGCATCGGCTGCACCGGTGTGCAATCCCAAAAAAATTAATTATCAGCGAAGTTACACAAGAAGGAATTATACACTCAATCGTAGAATACAAGATGGTAGTATGTGAAATAAACTTCACATATGAGAACAACGAATTGTATTAGCACAAGAGTTCGATGAGATATAAGTGCGTTTATGTACCGATGACTAATCATAGAAAGGCGGGCGGATCATGAAACAATCATCGGGTTCTGAGATTGGAACCCAATTTTTCGCACTTGATGATGCGCAACTTAGAGGAATTCATTGGCGATGGACACTGATTGCGGCGTTGGGCGATTACCTCGACGCCGGATCTATTGTCGCTGGAGGCGCGTCGTTAGCAATGTGGGTTGCGTTGTTCCATTTAAGTCCGTCCCTGATCGGCCTTATCGCGGCTTTCAGCGCAAATGGAATTTCCACGGCTGTCGGGGCATTTATAGCCGGACGATTGGGAGATCGGTTCGGTCGGAAATTTATCTATAGCGTCGACCTTCTCATTTACGCCCTAGGAGTGTTGATCGTTATTGTGGCAGTAAATGCGACAATGATAATAGTGGGTTATATGGTGGTAGGTCTGGCGGTGGGTGCTGATGTTCCTACGTCATGGTCTCTTATTGCTGAATTTGCTCCCCGCAAGGCTAGGGGAAAATTGATGGGGTTAACCAACATTTTTTGGTATATCGGACCCATTGTCATTTTATTGTTATCGCTAGCATTTGCGCCATTAGGGATTACGGGAGTGCGTTTAGTGTTTGGAAGTTTGTTCGTGGTTGCAATCATCGCGTGGTTTTTGCGGCGTTCGTTATTGGAATCGCCGCGTTGGTTGTATAACCAAGGGCACCCTGAGAAGCTCGATGAGGCAGTTGCGAAACTTACCCAAAATGAACCTTCTACACAGATGTCTGGAATATCCTCGCCCAAGTCTGTGAAACAGGGCGGTGGTTTCGGAGAACTGTTTAGCAAGCGATTCGGCAAACGGCTACTATTCATTACTCCGTTATATCTTCTCTGGGGCATTCCTGCCGGGACCTATGGATTCTTTCTCCCCTATATTTTTCATACGTTAGGCGCACATTCGGCCGCGTCCTCCGATTTTTTGGAAATTCTATGGTTCGCATCAGCAATCGTAGCACTGATTGTAGTTTTTCTCCCACTAAATGATAGGGTCAACCGTCGGTTGCTTTTTGCCATCAGTGCCATTCTGTGTTCAGCGGCATTCTTGTTGTTGGTCTTCTTCCCCATCTCCAATCCGACGGTCGCTATATTAAATGTATTGTTGTTTGGGGTTGGGCAAGGCATTGGATTGTGGCCGCTGCTCCGAATCTGGTCGGTAGAATTGTTCCCAACGGAAATTCGTAATACAGCGCAAGGCTTTCTTTGGGCCATTATGAGATTAGGTTTGGGCCTTTGGAGTTTGTTCTTGCCGGCTATGACTAAAGCCCTGGGCTTTACCCCGGTCGCGTGGATGCTTGGGCTCATGTTCATCTATTTACTTGTGGTTGGAGGGATTTGGGGACCAAAAACTGAAGGTGTAGCAC
This sequence comes from Sulfobacillus benefaciens, assembly GCA_003023695.1. GTDB lineage: Bacteria > Bacillota > Sulfobacillia > Sulfobacillales > Sulfobacillaceae > Sulfobacillus_C > Sulfobacillus_C benefaciens_A. Next base: position 26,353 of record PXYW01000041.1, on the reverse strand, counting down.
TAGAGTCCATTTAATTCACAGCTATGAAGAAATGCACACGCCGTTCGGGCGAACCGGATGGCGTGTCCGATTTCTGGAGGAAATCTCACCAAACGCACAAAGTATGACCAGTCTACGGTACCCTTGGGAACCCAGCCCGCTCATCACCGCGAAACGGGATGCTTTGAGTTTCACCACCGGTGCTGGTTCCATTACGATATTGCATGCCGTCTGCTTGACGCTGGTTGAAGAGGTTTCTAGAATGAAGCATTAGTAGACAAGCATAGGTAGGGGCGATGGGTGACGGAAAGAATATTTCACTTCAATGGACAGCACTGGTGCTTAGGCCAGCGCACCTACATCATGGGCATCCTTAATGTTACCCCGGATTCCTTTTCTGATGGTGGTCGCTATCGATTTCCAGATACCGCTTTAAGGCACGCCGAGACCCTCATTTCTGGAGGAGCGGATATGGTGGATATCGGAGGTGAATCTACCAGGCCAGGGCATGTACCCGTTGCGGCAGATGAGGAATGGCAACGCATTTATCCGGTTTTGCGGGAAATGAAGCGGCGGTGGCCAGAGATTCCGCTATCGGTGGATACGCAGAAAGCCACTGTTGCCAAGTGGGCTATTGCTGAGGGTGCTGATGTCATCAACGATATTCAGGGGGCAATCGCGGATCCAGAGATGATTTCGGTGGTGGCTAATTCATCAGCGGGCTATGTCCTTATGTTTAATCGTGCGACGCCTTTTTCTCCTGGGCAAGTGGATGTGGATGAAATGGTTCAATCACTGAAAAAGCAAGTAGCACAGGCTGCCGCTCTGGGTTTGACTGGGGATCGGATATTGATAGACCCTGGGGTTGGTTTTGCTTATGGCGTAGAAGATAACTGGACTGTACTGAAGAGATTGTCCATGTTTTCCGGGATTGCTGCCGGCGTCTTAGTTGGGCCCAGCCGCAAACGATTTTTAGGAGCAGTCACCGGGGCTTTGCCGCAAAACCGTGACTGGGCGACGGCAGCAGTGTCTAGCATTGCGGTGGGTCAAGGGATGGATGTCGTGCGGGTTCATGAAGTTTCAGGAATACGACAAGCCTTGTTAGCGGCAGATCGGTGGTGGCGCCATGAATGATTGCATTAAACTTAAAGATTTAACATTTCAAGCGTGCCACGGAGCATTGCCTCATGAACGACGCATTGCACAGGAGTTTCGGGTGGATGTCACCTTATGGACTTCTTTGGATCGGGCTGGTAAATCAGATCGGCTAGAGGATACTCTAAGTTATGCAGACGTCGCGGATGTTGTGGCTGCCGTTATGTCCGGACCTGTGCATAACCTTTTGGAAAGTCTGGCAAACGACATCGCGTCACAAATTCTTAGTCGGTTTTCGGTAACCAAGGTGGGAGTGACAGTAAAAAAGATGGCTCCGCCACTGAAGATGCCATCGGGACCGGCTCAAGTGGAGATCGAGCGCCATGGCTAAAACGTTTATTGCCTTGGGATCTAATTTAGGACAGCGGGAGAGGTATCTTAGGGATGCCCTACGGTTTTTGGCACAGGACAACATCATTCTTGGCGTGTCACCGATTTACCAAACAGCACCAGTGGAAGGGCCTGATCAGGGAGAGTATTTGAACCAGGTCGTCATGTTACAGACTGAGTGGGCGCCCTTTGAACTATTAAAGTTTTGTCAGTCAGTGGAGCTGTCGGCGGGGAGGGTACGCGAGGTTCGTTTTGGGCCGCGCACTTTAGATCTCGACATTTTATTATACGATGATCATCATTATGCGACCCGGGATCTGACTTTGCCGCATCCTCGGATGACCCGTCGTCGCTTCGTGCTGGAGCCTCTAAAGGACATAGTGCCTGGATTAGTCGTCCCTGGGGGCAAATCGATTACGGAATGCTTGGCCGAGGTAGAAAGCCAATCTGTGATACGGTGGGTGTCTGATGGTCCTCCGTTAGATGACGATTTGCTGGATGCTTTGTCGCATGGGAGACCAAACCTGTTGGCAATTGCCGCAGTGGATTCGACTAATCTTGAGATGCGCCGTCTGTGGGGTTCCGGTCAGGCCAGACATGGCAGCGTGATTGTCTCCGAAGAACAAACAGGGGGACGTGGACGCCTCGGACGGCAGTGGATGTCGCCTAAGGGAACTGGTGTCTATTTTTCTCAACTGGTGGTTCCTGATCGCGATTTGGATCCGTTGTTGGGATTTGCCGTCGCAGTGGCCTTATCTGAAACTATTGCAGCCCTAACCGGCATGGATCCCGGGATTAAATGGCCCAATGATGGCGTCATCGGGGGGAGAAAATATGCTGGGATTCTGGTTGAAGCGGGAACGATTCCGCGACCCTACGCCATCATTGGACTCGGTATTAATGTCCACGGCAGTTTGACTGACAGAGTGCCGACGGCGACTACCATAGATGAGTCCAGCGTAGGCCACTGTCCGATAGACCGTGTTTTGTTGCTGGATCAACTGATGAAACGACTAGACCATTGGATTAAGATCTGGGCGGATAACGGATCGGACAAGATCCTTGACGCATGGCGTCACTTCGATGTGTTATCCGGGAAGTCCATACAGATCTGGCAAGGGGATGCGGTGGTGCTGCAAGGAATCGCCGTTGGCGTCGATGAAGCCGGCCATTTACTAGTAGAGACTCCAGATGCTCAATTGACCCCGGTTGCCGCCGGGGAAGTGAGCGTGCGATTGGCCAATGGACAATATGCCCCCGTTTCTCGTTAATGGCTACTTTGCCGCAACAGGTCAGCCATTTCTAATGCTGCTAAGGCGGCGTCGGAGCCTTTGTTGCCTGCTTTTCCGTCTGCACGGTCTTCCGCTTGTGCCATGGTATCGGTGGTAAGCACACCAAAAATGACGGGGATGGTACTTTCCTGGGCTAATCGGGCAATACCAGCTGCAGCGTTAGAAGCAACGAATTCAAAGTGGGGGGTTTCGCCTCGTATAACGGCACCCAAGGTGATAATTGCCGCGTAGGATTTTTTGATTAATTGGGCAGCAATACTGGGAATTTCAAAGGCTCCAGGAACCCAATAGATATCGATGGATTCTTTAGGAGCCCCGTGGCGAATTAATGTATCAACTGCCCCGTCGACAAGGCGATCGGTGATGCGTTGATTAAAACGGCTAGCCACAATAGCCCATCGTTGTCCTGTATGAGTGCGAAGGAAGCCTAAGTATTCGGCCATGATTTTATCCCCTTTTATCCAACTAAAAAATTTTTGCGACGCCATCTCATGGTGTACCAATGTCAATCTTTAGTCAAACCAGTGTCCCATTTGTTGCTTTTTGGTTTCGAGATAGAAGGCATTTTCCGGTTGCGGAATAGTTGTAATCGGCACTCGTTCCACGATTTCCAAGCCGTATCCCTCGAGGGCCGAATACTTTTTAGGGTTATTGGTCAAAAGCCGTATCTGGGAAATCCCCAGGCTCGACAATATTTGTGCGCCCACCCCGTAGTCCCGGGAATCCGGTGGGAATCCCAACGCCCGATTAGCCGATACGGTGTCGTATCCTGCTTCCTGCAGGGCATAAGCCTTGATTTTGTTGGCCAGTCCGATGCCCCGTCCTTCTTGGCGCATGTAGAGCAGTACCCCACGATGTTCGGCGGCAATTTTTTTTAGTGCCATGTCTAGTTGTTCCCCGCAATCGCAGCGTTTGGAACCAAAGACATCTCCTGTCAAACACTCCGAATGAACTCGCACCAGTACCGGTCGCCCATCGCTGACATCGCCCATGACCAACGCCAGGTGCGTGACCCCAGTCAATTTTTCCGTAAAGGACACGGCCTCAAAGGTACCATAACGGGTGGGCAGTTGCGCTGATCCATCTCGAGTAAAGACCGTTTCCTGGCGACGCCGATAGGCAATAAGATCAGCAATGGTAATCATTTTAAGGTTAAACCGATGTTTAAATTCGATAAGTTCGGGCAAGCGCGCCATCGTGCCATCCGGTTTTAAGATTTCGCAAATCACAGCAGCCGGGGAAAATCCAGCCAAGCGGGTGAGATCGACGCCGGCTTCAGTGTGGCCAGGACGGCGTAGAACGCCGCCTTCTTTAGCCCGCAGCGGAAAAATATGGCCGGGTCTGGTGAGGTCCTCGGGTCGGGTATCAGGATTAATGAGGGCTTTGACCGTCATCGCACGATCATGGGCTGAAATTCCGGTGGTAACCTGGTGACGAGCATCCACAGAAACCGAAAATGCCGTATGCATGGAATCTTGAGCCACTTCCACCATCGGCGGCAAGTGTAGCGCATCTAACCGCTCTCCCGTCATGGGCACACAAATTAAGCCGCGACCCCATTGGGCCATAAAGTTTATCGCTTCCGGAGTGATTTTTTCTGCAGCAATGATGAGATCACCCTCATTTTCCCGATCTTCATCATCGACCACGATAATGATTTCACCTGTTTTTAATGCCGATAGCGCATCCTCGATCGTGTCAAATGGACGAATGGGTGTGGTGGCTAAATCATCCAATTTTTCGGTGGCCATTTTCATCCTCCTTGTTTGCTGAGCAAGTGTTTAATGTATTTTCCTAGAACGTCGAATTCAATATTGACCTGCTGCCCGGATATCCAGCGACCCAAGGTAGTAGTGCGCTGAGTGTGAGGGATTAATGTCACCTGAAATTCTCCATCGCGGCAGGACACCACGGTAAGACTGACCCCGTCCAGGGTGACTGACCCTAAAGGTAAAATTAAGTCGCTGAACTTGGAATTATATGCAATGGTGACATGATGGGCCTCACCCTGTATTGATACTTGGGAAATTTGTCCTGTGGCATCGACGTGGCCCAATACCCAGTGGCCACCAAGTCGCGTACTTGGGGTGACCGACCGTTCCAAATTAACGGGATCGCCGCTGTTCAGGCTGCCCAGGGAGGTGAGAGCGAGGGTGGTCGGGCTAACCTGTACGGAAAAGGCGGGCGGTGAAAAATCTACCACCGTCAAACAGACCCCATTGACCGCGATCGATTCGCCGAGTGTGAGATCGTGAAAATCTGTGGCTTGTATCGTCAGCCGCTGCGATATCCCATCAGGCTCCAGCCGAGCTTCAGTGATAGTGCCAATCGTTTCCACCAAGCCTGTAAACATAGGATCAGTGCGTCCCCTTTCGTTTTACCGGGTAATGAGTGCGCGGACCATTAGATCGGCACCTAAAGTTCTGACCTCCACCAATTCGCAGGTGGTACTAGGGACAGGACTGCCGGACACGGATGCCAGGCCACGGTCTCCAATGAGTATTGGACTAAAAAAGTTAATCCATTGATCTGCTAAGCCTTGCTTTAAAAATTCCCCATGGATGGTGGCGCCGCCTTCCACGAGAAGGGAGAGGATGCGGCGTTCTGCCAAATCTTGCAATACCGAAGGCAAGTGCACTCGACCGCTGTCCGCGTGCGCCACGCGCACCACTTCACCTCCGCTGGCAAAAATCTGTCGTTCCCATTCGAGAGAGGCATCCTCAGTAGAATAAATTAAGGTTGGGGCTTGAGATGCCGTCTGCAACGCCCGGCATGTGGGAGGCGTGCGACCGTGACTATCGACAATGACGCGGATTGGGTCTCGTCCTTGGCCCTTCCCCCGGTAGGTTAGAGCAGGATCATCAGCCATCACCGTACCTATACCGACTAAAATGGCGTCGTGGGACCGTCTTAGATCATGGACCGTTTTTAAGGTTTCTGCGCTGGATAAATAGCGGGTCGCGGGAACCCATCCGTTAATTTTCCCATCGAGGCTGGTCGCTGCTTTTAACGTGACCATAGGACGACCGAGGGTGCTCCAAGTCATAAATGGCCGATTGAGGGCGATCGCTTCGGATTCTAGGTCGCCGACTTCGACGCTAATGCCTTGTTGTCGCAATCGTTGGGCGCCGCCTCCTGCTACATGGGGATTGGGATCTAAAGTCGCAATATGCACACTGTGGATGCCGGCAGCGATAATGGCCTCAGTGCAAGGAGGAGTCCGTCCTTGGTGATTGCATGGCTCCAGGGTGACGTATAGCGATCCCCCCCGTGCCCGCTCTCCCGCCTGCCGTAATGCATACACTTCGGCATGCGGGCCGC
>PXYW01000041.1:0-20263 GCA_003023695.1 Sulfobacillus benefaciens | reverse complement strand
TATCCTTGACCGACAATCTCTCCTTGAGAATCTAAAACCACAGCTCCTACCATAGGATTGGGCGACGTCGTGTAGCGCCCCCGTTTGGCTAATTGGAGTGCGCGCCTCATGTGTTCTGACATGAAAAAATCCCCTTTCCGGGGATAACGAGAGAAGAATAGGCTTAAGATGCGGCCTGTACCATACCTTCTCTCATCCAGACTGTACTGTCGGCGCCGGATTCTCACCGGACTCCTGCCCTATGCGGGCTCGCGGGCTTCTCTGCTAAGAGATCACCGCCGGTCGGGAATTGGAACTCTGAAGTTCCTCACCACGCCCCGAAGGTTAATGCTTATTGATTGATAGTATTATAAGTCCCGCAAGCGTGTGCGTCAAATGAAGAAAACGCCCTCTTAAGAGGGCGTTTGAGGATTAGATGGCGGCAATTGCATCTCGGCCTTGAGCTTAGCCAACTCGCTTTGTACCTGATCGCTCGCTTTGGCTTGATCCAGTTGTTGCCGGATAGTGTCGGTATGCGAGGACGTGGGCAACGCATTAAAGTCTGGATTGGATGACAGTTCATCAATTGCCGAGGCTCGGGCTTGCATCGAAGCGATTTTGTCTTGGGCCCGTTGCAATGAACCGCTGATATCCTGGGCATGCTGGGTAATTCCAGAGATGGTCTCCCCAACTTGCACTTCCGCTTTAGCAGCGGAATATTGTGCTTTCATCACTTCTTTTTGAGTACGGAAGGTCTCGATTTGCTCTTCTAATTTATGTTGTGTTTGCGTGAGCTTGTCTTCTTCAGCTTGGGTTTGCTGAATATGGGCTTGCAAATCTTGAATTTGTTGTTGAATCGTAGTTTTTAGCGACAGGGCTTGCGCTGCTAGATCGTCGCGGCCGCCTTGCACCGCATCGCGCGCATCTTGATCATATTGTTGGGCCTTTTGCTGCAACGAGGCGACTTGCATTTCCAATTGCTTTTTTGCGGTAGCAACTTCCACGATATGGCGTCGGGTTTCCTGCATGGCGCTTTGCATTTGTTCATAAGAATATTCAATGGTTTCGGTGGGATCTTCCATGGCGTCCAACGCTTTGTTAGCTTTGGCGCCTAAGATGGTTTTCACTCGGTCTAGTAATCCTGCCATGTTTTGACCTCCCTTTCTATAGTGCAACCTGGCTTAGTATACCGCAGCCTGGGGAAAATTTTTTAATCGTTGGCGAAAATAGGTACTGATACATCCCCCTGTTAGGTTTTCAATATCATTACAGAGACTTCAGTGCCAGCTACAAGCGGTCCAGTATTTTCAGGGACTATCATTAAAGCAGTGGCATCAAGCCATGAAGTCTGAATTGCGGAGCCTTGATCCGGGCTTGGGACAATGCCTGCCTTTCCCAAGCTGTCATATTCTAATCGGCACCGGACGTAATGTCGACGGTCGGAAACTTCTGTAAAGTCCTGAAGTAATGGAAGGGGCACCGTTAAACGTTGCCACCGACTATCCCCTTGCAATTGACGAATCACAGGCCGGACAAACAATTCAAAAGTAATCAAGGCGGATACGGGGTTGCCTGGCAAGCCAAAAAACGGGGTATGGCGATAATGGCCGTAAGCAATGGGTTTCCCAGGCTTGACGTTCACTCGCCAAAAATCTAAGGTACCATGTTGATCTAGTGCCGTTTTCACCAGATCAAAGTCTCCTACCGAAACTCCGCCCGAACTAAGAATCAGTTCATATTGTGCCGCTTGATCGAGTCGTTCCACGATGGTCTGCAAATGATCGGGAGCATGGGCCATCAGCACCGGTTGGCCTCCCGCTTCAGCTACTGCGGCATAAAGAGCGTATGCATTAGAGTTGCGGATCTGACCGGGACCGGGGCGTTCGGAAGGATCTACAATTTCGTCGCCCGTCGAGATGATGGCCACTCTGGGGGCGGGATACACCGGCAAAGAGGTGCGTCCCAACGTGGCTGCAATGCCCATGATGGCAGGGGTAATGCAGGTTCCCGAGCGCAATATGGTGTCGCCTTTGGCCATATCGGATCCTTGCCGGCGAATGTTCAAACCAGGCTCTACGGGTCTTTTAATCAATACACGAGACGGGTGACGAGAATCTTTTTCGGTCCATTCGACCTGTACGACGGCATCGGCATCTTTTGGCACAGGGGCGCCGGTCATAATTCGATAACACTGGTCTGAACGGGTTAAGGATTCAGGTACCGGATGACCTGCAGAAATGGTGGCTACCACCTCTAAGGGGATTGGGTGATCAGACCGTGCTTCTGATACACTTTTGGCTTGTACGGCAAACCCGTCCATGGAGCTGTTGTCAAATGGAGGGTTGTCCAAGTCCGAGACGATTGGTTCAGCTAATACACGACCTAACGAGTCTTCCAATGGGACGATAACGGGTGTAAGGGGCTTGGAAAGAGCTCCCTTGATGACCCGGCGTTGTGCCTCTTCCACTGATATCATGGTTTTGCAACCTCATCTTTGCACGTATTAACAATATTTTAACAGACATCGCTTCGTGACTACAGCCCATCTCACAGAGAATGGTAATTCAGTTACTCTTCAGGACATTCAAGCCATGTGCTTGGCTATAGGTATGATACAGTGACCGCAGGCATGTCGGCGCGGTATTGAACTCTCTTTAGTTACAAAAGGAGGCGACACCTTGATGCAACGTGTTTTACGCCACTGGCAGGCGATGTTAGCTATAGTTGCAGCTGCTGTAATGGTGGTGGTGTGGGGGACAGAGACATTGGCGCGTAATGTAGCCGTTGCTTCAACGCATGTTGGCCCGGCTAAATTTGCCGAATATGCTATGAATGATAGCAACAATGCGGTATATGAAACCCCTGCAGTGGCCCATTGGAGGACCCAATGGACATTTAAGGCTCCGGTGCCGATTCAACAAGCTTCGGTCGCTAATGGTGTAGTTTACGCTTCAAGCGATGGTGGCATATTTCCCGGGCAACCTGTGCGCGGATATATCTACGCGTTAGGGGCTAAAACGGGGCGACTTCTTTGGCGGCAAACCTTGAATAATATGTCGATGACCACTCCAATCGTGGGCGATGGATTAGTGTTTGTCGGCAGCGGATCGGGAGGATTTACCGCGGCAAATTTTGCCAAAGAAGACAATCTAAACGCGCAGCACATCATTCGTGGGGTCGGTTTGAGCGGGATTTACGCCCTGAATGAACAGACGGGGCAAGTCGTTTGGGAGTATTTGACCCGTGGGGAAGACATGCCGACCTTTGTGTTAAAAGGGAATACCCTTTTGGTGGCCAATGGCGACGGCAAAGTGTATTCTTTTGATGCGCGAAACGGAAAGAAGGAATGGGCCGTATCGATTGGCTCATATGTGAGCATGTCGTCTCCTACATATGCCAACGGAGTTCTTTATGTCTCCGGGGCCCATCCGTATGATCTCTATGCCATTGACGTGGCCACGCACAAAATTTTATGGAAAGCACCCATTCCCGGCGTGTTTGCGGGCACTGACGACTGCTCATTGGCATTTGCCAATAACCGGATCTACGTGTTGGGGACCATTGGCTCTTGGGCTAAGCCGTCTTCTGTGGCGTTTGCCTTCACCACCAGTGGAGCCTTGGCCTGGGAAAAGAATTTGGGCCCAGGCACCCTGCCTCTTAACATTGAGGCCGCGGCCCCCGTAGCCGTGGGTTCTACGGTCTATTTCGGCAGTATGGTCACCAATGCCGAGTATGCACTGAACGCAGCAACTGGTGCTGTTAAATGGTCTTTTCACGCCTCAGGCCCGATCTCCGAAGCTCCCGCATTATTGGCCAACCGTCTCTATTTTGGTGATAGTACCGGAACTTTTTATGTGTTAAATGCATCCTCAGGCCACATGATTGCCGCCAAGACAATGTCTGGGAGCATGTTTGCCGCAGATTATCCAGTGATCGTGGGACAAACCTTGTACCAACCAGACGATAATGGAGAGATTTTTGCCTGGCCCTTAAGCCAGGTGAAGTGAGCCGGTCATTGGGGATCGACACAATGAGAAGCGGGGGTCGCCCACTTCTCATTGTGTCGTTTTAAGCCACCAAGCTTTAAGATTAGGTTTGCCACCATCTTCCTTCAAGCGTTCCTCCATAGCTGCTTGGGTGATGGGGGCGGGGTACACTGCAGGTTTACCCGGCTGCCAATTCGCTGGCGTCGGCAATTTTTCCCGGGAAGTAAACTGCAGTCCGTCAATCACCCGCAATAATTCGGGTACGCTGCGGCCTAGCGACAAAGGATAGTAGATCATCGCGCGAATAATTCCTTGATCGTCAATAAAAAACACACTACGGACTGCTGCTGTGGTGCTGTCGCCAGGATGAATCATCCCATACAGTTGAGCGACCTCCATTTTTAGGTCAGCGACAATGGGGAATGGGATATGTACCCCAAGTTCGTGGTTGATCGCATTAATCCATGCCAAGTGGGCGGGAACCGAATCAACAGATAAACCTAATAGTTGCACATTGCGTTGTTCAAACTCCTTAATAGATTCAGCAAAGGCAACAAACTCGGTAGTGCACACTGGGGTAAAATCTGCAGGATGAGAAAAGAACATAACCCATTTCCCCCGTAATTTCGATAAGGTCAAGGGGCCATGGGTGGTGTCAGCGGTAAAGTCCGGCGCTGGGTCATTAATCCGGGGCAAGGATCGTACGACGTCTTCTGACATGATTTAGCCTCCTTAAAATGGTATCCGTTTCACTATCCCCAATATTACACGCCATCATGCGATAACCTTATTATACCAATTAACGGGAACTGATGGTGACAATAGCATTTTGTGTGTTTTTATAGTCTGCGGTGGTTCAAGCCGCTTGGGGTGGGCATTGATCCCCGAAACTCTCGGCTCTATTTTCAAATCCCCTGTTTGTGCTACATTGTAGGGACACACAACGTGACTTATTTGATTGGTACAAGGGGGATACTTGTTGAAACACCTGTTGGCCATCGACATCGGAAATACGCATATAAAAATCGGATTATACCAAGACGGTGACTGGCAGCACGAATGGCGCATGTCCACCGACATAAAACGTACCGCGGATGAATATCGGTTGTCATTGCGGGGGTTTTTGGAAGAGGCCGGTGTCGGATTGGTGGATCAAACGGTCATTGCTTCCGTGGTTCCGCTGCTGACCCCCGCCTTTACGCGGGTAGCGGAGACGCTGTCATATCGTGCACCACTGGAAATCGTGCCTCCGGGATATGGATTAGAGGTAGCCTATAAACCACCGGAGAGTTTGGGAGCGGATCGGTTTATCAATGCCCTTGCGGCATGGCATAAGATTCAAGACAATGTCGTGGTAGTGGATGTGGGAACAACCGCTACCATTGATGCGGTGGCGTTGCCGGGGGTGTTTTTGGGGGGGAGCATTGCACCCGGTCCCCATTTTTTGGCCAACGCGTTGGCTCAAGGCACAGCCCGTTTGCCCTTGATCCCCCCTAATATTCCCGAACTATTGATCGGGCAATCTACCCAACAGGCCATCGCGGTCGGCGTGGGCCATGGATTTGTGGGAATGGTGAACGAACTAGTGTTTCGGACTTGGCAAATGCTCGGACGGCAAACCCCGGTGGTGTTAACTGGCGGGTGGGCGCGCCGGGTGCAGCCCCATTTAAAATTTGCAGCGCAATTAGAACCAATGCTCACGTTGGAAGGCCTGAGGTATGCAGCCAAGTGGGCAGATAGCCATAATCTGTCCTAAGTCTCGCATAGTGCTCCTTTGTAGACGGCATGAGATTCTAACCCTTAGTGCATCGATGCATACGATAAATGGGGGTGGATGAGGATGAGTCAGGCATTGGGGCCCGATAAGAGTCGGATTGAGCAAGCATATTGGCTGCTTTTAAAGCAGCGTTATCCGGCATCAGCTCTTTGGTGGGGGCAGGAACCGGGAGAGGTTTGGTGGCCCGAATGGTCGGAATCGGCATTTTTGCGGGAAATTCATGAATGGCTGTTACTGGCCGAGGCGGCAAACGTCGCCGAAGATCCTGAAGTCATTAGTTGGGGACGCTATGCCCGGTTTGCCGTCGGCCGCCTTCGAGGGGAAGTTTGGCGACGGCCAGCGGCCCCTCTTTCTCATGTTCGGTACGCGTTATCGGTGTTAACCCTTTTGGGCGATCATTCGCGTCTGCAACGAGCATTGCATGAAATGCCGCGTTGGCTGGACGCAATAAAAGATACTATGGGAGGCGATTACTGGGCGAAAAATGAATTAACTCAGGAGGTAGCGGGGGTATTAGGGCTAGTGAGTCGGATAACTGCGCCTTCCGGTGAAGACCATGTGCGATGGACGGTAACGGTGGACCAGGCCAAAGCATCCATTAACCGATACGCTCAACGTTGCACAGCGGGGGCTTCTGGCACATTGGCGACTATACCGTGGATAGGAAGTGCTCACGTTGATGCAGGAGGATGGCATCGCCAGAGGCAACAGCACCAAAGGCCTGACCAGCCCTGGTGTCCTCTTAACGAGTCGATTTTGACGGCAGTGGCTCCCAAACTGGGATTGTTAGACAACGATCGGTTCGTTGTTCGCCAGTTCTTAAAAAATCAGAGTTTCGTACGCTGGAACGAGTTAGATAGTGGTACGATTTATTATGGTGTAGCCGCCTATTCCGCGTTGCTAAGCGGCTTGGCGATAAACTGGTGGCATCATAAGGCGCAATCGGTGAGTGCTTTGACTTGGGCGCTTGCTGAACCCTCTCAGTTTGAGTCGGAATTGCTTTGGATCTACGCTGCATTGGCCAATAACAATGTGCTAGGTCCTGCAGTGACGGCGTTTTTACACTGGCGCATCGCCGCGGCCTTGGCGTTGGCTTATGCGGACGCTTGGCTTTGGATAGAAGGGGGCAATCCCGATGAGGTGGTCACGTGGCTAAGACGTTTCTTGTCGCCTGCAACCGCCACCTCCTGGATCCCTTTGTTAAAAGCGAACCCGGGTCGCGCCTTGATGATAGCTGATGCTTACCGAACCATGGCCAACGACTGCGAACCGAATCTAAAGACACCAGACTGGATTGGGTGGCAGTGGGGTCCAATAGCTCCTGACATTGTAGCAAAAATGGGTTCGAAGTCTTAATAGCAAAATTATATTGTCTTAATATAAGAGAGGAGACCAAAGTGGATAATGTACTCTCCGGCAACCAAGAAAAAGATTTGTTGGAACATGTAATTAACGAAGCAGAACGTTTTATAGCCGGGAAGCGAGAACAAATAAAACTAGCATTGGTGGCCTTGCTGGCTGGTGGACATTTATTGCTAAATGATGTACCAGGAGTAGCTAAAACTCGATTAGCCCGGGTTCTTGCCGGACTCATCGGGATGTCTTTTGCCCGCATTCAAGGAACTCCAGATTTGTTGCCCGGCGACGTCACCGGAGGCCTAATCTACGAGCCGCAATCCGGGCAGTTAAGTTTTCGGCCCGGACCCATTTTCCACCATGTCATTTTATTTGACGAAATCAATCGTGCCACACCGCGTACTCAGGCGGCACTGCTGGAAGCCATGGAGGAGCGTCAGGTGACTGATAGCGGCCAGAGCCATCCGGTTCCATCGCCTTTCATTGTGTTGGCAACCCAAAACCCCATCGAGATGGAGGGGACATTTCCTTTGCCAGAGGCGCAAATGGATCGGTTTTTGTTGTCGTTTGGACTAGGATACCCGGATCTGCAGGATGAAAGGGAACTAGTGCGGAGGTTTAGCCATGCTGACGAGGTTAAGGACATCGTTGCGATTTGGAATCCGGGACAAGTAACCCAACTGATGAAGCGCGTTGCCGACGTTCGTTTGGACGATGCTGTGTTGGCTTACCTTGTCGATGTGGTTCGGGCAACACGCCAACATCCCATGATTCGACTGGGGGCCTCGCCCAGAGCTGCGGTGCAATATGCTCGAGCGGTTCGTGCTCACGCTTATGTGGCGGGCCGTGACTTTGTGACGCCGGATGATGTCCAAGCATTAGCCGTGCCACTTTTGGCTCACCGAATGGTGATGGGAGCAGAGGCCTCGGTCAGCGGTAGCACGAGTGCCGAGGTAGTCTCGTCTTTACTTAATACGGTTCCTGTGCCGGTCGAGGATGTCCGGTGATCACCCAATTGTGGCGAAACTCAGGTCTCGTGGTTTTAGCAATAGTCATTGCGCTGGCCGCCATATTGTTTCATCGTCCGCTAATGCTTGTCGTGGCGTTTTTTCTTATGGTGATTACGGGACTCGCGGAATGGATGGCGGGTCGAACGCTAACGGATATTATGCTGGATCACGAGGTAGCCCAACGCATTATAGAAATTGGGCAAACTGTTTCCGCAGAAATTGTGTTTGAAAATCGCATGCCCTGGCCGATAGCTCATGTGTCATGGGAAAATAGTCTGCCCGAAGCAGTGGAGGTACGTGGGCCCGGGCAAGTCGTGGCCAATGCTCCGGCACACCGCCAAGTGATATCGGGACAAATCCACGTAGGAGCCCGCCAGCGGGTACGGGTGCAATATCTTTTAACGGGCAAGGCACGTGGACGATGGATGCTGGGGCCGGCAGCAATCTGGTTTAGTGACACATTTGGGTTCACCCGTCTCTATCGGGACATGCCAGAACGCATTTATCTTACCGTGTGGCCCAAACGGTTTGCTTTGGGTCGACAGTTTGTCACGCATCATTTAATGGAAGGTGAGGTGCGTGGCAAAATCTGGGACATGCCGGACCCCTACCGTGTTTTGGGCATTAGGCCATATGTTGTGGGAGATCCCGTACGACGGCTGCATCCATACGCATCGGCCCGTGCCGGCCGATTAATGGTGAAAGAGTTGCAAACTGTGCAAAATCGGCGCATCGAATTGGTGGTACACCCTTTGACGCATGCCGAACATTGGATGGGAATTGATGTTGACCGTCTTGAGGATCTCATTAGTTTGGCGGCTTCGGTGGTGGAGACTAGCGTGACCGCCGGAGTTGAGGTGGGATTGACCATGAGTGGATCCTTGCCAGGGTATCCCTATGGATATTGTCACCGCCCCGCGACTGGGAAGCCAGTATTGGGGGAATATTTGACGGCATTAAGTTGGCTTCAGCCATCGGGGGCCATACGCCAACTATTGGTGGATCGCATGACTGAGATGTCACGGCGTGTGACCACGACTTCAGTGGTGGTATTGGTGTGCGCTCGATGGGAGCCTGCAGTGGAACCCTTGCTGGGGTCATGGAGGGCTCGTGGCATACGTATCGTGGTGATTACGAATGGGGATTTGGATGCCCGGGCGGACCAATTTGCCGCTGATATTTTTCATTGGCGTGAGGGGAGGCTGTCCCATGGATAGCAACGCGGTCCAAGACCGCCATTGGCTGACATTGACAAGCTGGCTCATGGATCTTGCTTGGCTATTGGGGTTGGTATACCTGTGCCTGCCTCGCCCTGCCACGTTGATGGCACTTGCTGGGATTGCCTTTGTGGCCCAACGGTGGCGACGATGGCCATTCGTAGTGTCTATAGGGATGGCCGCAACATTAGGTGCTCTGGGCTACCAAATCTATCGCTCAGACCTGGCGGCAGGCCTGGTGATTCTGGGAGTTTTCTGGGGACTTTTGGGGCATCTGAACACGCCTCAGCGAGCAGTAACCTGGGCTGTGCTGTTTACTGCAGCGGAGGGATTTTGGGATCGTGATTTATGGTGGCTGGTGTGGGTGGTAATCATTCTCGGCATATTTTATGCATCCTCAGAGTTACCTTTATCGGGACGCGGTGGCCGATTGCGAAACAGTTTGGTGGGATTCGTAGGACTGATATCACTCATCGCGGCAGCGCTAATGACAATAGTATTTTGGTTGATACCATGGGCATGGATCATTGAAAATACTGCGGGACGGGTGGCTGCGGGGCTAGTGCGTCTCATTCCGTCGCTTCATCTTCCCAAACACCACCTTTCTCCGCGCGTGGGGGGGAATTTGGGGCACTTGTCCAAGGTAGTGCATAAGGCAGGGCCTATAGAGACGATGATATTGAGTGTTTTGGCTGCATTAGTCGTGATCGGGGTAATTTGGATTGTTTGGAGCTTTTTGCATCTCATGGACACCGAAGATCCAGAAGACCGACAAGAGTCGTTCATTGTGCGCGAATCTCTGATCGATGTCCAGGGGCATCAACAATTTGGATCACACCAGCTATTGCCGCCCGTTCGCCGTCTGGTTCAGCGTCATCTGAGAAAATTGCGCCACTCATCGTATGCGCGTTTAAGGGGAGAAACATTGCGCCAATGGTTTGAGAGAGTCTATGGCACGCAAGGAATTCCTGTAGATTTGTATGAGCAAGTACGATATGGCGCACGGTCCGACACTTGGGAGTCCGCACGCCTAGTGGCGGACCATTGGCCAAAGGAAGGCAGCGAAAAAGTGTGATAAAATAAGGGACACTTTTTGGGGGAGGTGGGCACGGTGGATATTGGCAACATCGCTATTGACCCTCCGGTAATGTTAGCTCCTATGGCAGGGGTGTCAAATCGTGCCTTCCGCGCCTTGGCACGAAAGCAAGGGGCAACATTATGCATAACCGAAATGGTTAATGCTAATGCTCTGTTGCACAACAGCGCCAAAAGTTATTGGCTCATGGAAATTGACCCAGGAGAATCCCCGGTGGGTATTCAGATCGCGGGCTCA
This sequence comes from Sulfobacillus benefaciens, assembly GCA_003023695.1. Taxonomy (GTDB): domain Bacteria; phylum Bacillota; class Sulfobacillia; order Sulfobacillales; family Sulfobacillaceae; genus Sulfobacillus_C; species Sulfobacillus_C benefaciens_A. The sequence continues at coordinate 9,605 of PXYW01000041.1, read as the reverse complement.
GATCCTGAGGCGATGGCTGAGGCGGCTATTGCTGCTGCTAATCAAGGGGCTCATTTGATTGACATTAATATGGGCTGTCCCGTGCCCAAGGTCGTTAAAAATGGTGCAGGTTCTGCGCTGTTAAATGACGTCGAGGGTGCGGTGAGGGTGGTTCAGGCTGTGGTCCAATCGGTCCAAATACCGGTAACGGTCAAGATGCGCGCAGGGTGGGATGATGACCATATTACCGCACCGGAGTTGGCTGAGTCGTTTGAACGGGTAGGGGCACAGGCCATTTTCCTTCATGCGAGAACGCGTGAGGATCAATACAGGAGGCCGGCCAACTGGCAATATGTGAAACGGGTAAAGGAACGTGTCGGCATTCCAGTTGTTGGCAATGGGGATATTGAGACACCGCAAGACGCTATTCGCATGTTGGAGGAAACCGGGGCTGATGGGGTCATGATTGGTCGTGCGTCTTTTGGTGATCCCTGGGTTTTTCAAAGAATCACTCATTTTTTGCAAAAAGGTCAGCCTTTGCCTGCCCCTAATGCTGAACAGAGAGCGGAAATGGCTCTATGGCATGTGCACCGCATGGTAGAAATTAAGGGGGAGCCAACGGGCATTGCGGAAATGCGCAAGCAGTTGGCATGGTATTTGAAGGGGACGCCAGGCTCTGCAGCATATCGCGCTCAATGCACTAAAATCAGCACTGAGCAAGACGCCCGGACTTTGGTGGCCCAGTGGCTTGACCATGCAAGAAATGAGGCTTTGTCGTGGAATTAATTCGGGTCGGCGACAAATTGATCAGCATCGATCGACTTAACCAGGCCATCGAAGATATTTTGCGCTATCGATCCCAAGGTGCGTCACAAACCGAGGCTGCCGGGCGATATAATGTGGATCGTTCTTTTGTCTCGCGGTTGGAAACTTTGGGAGAGGTTCGCCGCGGACGTTCGTTGGCATTAGTCGGATTCCCAGTATCCAATCCCGAAGCGCTCCAAGAGTTGTGCAATCAAGAAGGGGTGGATTTTTGCTGGGTGATGACAGACGATCAGCGGCGAAATTTTGCCCAGAATCGAAGCGGCATTGAACTCGTCAATGAAATCATGCGGGTAGCATCTGTTTTACGGTCCTTTGATGTGGTATTTTTACTGGCTTCCAATGCTCGGGTGCGATTAATGGAAGCCTTATTGGATACCAAGACGGTGATTCCTGTGATTTTAGGTCCGACCCCGTTGACAGAAGACATCTTCGTGGATCCTGAAGAATTGCGACTGTTAATTCGCAGTGTTAGGCAAGCAGGAGAACTGTCGTGAGTGTCGAATTGGATCGGGATTGGTTAGAGTTCCCATCCGGAGCATTTACCTTTGTCGTGCATAGGAATTAGACGCGACGCGTACGATGATCCAGCATTAGAGCATGAGGAAAGAGGGGAATCATTGTTGAGCGATAAAGAACTTCTCGTGTCAGCTGAAGGACTGAAGAAACTTGAAGATGAGCTGGAGCACCTCAAGACGGTAAAGCGGCGTGAAGTGGCGGAAAGAATTAAGACTGCGCGTGAGTTTGGCGACATCTCAGAGAACTCCGAGTATGAGGACGCCAAAAACGAACAAGCCTTTATCGAAGGGCGGATTCAAACCATTGAAAAGATGTTGCGCCAGGCCCGAGTGGTTGACAGCAATGGCGAGGATCCCAATATAGTTCATATCGGGTCCCACGTATTGGTCAAGGACCTGGAAGAAAACGAAGAAGAAGAATATGTTTTGGTGGGGGCTACGGAGGCAGAACCCCTGAAAAATCGGATTTCCAACGAATCTCCCGTGGGTAAGGCGCTTTTAGGCACTAGAGTCGGGCAAACTGTAGAGGTGGCAGCTCCAGTGGGGAAAATACGGCTGGAGGTTATAAAAGTCTGGTAATAGATTGGTGGAGGAATTAGGTTGGCAATGGACCCCCGTTCAATTCGGGTAGAAAAATGGGAGAAGCTTAAGGCGTTGGGCAATGACCCGTTCGTTGCCACGTCGTATCCGGTGTCTCTGCATAGTCGAGATATTATGGCTGACTTCGAAAAATGGGAAGGCCAAGAGGTATCGTTGGCAGGCAGGGTTGTGGCCATTAGGCGGCATGGACGAGCACTGTTTTTGGATTTGCGGGATCAAGAAGGCCGTATTCAATGTCATTTTCGCGAAGACATTTTGGCATCAGCTTTTGACCTTTTGGATTGGCTGGATCTAGGCGATTTGATGGGAGTCCGCGGCCGTGTTTTTAAAACCCGCCGCGGCGAGATTACAGTTGAGGTTCAGGAATTTAAGTACTTGGCCAAGAGCCTTCGAGACTTGCCTGACAAACGGCATGGCTTAAGAGACGTTGACTTGCGTTATCGCTATCGCTATTTAGACCTGTTGTCCAACCCTGAGGTCGCAGAGGTTTTTCGTATCCGTTCAGCAGTTTTAGGATATATCCGCGGCTTCCTCCAAGGACGAGGGTTTATGGAAGTGGAAACCCCAGTTCTACTGCCACTGGCAGGGGGAACCGAGGCCAAACCTTTTCAAACCTACCACAATGCATTGGATATGCCGCTCTATTTGCGTATTGCCATGGAACTTCATTTGAAACGGCTATTGGTTGGGGGCTTTGAGCGGGTTTATGAAATCGGCAGGGTGTTTCGCAATGAAGGCATTTCTACCCGACACAACCCGGAATTTACCATGCTGGAACTCTACCAGGCGTATACCGATTATCATGGCATGATGGAGCTCGTTGAGTCCTTGATCTCGGGACTAGTTCAACATATTTTTGGATCGCTAGTCATTACCTACCAGGGACAGTCCCTGAATTTTACACCACCCTTTGCCCGGGTGGACATGGTGGAGAAGCTGCGCTCTACAACCGGAGTTGTCTGGCAGGATGTCCGAACAACGGAAGATGCGCACAACTTGGCCAAGGCTTTAGGTATCAAGGTCGATCCGAAATTTGAACGGGCTCAAGTGATGGACAAGATTATCGGTCAAATTATAGAACCCGGCCTGGTTCAGCCGACGTTTTTGTGGCACCATCCGGTGGACATTTCACCGTTGGCCAAGCGCGACCCAAAAAATCCGCAGTTAACGGAGCGATTTGAATTATTCGTAGCCGGACGAGAATTGGCCAATGCTTTTTCCGAGCTCAACGATCCCCTTGATCAGCGCGAGCGATTTCAATTCCAGCAAGAACAGCGACGAGCCGGCAATGACGAGGTGCCTCCGCTTGATGAAGATTTTTTGTTTGCCTTAGAACACGCAATGCCGCCAACAGGTGGTTTGGGGGTGGGAATAGATCGCCTGGTGATGTTATTGACCGATAGCCCCTCTATTCGCGATGTGATTCTCTTTCCCACGATGCGTCCCTTAGATCCTGAGGTGTTGTTGACAGACGCTACGTGGAACAAAGAGTAGCCAAGCTTCACTTCGGTGCATACAATAGATGTTGACAAAAGTGTGCACAGTAAGTGAGGACTCTAATGAAACGTGTGGTGAGTGTAAGTTTAGGAACCGACCAACGGGATCATCGGGTGACGTTGTCGTTATTGGGACAAACCGTCATGGTAGAGCGCAGGGGCGTCAACGGCAATCTTGAACGTGCTGAGTCGTTGATTCAAATATTGGATGGTTCAGTGGATGCCATTGGACTTGGCGGTATCGATCGCTATCTGGTAATGGCGGGCAAACGCTACGAGATTGCGGACGCCAGGCGTTTAGCATTGGCTGCCCAAAGGACGCCTGTCGTTGACGGAAGCGGTTTGAAGGATACCTGGGAGCGGTGGATTGTAGAAGATTTAACACAAAGCCATGTGATTAATCCCTCAATGCCCGTGCTAATGGTGTCGGCGATGGATCGCTTTGGTATGGCCGAAGCATTTTACGAAAGAGGATATCAGGTAGTGGCTGGCGACCTGATTTTCGCTAGTCGTATCAATTACCCCATTTTGACCCGCGAAGAGTTGATCGAATTGGGACGAAAACTTTTGCCGGAAATGGTAAAACTACCCTTTTGGCAACTTTACCCGACGGGAGCAGAGCAATTGGAGGCTGTCCCAGAAAATCACTATGAGGAGTATTTTGATGCGGCCGATATTATTGCGGGAGACTTTCACTTTATCAAACGTTATATGCCATTAAGACTAGACAACAAAATAATCCTCACGAATACGACGACGGATGCGGATCGGGCTATGCTGAGGTCTCGGGGAGCTCGCGATGTGGTAACCACGACCCCTGTGATTGAGGGCAGATCGTTCGGTACCAATGTCGTGGAGGCATTGTTGGTGGCACTCTCAGGGCTTACACAAGAGCATGATGGCTGGACTGAACTCGTGGCAAAAGCTCGTCGCGAGCTCTTTAAATTGACTGCCTCTTGATAACGGAGGAAATGGAGGGCTATCGCGGGTGGATCTCTTAGCAGCACTAGAAACATTTGCGGAACAGTGCAACCAAAATCAGAGGCTGCGCCAAATGAATCGCGATTGGAACCGTCTAGTGGAGTTGTGGGCCACAGATACGGATCAGCGCTATTGGTTAAAAAGCGAAGCAGGCTGGATTACTGCGGGGCCAGGGGATGCTGTAGATGCGGAGTTAAAAATTTCCGCACGCAATGACGTCTTGCATGATATTTTTTCGGGGATTATCACTCCAACCGAACCTTATAATGCAGGAGACCTTTTAGTCAAAGGACGACAGGATGATATGATGCGACTTGATATCATTACGCTCTTAATTTGGGGAGAGTAATATGAGTACAGCCAATGGCTTCAAGCGCGTCTTGCCACTAAGGACCGCAATATCAACCAGTGCCGGTCTCGCATCGGCAGCTATTAATTTTCTGGCATGCGTCGAAATTGCCGAGTACGCGGGTGGCGCGTCGGCATGGTTAGCACTGCTGGTGGCCGGGATCCTTATCGTCCTTGCGGGGGCTAATTTTTCCGAATTAAACGGCATGTATCCTTCCTCTGCTGCTATTCGGGTGTGGATTCGTCGAGGAATTAACGATAATGTGTCCATGGTGACGGGGTTTGTCTATGCGACAACGGTTATATTCGTTATTGCCGCAGATGCGTTCGTCTTGGGCCATGTATTTCAAGCAGCAGTGCCCAATGTGAGTGGTTTAGTTTGGATTGTGCTCTTGTTGGGATTGGTGACGGGGATAAATTTGCGCGGGATTCGTTTGGCTGGATTAGTACAAGACGGCAATGGTTTCTTGCTTCTAGCAACACTGGTGATATTTTCCTGCTTGGTGTTATTGCACCCGCATGTGCCGCTCACGGCGCGCCGACTTTTCCATTTAGGCCCCAATTGGCTGGAGGCAGTAGCCGTTGGCATTTTTATCTATGTTGGATTTGAATGGGTGACTCCCTTGGCCGAGGAATTTGAAGATTCTCGGGTCATTCCCAGGGGAATGTTTATCGCTTTAGGGTTAATTGCGATAGGATTTGGGCTCTTTACTTTAGCCTTAGCTGTGGTCTTTCCTAACGCCCAGGCTTTGAAGCATAGCTTAGTTCCACAATTGATAGTAGGGCTACACGCGTTGGGACCCTTAGGCTTTTGGTGGATGGTTGTTGTGAGTCTTACCACCGCTATGACGACATTTAATGGGGGATTAGCCACGGCCTCCCGATTTGTCTATGCTTTGGCGAGAGAACGCGTTTTGCCTCCAAAAATGGCGCGTCTCAATGTGAAGTTGGTTCCTCAAAATGCATTGTTGCTACTGTCTTTTCTGTCGTTGGGATTGGCGATTTTGGTATACCTGACGGGACAATACTTGTTTTTGATTAATGCGGGCGCCGCGGTGGAATCCTTTATGTATGCCATTACAGCTATCGTGGTGGTTAATTTACGCAAACGCGAACCTCATTGCCATCGCCCCTTTCATAGTTGGGGCGTGCCCTGGCTTTCGTGGGTAATGGCTGTGATATTTTTTGGATTAGGCGTTGGATCTCTGTTGGCGCCATCAGGAGAACGGGGATTTCCAGGCCCGTTAGTATTTTTGGTCTTGTTAGTGGCGGCGTCGCAAATGTATGTCTGGAAAGTCGTGCCACGGTTGAAGGCTCAAAAGCGGCGGGTGGCTAAAGCCGTGGTCCCGAAGCCATAGCGGCATTGCGAAAAGAGAGCATAATAGTTGTGCCATCAGGGGAAGATTGGAGGTCTAAGCGCCCTTGTTGTGAGCTCATCAATGCTTTTGCGATACTGAGTCCGAGACCAGTGCCTGATGAGCCTCGTGAGGATTGACCTCGATAAAATCGTTCAAACAAATGCGGCATGTCTTCGGGAGGAATCCCGGGACCCTGGTCGGCAATGGAGACTATAACGTCTGAATTATTTACCCTGACGACAATGCTAATGGGGACGCCCGGGCTCCCGCCATATTTCAATGCATTGTCTACGACGGCCCAAAGAGTCCGTCGGGTGTAGTCTTCGTTGGCCCAGATCATAATCTCGGATACTGGGGGAAGAGACAGTTGCAGCGGAATGTCAGGTCTTAATGCACGTGCGTCTTCGACGATGTCCTCTAAGAGGGGTTCCAATGGCAAAGGATCTAGCGCGACGGGCAGTTGTCTTCCAGCACGTTCTAAGGTCAAGAGATCACCAACCATGTGGGTCATGTCGGAAACCGCTCGATCCATAGCGACCAAAGACTCTTGTTCAATGGCCGGTTCAATGACGTCCCACTGCGACAAGATATCTAAATTGCCTCGGATCACTTCTAGTGGCGTCCGTAGTTGATGTGCAGCCTCTGCCAATAAGGTGCGGTCTCGTTCCCAACGTTCGGTTAAAATTGTAATGAGTTGCGAAAATACCCGGGATAATTGAGAAAACTCATCGCCGCCTTGGGGAGATGGATTGGCCACCGGATGGTATTTTCCTTGGACGATCATTTCTTGTACAGCAGTTGTCATTCGCTGGACCGGTTCCAATACGCGGCCAGTTATCCAACGGCCTAAGATAATCCCTACTACAGCTGAGACTATAGTGACCACGCCTAAAACCAAAACAAGGTCGCCCATGATGTCAATATCAGGAGATATTGGCCAGTCAACAATATATTGCAGTGTTCCTCGTTGCCTTACGAACTGAATGGAGGGAATAGGCTTGAGCACTAACGGGCCGAAATGGCTAAGCGTCGGCACTTGGTGTAGTGTGTTGGGAGAACGGGCAACAATGCGGGAATTTTGGATAATCCACACATGGGGATCTAAATCTCGGTCGTATGCGTGTAGCAGAGCCTGGCGGGTAGCCCCGTGGACCTCCGCGACACCGTCGTAAACGGTAAAGGCATCACTGACCGCTGCGTCATAAAGATGGATGCTGACAGCCACTAACGTTACCGCGGCGAGAAAGATCACCAAACTGACGATGGCCGCAATAGTCTGTACTGTGAGACGGGTTCGTAAACTGGCATGCTTCATGAATCTTTTTCGTCCCATCGCAAGGCATAACCTACCCCGCGAATTGTAGCGATCAAGGGTGGACCGCCTACAGCCTCCAATTTTTGACGCAAGTACCCAACGTAGACGTCCACGATATTTGATGCCCCGACATATCCCCAACCCCATACCTGATCCAATATCATGTCCCGTGTCAAGGTGATGTCGGGGTTTTCCATCAGATAGTGCAACAAATCAAATTCACGTCGAGTGAGTTCAATCGGCGTTTGATTAACCAGGACCTGGTGCCGGGAGACAGAGAGTTCTAGGGGACCAACGGAAAGAGTATCCTGTGGCATGGTTAGCGAGGGTTGCCGACGCGTCAATGCACGAATTCTGGCTAACAATTCGCTGGTTGCAAAGGGCTTGGTGAGATAGTCGTCGGCTCCTGCATCTAATCCCTTGACACGGTCACCAACGCTGTCTCTTGCCGTCAGCATTAAAATCGGTACGGTAGAAACCTGCCGTAGCGATTGGCAAACCGACATACCGTCCAAGTCTGGTAAAGTCAAATCAAGGATGACAACGCCATACGTATCTGCAATAGCCCGTGCCAGCCCCTCCCGGCCAGTGACACTCCAGTCCACGCTCCACCCTGCTCGCTTCAATTCTAAGTTAATTAATCGTGCCACCCGTTCATCGTCTTCAATCAAAAGCAATTTCATATGGGTCGGCCCTCCTCTAGGCTTCATCTCCATTATACAAAACTGTCTTCTATTGCTTCGAATGTTTTCATACGCTGACATATGTGGGGTGATATGCTATGGCGTCGGGAATGGAACGGGTGATTGATGAAACTAGGCGTTTGCGACAAAGAGCATTGATGGTCATCGCTCTTAGTATTGCCATTGTTTTGATCAGCGTGGGCGGTATTCACCTCATAACAAAATTGGACAAGACGATTTTGTCGGGAGCGGAAGCGCCCACTCAACAGTCGATTGTGTCGGCTGTACGGCATGCCCATTCGGTGGCGCGCCCCGCCGTCAATGGTTTGCCTCCGGGAATGGTCCTAGGATACTTTTATGATCCAGGCAATGCAGGTAATGCTGCAGCTATGCTGCAGCATTACCTGCCCGTACTAACAGGCATCATTCCTTTTTGGTACACCATTTACGCCAATGGGTCCATTTCTGGGCAAACTAATCCAGCAGTTTTGCAGTTAGCCGAAAGTCACAATTTGTGGACGTTTGCTTTGGTGGAGAATATGGCGGGGCAGTCTGTTTTTGGGCCCCTATTAAACAGCGAGGTGGCTCGTCAGCGGGCGATCGACAATATGCTGACATTGGTTGAAGACAATGGGTATGATGGAATTAACCTGGATTGGGAGGGGATTGCCCCTTCAGAACGCTCGGCTTTTACGTCATTTGTTCAGCAATTATGTGCAGTATTTCATCGGCATGGTTATTATGTCACGTTATCCTTGCCTGCAGAAACCTCAAATCAGCCCTACAACGGTTGGACTGGCGCTTATAACTACGCGGCATTGGCTAAGAGTGCAGACTTGCTCATGATTATGGCCTACGACGAGCATTACGCCGGAGGGTCACCAGGGCCTATTGCTGCACCCTCATGGGTACAATCGGTATTAAATTATGCGATTAGCGTGATCCCGCCATCAAAGATAATCTTGGGGATCCCAGGATACGGATATGATTGGGGTGGATCCCAAACGGTCGCGCTGTCATATGGCCAGGCGGAATCGCTGAAATCACAATATGGCTTAAGCGGATCGTCTAATCACTTTGAGTATGTGCAAGATGGTCAGGTTCATACTGTGTGGTTTGAAAATACAACATCTTTTTTGAGCAAGATTAATTTAGTGACAGGCTATGAATTACGGGGGATTGCCTTATGGAGATTGGGCATCGAAGATCCTAAAATATGGAACTTTTTGCAATAGAAATTTTGCTTTTGAGGTGGGATTAACACTTGTCGACAAGATTTAAGCGTGCTATGATACTAAAGCTGTCGCGAGACACCGTAGCCTGTAGGGGCGGTGCCACGCACGACCCGGTCCTTGAAAACTATATCGTCAGTCACGCAAAAAATACAGTCAGACAGCATTCCCAGCCACGAGTCATGGAGAGTTTGATCCTGGCTCAGGACGAACGCTGGCGGCGTGCCTAATACATGCAAGTCGAGCGGGGACGCTTTCGGGCGTTTCAGCGGC
>PXYW01000040.1 GCA_003023695.1 Sulfobacillus benefaciens | reverse complement strand
TCATGCAATTTATCTTGCGCGGGGAATCGTTTGATCTCACCGCAGAAGAAATTACGAAAGCAGTCAATGGGGCGATTCCCCAGCCATTTGCGCGATACGCGGTTCACATTGGTGGCGTATGGTACCCTCCCAAACAAGTGTTGTCCATTGCGACAGGGTTGCCTGTGGTGGCATTTACTACGCAAGATGCTTATAGAGTTATGCACCGTTTGGGGTTTACAGTGGTGCTGGCAGAGACCTTGAAAGATCGAACAGAAACTGAGTAGCGTTAGATACATCGCAAGTGAACGGTACACCTCCTAGGATTGTTCGGAGTGTGGGTATCGACAACGCATGCCGTTGCGGACAAGGACGTATCATATTGCGGCTTGGTCAGGGATCGGGACGATATCTCGGCACGCCTGGGCCATAGTCTCCGGATCCGCAGAACGATGCGCTGATTTCAGAATGTGCAGAAAGGCAGGATAAGACTTCCATGGTATTGCGCAGATTTTGGGAACCTCTCTTAATGGGCCGCCAGCTCTTATTGTGGTTAGTGATTGGCTCATTAACTGGCGGACTGGTAGGTGTAGTGGTGACCTATTTTCTTAAATTGCTATTTTGGTCTATTAATGCGACCTCGTCGTGGCCGTTATGGGCCTTCGGATTAGCGCTGCCGGGGGGTGGGTTGATTACAGGATTGCTAATTTATTATGGTGCTCCTGATGCCGCTGGCCATGGCACTGAAGCGGTTATTCGTGCAGTTCACCAGCATGCTGGAAAAATTAATTGGAAGGTAGCGCCCATTAAGGCAATCGCGACAATTACCACTATTGCTGCTGGCGGTGCGGCGGGAAAAGAAGGACCATCGGCGCAAATCGGAGCGGCAGTAGCCTCGGCAGTGGCCGACCTGTTACGTTTTTCTGCACAACAGCGGCAAAAAATTGTGATATGCGGGATTGGCGCAGGATTTGCCGCTGTTTTTGGCACTCCGGTAGCCGGAGCAGTTCTCGGCATTGAAGTTCTGGCTATGGGAGACTTGTGGTATGAGATGTTGCTGCCGTCCTTTGCTGCGGCGGTAATGGCTTACGAGGTGGCCCATGGATTGGGATTGACCTGGACCTATGCGCGGGCGGCGGAATTCCTTCCGTTTAGTCTTGGGCTCTTTGGGCGTTTAGTGGTGTTGGGTATTGCGTCGGGATTAGCCGCCTATTTGCTTGTTCTTATGATGGAGGGGCTGCACCACGGAATGGACTCTTTGCGTGAAAAACGCCGCTGGTGGCCCCCGATTTTCCCGGTGTTAGCGGGAATACTGCTGTTTCTTTTGTTTGTCGTGGTAGGACGAGCACCGGGAGGCCTATCGTTGGGGCTCCTAAATCAAGCTCTGTCTGGTCATACAGTGGGAGATTTCATGTGGTGGTGGAAGATTGTGTTTGTCGCAATAACGTTGGGATTAGGGATGAGCGGCGGGATTATTACACCGCTGTTTGTAATCGGGGCAACACTAGGGTCGGCACTGTCTGGACCTCTTGGATTACCGCTGGCGGATGGCGCGGCCATTGGCATGATGGCGGTGACTGCGGCCGGTGCTAATGCTCCCATTGCCGCGATATTTATGGGTATGGAGATATTTGGTAGCCGTCTTGGGCCGGATTTTCTTATTGCGGCAGTTCCGGCTTTCATTATGATTGGGAATCACAGTGTCTATCCTAGCCAACGGGTAAGATTACAAAAGTCGCCATGGGTACCGATATCAATTGGGGTTGCGTTAGAAGATACTCCAGACCATCCTTTGCCTCCCCCTTGGATACGACGTCGGCAAAAACACACGTCCGCTGACTCGCAGCGGCCTCCAGCGTCTATGTCGTAAGTAGTCAAGACGCATTCGCGTCGCGTGTCTTGATGGTGGTGTCGCCAGTTGAGATGATTATCAGCAAAAACAGCAAAGGGGCTGTGCTCATATTGCATCCGATAGCGGGAATGAGCCCTAGTCCTTCTCCGCTCAGCCACAACCATAGAAAAAACGCTCCAGAAATGATCAACAGCGTGGCTCGAGAATTATTTTTCCAAACCATAAATGCTAATCCTAAACAGATAATCACCAATAGGCTGTTGAGTGCGACTGAATAGCTTAAGGCAAATTGCATCATCGTGTGAATGATGTGGGTGATGCGGGGAACCGGAGAAACGGCAAACATCCTAGCGATGTTTGGTCCGAAAAATCCTGACCAGGGATTCAACTGCCATACTCCCGCCAGTCCTAATAGTATGGCAAGTCCTCGGTTAATGTTTCGCGCAATGTTGGCGGATTCCCATATTGTCGTAGGGACAAGCAACAATAGGCCGATAGATCCGGCAATAAATCCCGCTCCCGGAGTTCCTGTCACTAGGCTAGAATATGAAGATAACAGTGAACCGAACGCCTCGGGAACAACCCACACACTCCACGAAAAAATCACGGCGAGCACCAAGGAGATCCGACCAGCGAGGTTGTCTTTTTCGGTGAGAAGCATAATGCCAACCAAAATCTGAAATGTGACCGCGAGGATATTCCAAGTGATAGGTTTTGCTGTCCAAAACGTTAAAAAATAGTGATACCAAGCCACAAGCCAAGCGGGTTGGTTATGATAAAGATCTCGGGCGAGTGCGTCGGAAGACTTTGTTACCACCCATGGGAACACTTGCCATAGCCCCGAGATTAGCCACCAGGCACCAAACCCCGTCCATAGCATCGATCGGGATCGCATGGTATGGGGCCGTTTCACCCTAATCGTAAAAAGAATGGCCACCTTGGCACCAATGACAAAAAACAAAAATAGGCCAATGTCTAAAAGCACTTGATAGTAATCTGAGACCAGTGACATGTAAATATCATCTCCTATCCAGCAGGATGTCCCCAACGAATTCGGCTCATGCGAGATTTACCACAAGAGGTTGCGGAATTTCGAGATATGTAGGACTTCTTGAAATGAGCGCCGGCGATGGCTATAATTTCATCTAGATTATTCAAATATTACATAGAATAAGGGAGAATGAATTTATGGTTGGAGACCGTGCATTCAAAGATGCCATTTATGAGCAAATTTCCCGCATGGGCAAAGCCTTTGCGAATCCCCACCGACTAGAATTAGTGGATCTCTTGTGCCAAGGACCGATGACGGTGGAACAATTAGCAAGGAAGAGTAACATGTCGATCGGCAGCGCCTCTCAACATTTGCAACACCTTCGGGCATCGCGAGTAGTCCGCGTGGTGCCCCGCGGCACTACCCGCGAATACCATCTCACCGATGCGAAGATTGGTGAACTTTTTAGAACACTGAGAAGTATGTCGGAACGGTATTATGCGGAAATGTCTACCATCACCCATGCGTTTTTTGATGCAAGAGAGCCCGTTGAGGAGTTGGATACTGAGGCTTTGCAACGGCGATTAGCGGAAAATATGGTGATTTTGGTCGATGTGCGTCCTCCGGAAGAATATTTGGCGGGTCATTGGCCCGGCGCATTATCGTTCCCCGTTGATGACTTAGAGGATCATTTGGCGGAATTACCAAGCGATAAGCCTATCGTAGCCTATTGCAGGGGGCCTTACTGCGTCTTGGCATTGCAGGCGGCAGATATTTTGCGACAAAATGGCTACCGTGTCTCTCGGCTAATTGATGGGGTTAGCGACTGGCAGGCGGTAGGACTGCCCATCGAAGTTGGACACCGTGTCTCGTAAATTTTTGTGGGGGTTTAGTCGATGGCGAGATTTGACGTAGTTGCTGACCATTATGATGCATTTTGCGATACGGAATTAGGAGCATTTGTAGATCTGGTCGAACGCCAGCTGATTATGGAACTATTGGATCCGCTGCCCCATGAAAGGATCATTGATCTTGGATGTGGAACCGGCACTTACACTGTTTTGATTGCCAACAGAGGGTGTGACCTGGTGGGAATAGATGAATCGGAGGCGATGCTAGCTAGAGCAGTTCGCAAGCCAATCATAAATGGCCATGTTCACTACCAGAGAACAGACTTAACTAATCTGCCTGGGCCTTCAGCCATGTTTGATGCGGGATTGATGCAGGTGACCCTGGAATTTGTGTCTGATCCCAAATCCGCCATGCGCGAAGCCGTCCGTGTTATTAAGCCAAAAGGGCGGCTTGTTTTAGGATTAATTCATGGCCCGGGTCCGTGGGCTCAATCCTATCGAGTACGTGCATTGGCAGATACCACGTCGGTTTATCATGGCGCTCGGTTTTGGACGATTCCTGAAGTGAATGCGTTATTGGGTGCCGAACCGTCTTCGGTTAGAAGCGGCTTGTATGTGGCGCCAAACGAATTTACCACGACCCAGCAAGCTTGGGCCTTGGAATATCGTTACCGGGTTCAGCGTCCTCTGAACGACGCTGGCTTTGTTGTTTTGCGCTATAATTTGGAGACTCTACGTTGAAGGACAGTGTTCCATCACGCCAAAGTTCTTGGAGTGAAGCTGCGATATGGGCGGTGGCGCATGCGGTTAATGATGGTTATCCCACCCTGTATCTTGCGCTACTGCCGACGTTGATGATCCGATGGCATTTTGCTGAAAGTCAAGCGGGGTTGTTGGCCGGCTTATTGGCCGTAACCACGCAGGCTTTGCAACCCATCATGGGCATGTGGGCAGACAGCAGAGGCGGACCTTGGTTTATCGTTGGCGGACTTTTAATTGGAAGCGTGGGCAATGCTTTGGGACTCGCCTGGGCTCCTTCATACACCATATTTGCTGCAGTGCTTATGTTGGGCGGATTAGGCAACGCGGCTTTTCATCCACACATGGCTGCCTTGGTAAGCCAATCCGTTCTTGGACACAAGGGACGGAGAATGAGTGGGTGGATGGTCAGTGGTATGATTGGCCATATCCTGGCGCCTTTGGCCGTAGTGGCTGCTTGGCAGTGGGGTGGCAAGGCGGGAGTGGCGAGTCTGGCATTGCCAGGCATAGTCGCGGCTGGTTTGCTTTTTTCTTCTGCGCGGTCAATTCCGACATTGCCTCGTCGGCAAAGACATAAGATTAGGGTTGAGTGGGGAAGTGTATGGCAACGAGGTCGCGCATTTTTTGTGCTAGTGGCATTGCGCAATTTGGGAACCGCAAGTCTTCTTACTTTGCTTCCTATCGTATGGCATCAACGAGGCGGTGCGTTTAGCCAGACGGGGGCACTTCTTGCTGTTGTCTATAGTTTAGGAATGATTGGCAATGTTCTTGGAGGATCTGCATCTGATCGCTTTGGTCCTCGGCCAATTCTGATTGGTTCATTGCTAGGGGCCAGTCTGGCAGCGGTGGGCGGAGCGCTCGGGACGGGAACAGGATGGTCCTTTTGGCTAACCGTGGCCGTATGGGGATTCGCTGTGAATGGTGCGGGCGCAGTGTTGTTGGTATATGGCCAGTCATTGTTTCCTGGACGATTGGGGATGGCCTCGGGGTTAACTATGGGGGTCGGCAATACTGTGGGTGCATTCGGGGCCTGGGCCGTAGGAATAGTGGCCGAGACGCAGGGAACAACGGTGGCAATTTTGGTGGCTGCAGGATGCTTAGCGATCGCGGTATGGCCAACTCTTTGGGTCGGGGCTTCCCGGTCTGTTGAGTCTGCGGGCAGCGGAAACACTTAGTCGTGTTAAATCGGCGGTGGTAATCTTTTCAGCGCGGGCCTATTGACCCTATCAAGTTTGTGGCGGCACGAAGGACATTGGTAGCCTTTTGGTGAAAATAGCAACGCTGCAGGAGGAACCTTGGCGATGTCGCCCACGATTACCTTGGAGCGAGGAAAACCCTCATCGTATTTCGCCGGCTGCCGGCTAACATGTACCCAAACTGTGGGGAAAGTTTATGTCGACGCAGGCATGATCGATGCCGTGTACGATGTTGCAGATGAGGCTGCTGGAGCTGGCGTGGGAGTCGATGAGCGTGAGTTGCACCACGTCGCGTGTAAAAATCAAATTCCATGGATTAAAGGGGGAGTATATCTCGTTGTCGTCATTGAAACGTTTGCATCTTGCTCCCCAACAGACGCCGCACGATAATGACATTAGTGACAAGCAGAGCGGGCGAAAGATCGGCCGAACAAAGTCCGTAAAGCCTCGCCCTGAGGAAGTCTTAACCGGTGTCAGGACATTAAGAAAGGTGGCCTATTAGATGACCAAACCATTGCGAGGAGTCAACTCCATCCTTATTCACTCAGGAGAGCGTCCGGATCCAACTACAGGTGCAGTCGTCCCTCCTATTTATCAGACGACGACCTTTGCTTTTCCCACCAATGAGAGCATGATGGATCTCATGGAGGGAAAGGCTGGAGGATACATATATACGCGTTATGGGAACCCCAGTTACACAATGGTAGAATCGAAATTGGCGGCCCTTGAGGGTGGGGAAAGTGCTCTTGTATTGGCGTCGGGCATGGCTGCCACTAGCACTGCCATCATTGCGCAATCCAAATCGGGAGATCATATTATCAGTCATGCCGACATTTATGGGGGGAGTTTTGGCTTGTTTCATGAACTTTTACCCCGTTTTGGCCTAGAAACAAGTTTTGTCGATGTCACAGATCTTCGCCAGGTGGAAGCAGCTATTCGTCCGAATACGCAGGTTATCTTTTTAGAGAGTCCCAGCAATCCTACGCTAAGAGTGTGCAATATTACCGCAATTTCCGACCTCGCCCATGCACATGGTATCCGGGTTATTGTGGATAATACATTCGCCACACCATACAACCAAAAGCCGCTGTCACTAGGGGCTGACGCGGTCGTACATAGTGGAACCAAGTACCTCAATGGGCATAGTGATGTTATGGCTGGCGCAATTGTGGGAACCGCTCAATATATTAACGAATGTGTGAATGTGTTTCGCAAATTGGGCGGAAACCTTAATGGCATCGATACCTGGCTGCTAAATCGCGGGATGAAGACTTTTGGCTTAAGGATGGCCCGCCACAATGAAAATGGGCAGGTGGTGGCCGAATATCTTTCGACTCACCCTCGAATTGAAAAAGTACATTATCCCGGATTGCCCAGCCATCCGCAGCACGACCTGGCGAGACGGCAGATGACAGGATTTGGGGGCGTGTTAAGCATCGAGCTAAAAGGAGGACAGGAAGAAGTCAATCGGTTTCTTAATCGGGTAGAGCTATTTACACGGGCGGTAAGTCTGGGTTCTGTCGAATCTTTGATAACGCAGCCCGTGGCTGCCGTCCATTACAGTGTTCCGGATCCCTACCGAGAATTAGGCGGAATCACCACCAATTTAATCCGCATTTCGGTGGGTATCGAAGATGTGGAGGATATTGTGGAAGATTTGGAGCAAGCTTTGCTTAATTCCTAGATATGATGCGGTTCCGACCCTATCATCAGGTCGGGACCTTCCTTTATTGGTTGATCGGGAATGGAGAAACTTCATTAGTCAGTACCAGACACACCATAACTTCCATTAACGAAAACGGATCGTGCAGGTTCCATCCCGTAAGCTCTTCAATATTTCCGAGGCGATATTTGACCGTGCCGGGATGAACATACAGAGTCGCACTGGTCCGCTTTAGAGAGAAGTTACACGTGACATAGGTTTTGAGCGTGGATAACAAGTCACTATGATGAACCTGGTCAGCGTCTCGCAATTTCTGCAGCAATTGTTCGCAATATTGTTTAAAACCAGGTGTCTGGTGAAAGTAAGGCAAGAGCCGTAGTCCAGGCAATTCGCCAAGCAGCAACGGCTGCGCAACCCTGTTTTGAAAGGCAAATACGGCAGATTGCATCGCTTCCTGAAATGCCAAGGGGATATCGTCAATCGATTGTGTCATGCGACTAATCCCAATTCCCCAGGGGGAAAACTGATGGCTATCAGCAACACCAGATACGACTGATGAGATGTCCCGATAAACGTTAGGGGAAATGTCTTGGGGCGCAATAGCAACCAATGCATCCCGGATCCAGCCCACCAGAAGTGTTTTCCATGGGGAAGAAAAGTGACGGTCGAGACGTTCGGTTATGTCAAGACGTTGAACCGATGGGGTATCAGGACGATACCAAACCAAGACCTGACTTGAGCACCACGACCTGATGTCATATAGTGGAGCCCATTGAGCCAGCAATGCAGTTTTGCTATTACTATCGGGGCTTAACAAAAGTGTTAACAGAGAAAATTTAAGCTCCCGGTTTAGTGGCAAATTTTCGGTTTCGGCCCAGGTCATTGCGACCAACCGCGCTAGGATTGGCACGATGTCGACCAGTTGATTGGGACTCAATGTATCACTCTGAAGAAACAAACGGCCGATATAGCTTTTCCGCCAGTAGACCTCATGACTCAGACTTGGGGACTGATTTGGCGATCTGTCACGACCAATTACATGACCGAGATAATCTTCGAACCATACGCGACCGATAATCCAAGAACTGAGGCTCGAAAGCAATAACGGAAGTTCAACCGGAGTTTCTGGAAGAATATCCGCGAGACTTTTGAAAATTGCTGGACTGGGCATTGTGCCAATCTGTTGCCAAAACTCAGAAGGTACCGGAGTCCGTGCACTGCTATCCGGAAACATCATCGCTGTTGGATTGTCGGGTTTCTCTGGCGATACGGTAAGATGGCAGGATTCATCGTGCCATGCCCAGGTTTTGTCAACACTAATCCATACCCTTGAAGTTAATGCGGCAATGGAACCTAAGACGTTACATGTCAACAAACAAAGACTGGGGTCGACACGGCTAAGTTTGGCAATGGGGCATCGGACAATCTCCAAGCTGAGGTCCCCTCGGTGATGTGTGATAGCGGTCTCGGCCCCAATTGCTCTCTTAAATGTGGCCACTGCAGCCACCGCATCTTCAACCGTTTCGAGGGGTAATTCCTCACGGATTATCCATTGACGCACCCATTGAGCAACCCGGGAAGCTCTTTGCCTGGAACCCATTTCTGGCGACGTGTTCGACGGCGATGAATGCGCCATGATTTGTTCAATGAATTGATCGCGCAACGTCATGGAAGGCCTCTCTTTGTCTTATGGGACAAAAACTTCCCGCAATAATTGATGATAAGGTGAATGACCTGGGTAATCCGAACTATTAGTATTATACAGGGAACTGGCACCAAAAAAAGACAAGTAAGGGATTTTATGGAAAAATAGAGGGGGTAGTTTGCTTATGTTACACGAGACAGTGGATGGCCAGATTCAAGAACGATTGGATTGGGTCTTGCGAAGGCAACGAGGCATTCCCAACAATCGACGGCTATTTGTTCTAGCTTGTATGGACGAGCGTCTTCCTGTTGAGGAGGCTTTGGGAATCACCACCGGCGACGCTCATATTTTTCGCAACGCAGGGGGGCTGGTGACCGATGACGTCATTCGTTCCGCGATGTTGACGACCAACTTCTTTGGCACGGAAGAAATTGTGATTATCAATCACACCGAGTGCGGAATGATGTCCGCGCGTACGGAGACGTTGGTTAAGGCTTTGTCCGACAAAGTGGGGAATTTGGCGGCCGTTGCATTGGATCCCGCGTTGCCTGAGCTAAAACTGACGGATGCTAATGCTTTTGGTCGGTGGATTAAAATGTTTGACGATGTGGACCAGATTTCAGAATCCCAGGTAGCGTTCCTGCGTGATCATCCGCTTATCCCTAGTCATATTAAAATCAGTAGTTATATTTATGAAGTGGAATCTGGGCGATTGCGCAGACCCTATGAACGGTTGTCGGACCATGTGAACGACATGCGAACAATGGTGGAGCATCCCTATCGGGGTTAATTATAGCAATGGACGGCCGTGCGACAAGATAGGGGACCTTGTTGCGCGGGCTGTCCTCTTTTGCGTCGGCGAATCTTACGGTCCTAATTCGTGAGGGCAGGATACGGGTATTTCGTGATGGAAAAGCTTCACCTCTGAAGTGATGACGTTAAGGTCAGCCGCCATGACTTATGCGGGTAGTACAGGTATGCCCGACAGTGTTGCCACCGGAACTACAGTAGTTAGTTTCCGCTGGGCAAGTCTTCAGCCTTAGCCCATTTCTGAGACGGCATATTGCATTGTCCATCGGCGGATGTCGTCTGCGGCTGAATTAACGCGGGATTCTAAATAGTGGCACCTGTCCACCCAGTCATTTTCTGGATAAAGCCGTTCGACATTGGTTCGGAGGTTGACAAGCGCGCTGTAGCATCCGGTATAGCACAGGTGGGCGGCAACAAACAAATCGGCTCGCAGGACGGGTTTTACCACGGACAACAGATCACCTGTGATTTGAATGCCTGAGAGACATACCTCGGCAATTTTAGCTGAAGTCGCCAAGGACCGCGTCGAGTTGCCTGGCTGTTTAATCATAGCTAGGTAAGCCAGGGTATCTTCTTCAGCCAGCTGCAACAAATTGTTTCGGAGGCTGACGAGTTCGTTGGCATCAATTTTGGCAATGCGAGAGATTTTTTCTATTAAAGCAAAGGCCATAGCACCCGCAGTAGCACCTGCGCTACCGCCTCCCCAAGCCGGTTTAGGCTGGCTGATGGCCTTCAATAGTGCATCTATGGTCCAATTATGGATAGCCACCACTAATTCCTCCTGTTCGGGTCGCGTTGGGAGCAAAATCTGTATCATTGCCATTTGCGCTCATGACCTACCACTAAAATATCAATATTGCTGGTGAGACGCAGCACTTCATTGATGACAGAACCACGCCAAATTTCTTGCCAACGGGTTCTCAAGGACTCTCCCATTAC
This sequence comes from Sulfobacillus benefaciens, assembly GCA_003023695.1. Classification (GTDB taxonomy): domain Bacteria; phylum Bacillota; class Sulfobacillia; order Sulfobacillales; family Sulfobacillaceae; genus Sulfobacillus_C; species Sulfobacillus_C benefaciens_A. The sequence goes on along the minus strand of PXYW01000040.1, from coordinate 10,882 downwards.
CATTTGGGTAATATGATGTTCTCGTGCAAATTGTACCAACGCGTGTGCCACCCGATTGTTCTGCAGTTGCACGATCTGTGCCCCCATTTGTTCGGCCAGCGTCAGATGCGCTGTCAGGCGAGTTTCATCATCTGTGGCAAACACGGGATGCCCCTCGGGTCGAACCACCACCACATAAAATTCCGCTCGGAGTCTTCGCGCGGTGCGATATCCTCTGCGCAATAACCGCTCTCCGTTAGGTGATGGAGTGACGGCGACCATAATTCGATCTTGCGTGGGCCAAGGCCCTTCAATGGCGTGACGATGCATGTAGGACTCCAGCCGGTCATCGGTATCATCGGCGACTGCCCGCAACGCCAGCTCCCGCAACGCGGTCAAATTGCCCACCCGGAAGAAGTTCTGTAAGGCTTGATCAATATTGCGTTGATAGATTTTTCCGCGTTTGAGGCGATCCACTAGGGCCTCAGGTGTTAAGTCGATAAGTCGAACTTCGTCGGCGTTTTGGATTATGGTATCGGGGATCGTTTCTCGCACCCGTACCCCCGTGATCTGACGCACTAAATCATTGAGCGATTCCATGTGTTGTATATTCACTGTAGACCAGACATGAATGCCAGAAGCAAGCAAATCCTCGACGTCTTGGTAACGCTTAGGATGGGACGCGTCCTCGGGGTTGGTATGAGCCAATTCGTCTACGAGTACTAAATCCGGTGCCCTTTTCATGATGGCGGCCACGTCGATTTCACCAACCGCAAGTCCCTTATGCAGGGTCATGCGCAGGGGCATCACTTCTAGACCGTGCACCATCTCCGCGGTCTCTTCACGGCCATGGGTGTCGACAATGCCTACAACCACATCCACACCTTGATCGCGTGCGCCCCGGGCATCACTGAGCATGGTATAGGTTTTTCCCACCCCGGGAGCAGCACCCAGATAAATGCGATGGCGGCCACGGCTCATCCGTCGTATTTGCTCTAAAATTTCTTCTGGAGTGCGCCGTTTAAACTGTTCTACCACTATGACTTCCTCCCTTGCGGTGAGAAGTTATTCGGGCTCAGTCATTCGGTATCCGACACCGGGCTCCGTAATAATTAATTGCGGCCGCGCTGGATCGTCTTCGATTTTTTTGCGCAGATGTCCAATATAGATCCGGAGATAATGGGCATCTGTGGTATCTGTGGCATCTCCCCACACTTGCTGGAGCAAATGGCGGTGGGTGAGTACGCGTCCAAGATTCGATGCTAGTTCACGCAGCAAATCATATTCTATGGGCGTTAACCTTACGGGCTCACCGTGACGTTCCACCAAACGACGCTCAAAATCCATAATGACAGGGCCCACCTGGATAACTGCCGGAGAGGACGTGCTGGCCCGATGTCTGAGCGCGACTCTAATTCGTGCCATCAATTCGCGGGCGCCAAAAGGTTTTGTGACGTAGTCATCGGCACCTAAATCTAAGGCCCGCACTTTTTGCTGCTCCTCCTCGTGAATCGTTAAAATGATCACCGGCACATCAGACTGGCGCCGAATCGATTGCAACACATCGATTCCCTGAAGATCAGGAAGACTGATGTCCAGCAAGATACAATCGGGATCGGTAGTAAAGGCAAAAACCAGGCCGTCGGCTCCAGTAGCGGCCTCCACTATGTGATATCCTTGAGCCTGCAGCATCACTCGCAAAACTCGCCGAATCTGTGGTTCATCATCGATAATCAGGATGGTCATGGTGCTTTGTCCTCGTGAGATGGGGGAGTCCAGGGGAGTTCCAAAGTAAAAATCGTTCCTTGCGGTGACCCTGGGGTTGCCGTTACTTGGCCACCGTGGGCCCGGGCAATGCCCTGGCAAATGGCCAAGCCAAGACCAGTACCGGGAACATTTTGCGTCTTGGCCGAACGATAGAACTTCTCAAAGATTTTTTCTTTTTCCTCAGGATCGATTCCCACTCCAAAGTCACGGATCGCAATTCGAAGACTGGACGCAGAACCGATGGCGGTAATATGAATAGGGCTGTGGCTGGGAGAATATTTAACAGCATTGCTCAGTATGTTGACCAGGGCTTGCTCCATGAGTACTTCGTCGGCCACAAGCGGCGGGAGATCCTCTGGCACTTGGATTGACACAGGCCGGGATCCTATTGTTTCGCGCATTTGGCGGACTACTACCCCGATCATATCGGATACGTCGCAAGCCCTTCGATTCAGGCGTAAAAGCCCACTTTCAAGCCGCACCATTCCCAGTAAATTCGTAATCAAGCGATTCATCCGCATAACACTGTCCCGTATCGTCGAGACGAGTTCTTCCTGGTCTTGCGTTGAGAGAGAAATCTGGTCATCGCTTAGGCTCCCGATGGCACCCATAATAGCGGTAACCGGGGTGCGAAGCTCATGAGATAATGAGTCTAGCAGGGCTGTACGCAAACGCTCGGATTCTGCGGTCAGAGCGGCAATGCGCGCCTGGGTTTCATAGGTAACCCGTGCCACTGAAACGGCCGCCAGACCACAGAGGGACTCGATGATCTGGCGCTGTTCGGGGGAGAAGGGATGGTCAAGACCATATTCCCCAAGGCACAAGACACCGTGCACAGTGTCTTCGGTTTTAAGGGGCATGTACAGCAACTCAGGGCGATGTTTTCCTCCGTACCCCACGGCGGTGCCGTGGCGATAAACCCACTGCAAGACGCTTGGATTCAAGGGTCGACCTAAGGGTGGAGAATCGGTTTGTGATGTTTCTACCAATCTGCCATCAGCATCCGGCAGCACTATGGCCACCGGGACGCCAAAGGTTTGTCCCACATGACGGACAATGGCTTGCCCTACATCGCGTAGATCTTGCACCATCGCTATTTGTCGGCTCAAGCCATACAAAGAAGCGGTCGTTCGTTCCCGCCGTTGCGCTTCACGGGTTTGCCGTTGCAGCGACGACGCCAGTCCTGCAGTCAGGGTTGCGACGACCAAGAACACGGCAAAAGAGACCAAATAGCGCAGGTCACTCACTGAATAGCTGAAGATCGGAGGAATGAAAAAATAATCAAATGCCAGTACCCCCAATACTGCAGCATAAAAAGCTGGGTAGAGTCCCCAGCGTACGGCACTAAACAGTACCGGCAGCAAATATAACAGGGCAATATTGACGGCCTCGAAGACATGGCGAGGAATCCAGAGCAACACCGTGAGTCCAGCCACCATGGCTGTTACGGATAGATAAGCCAAAATATTGCTCCAGATGGGCCCTTGCCTTCTCCAGCGTGTCCGCAAGACCCGCCATTTTAGGCTTTGGGTCAAGGGGCCTGAAACCTTCTCTGGATTCCTTGCCGGTCGAGTCATCCAATTCCACCTCCCAATGGGCATCGTCGGTGATGGCAGCGGGCAAGATTACCGCGGCAAAACGACACTATAATCTGCCTTATCAATGGTCGCGTTTTTAAAATCGCCCTAAGTATATCCTGCCATTCTCTTCATCAACAAGTCCGCCTATTTAGCAGAAGCCTGAGGGTGCAGCAACTGGTACAGGGCCACATTGAGCAGCACGACATTGATCCGCGACGGGCCAAACACTCCGAGATCCGGGGGTAACACCTGAGACCGCACCAATTGGCGTAGTCTGGCCTGACTGAGGCCCGTATACCGTGCCACCCGCGGCACTTGAATGAGAGCACTGGGCACCGTAATGTCCGGATCCAAACCGGACCCCGAACTCTCCACTAAACTGATGGGGATTTGGTGCACGGTCAGCCCCGGCGTCGTCTTGAGGTACAGGGCAATACGACGCTGAATATCAGCCAGCAACGCCGCATTGGTGGGGCCCTCGTTACTCGGGCCGGAATTTAACGCGTTATACGGATCGGGCTTTCCGGTGGTCAAGGACACGGTATCGGAGGGACGCCCCCAGAAATATTGCAGACGGTTGCCAAAATACTGGCCCACATGGCGATCCGCAATGGGGCGACCGTCTAACATGACGAGACTGCCATTGGCTTGGTTAGGAAAGAACACCTGCCCTAATCCGACCATCACGAAGGTGAACCCGAGCGCCAGGATAATCCACAGCAACACCGTGACGATCACGGCCCGTTTCAGCGTGATGAACATTATCGCACCTCCTGTGCTTATGCGAGGCCAAATAATCCCAAAATGTGATCAATGCCCCAGATCCCAAGAAACGGAATCAGAACGCCAAGAATGCCCCAATTGAAAATATTCCGCAGCAGCAGCCGGTCCGCGGATTGCGGGCGATAGCGGACCCCTTTCACCGCAAACGGAATCAAGGCGGGGATAATGAGCGCATTAAAGATCAGGGCCGACAAAATCGCTCCCTGGGGGGTCTTTAAGCCCATGATATTGAGCGCCGACAACCCATGCAAAATCGGCACGGCGGCGAACATGGCGGGGACAATGGCAAAGTATTTGGCGACGTCGTTGGCGATGGAAAATGTGGTCAAGGCGCCTCGGGTAATGAGGAGTTGTTTGCCGACCTCAATAACATCGAGCAGTTTGGTCGGATTGGAGTCTAAGTCGACCATGTTGCCCGCTTCCTTCGCCGCCATCGTGCCGATGTTCATGGCTAAACCCACATCTGCCTGCGCCAAGGCGGGCGCGTCGTTGGTGCCATCGCCGGTCATTGCCACCAACTTGCCCGCGGCCTGTTCGTGTTGAATCAGGGCGAGTTTGCCTTCGGGATCGACTTCTGCTAGGACATCGTCCACCCCCGCTTCTCGCGCAATCACTTCGGCCGTAATCCGGTTATCGCCCGTCGCCATTACCGTGCGAATGCCCATGGCGCGAAATTCGGCAAAGCGTTCTTTCAAGCCGGGTTTGACGATATCCTTCAGACGGATGATGCCTAAGGCCTGGCGATCCACGGCCACCGCCAGCGGGGTGCCGCCGTCACGCGCCACCCGTTCGGCGGCGGCCTCCAGTTCCGGGGGCGCTTGATCCACGAGGTGCGCGATAGCCCGCACGGCGCCCTTGCGAATGTGACGCCCGTCGGCCAAATCAATGCCGCTCATCCTTGTTTGCGCGGAAAACGGTATCGGCTCGCCTGGGCGCTCGTGGAGCACTCGGGGCGACAAGAGGGATGCGGCCAATGCGACCACGGATCGTCCCTCCGGTGTGGTGTCGGCCAACGAGGCAATCCAAGAGGCCTCGGCCAAGGTTTCCACAGGGACCCCGGGCACCGGGATAAATTCGGTCGCCATGCGGTTGCCGATGGTAATCGTGCCGGTTTTATCCAAAATCAAGGTGTCGATATCCCCCGAGGCCTCGACGGCCCGCCCGCTTTTAGCCACCACATTAATTTTGGCCACCCGGTTCATGCCGGCGATGCCAATCGCCGACAGCAACGCGCCAATCGTGGTGGGGATAAGGCACACCAACAGGGCAACCAAGGTCGTGGTGTTGACGGCGTGCCGCCCATAATACTGCGCGATAGGCCCGAGGGTGACCACGACGAGTAGGAAAATCAAGGTCAGGACGCCGAGCAACGCCGATAAGGCGATCTCATTTGGCGTTTTTTGCCGGGCCGCGCCTTCGACTAACGCAATCATGCGGTCCAAAAAGGTGTTGCCCGGATCGGTGGTGATTTCTACCGTCAAGTAATCGGAGAGCAACACCGTACCCCCGGTGACACTATCCCCCGGGGCCTTGATGACCGATGCGGATTCCCCGGTAATCGCCGATTCATCCATGGCGCCGACGCCGTCGAGGACCACTCCGTCGCCCGCGACGGTGTCGCCGGCCTCCACGCGAATACGCATGCCGTGGCGTAAGAGAGCGCCTTCCACCCAGGTCCAGGAGCCGTCGGGTTGGAGGAGCCGCGCCCGGGCACTGGCCCGACTGCGGCGCAGAAACTCCGCCTGGGCCCGCCCGCGCGACTCCGCGTAGGCCTCGGCAAAGGTCGCAAACACGACCGTAAGAAACAAGATGGCCGTCACGATCCCGTCATATTCGCGGGAGGCAGCGCTCTGCGCGGTCACCGTGAGCCAGAGTGTCACCATCGTGCCCACTTCCACCACAAACATGACCGGGTTGTGGAGCATGATCTGGGGGTTTAATTTGACAAAGGTGTCGCGCAGCAGGGCTGCTCGGCGGGACACGGTTGTCGATTGGGGTGGTTCTATGGCCGAGGTTGCCATCGCTAAATCCCTCCTTACTTTTCGATCGCTCTAGGTAAACAGGTGGTGCGTCATTAGTAGGTAATGCTCTGCCAATGGCCCGAGCGCCATGATGGGGAAGAACGTCAATGCGTTTAAAATGATGATCGAGCCCAAGAGCACGCCCCAAAACAGCGGAGTATCCGTGCGCATCGTCCCGGAGGTTTCCGGAACCGCCTTCTTGTGCAGCAGGGATTCCCCCACCAAAAGCATGGCGACGATGGACGCGTACCGGCCGAGAATCACGACAATGCCTAAGGCCACTTCATAAAACGGCAGGGAGGCGCCTAACCCGCCCATCGCCGATCCGTTATTGGCGGCCGCCGAGGTAAATCCGTAGAGGATCTCACTAAGCCCATGCGGTCCTGGGTTGAACACGCCGGCCATGCCCGCCGGGGTCGCCACGGCTATCGCCGATCCTACCAAGATCAATAATGGATGCAACAAAAACGCCACGGCGGTGAGTGAGACCTCTTTCGCCTCAATTTTTTTCCCCAAAAATTCCGGCGTACGTCCGACCATCAAACCCATCAAGAAGATCGTCAAGATTACGAACATGAGCATGTTCAAGAGGCCGACGCCTTTGCCGCCGAACACCATATTGAGAAACATGCCCAAGAAAAACGCCAGTCCGGGAATGGGTAGAAAGCTATCATTCGCCGCGGCTACCGATCCGGTCGTGAATGCCATCGTACTGGTTTCGAAGATCGCGGTGCCTCCCATGCCAAAGCGCAATTCTTTGCCAACCATATTGGCGTGCCCGGAGAGCCCCAACGCGTTCACGATCGGGTTGCCGGCGGCTTCGGGAAAGTAAATCATGGCTAACATGGTCAGAAACAAGGTGCCAGCGACGGCGATTAATGTCCAGGCGAAGCGTTTTCTCCCTGTAAACAGCCCAAACATATAGAAAAACGCCACCGGTACTAGACCCATCGCAATACTTTGAAAAATATTGGTGAGCGCTGACGGGTTTTCCAAGGGATTTGCGCTATTGGCATTTGTAAAGCCGCCGCCGTTTTGCCCCAAATGCTCAATCGCTTCCCATCCGGCAATCGGACCCCGGGGGACGATCTGGATTTGTCCGGTCAGGGTTTTCAGGTGAAGATAGGGCGCGAGGGTTTCGGGAACACCCAGTGCCATGAAAATCAGCCCAAAGATCACGGCTAAGGGCAACAGCACACGCGTCAATACCAGGGTAAGGTCCACGAAAAAGTTTCCGAGCTGGCGTCCTGAAATTCCTCGCACAAAAGCCAAACCCACGGCTGCGCCGCTCGCTGGGGTGACAAATTGCAAAAATTGGAGGACCGCAAACTGCGAGAAATATGACATCGTGTTTTCTCCACTGTAGGCTTGCCAATTGGTGTTGGTCACAAAACTGGCCGCCGTGTTAAACGACAGCCTGGCATTGAGATTGCCAAAGTGCTCGGGATTGAACGGCAAAAGCCCCTGAATCCGCAACAGGGTATAGGCCATGATCCCCCAGACCATGTTGGTGAGCACAAACGCCACGCCATATTCCACCGCACTCATATTGCTATCACGCGATACGTGTAATAGACGGAAAATCCCATTTTCCAGCGGTTTCATGGGACGATCCAATACCGTCGGTTGGAATGTAAACACCTTGTACAGATAGGTCCCCATCGGTTTAAGCAACACGAGGAGTCCCCCAATCACGACCAGCCAGGTTACGACTGTGCTTACTGTCACGGAGATGAGCCTCCCTTGCGACTAAAATTTTTCCGGATGGACAATCACATACAAGAGATACCCCATCAGCGCGATCGATAAGCCCAACAACACCCAATTTCCCATGGTGCGCGCACTCCTTGTTCTAAAGTTTTCGCAAGGCATACAATAACCCAATCGTGCCCATAAACAACGCTATCATCAGGGTGCCGAGCCATACTGTTTCCACGACGTTAGTCCTCCCCGCGTTCAATATCGGCGAAAGAAATTCACCACTAATGCGAGCAATCCAAACACTCCAAGAGTCAGGACGATGAGCACAATACGTGACATGGAGTCGCCTCCCTTAGGTCTGGATTGGATCATGGCCAGTATACGAGGCGTCTGGAGCGGTTCCTAGTAAAAAGATCGTAAACAGAGCGTAAAAAAGATGTAAAAGGCCTTTTGGTTAGGGTTTCCCGGAAATAGAGTGGCGGTTGAACCCTAAGTGGCGATACAATTAAATGAGATAGGGAGGGGATGGCATTGGCGATTTTAGAAGGGGATACCGTCACGGACCCACGAGAACCGCATAAGGGGAGAAAAGGATGCGTGATGCGGGTTCGAACCAACCCGGCGTGTCTTATGCGTAGTCTGGAGATTCGCTGGGAAAATGCACCAGATATACTCGAAGAACTAGAAGAACTCGAGTTTGGACCCTTAGAAGATTAATTCTTTAGAGGAAGATCGGATTCCGAAGTTGTTGGCAACGGACGGAACCCGATAAGAACAGATTAGTCATGTTTCAATATAGTAAGCGATGGTGTGGGCCGCCTTCGGCCTTCGACTCTGGATAGGACCCAGACATATCCCCACAGCACCACCCCGACACTGAAAACCAACACACCTAACAGCCCGTCCGAAGTGAACGAAGTGCCAAAGTGTATCAGAATAATGGTGGCTGCCAACCAGAGTATACCGCTCGACAGAGTATTGAAAAACCCGCGATGTCTATAATTTTGCCACAATGCAATGATGACAAAGGTGGTAGTGGCAGCAGACCACATCGGATTGATTCCCCAAACGAAGTGAGTGGGTGAGAAACCGGTCCAAGCATTGAGGCCCAGCCCCATAATTATGCCGCTGATCATGGCCGTGAAAATGGAGATGGGGGGCAGGTCGGTCCACGTTATCACAGCAAGTGTAGGTCCCACTACCGCGGCGTTACGCAACGTCAGGCCAAACACCCGCCACCAAGCGACTTCGCCCGGACGCCAGAGCGCATAAAGCACCATGAGTATGCTTTCCAATATCAGTGCCCCCCGCATCGCCCACACACTTTTGGGATAGCCCAAGACGTCGGCTCCTAGGCTGATAGCTCCGGAAAACAGTAAGGGCCCGCACCACATTAACGCCATGGCCCACATGCTAATACCAATAACGGCAACAAACCAGGGGGAACTTTGGTGAACCAATAGCAAAGAGTATGCCACTAATCCTTCTAGGTGGGGTTGGGGTGTTAATTCTCGGGCAACAATGCCTAGCCAAGTACTTACGCCGATAATCACTAACAAGATGGCCGTCGAAAGCCAAACTGCCTGTTGTGCATGCCGGATATCTTTGGCCGCTGCTACCGCTTGAATTTCCACTTGAGCGGAGAATACGTTGAGAGTATTCATTCCGAACCACACTAAAATCAACCCGTGCCCGATGCCAAACCAATGCCAATATGATGGGGGCAGCGCAAGTGTCCTAGGCAGCGCGGTGCTGTGTCCCAATTTCCAAGTCGCCAACACTAGTCCTGCCACCACCATCACAAGATTTAAACCTTGGGTGCGCGCTATAGACAAAATTCCCGCAAACTGAATGTAGGCGACGAGAGCAATGGTGGTGAGGAGAAGGCTAAGCGCGAGTGGCCAGTGTAACGCGACCTCTAAAAATACACCAGCAGCTAAGGCGTTGGACAAAGCAAATATGGGGAAGGTGAGACTAATCACTAAACCTGAAAGCCGGCGAACCAGAGGCCCAAAGGCGGTGCCCAGCAAATCGCTGTTGGAAACATAATGGTGACGCCGAAACCAAGGGATTAGTGTCGATACGAGTAAAGACATGACGGCGACACTAATGCCGTACCATACCGCACTGACCCCAGACTGATATGCGGTGTCAATCTGGACAGCGATAAGAGACGCGCTCCATAGTGCCGTCACCATGACAAATATGGTCCATGGAGAAAGTCTTTGGTTACCGTCACGAAAAGCAATAATGGTTGTTGCCCGCCAAGAACGTCCTAATATGACTAAAACAGCAGAGTACATTGCGATGCCTAGGCCCAGAATCATGAGCAATCATCCTTTCACAACGGTATACTAGAAATATGATAGTGTTACTAGTATATACTTTTTTATAACGCTAGATGTCAAGGGAGGGTAAGATTAATTCTAAAATCGTCATCACTGGTACACTGGATTTGACCGAAGGAGTGGACAAAATGGCAGGTGAAACTGCGTGGGGACAATGGCAACATCAAGGCTTAACCTTTCATTTGGCAGCTACAGAGCAAGGGTTGGCCTATTTGGGGCTGCCCAACGAATCTGAAGCAGAGTTCTACAGGTGGATTGCATTGCATCTGGGCATAACCCCATCTGTAGGCAAACACAACGAAAAGATGTTAACTCCTTATATTGACGTCCTTGAACAGTATATGAAAGGTCAAATCCGTGTGTTTGACGTGCAGTTGGATTTACATGGAACGCCGTTTCAAAAAAGTGTATGGACATGGCTAACACAAATTCCTTATGGCTATACCCGGAGCTATGGAGATGTTGCTAGAGGGATAGGCCGGCCGACTGCCGCGCGGGCGGTGGCTCAAGCAGTAGGGCATAACCCGATTGCGATTATCGTGCCGTGCCATCGTGTCATCGGCAGCGACGGAGGATTGGTTGGTTACGGCGGCGGATTAGCGCTAAAGACCCACTTTTTGCGGTTGGAAGGATTGACTGTCGAGAACGGACGCGTCAACCTTTGTCTAGATGGATAATACAAAAAATTTCCATAACGATTAAA
>PXYW01000004.1:116870-138554 GCA_003023695.1 Sulfobacillus benefaciens | reverse complement strand
CCCTTCCCGCTCCCACTTCCGTAGCCCGTCGATGCTCATGCCGAGCCTCTTCGCGGCCTTGCCAATACTCACAAACTGTTCGTCCATTGATCGATCACCTAGAAGGATTATACAATATTATCTGGTATAATCATATATTTATTGTAAGCAGTTTAAACCTCCTGCACTTGATTATACTGCCGACAAAATAACCGGTTCAAGCGGATCCGTTCGACACTGGCTTGAGGTCGAATCCACGGGCGTGACCAGCAGTACTTCACGGAACTGCTGGTGGACATTCGGGGGCGTTAGTACAGTAGTGCTAGCCTCCGATCAACCGATATTGAGCGATTGTCGTTAGGCAGCGGAAGGCTTTAGATCAACACGAGGTGTCTCGGCGTTTGTTCAAGACAGCACGAGACGGATCAATCACAAATCCCGGATACCCCTTAAATGTCGTTCGAGATAGCGATAGCCAAACCGTGCCCAGCGGTCAGGAAATTCAATCAACATCCGTTGAATGGCGTGCTGTTCCGCGCGTTGTAACAGTTGGTGAAGTTGCTTCCGGTTCTCGTTGATCCCTGATTCTTGCTCTTGAAACACCCGTGACACGTCATATCCGCGATCGTGGGCATACGGTTTCAATCGCTGGACTTGCCGTTCTAAGTCTTATACAAAAAATCCTTGCATTCCGTGTATCATGTGTTATGATACACAAGAAACGCGTCTCTGAAAACTCAAATGAACGAAGGTGAAGGAACATGGAGAAAGGGTTGCGTCTTGAGAACATTAGCAAACGCTATGGTACCATGACTGCCGTAGACAGCCTGACGTTAACCGTGCCTTCTGGTATTGTTTTTGGGTTACTAGGCCCCAATGGTGCTGGCAAGACAACCACACTCGAAATTATTGAAGGTCTTCGCCGACCCGACGAGGGGCATGTCTGGTGGAACGACATGGATGTCACCCGAAACCCCGAACATGCACGCTCACATTTTGGGATGCAATTGCAAACCAGTGCATTCTTTGAGCTGCTGACGGTCAAGGAGACTCTCGAGCTCTTCCATAGTTTGTATCGAAAGCGGTTGTCGGTGGGCGATCTTATTGAACGGCTTGACCTCACCGAAAAGCAAAACGCCCGCGTTGGCGGCCTCTCGGGAGGACAGCAACAACGGTTGGCGCTGGCGTGTGCGTTAATTAATGATCCCGAAGTGGTTTTCCTGGATGAGCCCTCCGCTGGCCTCGATCCCCAGGCGCGACGCACATTATGGGACGTCATTTTGGGATTAAAATCCGAGGGGCGCACCGTGGTATTGACGACCCATTACATGGAAGAGGCCGAGGTTTTAGCAGACCGTCTGGCTATCATCGATCATGGCCATGTTCTTGACGAAGGAACGCCTCGGGAACTCATTCAGCGGCACATGCCAGCCGCTGTCATCGAATTGTCTCGCACAGTCGGGGTCGATGCATCGGTGGATTTGCCTGCAGTTCAGCGCACGGAAAATCGCGATGAGATGACGATTTTGGTCAGTGACCATCTCGAGAACACGTTGGTGGGTCTAGTAAATTGGGCACAGCGGGAAGGACGTGAACTAACCGGCCTGACTACCCGCAGTGCCACACTAGAGGACGTGTTCTTGGAACTTACGGGAAGGAGTTTACGCGAGTGAATGCAATCATTGTACTGACAAAAAGTTTATTGCGGCAGACCGTGCGCAATCGCCAAGGATTGTTTTGGACATTGTTTTTTCCACTAGTTCTTATGTTTGTTTTTAGCTTTTTAGGCAATTCGCAGAGCCAGGTAAATTTGGCCATCGTGGCACCCTCGGGCCCATCGGCCGTTGTAAAGGCGCTCAAAAGATCTCCTGTCTTCCATATACAGCGCACAAACCGCCATGTGGCTCTGCAGGAGGTTCAACAGGGAACAATGGACGCCGCCTTATTTATTCCACCTGTCGACCCGCATCATACGACGACGCTGACCCTACGATACAACAACGCCAACGCGATCACGGCACAGCAGGTAGTCGGTTCGGTTGAGGCATTTGTCGCTCAAGCTGACATCGCTCTCTCGGGACAACCGCCACTCTTTCAAGTATCGCCACAAGCTATGACGCATTCGCATTCGTCTACCTATCTCGACTTTCTGCTACCGGGAATCCTCGCGTTAATGACGATGCAAAATAGTCTCTTCGGTATCGGGTCCGGACTGACTCGGTGGAAGGAGAAAGGGGTTCTAAGGCGTTTCCAAGTGACTCCAGTGCGTCCGTTGCAATTCCTAACCGCCACTATAATCAATTACGTCGTGGTGGGGTTGGTCAGTTCCGGGATCATTATCGGGTTTGCCACCACAATCTTACATGCCACGGTACTCGTCCCATGGGTACCGCTGTTAATCGTCCTGCTGTTAGGCATGGGTTGCTTTCTATCGATAGGATTTATCGTGGCAGGCTTGTCGAAGAGCCAGGAAGCTACAATCCCCATCATTAACCTCATTAGCTTCCCTATGATGTTTCTTTCCGGGGTTTTTTTCTCCGTGTCGTCGCTTCCTCATATCTTAGCTGATATCGTCCAATACTTTCCGTTGACCTATGTGGCGAATGCTATGCGTGGACTCATGAGTGGACAGTTGACGGCGGCGAGTGCAGCTTTTCGGAACGATATTATCGGCTTGTTGGTATGGATTGTGGTAACTGGCGCCATCGCCTCTCGAACCTGGCGGTGGGAATGAGCTGAGGTTCTCGTTGGACCATAGAGATGCGTGAATAACAGGATTGAGGGATGCACTTGGAGCAACGCGACGTCGGATCATTCCGCTTTCTGTTGGACTTGAGCCAACCCATCTATGAACAGATTGTCCAGCAATTAAGCGGGGCAATTGCGAGAGGCGATTTAGACTTAGGAGCGAAAATCCCATCGGTTCGTGAGCTGGCTCAAGGACTGAGAGCTGCACCTAACACCGTTGTGCACGCTTATCAGGAACTAGAACGGGAGGGCCTCATTGAAACCAGACGAGGCCAGGGTACATTTGTCACGACGTCCGCAACCGTGATTCATGAATTTCGGGCCAAACTCGCCCAGACTCTTTTAAACCAGTTTCTTCAGCAAATGGAACGACTAGGCTTTTCCCCAGATGACGTTCGGCATCTTTTAAGAGAATATCCCAAAGAAGGAGACAGGACGTGATGACAAACATGGCTGTTACCTGCACTGATGTCAGTAAGCGATACGGTAACCGCATGGCCTTAAATGGGTTGACTCTGGAAATCCCGAGTGGGGGGATTGTCGGTATTTTGGGACCTAATGGCTCAGGCAAATCCACTTTGTTCCGCACGCTAATGGGCATTACAAGACCCGACAGTGGCAATATTAGCGTCCTGGGCTCGGTTCCCGGATGGGAGACAAATGCCAAGATTGCGTACCTGCCGGATCGTGCACGATGGTATGCTGATCATACCGTCCGAAAAGCCCTCGATTGGGGGTCATCCTTGCTGCCAAACTTCGACCGCTCCCGAGCCCTCGCACTGGCACACGAAATGAATCTTGACCTCGGTCAAAGTGTAAACGGTATGTCAAGGGGTACCGAGGCTCGGTTAATGCTTATACTCTGCCTAGCTCGCCAGGTACCGCTGATGATTTTGGACGAGCCGTTTTTTGGCATCGATTTAATCTCTCGTGAAAAAATCATTGATGCATTAGTCGCTTCTGCAACGGAGCAGGAGACGACGGTGCTGCTCAGTACGCACGAGATTTCAGACACCGAGTCCCTGTTTGATTATGCGGTGTTTCTTCGAGCCGGCCGGGTCGAACGTCAAGGTAACGCCGATTCCTTGCGGAGTCAATACGGGTCAATGAGGGATATCATGCGAAATTTGTTCCAAGAGGAGGTTACAAGCCAGTGACCGGATATCAAGAACTTGGAGCCTTGGTACATCATGAGCTATCGTATTATCGGCGCGAACGGGATTCTGAACAACATTTGGGCCGTCGACGGTGGTCTCTCAGCGTCCCCGGCCTTATCATTTGGTTTGCTGTAATAACCTGGCAGGGTCCTAACATTCGGTTTAACTTAAATTATTCTTGGTATGCTACTTTAGCTCTTCCTCTCATTGCCATGGGTGTGGCGACCGGACACATTGTTAACGAACGCAAAAATGGCACGGTGGGATGGTGGCTTTCCTTGCCGATGCCGCGATACCTGCTCGTATTGTCGAAGTGGGTGGCCTCTATACTATTGACGGCACAGAGGTCATTCTACGTAGCGGGGATTGCCTTGCTTGGGATCTATGCCATGATGTTGAATGGCACTGTATCGCCCACCATCGTGTGCCATTTTTTGCTCAACGGCTTGACCTGGACTCTCATCATGTACTGTCTCGTTCCCCCTCTGGCGGCGTTGGGTCTGTTCATGGGGACCCTCACTTATTCTCGATGGAAAGATCTGATTCCAGGAGTGTGGCTGATGTTAGTGGCGACAGGATGGCTGCCGGTGGCCCACCCAGGATTGTACCTCACCGTGAACCAAGCATTGACGGTGACGATCAAGCCGGCATTCGCTCTCGCGGTATTTGCCACATGGCTCCTTTCCGGCTTCTTGCTCTGGCTTGCGACACGCATTTTGACGCGTGTGACCGGTCTTTAAACTAGGCATCGTGAAGCGTCCCCAATGCTAGCAATCCTCCACACCCTGGGAGTTCGAACTTCCATAGTGTGACCCCCAATTTTTCGAGGTCGAAGCGCAGATCCGTGGTCGCCCTTTTGTTGGCTCCCGTAGAAATAAGACCGCGCAATCCCACTTCGCATCATATTCTTCGTAGTGGGGAGACCTTGCATTGTTTCGGATTCCAGAACACCTGAGCATTGAGAAAATCCACAAGACCGATGTATGCGGCCATGTCGGCCGCGATCACGCTAAACTCCATCCTATATCATTGCAGAAATTCCGGGTCGTCGGAGTATCTTGGTGAATAGGGTGTAATGACTCCATAAAGATTACTGCGCCACGGTCGGGCAGTTTTCCTTTGTGATCACGCCGCGAAAAAAATTCCTTCTTCACAAAGACCGTAAATGAGAACGCTGGGATTCACGAGGCGCACTTGATGTCTCTCATCCGTGGATCCTGATTCAGGGGTGCGAACTACGAGCTTAGCATATGCGATACGTGCTCGAAAGCCTCGTGGTGGTGTTAACGCATGGATCGATGTCAGAGGTTGCTAAGCGGCTGCAAACTGCGGAGGCTGATGTTGACAACACGGAGCTAAGAAGGCCAAAAGAAGCTTGAAGCGGCTTTAGCGAATGGGTAACATCGACATTACACAAGCAAGTAACCTTGTATGCGGTATAATCCCACCTATACGGGCGCAGGTGTAGGGCAGCCTTGATGTCTTATCGGAAGGAGAGTGTGTAGTGGATCTTAGTCAAATTCTGCCGATTCCTGATATAATGCAAGCCAAACGGGTAATCGCCTTCTCGCCCCACCCTGATGATAACGAGATGGGGGCGGGGGGAACGTTAGCCAAACTGGCGCAGGCGGGCGCAGAGATATTGTGGGCGGTCGCTAGCGACGGCAGTGTGGGTACGGAAGATGAGGCCGCCTCTGCGGACTCTTTGGCCGCGGTGAGGCGTGAGGAACAAGAGGCGGCGGTACGCCTCTTGGGTGGACGTAGCGTAACGTGGATGGGGTTTACCGACACTCACTTGCGCGATAATCCGCAAGCTGTAGAGTTCAAGGTCGTGGAGCTTATCCGATCATATCGCCCAGATTTTGTGTTTTGCCCTGATCCCTGGCTTCCTTATGAAGCACATCCCGATCATCGAACTCTCGGGCATGCGGTCTCTACAGCATTGCTAATGGTGAACTTCCCACTAGCGTATCCTGATACGGGAGCAGCGGTGGCGGCTCCTTCAATAGCATATTATGGGTCGGCCTGGCCCAATACCACAGTCGATATCAGCGATACTTTTCAACGCAAACTGGACGCATTGATGGCCCACAAGAGCCAATTTACCCCACCATTTGATCAACAAATCCAAATGTATTTGACATTGCAAGCGGTGTCTCTCGGTGAATCAATTGGGGTTGCCCGTGGTGAAGCTTTTAAGGTGTTAACCCACCATCATCTGCACTTTAATGTAGATGCCTGGAAGTCTTAATCACTTGAAAGAATTATCACGCACGTCTAGAAATGGGGGGGTCTCTTGTCACCCCCCTATCAAAGCGGTAGGCTGAGTGTAGTCCGAAAGAGTAGTCCTGACCACGGAGTGCTCTGAGCACGTTTTCTATCTGGGCGAGATACTGATAGAGGACTAACTACTGGGTTTTTATTGGCTAACTAGCGTTATAGGGACGGAACACACCGGGGATCTTTGGGGAATTGGGCAAACTTGAGGATATTGAGGATTCTTGGAGGAGGAACGACGCATGGCGGATCATACATATGACGTAGTCGTCGTGGGCGGCGGCACTGGTGGTTATGTAGCAGCTATTCGAGCGGCGCAACTAGGACTAAAAACAGCTTTGGTTGATGCCGAAAAAGTGGGCGGGACGTGTCTTCACCGGGGCTGCATTCCCACTAAAGCATTGCTGGAGACCGCAGAATTGCTGCATACTTTTAGCCACAAAGCAGATTATGGATTGGCGGGTGGCGAGGTAACACTCGATTACCCCAACGCCTTGGCGAAAAAAGACAAAGTAGTGACCCAACTGTGGAAAGGTGTGGAGTTTTTACTCAAAAAGAACCACGTTACCGTATATCAAGGATGGGGCAGACTGGTGGACCCGCAGAAAGTACAAGTCGACAATGAGGGTCAGGAACCAGTAGTCATATCCGCTACTGACATCGTCATCGCTACTGGCTCCGTTCCGCGGGCATTGCCGGGCTTGGCTTTCGATGGACAGCGCATTATTAGTTCGGATGATGTGTTACAGCGGCAGGATGTGCCAAAATCGGTATTGATTTTGGGTGGCGGGGCTATTGGTGTGGAGTTTGCGTCCATGTATAACGACTTCGGGTCCACCGTCACCTTGGTTGAAATGTTGCCGCATATTTTGCCTCAAGATGACGAGGAAGTAGCCACCACCCTAGCTAAGCTGTTGACTAGGCGCGGAGTGAAAATTTTAGCCGGAACTAAATTTGATATTGGTAGCGTAAAAGCTGGAGATTCTGGGGTCTCGGCCATGGTAGAAAAAGCCGATGGCAAAAGCGAATCGGTTTCAGGTGACGTTTTACTGGTAGCGGTGGGACGCAAACCGGTCACCGAAAATATCGGTTTGGAAACGGTGGGAGTGCGCTTAGAGCGTGGATTTATTGCGGTCGACCAGCATTATCGCACCAATGTGCCTCATGTCTATGCCATTGGTGACGTTATTGGCGGGTACCTATTGGCCCATGTGGCTGCCCATGAAGGAATGATCGCTATGGAGACGATAGCTGGCAAGGATCCGGAACTTTTGGATCCACACCGTGTGCCGCGTGTTACCTATTCTCGACCAGAGGTGGCATCCGTAGGGTTGACGCAAAAAGAAGCCGAAGACCAAGGTTATGAGACCAAGGTGGGTATTTTCCCATTTCGCGCCAATGGCAAATCCCTAATTTTGGGGGATGCCGAAGGAATGGTAAAATTAGTAGCGGATAAGAAGACCGATGCTTTGTTGGGTGCTCATATCGTAGGACCCCATGCTTCGGACTTAATTAACGAAATGGCGTTGGCGAAATTTTTGGAAGCCACCGCTTGGGAAGTCGCAGAAAGCGTCCATGCCCATCCGACGGTTTCTGAAGTCTTGCATGAGGCGGCGCTGGCGGTTGATGGGATGGCGATTCACATTTAATAACCAAAAGGGGGATTCCCATTTATGGCAGGGAGCGATGCGCTCTACGGCCTAGGACTCGACGCCAGTAAAATTGAGACGATGTACTATTACATGGTTCTAAGTAGGGCGTTGGACGAACGAATGTGGATTCTAAATCGCCAAGGAAAGTCCGCTTTTGTGATTTCCTGTCAAGGACAAGAAGGAGCACAGGTTGGAGTGGCTGCGGCCTTAGATCCGACGGTAGACTGGGTGGCTCCCTACTACAGGGATTTGGGGGTTGTGTTGTATTTTGGGATGACCCCACGAGATGTCATGCTGGGGCAGCTGGCCAAAGCGGCTGATCCCAGTTCTGGAGGCCGTCAGATGCCAGCGCACTATGGATCCCGGGCGCATCATATTCTGACGGGTTCATCACCAGTGGCAACCCAAGTTCCGCAAGCAGCAGGCATAGCCTGGGCGGCAAAGTTGCGCCGTCAAGAAGGGGTCGTGATGACCTCTTTAGGGGAAGGGTCCACCAATCAAGGGGAATTTCACGAAGGGATGAATTTTGCCGCTGTACATCGTTTGCCATTAATTATTGTGGTGGAAAACAACGGCTTTGCCATTTCGGTGCCCCAGTCCAAAGAAATGGCTATTACGGATGTGGCTGTGCGGGCCGAAGGGTACGGGATGCCGGGTGTGGTGGTTCGCGGCTCGGATCTGTTAGCGGTGTTTGAAGCTACCCGCGAGGCCAGAAAACGGGCTTTGGAGGGCAAAGGGCCGACGTTGATTGAAATCAAAACCCATCGTTTTACGCCGCATTCCAGCGACGACGATGATCGATCCTATCGAACCCCCGAAGAGCTTAAAGCGGAGAAGAAGGATGATGCCATCCATTTGTTTCGTCAGTGGATGATTGAACAGCAACTGTGGGACGAGCAGCGCGATCGCCGGCTGCGTCAACGCGTTAAACATGAAGTGAATGACGCAACTGATTTTGCGGAGGCTGCCCTATACCCGGATCCCAGCACGCTTTTGGCGCATGTCTACGATGACTAGCGCCGAAACGGTGTGAGGGCAAGAGAAAGGGGACATACAGGTGGCAGACAATAGTGTGACGCCAGAATTTCAAAAGGATATCTATTATCACATGGCGTTGGCCCGAGCCGTCGACGACCGGATGTGGATTTTGAATCGCCAGGGAAGGGCTCCGGTGGTCTATTCATCAAACGGGCACGAAGCAGCACAGGTAGGATCAGCCTTTGCTCTCAATCGCGGAGAAGACTGGATTGTGCCATATTATCGAGATTTGGCGTTAGTTTTGGCGTACGGCATGACTCCCAGAGAAGTCATGCTGCATCTTTTAGGAAAAGCGGAGGATCCCAATTCCGGCGGCCGTCAAATGCCGGCTCACTGGGGGCTCCACCGTCGCCACATTATGACAACGGGCTCGGTTGTAGCAACCCAAGATATTCATGCGGCAGGACTCGCGCTGGCCTCTAAGGTATTAAAGGACGGGCGGGTATCAGTCGCCTATTTCGGAGAAGGCTCCACCAGCCAAGGTGAATTTCATGAAGCCTTAAACTTTGCCTCTGTGCATAAGTTGCCAGTGATCTTCTTTTGTGAAAATAACGGGTATGCGATTTCGGTTCCCGCAAGAAAACAAATGGCGGTTATGGACGTCGCGGCACGTGCCGCGGGATATGGCATGCCCGGGGTCATCGTCGATGGCAATGATCCTTTAAAAGTATATGAGGTGACCAAGCTAGCACGCGAACGGGCATTGGCAGGCGATGGCCCAACGTTAATCGAAGCTAAAACCTACAGGTTTGTCCCACATTCCAGCGACGATGATGATCGGGTTTATCGCAGCCGGGAGGAAGTCGCCGAATGGAAGAAACGAGATCCACTGGTTACGTTTGAAAAATATCTATTAGACAATCAGATATTGTCATCTGAGGAACTTGCGGCAATGCAACAAAAAATTAAGGATGCCGTCAATGACGCGACAGATTACGCCGAAAAGGCAGCGTTGCCCGATCCAAGCACTCTGGGACTCTATGTATATCATCAGTAAAAACCATTCTCTATGGATGACTCCCCCACAGGAGTAACCACCTATCGAAGGAGGGCAGACCCGGCAAATGAGAATGGCCATCTACAACCTGGAAGCCGGGGAAACTAATGGCAGTTATGACCTATCTTGAAGCGATCCGCGAAACGCTTCGTCAGGAATTGCGCCGCGACGATCGCATGATTATTTATGGAGAAGATGTAGGTGTGCGAGGTGGCGTGTTTCGGGTCACCGAAGGGTTGCAGGCAGAATTTGGGGAAGACCGTGTAATTGATTCCCCATTGGCTGAGGCCGCCATCGTTGGTACTGCAATTGGAGCTGCCATCAACGGTTTGCGTCCAGTGCCAGAAATTGAGTTCGCCGATTTTATTTTTCCCGCCATCAACCAAATCGTGCAAGAGGCTGCTCGTATACGGTATCGATCTAATGGAGATTTTGGAGTTCCCCTGGTTATCCGGGCGCCTTTTGGCGGCGGGGTCCATGGCGCGCTCTATCATTCCCAAAGCGTCGAGGCGCTATTTGCCCACGTTCCGGGATTGAAAGTCGTGATTCCCGGTACTCCCTATGATGCTAAGGGGCTACTAGCGTCGGCTATTCAAGATGAGGATCCAGTCCTATACTTCGAACATAAGGCCGCTTACCGTTCGTTAAAGGGCGAAGTCCCGGATGAACGCTATCTCATTCCCATTGGAAAAGCCGACGTGAAGCGTCAGGGGAAGGATCTCTCGATTATTACCTACGGTCTCATGGTGAGTTATGCTCAGCGTGCAGCCGAGACGCTGGAAAAAGAAGGGATTTCAGTAGAAATTGTCGATTTGCGCTCGGTTCGCCCCTTGGATGTGGAAGCGATTTTAGAAACCGCGAAGAAAACGGGCAAGGTTTTGATTGTGCATGAAGACAATTTGACTGGCGGTATCGGCGGCGAAGTCAGTGCATTGATTGCCGAACACGCCTTATTTTATCTAGATGCTCCTATAATGCGCTTGGCGGGACCGGATGTTCCGGCTATGCCATATAGTCCGCCCTTAGAGCACGCGTTTATGGTTACCCCGGACAAGATTGCCGAGGCAGCTCGTAAGTTAGCGAAGTTTTAAGCGACGGAACGGAGGAGGGATAGGCATGGCAGAGACAGTACGAATGCCCCAATTGGGAGAATCGGTCACTGAAGGAACAATTGGCCAATGGTTAAAAAAAGTTGGAGACACAGTCGAAAAATATGAATCATTGCTTGAGGTATTGACCGACAAGGTGAATGCTGAGGTGCCGTCGCCAGTTGCGGGGACGGTATCCAAAATTTTAGTCGAAGAGGGTACCACTGTAGCCATTGGCACCCCCATTTGTGAGATTGCGGTGGAGGGCGAGGAGACCCCAACCGCCACCGCCGAAGCGGCCCCTGTGTCAGCGGTTGCAGCATCTGACTCTGGTACCGCGGCAGCTGAGCCAGGAACTCAACCTGCAGCATTGGACAACGCGCATCGGGGAAGGTATTCGCCAGCGGTACGGCGTCTCGCGCAGGAAACCGGGATTAATCCGGCAGCTGTTCAGGGAACGGGTGCCGGGGGACGCGTGACCCGTAACGATATTCTGTCCGCAGCCGAGCATAGCCAGAAACAAACCGAAATGGTTACGGTCACCTCTGAAGTGAGCCCGCCTCCAACGGCACCACAAGCAACCTCAGTGCCTCCTGTAGCCATCTCGGGGGCGGCAGCTGTCGTAGAAGATGCAGATACTTTGGTACCAGTGACCAATGTGCGCAAGGTGATTGCCGAACGCATGGTGCGTTCGAAACAAACTGTGCCACATGCATGGCTGATGGTGGAAGCCGATGTCACGGGATTGGTGGCACTTAGGGAACGCCTGAAAGATGAGTTCAAGACCCGTGAAGGCGTCAGTTTGACATACATGCCGTTTATGCTAAGGGCCGTTGTTGAAGCGTTGCGTGCGGTGCCCGTCATTAATGCCCAGTGGAACGGCGACAGCATTGTAATGAAAAAGCGGATTAACATTGGGATGGCGGCTGCCACAGATCGCGGTTTGATCGTTCCGGTCATCAAAGATGCCGATCAAAAGAACATTGTGGGGTTGGCCAAGGCAAGCCAAGACTTGGTTCAGCGTGCGCGCACGGGTCGTCTGACGATGGACGATTTGACAGGAGGCACCTTTACCGTGGACAACACGGGAGCAGTGGGCACGGTGTTGACATACCCCATTATCAACGCCCCGGAAGTGGCTATTGTCACCATGGAGTCGATCGTAAAGCGTCCGGTTGTGGTGGGAGATATGATCGCGATCCGCTCCATGGTCAACATTTGTCTTTCGTTTGACCATCGCGTCGTGGACGGAGCGGAAGCTGGCCAATTTGTCGGCGCTGTCAAAAAGCACCTCGAGTCTTTGACGCCGCAAACCTCGATATATTAAGTCTAGCGTGGTTGGGTTGTTTGGCAGCTGAAAGGAGTCGTTAAGCATGGAGTCTCTACCAATTCTTCACACGGAGCGCAGCGAGCCGCGAAAACAAAATTTGCCGCCTTGGCTAAAAATTCGTCTTACCCAAGGAGCAAATTATACCGAATTAAAAAATCTGATGCGCTCACAAACGCTGCACACGGTTTGTGAAGAAGCACTGTGTCCCAACATTTTTGAGTGCTGGGAATCTAGGACTGCCACCTTTCTTATCCTAGGCGACATCTGTACGCGCAATTGCGGGTTTTGCGCAATTACCACGGGACGGCCTACACAATTAGATCGTGAAGAACCTTTTCGGGTGGCGGAGACGGTTAAAACGATGGGATTGAACCATGTGGTAATCACCTCGGTTACCCGCGATGATCTCAAAGATGGCGGCGCGGAAATTTTTGCGCGTACCATTGAAGAAATTCGTCGCACCGTTCCGGGGTGCGGGATCGAAGTGTTGACACCGGACTTTCTCGGCAATTGGGATGCGGTAGCGGCGGTAACCACAGCGCGGCCAGACATTTACAATCATAATACGGAAACGGTGCCTCGGCTCTATCGCCGAGTACGGCCCAAGGCGCGTTATGAAAGAACTTTGGAGTTATTGCAGAGGGTAAAGGATCAGGATCCGACCATCGTTACCAAGTCGGGAATTATGGTGGGGTTAGGCGAGACCCGCGAAGAAATTCATGAGGTATTAGTAGATATGCGATCTCACCATATCGATGTCTTGACCGTGGGACAATACTTACGTCCTGATCAAAAGCATCTTCCGGTAGAGAAGTTTTATACACCCGATGAATTTTTGGAAATTAAATCGGAAGCTGAGGAGCTCGGATTTTTACATGTGGAATCTGGTCCTTTGGTACGCAGTTCCTATCATGCCGCATCTCAGGTTCCGACATCGGTCGGGGGGTAGTTTAGATGCGCGAGGCTTGGATAGTGGATGTTGGACAAATGGCCTATCGACCAGGATGGGACTTGCAGCGCCGTGTTAGCTCCGCGGTGTTGGCTGAACGCATCCCTGATACCGTACTCTTTGTGGAGCATTTTCCGGTCTATACCCTGGGAAGGGCGGCACACGGCCAGTTTACCAATTTGGTGTGGAATTCTGAGCACTTGGCTCAGGAGGGTATCGAATTGGTGGAAGTGGATCGCGGTGGCGATATTACCTATCATGGGCCGGGGCAACTGGTTGGGTATCCCATTTTGCATCTGGATTGGTATCACAATGACTTGCACCGCTACTTGCGGTTGCTCGAAGAAGCCATCATCAAAGCTTTGGCGGAATTTCACATCGACGCGGGCCAGATGCCGCCCCATACTGGAGTGTGGGTAGGACAAGAAAAAATTGCCGCGATTGGTGTCAAGGCGAGTCAATCCATTACCCAACATGGGTTTGCTTTGAATGTCAATCCTAATATGAGCCACTTTGCGGGCATCATTCCCTGCGGTATCCGGGACAAAGGGGTGACGTCGATGGCTGCCCAATTAGGACAGCCGCCTACGGTAGACCAAGTCAAGCCGATTGTCCAGACTGCATTGGGCGAGGTGCTGGAGGTATCTTGGAAGAAGAAGTCGTACCAACAGCTGGAATCTGCTCTTGACGTCAGTCGCGTTGGTTGACGGACACCAAGGGATTCAAGCCGGATCTGGATTTCAGGATCCGGCTTGAATTTATGCGAAGTTAGAGGAGAAAATGTGCGAGCACTCCGGTTACTAGGCCGAATATGGCAACGGTCAACGCCACTTTGGCGAGAACTTTTGGCGAGATGGCTTGGCTCACCATGGCCATTGAGGGCAAACTTACTGCAGGCAGGGTCAGCATCAAGGTTCCGGCGCCTCCGAGACCTAAGCCATATTGCATTAATACGGCCACAATAGGGATTTCTCCGGCCGTGGGGATGACAAACAAGGTGCCAGCGACCGCGAGTACCAGTACCAGCCAAAGGCTGTGGCCTATGGTGGCATTCATGGCGGGAAATAGCCAGGCGCGTGCTGCGCCCAAAGCCATGACCAAAATGATGTACTCGGGAAGCAATCGGCTGATTAAGCGAAATAGGGACTGGAAAAATCGGCTAAGAATCTTTCCTGTGCTAGGGTCTGGTGCGGCCAGCAAAGCATCGGCATGAGCAGGATCTACGCCGGCAGGAAGCCATCGGTCACCTAATGCGCCAATGATCAGCACTAAGGCTAACCCTACAAAAATGCGCAATAGAGCCCAATTCCATCCTAAAACAAAACCCATGAAGACAATGGTGGCGGGATTCAAGATCGGATTGGCTACCCAGTAGGATAAAACAGATCCTGTTGATACATTCTGTCTTTTGAGATTAACGACGATGGGGGAAGAGCAGCAAGTGCACATCATGGACGGAACCGCGGCAACGGTTGCTAAAAGTCGACTCTTCCAACCGATCTGGCCAAAAGTTTTGGTGAGCCATCCCGGGGGCAAGAGGGATTCTACTCCGGCCCCTACCACTAACCCCGCCAAAAGGGCTGACCAGATATCTTTAAAATATGTCCAGGTGTAGGTCCATGCGGCTTGCCAGGATGGCGCAGGAGACTGACTTGATTTCCCGGTCACAATTGAGGCTCCTAACGTATGTTTTGCTGCCACCACAAAAATTTTATGCGAATATGGACCCCACTTTGCATAGTAGACCAGGGCAACCGTCAAAATAATAAAGAGGATTAATGCCCACTTAGGCCAACGGCTGGATTCGGGTGTCGATTGAGGTTCAATAACCATTCTTTAGCCTCCCCTCTTCTGGTAATATTGGCAGACTATACGACAATGCAATATTT
Organism: Sulfobacillus benefaciens; assembly: GCA_003023695.1. Classification (GTDB taxonomy): domain Bacteria; phylum Bacillota; class Sulfobacillia; order Sulfobacillales; family Sulfobacillaceae; genus Sulfobacillus_C; species Sulfobacillus_C benefaciens_A. Next base: position 123,450 of record PXYW01000004.1, on the reverse strand, counting down.
GATACAATATGTCATACGAGAGTTGCATAGATAGTCAGGGAGTGCGCTGAATGAATTTTGAAGACTTGGAGATATTCTGCGCTATCGCATTTTCGGGCAGCCTATCGCGAGCGGGGCACAGTCTAAATTTGAGTCAGCCTACCGTGACAAGGCGGTTGCAAAATCTGGAGCAACAACTGGGCACGACATTGGTCGACCGATCGTTGAGCCCCGTGCACTTGACTCCTCAAGGCATCTTGATGCTGGAATTTTCGCAAAGTGTTTTAGCGCACTTTAAGGATCTGAAGAATGCCTTGAATAGGGAAAAGGTGGTATCAGGAACTATTAATGTGGCCACCAGCACTGTGCATGCGAAAAGTTTGGTATTACCCCAAATGGCAAATTTTTTAAGGCTATACCCTGAAGTTCAAGTGCAGGTTTCCGTGATGGATTCCACTAAAGTTTTGACAGCCCTTCGTTCTGAAGCCGCAGACGTCGGATTTGTCGGTATGAAGCCGAATTCAGAACAATGGGAAGCGGAGTCGATTGGTGAAGATGAAATAGTGCTGGTAGTACCTGATGTCCCTGGGTTCTCGCAACTTCAGTCTCCGCTGCCTTTGGCGGTTTTGAAAGATATTCCCTTTGTCCAGCGGGAATTGGGATCTGGTACTTGGGATACCGTTATCAGCGAACTGAAAAAACGGGGATTCACCACGAACTTTCGGGTAGTATGTCAGGTGGATTCAAACGAAGCCGTGGTACAAACGGTGGCTACCGGTATAGGCGTGGGATTCGCTTCGCAAAAAGTGGTGCAATTGGTAGCGTCACGGAATGTCCGTACCGTGACACTAGAGGGCGGTCCGATTACGCGTAAGTTATATGTGGTTACCAAGTCTGGCAACGAGCTTTCGGAGGCCGCGAACCTCTTTATTCGCTACGTAAAATCGGGCCATATTCCAACCGTCTGAAATGGGGTGCGCTATATGCTGCCTGTGTCAACACCCGCACATTCTCTTGATGAAGGAATTTCCCATGCCAGAGATGCGTGTTCGATTCGGTGCTTCTGAACGACAGGGAAGAAACTTTTAAGATGACCATATGGAGGTTAAAATAAAGTAGACATATATCATCTAATAGGATAGCAGGAAGAATTTCTCTCGATTGGAAAAGTGGCAAAGCGTTTAGGTGTCAGTACTCAGACCATCCGCCGATGGCAGAAAGACGGAAAAATCCAAGAGTTGCGTTCTCCCACCAATCGACGCCTCTATAGCGTGCGAGAAGTCCAACGGATTATGGGAATACGCCATGCAGAAAGTGTCGTGATTTATGCCAGAGTCTCGTCGACCAAGCAAAAAGCGGATGGGAATCTGGAACGACAAGTCGCACGGTTAAAACGGTATGCTGCGGATCATGGCTATGACGTGGTGCGGATGTTTCAAGAGCAAGCATCCGGGATTAACGAAAACCGTAAGCAACTGCAGCACCTCTTGACCATGGCAGAACACCGGGAGTTTCAACGCTTACTCATTGAATACCCGGATCGTTTGGCCCGTTTCGGCTATCGGTATCTCGAACGATTTTTACACAGCTATGGGGTGACGATCGAAGCGACCCACAGTAAGGAATCGCAAACCTCTCAGGAAGAATTAACGGAAGATCTTTTGATGATTATTACGGCATTCTCTGCCAGACTCTACGGCAAACGGTCGCAGGAGTTTCGACACAAAGCAAAAAAACTGATCCTGGAGATGAAAGAAGGGGAAAACCATAGCCCTCGTGAAGAAAACTCTCCGGCTCGGCATTCCTAAGGATATTCATGCCATCAAACGCCAGGCCATCGCAGATACCCAGGAGTTATACAACCGTGTGATCCGCTTCTATATGGAGTTCTTTGTGACTCATTTGGGCATTTTCGAGGAAAAAGTGCCCTACACCAAGAAAAACGGGCTCCCTGCGGAACGGCATTGGACGGCCCAAGAACTGCTCACCTTCGCGGAACGACACACGTTATCGACAGGGGCCCATCCTGAACCGCTGATGCCGCTCATCAGCGCGATGCCGCAAGCCGAAGGTATGCCGACAGGCTTGCGGCGCGCGGCCATCAATCACGCCAGTGGCAAGGTGAAAGGCTGGCACATCCTCCATAAGCAATGGGAACACGGCGGCAAAAAAGGGGGGGAACCACAGCTGGGCGCACCGCACGAGCCGGTCACGTTCTACGCCGACATGGTGGAGTATCCCGATGTGGATCTGTTGCCACAAGTCAAGGTCCAACAGGTCTTTATCGCCGTGACACTCTGGATGGCAGGAGCCTGGCGCAAAGTGCCATTGCCCATCACATTGCCCTCCTACGCGCACGACGCGTTGTTAGCCGCGGAAGCGGAGCGTCAACGCATCCGCGCGGAAAAGGCCCTGATCACGGCCCGAAAAGCCCCAAAAGAGCCGTGGACCGCAGAAGAACGCGCAGCAGTACGGCCCAAGGTTTGGGTCACGCGCTCCCTGTCTCTTGCTGTGAAACGGGATAAAAGGTATCCGGGAAACCTGCGCTTTGCCTTGCATGTGCCGATGGAAAAATATGTTCCTACACCGGAGAAGGCGAAGGCGCAACTTGCGGCCAACCCCGGACTCCCCGTGGTCACCGTGGACCTGGGAGTGAACCGTTTGGCTGTGATGGGGGCGTTTGCGCTGGGACAATTGCTCGCCACGCAGTTCATTGCAGGAGGCGCCTTGAACCACCAGCGCCATCTGCTACTCAATGCCATCGACAAGAAGCGGCGGCAGAGTGGGCGATTACCCGCAGGAGTCCAGGATAACGTGCACCTGTGGGAGAAAGTGCGCCATCTCGACGAGAATGCCGCGCGGCAGGTTGCCCGCCAGATCGTCGATTTTGCCCTCACCCACGACGCCAAAGTGATTGTCTTCGAGTACCTGCGCAGATACCAAGCGCCGAAAGAACACATGAGCCGCGCCGGGCGCAAGAATCACAAGCGGGCCTACTGGCTGCGCGGCCAGATCGTGCAGTGGGTGCGGGACCTCGCATTTCGCGAGGGGATTTTGACCGTGGAGCGCAATCCCGCATATACGTCTCACATGTGCCCGCACTGCCCCCATGAATACCGGAACGTAGGGACACGCGTCAAGCACACCTTCACGTGCTCGAATCCGGACCATGCCTACGTAGCCGATGCGGATTTTGTAGGCATGATGAACCTCTATCGCAAGTGGAATGGCACCTTTACGTATCCTTCTCAGAAAAGGAAGGATGAACCAAACCCTATGCAGGCGACAGCCTAATACTGCATAGGTCTCGCAGGAAGCCATGGACTGCCTGCGAGTGCCCCAGTGGTGGGGGATGTGACTGAGGTTGGTCAAGAGGGTGCTGCTAGCCAGTTGAGGGGACCAATCATACGCCGAGAAGAGGATACGCCCAAATTCCTCTCCATCCGACAGGATGAGACAAAGGTCAGACGAACAACGGTTGTCGATATTTGGATATGTTTTTGGGCAACTATTGACACCACCAACTCTACATGGCCATGAGACGTTTTTGTCGTATGACCATGACCATAACAAACCCAATATAGGTGATGGCCCCAACCACTACAACAAGTGGCCACGGCCACTGTACGGTCAAACCAACAATGACGGCAAGCACAGTAAACACACTGCCCGCCATTCCATAGACGGCTGTAGAGGAAAATTTTCGGGCTTCGTGGGTTCCGGAAAATCCGTGAATAAACAACAAAGCGGTTAAAAACACAGCGGGAAATCCTGCTAGCAGACCGGTTAAACGGGGGGCATGCGCACTGATGAGACTGACCACGGCGATTACAGAACCTCCGACCAAAAATCTTATGAATAACAAAGTTAGTGCACGCGGGTTCATTTGATCCTCCTTACTATAAGACGTAGCTAACTTTAGTGCAGGCTTAAAACCAAGTAACTTACACCCGATACACCAGCCCATATGGTGAGTAGAGAGGGAAAGGCCCAACGAAAACGGTATCGGGACAATAGTGTTGGAGCAATCCAGGCAATGACGATGTCTGCAACCAAGGCTCCCATACTGGCCCATACCATCTTGGCTAGCCGCGGATCGATGGAATGCGAGGGATGGCCCCAGGCGGTGACAGTCAAAGCCATAAGAAATACGGCTGGAAACCCCGCTAAGAATCCTCCAATTGTGCCGCCGAGTGTTTGCGCGATAAGGGTGACCAATACAATTCCGAGACCTCCAACGATAAATTTCTCCAATATCACCATGTTGGACACCTCCGTTCGGCAACGTAATCATATAGGCTAGAGCAATGGACATTGTGTCTGATAAAAATTATCCATCATGTGCAGCATACCGTCTAAGACACATTTGTTATCATGGATTATTGGTTTTGCTTATGAAGGGAGTTTGGAGGGGAAGTCATGGAATTTCGAGCTTTGCGCGCATTTCTCGCTGTTGCCGATTTCGGCAACATTACCCGGGCGGCAGAAAACCTCCATGTGAGCCAGCCTGCGCTTAGCCAGACCATGCAAAACTTGGAGCGAGAAATTGGCCGCCCCTTGTTTCGGCGCACCACAGGAGGCGTGGAACTGACAAGCGATGGAAAGCTTTTGCGCTTTCATGCACTGCGCATTGTTCATGCCGTGGAAGACGCCGAACAGGAACTTGGGACGGGTCAGCGTCATGAATCTGACCTGCGGGTCGGGGTTTTGCCCACTTTGGCCCATGACTATGTTCCCGGCATTCTTCGGCAATTGGTGGATAGCACTCGGGAAGCTCTGGCCATCAAACTAGTGGAATCTCATACCCAAGGGCTCGTCAAACAAGTTTTGATGGGTGCTCTGCACGTGGCCATATTGGATTTGCCCATTAGTGAACCAAGCTTGGAGGTTGCTACTCTGTGGAGAGAGCGGTTGGTCATCGTGGCTAGCCCCGAATCCTCCTTGGAATCCGAGATGTCATGGGCCGACATGGCTGGTATGCCCTTTATTACGATGGAACCCGGGTATGGACTTCGAGATGTATTGTTTCAAGTCGCTCTATTTCATGGGTTTCAACCGCGAATTGTCTTTGAATTAACCAGTTTTAATGCCTTATTGGGATTTGTGCGTGCCGGGTTTGGCATTGCCTTGGTTCCCTATCGATCTATCCCGTGGGAGGTCGCCCGGGGTGGTGTTCGTCTGGTGAAGCCGTTGCCTGAGACTCATCGGAATATTGGCATCATTTCTAGGGGAGGCCGCCGACTGCCGCATGCCGCAGCAATGCTTAAACATCTGTTAATAGAGGCTTCGCCGCGAATATCCGTACAAGAGGGGACAGACTGGGAGTAATCAAACATAGTCCTACCTCGAACTGAATCCGGGATAAGGAATGATTCTCATTCCCCTAAACGATAGGGACAGCGTCAGCATTCCTATAATATTCATAGGAGGTGTCATACGGTGGTGAGTATCGCTAAGACGCATTCGGAACAAAAAATTCATACGCCCGCGGCACGTTCCATCCGGGAAATTGTGTTTGGCGTCAACGATGGGCTGGTCTCCATTACCGGCCTCATCGTTGGGGTGACGGCCTCGCACATGGCCTCGCATCAAATTCTGATGGCGGGACTGGCAGCCGTTATGGCGGCAACCGTGGCCATGGGTCTGGGTGCTTATTTATCTACCGCGGCGCAAAATGAGTATTTTATGGCCGAACGCAGCCGTGAGGTGCGTGAGGTTCATGAGGTGCCCGAGGAAGAGCGCCGTGAAGTTGAGGGCATATACCGAGCCCAGGGGTTTACCCGGGAACAAATCGCCATGTTAACGGATCATATTACTGCTGACAAGGAGCGATGGGTTGACTTTATGATGAAAGAAGAGCTGGGAATCCCTATTGACAGTTTGGATCATCCGTGGATTTCCGCAGGAATTATGGCATTGGCCGTCATCGTGGGATCGATTCCACCGATTGCTCCCTATATGATTTTTTCCAATCCGCAAGTAGCGTTGGTCTGGGCTATCGTCTTGGCAATGTTCACCGCATTTGGATTGGGGATTGCTAAAGCTATCGTGGCAAAAACAAAATGGTGGAAGAGTGGAGTCCAATTTGTTGTGGTAGCTGGGGTTGCGGTTGTGGTTGGCATTAGCGCAGGTCACCTGCTCGGTCACATTTTATGATAGATCCCGTCTATTGGGCGGCATTGCTCGATTTAGCTGCGCAAGAAAGCGAAAGTGGGGACGATTGGTTTGATCCCGAGATACAAGCCGTAGGATATTTGCTAGCAACGGCAACGCTAATCCGAGACGCCTTTTGGCAACGCATCCTTATTGGTAAGGACGGTATGGGTTTCCTGGACATTCTCCAGGGCTTTTTATGTGGTGGCACTGGGTTCCTTTTCGGTGTAAGGTAGGCATGTGACCTTGATCGGACTGGGGGGTAGAGGTGATGTCCTTTTCCCAACGTCACTGGCGCCATGCAATTTTAGTAGGCCTTTTGGTAATGACAGGGTTCAGCTTGTATTTGGCTAGCTGGAGAAGTGCGTTAGGGCCCATGATGCCTGCTGTACAAGTCGTGCATGAATGGGGGGGCGTAGCGTATGGAGTAGCCCTATTAGGTTGGTCC
>PXYW01000004.1:14612-116742 GCA_003023695.1 Sulfobacillus benefaciens | reverse complement strand
GGGATCTTCGTCATTTGGGTGGCGTACCATTTAGTGGTGCACTGGCCGGTTGCTGTCAACAAGAATCGCCAACCGCGAATTAACGTTTCTAGGCGTCGGGTTCTGAGGTGGCTTGTGGGTGCCGTCGCTACCGCGTCAGTGCTGGAAGCCGTTCCCAGTGTTCTTACCATGGTCAGTGGTCGAGTATTTCAAAAAGGTAGCAACAATGGAGCTTTGCCAGGGTTTGTACCCTATACTGTAGTGGGAGGGTACCCGAACATTGCCTTGAAAACTTGGCGCCTGACCGTGGATGGGATCCCGAATCCCCAACATTTTACGATGGAACAATTGGTGGCCTTCGGCGTTGAACGGCGTCACATCAACTTTCAATGTGTGACAGGATGGGCCGTAGATGGTGTGGAATTTACAGGAATTGATTTGGCGGAGTTTCTTTCGGCAGTGGGGTGGAAGCCGGTTGACCATCCATGGCTTCTCTTTTACTCAGGTGATGGAGTCTATACAGAATCATTAAGTGCTGAACAAATTAGCCAATATCGGCCGCTCTTGGCATATCAGATTGATTCGCGGCCGCTTCCCCAATCTCAAGGCTATCCGCTTCGTTTGTTAGTTCCTGGGATGTATGGGTACAAGTCCATCAAATGGCTAGTGCGGATTGAATTGGCTAATCACGATGTGCTGGGATTTTGGGAACAGCGAGGGTATCCAGAGAATGCGTATTTAGGGTCTTACATGGGAGTTTAGGGGTCCCACATTTTGAAAGGAGCCGCCAGTGCAATTGCCGTTTCAACAGGTTGATGTATTTACCCAAACACCCCTTCAAGGAAATCCGTTAGCGGTATTTTGGATGGGGACCGATGCCTTAGATACTCAGTTATTGCAAAATATTGCTAGAGAAATGAACCTTCCGGAAACGATTTTTGTCACTGCCCTTCCCGATCCGAATCACGCCTATACGGTCCGGATTTTTACCACGGAGCAGGAGTTGCCTTTTGCTGGCCATCCCACCATCGGCGCTTTTTATGTATTGCAGCGGCATGGATATTTAAAGGCAGATGGACTCCAACTTAGTCCCGCTGGAGTGACTCGTGTTAGCATGGATACCCAGCACGTGATATGGTTTAGTCCGCCTCGTGGCTTGGTACAGGAAATGGACGGGTCATGGAGCCGGTTAGCTGCAGCATTGTCGTTGGACATCTCTCTCTTAAGTTATGACCGTCCTCCGATGGTGGCGGGAACCGGTCTTATGCAATTGATGGTGCCTCTACGTCAGGATTGTGTAGCGAAAATCGAGCCAAACTTTTCACAATTAGCCTTGCTATTGTCTGATTGGCATGTTAATGGTGTGTATATTGTGGCGCAATCAGCGCCAGGAGAATATCACGCTAGATTCTTTGGCGGGGGGCGTACTATCACTGAGGATTCTGCGACAGGGTCGGCGGCTGCTGCCTGGGGCACTTATTTGCTGCAAACTACCGGCGCTACGTCACCCGAACGATTTTTAATCCGCCAAGGAGAGGAAATGGGTCGCCCTTCTCAATTGTGGGTCCGACTTAATGTTGTATCTCCAGGTTCATTAGAAATTGGTGGGCATGTGGTGCCGGTAATCGCGGGTACCTTTTCTATGCCGGATTAATCAACGAGAATGTTGGAATCAGGAAGAGAATATAACTGTGGAGGCGGAAGACCGTGAATTTCGATGCCACTTTGTATCCCTACCCGTCGCGGCGCACGGTAGTCTACGGTCAAAACGCCATGGTTGCCACCTCGCATCCATTAGCTGCCCAAGCAGGACTAGCCATCATGCAACAAGGCGGCAATGCTATCGACGCGGCGATCGCCACGGCAGCCTGCTTGACTGTGGTGGAACCCACATCCAATGGGTTGGGGGGAGATGCTTTTGCCACCATCTGGGCACAGGGCACTCTTTGGGGTCTAAACTCCAGCGGCCCTGCCCCCCAAGCTTTGACGGATCAATGGGTACGCAGTCAGGGATTTGACACAATGCCGCCTCATGGATGGGCACCCGTGACGATACCGGGAATTCCTGGGGCATGGGCTCAATTAGCGTCTCGTTTTGGTGCTTTACCGTTGACCGTGACGCTGGAACCTGCGATAAGGATGGCTCGGGAAGGATATCCGGTTTCTCCCACTGTGTCGTTCTTTTGGCAGCGTGCTTACGAACAGTATGCCTCTACGTTGACCGGGCCTGAGTTTAGAGAATGGTTTCGGGTGTTCGCGCCGCAGGGCCGGGGGCCAAAGGCTGGCGAGCTCTGGAATTCGACAGATCATGCGAACACGCTAGAGGAGATAGCTGTCAGCAATGCAGAGTCTTTTTATCGTGGAAAACTTGCGCAAAAAATTGTGGAATTTTCTCAGAGCACTGGAGGCGTGATGACCTTATCGGACTTGGCCGCTTTTTATCCGCAATGGGTCACTCCGTTATCTGTGGAATTTCATGACTATGAAGTGTGGGAACTTCCACCCAATGGCCAAGGGCTAATTGCACTGATGGCATTGAAAATATTGGAGGAGTTGCCCTATTCTTCCGAAGCCGAACGAATCCATCAACAAATTGAATGCCTCAAGCTAGCCTTTGCGGATGCCCAAAAATTTGTGGCGGATCCGCGGTACATGACAGTTGCTGCTGAAGATTTGTTGGCTGACGACTATTTGAATAGCCGACGGAATCTTATTGGCGAACGGGCGGAGGAGAGGGGGGCGGGATCACCAAGACCCGGCGGTACGGTGTACTTGGCTGCGGCCGATAATCAGGGCAATATGGTGTCCTATATCCAAAGCAATTATTCGGGTTTTGGATCGGGGCTGGTTGTGCCCAATACAGGCATTGCACTCCAAAATCGGGGTCATCTGTTTACTCTGATCCCGAACCACCCCAACAGCTTGGTGCCGGGAAAGCGACCTTATCATACGATAATTCCCGGATTTTTAACGCACCATGGAAAACCGGTAGGCCCCTTTGGGGTTATGGGTGGCTTCATGCAGCCACAAGGGCACGTCCAGGTATTGAGCCGGATATTGACAGAAAATTTGAATCCACAAGCTGCTCTCGATGCGCCGCGATTCTACTGGAGCCAAGGAAAAACGGTCGTCGTGGAAGCAGCAATGCCTCAGCCTATAATCACCGAGTTGGAAAGACGCGGCCACCAGATTACGGTTACGACAGATGCTGGTTTATTTGGTCGAGGGCAAATTGTTTGGCGCTTACCGTCAGGAGTATTGATGGGAGCCACCGAATCTAGAGCAGACGGGCATGTGGCGTGTTGGTAACTGGGTATCATGTTGTTTTGCGAGATTTGGCTGACACCAATGTAATAACAGAGGGCCTGGGGTGGCATTGCCGTGCGCAGGACCCATCGGCCGTTTTGTCTGGTTGCCGCCGCATTTGTGACGCCCGCGCTCCTAGTGGGTCGCTTGCATCCATCAGTCTCGGATCAAGCCATAGCGTCGCCGTTCCAGACGCCTGATCCGCCCCAGCGCATTTTATGGGTGGATTGCGCTCAATTTCATTGCGCTCGGATTAGAATTTGTTTCGCCCAGCTATTGGGCTATGCCTGGCAACGCCGGTCGGGTACGTGCGCTGTACTCATGACCAGCGTGGCCTTCATTATGCTGGCTTTAGGCACAATGCCATAGGTTCGCGGGTGGGCATTTATTGCCGTGTCTGTTGCGGTCACTCCCGCCATTGAGTTTTTGTGACAAGTACCGTGTTAACCGGCCAGCGAGAGAACGCGGCGGGCGCTCGGATCTCTGGTTGGCACGGTAATGCAAAAATTGTCCTCTCGCCGTTCGGAGATGGGCGCTTTTGGGATTGCAGCCGGAGTGTCGGCAACCATGCTGGCGACAGGACGATTAGGAAAAAACCCCGTGCTTAGCCGAAATTCGGACGCATCATCATCCAGGGCGTAGGGTTTTAGGTGAACCGTGTCGACCAGCCAGGATCATTTAATTAATGGGTTGTGCGAAGAGTCATGGCAGGGCCTTTTCTGGGGAATAAGGCCATAGCGCCGTGCGAAGGACCACACGAGAAGAAACCCGATTTCTGCCGAGAGCCACGCACTCCACCAGGAAGTATGCAACAGACGGCTGGTACCCACACTCATAGAGGCCCAAAAGATGGTCCACAATCCGAGGAACGAGGCCCATTTAGGAGCCATTTCCGATGCCCTCCCTTGTATTCAGCATACATTGAACCAAAAAATGGATCCGAAGGCAACTGCTTTTGATACGAGACCGCAGTGAGTCAACGTTTAGGCTAGCCCATCACTTTATATCGTCCATAGGCGCAGAGAATAGCCCAGTCACGGCCAAAGCGCATAGCGTGGTGTATTTGGCCAATATCGGCAACATTTGTCCTCTGCGTTGTAACGGGTTCAAGATCATTAGTATAGCCATCAAGGCGGTAAAGTAAGTAAACTCTAGATGTTGCGAGTCACCAGATGGTCGTAATCGTCTCAACCATGACCCCCCTAGACTACGGAGTCAGCGACTTTAATATTTGCTGCAACAAATTTTTACCCGGAGTGGGGGCGGCGGGATTGGCGCTACCGGTCTTGCCAAGGTAGCCACACCCGGGGCTAAACTTAGTGGGTTCGTGGCCCCGAATGTACACTTCTGTATACGTATTGCAGCAGCCATTGCTTAAGAGGCCTGTCTTTGTGCACACCGTGCGGGTAACGATGCCTGGGGGTTTCGTAAACGTTTCTACCGGTTGATTGACTAAGGCCCATTTCATGAAATGAGCCCAGATTGGTCCAGCCCCCAAATCCCCGGTCAAACCAAGCGGGGAATAATTGTCGTTGCCTACCCACACTGCCGCTGCCAATTGGGGAGTGAATCCCACGAGCCACGCGTCTCTTTGTTGTGACGATGTTCCTGTTTTGGCAGCGGCTGGTCGGGAAAATATTGAATGGAGGTCGTGGGCGGTTCCTCGGGGATTTAAAAGTGGCGCATGAAACAAATTCCCCACCACATAGGCCACCTGGGGCGTAATGACCCGGGTAAGGTGGGGGCTTTGAGAAAACACTGTGTGGCCTTGGGCATTAACCACCTTTAAGACACAAAGAGGACGCACCCGGTATCCACCGTTGGCAATGGTAGATACCCCACGCGCCATTTCATATGTGGTTACTGAAGAAGACCCAAGGGCTGTAGTCAAGTTGTCGGCCAACGGGCTAGTGATGCCCATTATATGCGCCATTCTAATCATGGCCGGTGGACCCACGACATTCATCCACTTTACTGCACAAATATTGTCGGAAAGTGCTATCGCGTAGCGGATGGGCAAAGGACCATTATACACATGGCCATAGTTATGGGGCACATACCATTTCCCATTTCCTGCCGGGAACCGTACCGGCGCGGAATCTTGAACCGCAGAGGTGGAATACCCATCATTGATCACTGTCGTATAAAGGAAATACTTCATCGTGGATCCGGGTTGCCTCAATGCGTGCGTCGCCCGATCAAAGGGAGAATTCGCATAGTTGTCTCCTCCAACAATAGCCTCAACGTAGCCATTTTTAGGATCAATAGCTGTGAGGCCTACTTCCGGCTCGTATACGCCATTGACCTTAGAAATGGGAGGCATATAGTCCGCGACTGCGCGCTGAGCCGCTTGCTGCATGGTCCAGTTCATGGTCGTGGTGATGGAATATCCCCCATCATAAAGGTGCTTGGCCACGGATGGATCAAGTTGGGCGAGTTGGTCGCTCAGAAATTTTGTGAAGTAGGGAGCCCGATCCCCGATGGGTGGGCCTCCTCCCAACGAGAGCGGGGTATTGATGGCGGCAGCTTCCTCGGCCGGGGAAATGTAATGCAAGACCATCATCTGATGCAGCACGAGATTGCGACGCGCTACTGCAGCACCAGGGTGAGTATAGGGATCATAATAACTCGGGGCATTGACCAACCCAGCTAATAAGGCGGCCTCCGGCAGTGACAGGGTTGCCGCCCCATGGCCGAAATACACCTGACTGGCCGCTTGGATGCCATAGGCGCCTTGCCCAAAATATACATCGTTGAGGTACATGCTGATGATTTGCCGTTTATCAAACATGGTGGACAGTTTGATTGTAAAAAAAAGTTCTTTGAATTTCCGAGAAAAGGTCCGAACGTCCGACAGGTAGAGGTTTTTCGCCAGTTGCTGGGTAATGGTACTGCCACCTTGCAATATTTGGCGTGATGAGATGTCGACGATGGCCGCCCGCAAAATGCCCACGGGGTCAATAGCCGGTTCGACCCAGTAAGTGTTGTCTTCAATGGCTACTAAAGCATTTTGCATGACCGCAGGCATCTGACTATAGGGGATTGGCATACGGTTTTCAGTGGCATAAAGCACACTAACCAATCGGCCTTTTTGATCATAAATCGAGGTATCGGCAGGTAAATTTGGCGTGGGCAGGGCGAGCCAAGCGACGGGCAATAATATGGCAGTAGCTCCGGCAACCAATACCGGTAAACTGATGACCGCCGCAGTATTGCGGATTTTTTTAGCGATCCGGGCACGATACTGGGATACTCGGGACGATTTTTGATGACGCGATTTTCGAGTTTCCATTAATAATACCTCCACTAGGTTGAATGGTCTCTGGTTCTGTGTGTTTGGTCGTAGTATGGCCAAGTTGCGACAGTCCATTGCAATGAAGGAATTTTTCTCTAAAATTAGTAGGTTGCGGGTATGCTACGGAGACGAAACGTTGTATCCTAACATGCGTCTGCTATAATGTGCGAAGAATTTTGGCTGAACCATCAAGAGGAGGAACGGGCACCGTGTTGGAGACCCCGAAAAAATTTACCGTACTTGCAGGGGCGGCTGAAGGGCCGACAAGGCTTAATGCCTTTGATAACGCCCTGCTGGCGTCCGGTATTGGCAACGTCAATTTGCTGCGGGTGAGTTCCATCTTGCCCCCGTACGCGCAAGAAATGGACAAGTTGGAGATCATTCCGGGACAGTTGATGCCGACAGCGTATGGCACCATTACGTCAGAATCTCCGGGGGAGGTCATTGCGGCCGCGGTGGCTATTGCCATCGGCGATCCTTCACAATATGGGGTAATTATGGAGTTCTCTGGTCGATGTTCTAAGGATGAAGCGGAAGAACAGGTGGCATTAATGGCCAGGGCGGCATTTAAGGCACGGGAGCGGGAACTTCAAAGACTAGTGATTCGTGCAGTAGAACATCGCGTAGAGGCTATTGGGTGCGCATTTGCCGCAGTGGCCCTCTGGTATTAGGAGAAAGGGAGAATATTCGCAATGCACATTTGGTTTACGGAGAATCAAACCGAAGACGTGAGCTTGGGATTACGGGTGCAGTCGGTGCTGTGGCACGAGCAGACTGCCTATCAAGAATTGGCGGTATTGGACACAAAAGCGTATGGCCGAATGCTGACACTTGACGGAGCGGTGCAAACCACCATTACCGACGAGTTTGTTTATCATGAAATGATTACTCATGTGCCGCTATCACTGCACCTTAATCCCAAAAAAGTTGCCGTCATTGGCGGTGGGGATGGCGGATCGATTCGCGAGATTTTGAAGCACCCCTCTGTGGAGGAAGCTCACTTGATTGAAATCGATGATAAAGTAGTAGCGGCTTCTAAACGGTTTTTCCCTGAGATTTCCGTGAGCTTAGATCACGATAAAGCTTTTGTGCATTACACCGATGGCATAGCCTGGGTCAAAGAAGCCTCAAATTATGATGTGATCATCGTGGATTCGACCGATCCGGTGGGACCAGCAGAGGGCCTGTTTAAGCCAGAATTCTACCAAAGCATCTTTGAGGCTTTGGGGGAACATGGGATTATGGTGGCACAGTCCGAATCGCCATTTCTGCACCCACATTTAGTGCAACGTGTATTTCATGGTGTGCGCTCTGCCTTTCCCACCACTCGACTCTATCTTGCGTCCGTTCCCACCTATCCCAGTGGACTATGGAGCTTTACGCTGGGAGCCAAAGGAGAAATGACCACTCAAGTACGTCCCGAGTTGTTTGACATGCCCACCCGGTATTGGACTCCAAAATTGCAACAGAGCTGTTTTGTCCTGCCCCGATTTATTGAAGACCTGGTTCGCTGATGATGAACGGATTTTATCGCACGGATCGTTTTTTGGGAATGGATAGCTCATGGGACGAGGCCGACTGGATTTATTTTGGGATTCCCATGGATTTCACTGCGTCATTTCAACCGGGTTCCCGGTTTGGGCCAGCTCGTGTTAGGGAAAGCTCTTATGCCATTGAAACATATTCCTGGAGTCAAAAGCGAGATCTCGCCCAAATGACGGTGCATGATGCCGGGGACTTGGAGTTGCCGTTTGGTAATGTGGCAAAAAGTTTAGAACAGATTGGTAGCGCAGCTGACGAGATTCTGTCTCAGGGGAAAAGATTTTTCGGGCTTGGCGGCGAGCACTTAGTGACGCTTCCCTTGGTAGAAGCAGCACTTAAGAAATATCCAGATTTGGTCGTCGTGCACTGGGATGCCCATGCGGATTTACGCGATGAATACCTAGGTGAGCGGTTTTCTCATGCAACAGTGTTAAGGCGGGTGGCAGAAAAATTGGCCCCCGGTCATTTATATCAATTTGGCATTCGCTCAGGAACAGCGCAAGAAGCCGAATTTGCTAAACACCATACCCGATTGTATCCGGAAAAGGTACTGGAACCCCTCAGTGGCGTCCTGAGCGAGTTGCGGGGACGCCCCATCTATGTCACGATAGACATTGACGTAATTGATCCAGCATTCATGCCGGGCACCGGAACCCCCGAACCCGGTGGCATCACTTCGCAAGAAGCACTGGCTGCGCTTCAATTATTGGACCAGTTGGACGTGGTGAGTATGGATCTAGTTGAGGCGATGCCTCAAGCGGATCTTTCCCAACGATCAGGAGTGTTGGCTGCGAAAATGGTTCGGGAGGCGCTGTTGGCCGCAGGGATTCCCCAGTAGTAGTGTGGAGGTTTTATGATGACGGTGTTATCTCGGATGGGGGAGGCGCAAGCGCATATTGCGCAGACCCTGGACCGAATGTTGCAAGACAAGGGTTTTGCAGAACTCGCTTCTTATATCAGTGTGGAGCGGCCAACCGAAGAGGGACATGGGGATTTGACGTCCAACGTGGCGCTTAAGGTGGCTCGAATAACAAAAATTGTGCCTAAGGCATTGGCGGCCGAACTAGCGGAAAGTTGGCCGCACGATGGCATTGTCGAACATGTTGAAGCAGCGGGTGCCGGATTTCTAAATTTCACCTTACACACTCGGTGGCTAGCCGAGGTGATTAATTATGTCAGGGTGAACCGCGAACGGTATGGGGCCAGTGATGTGGGACATTCGGCAAAAGTGTTGATCGAGTTTGTTTCCGCAAATCCGGTGGGACCCATGGTGATTGTCAATGGCAGAGCCGCCGCCGTGGGCGATAGTATGGCGAGAATTATGAACAAAGCCGGATATGTTGTGCATCGGGAGTTCTACGTTAACGACGGGGGCAATCAAGTGATAACCCTCGGCCACGCAATATGGCTTCGACTCCGGGAAATGGCCGGCGAAGACGTGGAGAGCACATGGCCGGAAAACGTCTATCCTGGTGCCTACGTGAAGGATGTTGCAGAACAATGGCGTGGCGATCATCCGGAAGTGCCATTAGCACAACTGGATGAACAGAGTTGGGAACTATTAGGAGACTACGGAGCGCGGGTATTTCAAAAACAGCACGAGATCGTGTTAAGGCAATTCGGCGTAGAGTTTGACCGATGGTATCATGAAAAAGAACTTCGAGAAGCGCATGCGCCCGAGGCCGTTATCGAGCGGTTGGATCGGTTGGGGTACATGATGAATAGCGAGGGCGCCCGGTGGTTTTTATCGGAGCAATTTGGCGACGATAAAAATCGGGTGATGGTGAAATCCGATGGAACCATGACCTATTTTGTTCCTGACGCTGCATATCACGCGGACAAGTTTGATCGTGGCTATCAATATGTCATTGACCTTTTAGGACCGGATCACCACGGCTACGTTGGTCGAATGCGCGCGGTGGTAGAAGCCTTGGGATACCCTCCAGAACGCCTAGAAATTCTTATCATAGGACTCGTACGTTTGCTCAATGGCAATGAATTAGTGCGGATGTCCAAACGCAAGGGAAGCTTTGTGCCTCTTGAGGATCTCATTGCTGAGGCTGGCGTGGATCAAGCCCGATATTTCTTTTTAGAACGGGCTCCAGAAACACCGATGGACTTTGACCTGGATTTGGCCAAGCTTCGCGATGCCAAAAACCCGGTGTACTATATTCAATACGCGGGGGCGCGTATCCACGGCATATTGCGCCAATGGCAGAACGATCCAGAAGGCGCGGTGCCAGTGGATTTGGGCCTTTTGCATATGCCGCTCGAGCGATCTTTGATGATTCTATTAAGTCGATTCCCTGATGTTATTGCCCGTGCCGCATTAGATCGGGCGCCGCAATATGTGCCTCGATATTTGACTGATTTGGCCTCCGCTTTCCATGGATTTTATCGCGAGCACCGTATACTCGATGAAGAGCCTGGTTTGCGCCAAGCTCGATTGGCCTTAATTGAAGCCGTATTGATTGTGCTTACTAGCGGACTCGATCTTTTAGGCATATCTTTGCCGGAAAGAATGTAGGGGGACTTAGCAATGCATTTGCAGTATGAAGACCGCATTAAGTCTGCTATCCAAGAGCTCGTAAAATCGGGAGAATTGCCGGGGGCGGTTTATGGCGTCGCCACGGCCAAGGACATTATAGCGCTGGGGGCCGTGGGCTCGCGTCAACTGAAACCCAGTATTTTGCCCATGACCGATGACACCCTGTTTGACCTGGCGTCGCTCACCAAAGTTGTGGCGACGACGGCCATTGCTATGCGTTTGCTGGAACGAGGAGCGTTCCGATTTGATGACTTGGTGAGCCGATTCTTACCCCGCGAATTTGATGATATTCGGCTGACACATTTGTTAACGCATACCTCGGGACTCCCGGCTTGGCTGGATCTGACATCGACGTCGGAGACCACATCGCGCATTGCGCAGATAGCGAAAGCATCCCGCCTTTTTGCCCCAGGAACTAGGGTGCTATATTCTGATTTAAACTACATTTTGTTGGGTTATATTGTGGAAAAAGTTGCGGAAACTCCTTTGGACGTGCTGTTTATCCAAGAAGTGGCCAAACCTTTGGGCATGCACCGAACCAGGTATGGTCCACGAAACGACGGCCCTATTGCGGCTACCGAGTGGGATGCGGACACGGATACTTTCTTATCCGGCGTCGTGCATGATGAAAATGCCCGTTCGGCCGGTGGAATTTCCGGTCACGCAGGATTGTTCGGCACTGCGCAGGATCTGTTAATTTTTGGCCAAAGTATTTTGCGTCCTCCTCTGGGTTGGCTGTCCCCTGCGACCATAGCGGCATGGTTGTTGCCGCGAACCACGGGCATTCCCGGAGAACTCCGCGCCTGGGGTTTTCAAAAACCTCATCCGCTTTCTTCGGCTGGAGACTTGATGTCGGACCAGGCAGTGGGGCACACGGGATTTACTGGTACATCCCTTTGGGTGGATCCCGCGTACAATGTGGCAATGGTACTATTGACCAATCGGGTGCACCTTGGAAGGAGTTTGAACGCGCCAGTTCGGCTGCGCCCAATTTATCACAATTTGGTGTTGTCAGGGCTGGAACATTAATATGACTGTGGCAAGTGCTCCGAGTTTGCGCCAGAGGAGGAGTTGTGTTGTCTTTGTTGGAAGAGGCACCGACGTGTCTAGAGGATGTCGAAGGTTACCTGCGCAGCTGGGTAACTCATGAATTTTTTGGCAGCCCATTTTTTCAATGGTTGGCCGGCGGACGGTATTCCCATAATCAACTACGCCATTTTGCTATTCAATACGGTTACTATAGTCGTCATTTTCCGAGAGTATTAGGAGCAGCCATTGCCGCGATGGCACCTCTTAGCAGTTGGTGGATCCCGCTCGCGGATAATCTCTGGGACGAAGCAGGGCGAGGGTTGCCTGGCCGATCACATGAAGAACTCTACAGGACATTTTTGCTTTCAGTCGATCCGAGCCTTGCTCTTGATGACTGGGGAATACCCTCCGAACCAATGTCTCCCGTGGTGGGGCAGGCAATTGATTCGTTTATCAACTTTTTTCGGACAGCGTCACCGCTTCAAGCGATGGTGGCCGTGGGACTAGGGTCAGAACTCTTCGCTGCGGATGTTATGGGACGGATTGCCAAGGACCTAGAACACCCGTCGTATAATGATATACATCGACTCGATCTGACTTTTTGGACCGTTCATGCGGAAAGTGATGAACCACGCCACTACCAATTGTGCCGGGGTATTCTGGAACAATTTTCAGGACCAGCCGATTTAATTATGATGCGGGAAGTGGGACAAGAAATTGCAGACTCTGAACGTGCGATGTATACTGGGTTGCATCATGAAATGATGCTAATTCATGATGCGACATGAGAGTTATTTCCGCGTTGCATCGAAAAGAATAACAGAATCCCGGGTCCTCGGCCTTTGGGTAGCGACGTATCTGTGCAATATTACGCAGAATGCGGCGTAGGGGAAGCTCGGTCACTAGCATTCCGCAACACCTGCGCCTCATGGGTGCGGTCATAAAGGTATGGCGCGCGCACTTGATCAAGAATTTGAGTTCGTTCGTCTTGGTTTTCGGTACCAGGGAACCAGCGACGCGCGACAGCCCGACGTTCTCGTAAAGACAGTTGCCGACAACTTCTTCTTGCCATCGTTTACGTACAATTTTTTATGAGTCAACGAAGGTGCTTAGAGTACTTTTTAGCTCTTGGCAAAATGAAGTTCGAACCATATTGCATTTGAGTGTGTTGGGCTGAGTCCATGCATGAGTACATTTCAGCTCGAATTCAGGGGATTGGATCCCTCTTCTAAATCTAACTTAACTATTGTCGATGTAACGTACTATGGTGGCCTTACAGAATGGCAGACCGCCAGGCAGACATCAAGACCTAGAGGCTTCCGCTCACCAGCCCAAACGTTGGCACACCGGGCCACGAAACAATGCATGACGACTGCGGAACGTGAAACGCCGTTCACCTAATCTGCGGTAGTTGAATCTACTGCGACGCGACGGCGTGCTTCGCGTTTGACCATGATGCTCCGCCGTCCGCGCTTACCAGGGTCACGGGTGTATGACCGACAGGTTGATTCAGGGTGAGGGTGAGTACCCCGCCCTTGTCTTGAATCTGGCCGCCGGTGGCACATGCTGGCAACGGAATGGTCAGGGCTGCCCATGTTGTGCCGCCATCGTGGGTTCGGATGATGACCACTTGTGGCACCTCGTAGGAGGCATTGACGATGATGCCGTCTTTGGGAGACCAGAACGCCATGTCAATCCACCCGTCACCGGCGATGAAGGTACACGACCGGGATTGGGACGGACAGCCCGTGGGCGAAGTATATCGTTCAAGCGACCAGATTTTGCCGCCGTCCACGGTCTGAAAGAGATAAAATGCTTCTTGTCCTGCCCCCGGTTCGCCGCCCGCCAATATCCAACCATCTGCGGCATTGGCAAAGACCTTCGTGTAATCTGGGAATCCTTGGTTGACGGTGGGTTTTTCCATGAGATGTATAGCCTCTGTAACGGTGGCTACCGAAGGATGGCGCCAGCTCGCTAAAATTCGGTGCGCTGGTCCGCCCTCGACATCGATGCTGTAAAGGGTGCCGGATGAGCAGAGGACCTCTTTCGTTATGGATCCACTTAACCCGATTTGATCTTGGTATAGAGAGGGTCCCCAGTGGAGTCCGGTGCCGGGTGGCGTGAACACCATCGGTAGCAGCTGAAAGAAATTGGACGTGAGGGATGACGCAGTCAACTGCACCTCGCCGTCAAGTCCTCGAAAGGTCCACGTTGTCTGGCCGTAAGACGACGATGGAGAGACTGCGGTCCAACTACTGGGAATCGTCACTGACATTAGTGCGGCGTGAACCGTGCGCCACGGATGGATGGGTCGGGTAGAGGCCGGCACTGTAAATGACGGGGATGTCCGGGAAGAAAAGGTGGGAAGAGCACTTGGTGCGCTAGAGGGGTGTTTGGAAGCGATGCCACATCCCGCGAAACATGTGAGGCTGGCCATTAATAACAGGAGTTCCTGACGCTTCATGAAGGCTCTCCTCCTCGCGGCTTATCTCCTTTGTAAACGCTGAGAAGACTCAAGGAGTCACTTGTGACCGTCTCGTTATGGTTTGCCCGCCACTTGGATGATGTAAGAGACTCAGAATGTTACGTCATATCGAAAGCGTTATGTCTGATCTCCATGGCTCCTATGGCGCTAATCGGGATTTTAGGGCAGTTTATTGCGGCGGATTCACAAACTTCTCAATGGACAACGATTTCTATGGGTGCTGAACGGGTGCGCTGCAAGTGCTTTGAGGATGGGGTGGAGTAACACAAGAGCGGTCGGACATCAACCGGGCGCAGGGAGAGAAGTCGCGGCGCAATCATGACGCTCGGGATCCTGCGCGCGGTAGGCCGCCTCCGATACAGTGAGTGGCCGATCATCTCTATAGGCCATGCTGAGCACGTCGCCACAAGCGATTCGCGATGCTGTTTTAGCTAATTATCAAGCGTGGTGCAGTAGGGGTGGTCATCCCATGGGGATCTCCTTGCGATTTTTCCAGCATAGGGTCTTGTCTAGACAAAATCTGGAATCAAACCACACGATGCGACGCTAACCAAACATCAAAGCATATTGTATGATGGTAAATAAAGGCACATAGCACTCTTGCGCATTTGCCTGAAGCCTGCGTGAGGCGATCCGTAGCAGCATCCGTCGGCTGAAATATCTTGGAAATTGGAAGGAGCCGCATCATGTCGTATCGCGTCGGCACATCGTTGATATTTGGAGTGATGATAGGTCTAAGTCCCATCCTGCTATCCGCCTGCGGGACTACCCCGCCAATGGTAGAGCCTGCGACTCACCCGGCTACAACGGCACGGTCAGCCAAAAAGACGCCAGCCAGCCAATCGTCCAAGAGTCCATCCCCGGCTCCCGTTACACTGCTGGACTTTGCCGCGTCCACTCAAGACCAAGAACCCGTACATCTAGCGGGTACCATAACCAATAGTCTCGGGAATGCGGATATCCGCATGGCAGGGGCGGTGGATCCGTTAAACAAAGAATCGGACTTTACAATGCGGTCAACCCTGAGCGGGATGGGTGGGGTGAACCCGGTGACTGTCGTAGCCCGGATGGAGAGCATCGGGTCTCATTATTGGGCGGAGTCCACACCCCCTGGGGGAGGCTGGCACGCGGGCACGATTGCGGGCGTGAACCCGTCATTTCCCTTACAGGAGTTCTTACCGTATATTGTGAACGTCCATGCCGTGCCGGGCAAAGCAATTCGGGGACATCTCACCCACGGGGTAAGCGCCACGCTAGACACTAAGGGCGTCCGCTTGCTCGAAGAAGTGGGGACGGATAAAACGGTGAGTGCGGCTCAGCAAATCATCCAATCGGTGACCTTCACCTTATGGATCGGACCCGGGCATCATCCTAGAGAACTCGCCTTGGTTGAGGATTGCGTGCAAGATGGACACCCCTATGAGGTATTCGAAACCATCAACTATACTCACTGGGGCCAAGGAATCGATCTCACCCCTCCCGCTGCGTCGTCCTAAGTTTCCGAGTCACAATAACGATCCATCGAGGACCTCAGGCCACACATCAAACGGACATATACCTTGAAAGGGTCTGAGGTCTTCTTTTTACCTTTACTGATCTCCGGTACTGGGCGGGTACGTACTATCGGGTGGGGCAATGCGATTGATGTCAGGAATACCAAAGGGGCGGGCAGGCTCGACCATTACGCGCCTGGGTGCTCCCCATCAAAGCCGACTTTGTGCATCCCTTGAATTCGCAATTCCGCGAGAAATTGACCGCGCCAGCTAGTTCCAATAACTTTTTCGACAGACTCGGGTCAAATATACCACCAGCAAGTGCGTGGCACGAGATCGTTTTTGCAGTCCTTAGCTACTGCCAACCCAATACCGCTACTTACCCCACCTTCTTGGAAAGCCTTCCTGTCGTCATAAGTCTCGATAGAAACGACATCGACATGCCTATATCGGTAATTATCAACTACATCAGAGTTTAACAACATTACCTATGAAGGACCAACAATCCAACCTTGGCTTGCGCGAATCGGCAATCCAACCATTTGGTGCACAGGACGACCATGTTTTGCAAATAGTCCTTGTCTTATGGCTCAAATCGGGTGGCAGTTCTCAAGTTGTTGTTTTTAGCCCTTGTTTATCACTAAATGTTTCCAAGAATTTTTGTGCAGTCAAACATAGGTATCTTTCTTTGGAGTAGGCGAAGACCAGGGTGCGGGTGGGTGCTGATTGAATAGCAATATACCTAGGACTTCCCTCATCGTGATGTGCCACCATTTTAGGAATCACGGTGATGCCTAGTCCGTGTGCCACGAGGGCTTGCGCGGTCTCAATACTGCTTGTCTCAAAGGCAATGTGGGGCTGAAAACCGTTTTCGGCGCAAATTTGCAACACCGTTTCACGAAATCCGAAGCCTTCTTTTAACAGGACGAACGGCATATGGGAAACCTGTGCTAGATCAACAAGCTCAGTGTTTGATGAAAGCCAATGAAGCACTATGTTCGACATCCACTCCTGTTCTTTCTTGGGCAGAGCCAGGAGCAAAGGCTCCGTTAACAGCGGAACATAGGTTAATTGCGGTTGCTTTAGTGGTAGAGACAAGATCGAAAAATCCACCTCACCTTTAGTCGTCAAGTCTTCCAACTGCTCCGAAGATGCTTCGACCAGTCGGATGCGCACCCGAGGAAACTGTTTGCCAAACACTTGGAGAAGGGGTGGCAATACGTGGCCTCCTGTGATGGCGGTCGTTCCGATGGATAGCTCTTGCCCGATCCCTTGAGAATGCTCTTTCATCTCCCGTTCCAAATCTTCGTCAAGTCGTATGATGCGTACGGCTTTTTCAATAAAGGCCATCCCCTCAGGTGTAGGGGTAATTCCTGAATGAGTTCTAAAAAATAGGCGCAAACCCAATTCCCGTTCGAGCTTGGCAATCTGTTGGCTGAGAGATGGTTGCGCGATACGCAGCAATTCCGCCGCTCTGCTAAAATTTTTTGTTTCATTGACAGCGACAACATATTTCAGCAGTCTAATTTCAATCATCAAATGCCTCCGTTATAGATAATATCTATCAACCATATAGATTATATACCATGGACATATGGTATGCACATGCAGTAGGGTTATGGCATGAACGTAAGACTGGAGAAGGAGCTTTACTAAATGAGCAATCGGTGGGATGCGATCCATTATGATAATAAGCTGAGGTATGTATCAGAAATGGGCAAAAGTGTGGTTTCGTTGCTAGATCCGTAACCGGGGGAGGCCATCCTTGATCTCGGTTGCGGAACGGGGGATTTGACTCATGATATTGCTGCGTCTAAGGCGGTCGTTATCGGTATGGATCTTTCGGAGACTATGATTCAACAGGCGCGCAATAAATATCCGCATCTGCAATTTTGGGGGGCTAATGCCGAAGATTTTCATGTCGATAAACCTCTTGATGCCGTGTTTTCCAATGCGGCGTTCTAGCGTGATTGCCTGCGTTTGGAACGCGCTCACTCCAGGAGGACGGTTTGTTGCAGAATTTGGTGGAAAAGGCAACGTGAAAACGGCCATTGGCGCTAGAACGCGCCTTGGACGAACTAGGGCTCATATCACAGAACAGAAATCCATGGTACTTTCCGAGTATCGGCGAATACACCACTAGACTAGAAAAATCAAGGCTTCCAGACGATATATGCGATTCACTTTGAGCGTCCTACGGCAATGCCTGATGGGGATCGAGGGTTAGACCGGTCAGTGCATGCCGCACGGCGCAAGGCAACTTGGACCGGGGGAGGCTTGTGCAAGCACGGCTTGGCCTGTAGCGATGTCGCCGGTTACGGCGATCTTAGCCACTGAGGGGTGTTGCACCAGGGATGCCCCGACGAGAACCTCGGTCACGATCCCCACGGAACACAAAATGTTGATCCCGGCATGATCGGGGTCATGCACCCAGGTACGCCCGTCCTCCTTCCTGTGAGCACGGATACGCCGAGGGGCTAGAGCAGACGAATGACGCGCGCGATATCCCGCGAGGATTGGTGGCGCGCCAAGACCCAGACGATCGATCCGGGAACAATGGCGCTGAATTTGATCGCGACTTTTTTTCGACGATAGTGCGTGTGAGACGATACCACAAAGGTCCACACGGTGCCCGAAGAGGTCTTCACGAGGATGTGTGCTGGCGTGATGGTGGTCACCACGCCTTTCACGCGCACGGCCTGATGCGTGTGCCGGGTTTTGTGGTGCCGGGTTGACGCCGGGGCGGGTGCAGCAGCCGATGACGGACTGGCTTGGGTCCGGCCGCACCCGGATAAGGCGGCGATCAAAAGCCCACTCCAGAGCAGGTAACGCATCTTCGACACCACACGCATCATCATCCTGGTCCTTTCCTAGGGTTTTGGGGGGTTAGCCCTCATACCGGAGTGCCTGGATGGGATCGAGCCCCGAGGCTTTGATCGCCGGGTACAGACCAAAGCCCAGGCCGACGGCGGTACTAAAGACAAAGGCCAAAATCAACGCATTGGGGGAGAACACCGCGGGGGTTTTCCACAGTACGGGCACTAAATGCACGAGACCGACGCCCAGGATGGCTCCCACCGATCCCCCGGACAAGCTCATGGCCATGGACTCTAAAAGAAACTGCAGCAGAATATCTTCCCGCGTCGCCCCTAAGGCCTGACGAATGCCAATTTCCCGCGTGCGTTCGGTGACCGAGACCAACATAATGTTCATAATCCCTATGCCCCCGACAATCAGGGCAATGGCCGCGGTGCCGGCGAGGAGATGGGTAAAGGTGGCCCGTGTGGCCTGCAGGGTCTGTAAGACTTGATCTTCGGAGGCGATCGTCACCGCATTGGCAGACCCGAAGGTATTCGTGTACAGATTGGTTAGGTAGTCTGCCGCAAGATTGGCTTGGTCCGGGCTTGGCGTCTTGACCGTGATTTGACTGAGTTGGGTGGTACTCAATAGGGATTGAGCGAGGGTCATGGGAATAAAGATGTCCTTGTCTTGACTGGCCCCAGGACCTTGACCGACGCGGTTTAAGGCCCCGATAACGCGAAATTGTTGACCCATAATCATCACCGAGGCCCCCACGGGATTGCTGCCGCCAAACAGCGTCTGCACTTGGTTGGCGCCTAATACCGCGACCGGTTGGTCTTGGGTCATCTCTAAGGGCGTCAGAAAATGGCCGGCCGCGAGGGAGACCGCGCCGATATGAATGTAGGCGGGGGTCGTCCCCACCACTTGGGCTCCCCCCGAAGCTGTGAGGGTAGACACTGTGGCCCCGGTATTCATTTCCGGTACGACGATCGTGGGAAACGGCAACGCACGGGCAATGACGGTCGCTTCGGAGACCGGGAAGGGCGTGCCTCCGGCCGGGGACACGAAGATCACGTTGGTGCCCAAGGTTTCGATGCGCGAGGTCACGAGGGACGAGGCCCCCTGACCCATCGCGACCAGCACGATGACCGCGGCCACACCGATGATGACGCCCAACATCGTTAATAGCGTACGCAGTTTATTGCTGACCATCCCGTGGAAGGCGAGTCGTACGCCATCACGCCAAGTCATCATACCCGCTCCATTTCCTGGGCGACGCGTACGAGGTGCCCGTCTTGCATCTGGATGACCTGCCGACAGGCGTGCGCGACCTCGGCACTATGGGTGACAATGACCACGGTCTTCCCCGCCCTATTCAGGGTCTGCAGGAGTGCTAAAATTTCTTGGCCGGTGGCCTGGTCTAAATTGCCCGTGGGTTCGTCGGCCAAGAGGAGGGCCGGATCTCCGATCAGTGCCCGAGCGATGGCCACCCGTTGTTGCTGTCCCCCCGACAACTGGGACGGCCGATGGTCCCGGCGATGGCCTAACCCCACGTGTTCTAAGGCCTGGTCGGCCTGTGCTCGCCGGACTTTCGGCGCAACCCCTCGGTACACTAAGGGCAAGGCCACATTGTCGCGGGCCGATAACGCGGGGATTAACTGAAACGATTGAAAGACAAATCCTATGGTGCGATTCCGTTCATGCGCCCATTGCTCCCGACTAAAATGACTGACGTCCTGGCCATTCAAAAAATATTGCCCCTGCGTCGGGGTATCCAACCCCCCAATTAAGTTCAATAGGGTAGTTTTTCCGGAACCGGAGGGACCGATGATGGCGGCGAGCATCCCCTGGGGCACATGCAACGTCACATCCTCCAAAATAGGGGAGATCTCGGAACCCATCGGATAGACTTTGGCTACCCCCACCATACGAATCATGACAGGGCTTTGCCCCCTTTCTTGCGGCGGGCGCTTTTATGCACCGCACGTCCTCGCGTTTTGAGATGGAGTGTTCCGCTCGCGGACGTTAAGGTGGCTGTGATCACGCGATCGGTGGGCACCAGCCGGGGAGAACGCACGGCGACGGTGCTGGCATTTTCCAACACCACATGCACGGGCACCCGTGTGATGGGCGGTGCGGAACCGCTGGACAGGATGTCAACAAAATGGTGGGCGCCATGAGTTTTTAGCGCCGCTAGGGGAATTAACCAGGCATTGTGGACGGTGTGCACCATAATGGCGACTTGTGCCGTCATCCCGTACCGAATCCCTCCGCTATGGTTGAGGGCAATGTTGACCGGGAAATTGGATACGCCGTTGGCATACACGCCGACCGGCGCGATGCTTTGGACGGTGCCGTGGTCGGCGCGCCCCGGTAAGGCGGGGAAGGTAACCGTCACCGATTGTCCGACAGCAATCGCGGGGATCTGGGTTTCGGGGATAGGCACCGTAACCATGAGGGCGGTGCTGTTGAGGGTCAGCAACTTGCCGCTGGAGGGCGGCGTGGGATTTACGGACACAATCTGGCCCGAGAA
The DNA here is from genome assembly GCA_003023695.1 of Sulfobacillus benefaciens. GTDB lineage: Bacteria > Bacillota > Sulfobacillia > Sulfobacillales > Sulfobacillaceae > Sulfobacillus_C > Sulfobacillus_C benefaciens_A. The sequence continues at coordinate 95,730 of PXYW01000004.1, read as the reverse complement.
CGGCGCCGTGCTGGCCAGTCGGGAGAACGCCTGCTGTTCTTGCGCCAAGGTTTGTTGATCGCGCTGTAATTGGGCTTGTGCTTGCGCTAAGGCGGTAGCTAATTGCGTGGGACTATCTTGTAGGGTGACTTTATTCAATTGCGCTTCACACGTCGCCACCTGACTGGCGTCTCCAGCGATTTTGGCGTTGAGCGCGGCGGAGGTGAGGGTCATCAGGGGGGTTCCTGCGGAGACGTCTTCTCCGCTGTGCGCATCCCAAACACTAATGGTGCCACTCAAGGGTGCCGTGATGGGCGTCTGGGCGACCATCGCCACAGTTTCCCCGGCGACCACGACCGTACCCGGCGGGAGCAGTTGCGTTACCGTGCCACTGGTGGACGCACGGACGGTGCCTAATGCGCGATCCGCCGCCAGTTGGTTTTCGGCTTGCGTTAGAGTATCCTGGGCTGCGGTGATGGCCGCCTGTTGTGCTGCCGCATACAAGGGAGAGGACAATTCTCGCACTTGATTTTCATCGCCTAACACTGTGGCCTGTTGGGTGGCGACCTCACTGGCGAGCGTGGGGTCACTAAAGGTGGCCAGCACGCGACCCGCAGTGACGGTTTGCCCCACGTGCACCATTAAATGGGTCAGGGTGGCATTGGCCGGCACCGATACCGTAAAGGTGTCCGCAGGCATCACCTCGCCCGTCGCCGCGTCGGTTTCTGATAAGGTCCCTTTGCGGACAGCGGCCGTGAGATATCGTGCAGGCGCCGGCGGATGGCTGCGGCGGATGACCCAATACGTTAAGGCCCCCAACACGACCATTGTGCTTCCGGCCAGCCATAGGACCCGAGAATACGGTAGGCGGGGTTTAGTCCCCGGAGCAGGGGACACGCGGTCTGCAATCATCGCGTCACCTCGTGAGCAAAATTTTGTGGCAGGACCGACCACGTCGGAACACCGTTATCCGTGTCCCTCTCGCCTAATACTACTCGCTTCCCTCGGGCAATTCGACCGCAGCGCGTTGAAGATGCCCTGAAGTTTGTCGACGGACAACCCGTATCATCGGCAATGTGCCCGTCCCTCCGACCTGAATTCCGAAGCTATCACGGATAAGACGTTTGCGTCCTGGGGTTGGCGGGCGTAGAAACCGCTGTGCCCCGTTTTGAAAAGGCGGATGTAAGCAGACGGGTTTCCTGGATAAATAAAACTCAAAAATCATTGAGGATAGCTCCCCAATTACACGACCGTCACGATGAAATGCCCATACACTGGCCGAAGCTTTTGCGACCTACCGCTGATGAGATGAGAGTGATGGAGTAACAGCGAAAGAGATCACCGAGCCGGTAACCGCTTTGATGTATGCAGCGGTTCAACCCCCAATGACGAGGCCGCTCGCTTATATGGTTTGCAGGTCCGAGCGATTCCTTGTTATCCCCAAACGCATCTTATTGATTGGTCACAGTGGACTGAAGAGATCAACAAAGTACAGCCCAAATTAATAATTGTCGGTACCAGCCTTACGTTATTGCCCAGAGAGATAGGACGTGTCCGCGATTTAGCCCGTGAGGTAAACGCATACCTCATGTATGATGCGGCCCACGTAGCCGCCTTAGTCGCCACGGGAAGGTTTCAACGCCCTTTAGTCGAAAGTGCGGACCTGTTGACGATGCCGACCTATAAGACCTTTGGCGGACCTGCAGGAGGGCTCATTGCAACCAACAATGAAGAGTTGGCTCGCCGATTGGATGCTATTGCCTATCCTGGAATGGCCGCAAATTGTGATATGGCCCGCGTTGCCGGTTTGGGAGTGGCTGCATTAGAATTGCGTACCTTTGGAGCCGAATATGCTGACCAAGGTCTTCGCAACGCCAACAAACTGGCTTGCCAGCTTCCTCACGACTTCTTAGGGGGAGGATTAATTTTCGCGTAGGCTCCATAGCGGTTCATGTCCGTGTCAACGCGAACTAGATAGTGTGGACACGTTTCTGCGGTGATGGATACTCCGCGAGCCTTTGCCTGGCGAACCAAGTCTGCCCCAGTACCAGAACTTAAATGGCAGACACTCAATCGAGTGCCAGTATCCTCGGCAATCATAATTGCCCGCTGTATGGACAGTGTCTCTGCCAATAAGGGGTGGCCCTCGACATGGGCGAGAGGGTCAGGATCAATGATGCGCTGCTACAGTTAGGGATTGAACAGTTGTCCGCCATTGAGGGAATCGCCGTGGACGCCGACCGATTGGTGGATGACGTTGTTCTCCTAGCCTATGTATTTGACGACCCTCAACGATTTTCGACCGCCCTCACCCATGTGATCAACGCGATCCATCTTATTGTCCGTCAACGACGCATTGGGTAGCCCCTGGGCAATTACAAGGCGGAGTCAAAGGACCCAACGCCATAACGCGAATATGCGGATTGTGTACCAAGACACCGGAATCACGATCCGAATTATGGGATTCGGCCATCGATGGATTCCCCAGAACCTGTACACCCGACTTTCTCCGAAATGATTACACCTTCTGCCACGGGCGTTTTTTCGCGGCGATGCCCATGATTCACCTGATCGCGAGCCACCCCCAAGGGATTGGACCATCGGAATCATCCACTGTATGCATTAAAACATGGCGATCTACGGGGCATGCCTTTTGCGCCAAGCAATATGCTCCGGGTCCAGCGATCAATGATCTGCCTAGAATTAGGGGGTTAGACCGCTCACGCCAACCTCGTGAAAGGTGCGTACGACTCCTTATTCCGGTTTTTCGTTGAGGTGCAGAAAACCTCCTATGAGTGAAGACGATATCAGATTTGCTGGTAGGGCCCATAAGGCTTTGATTGACATTTCGGGGTCTTAGTCAAGCTTACCCATTATCGTAATCCTCCAGGCCGTTCTCGCGAGCGGACTACTTTTTGCGACGTCGGAAAAGGCAGCGTCCCATCAACCCGACAATGCGCACTGTGGCCGTCGGATATACCTAGGTCACTTGCGCTTGGCCATGATAGGTCGTGGGATAGGTGCGTTCCGGCGATCCCCAGAGGTGTCGGGCGGTGGTCATCGAAGCCCCGTGGGGGAGCTACGGATGGGCAGAAGACGGCAAACCGGCGGGGTCGATGCGAACGACGTGCTGGATTCCCCTGAAACCGCGTGACCTGTGCTGTTGACGTTTAAAAATGTATGACAGATGTCATGCGGTTTGGGTTGCAGATGTGACTTATGTTGTTACGCGAGGTGCTTATAGAATATTTTCATTAATACGAGCGAAAAGGGGTAATCAACTGTGGAATCGGTGTTCTCACTGGAATGTCATGCTTTGACTTTCCGCTACGGTCGGGCCGCTGCATTGGATGGTGTGACCTTTGGATGTACCCAAGGTGAATCTGTGGCTCTTTTAGGACCCAACGGCGCGGGAAAGACCACATTGATCAAATTGTGTTTAGGATTGCTGACGCCAACGCAAGGCACTGTCACAGTGTTGGGGCAAGACCCTAAAGTGGCGGCGCGAAATGGAATCATTGGAACGATGTTGCAACACACTCATCTTCCCGGTGATGCTACTGTAGCCGAATTGTTGAGATTTCAACAGGCTCTTTATGAACATCCTCTCCCGATGGCTGATGTTGTTGAAACGGCAGGGATTTCCGAGATACTTACCAAGCGCACGGATAGGTTATCCGGTGGCCAAATTCGGCGTGTGGAATTTGCGATGGCCATCGCAGGAAACCCCGCTGTGTTGTTTCTTGATGAACCGACAGAAGGGATGGATTTAGCGACCCGTCAGGAGTTCTGGCATCGGTTGGACATACTCAAAAATTATGGGACCACCGTTCTATTTGCTAGTCACGACTTAACAGAAACGGATCGATATTCTGACCGCATACTATTGCTGTCCCAAGGGCATAAGGTTGCGTTTGACCAACCCGAGCAACTGAAACGCAGTCTTGGTTTGCCTCGAATCCGATTTCGCTTGCAAATACCGTTAACGGTTGAGGATTTGTCGGAACGGCTACGGTGCCAGGTAATATTGGAATCGGAAGGGTATGTGGCTGTGACCCCCCATGTCGATGAAACATTGAGGAGGATCGTGGCATTGCCTCAACAAGCCTATCATTTTGCTTTGGAAGATTCGGGACTAGATGAAGTTTTTAGCCATTTGACAGCTATGGGGGGTGATCGCCATGAAGAAATTATGGGCCGCAATTAGTTTAGATTTGCGTCGGACTCTTCGCAATCGGCAATTTATCTTTTTTACCCTAATAATGCCAGTAGGGTTTTACATCCTATATAGCCGGATGTATTCATCCTCAGCGCAATTTCAAGGGACCAGTTGGGATGCGTATTTTATGGTGTCCATGGCCGCATTTGGTGCCACTGGGGTCTTGCTCAATACCACGGGAACCAGAGTGGCACGAGAACGTATGACCGGTTGGCCGTTGTATCTGGCTACGACTCCCTTGACTGCTACTCGCTACGTCATAGCCAAAATATTGGTAGCCCAAGTGACCGCATTGGCAAGTATCGTCATAGTGTTTGTTACTGGAATGTTGTTTAATCATGTACAAATTGCGTGGGATAGTTGGGGGATACTTGTGATGGAAGTGTGGCTAGGGGCGATTCCGTTTGCCGCCTGGGGACTGGTCCTGGCTTACCTGATGGGACAAAGCGCCATTAATTACGGGGTGACGATCGTATATCTCGCGGGATCTTTTCTTGCGGGATTATGGACGCCGCTGAAATTTTTGCCATCCGCCTTGCAACATTTTGGTAAACTATTACCGGCCTATCAAGAGGCAGCCATGGCTTGGGGAAGTTTGGCGCATAGGGTGTTTGATTGGGCACATCCGCTCACATTATTGGGATACACCATAGTTTTTGGAGGCATTGCGCGATGGCTTTTTGTGCATCAACAACGATTAGGAAATGACTAAGTGGTCCACTGACGACGTGATGCATCGGTGGCAAACATCGCCGTGGTGGGTTGCTTTGGGCTTTCTTGTTTATTTAGCCTACCCTCTAGCGACCACTTTAGCTTCCCACACGCTGAGCATCGATCTTAAACTCGTAGGGGTACTAGGGATCTTGGCTTTCGTGGCGATTTACGTCTGGTATTACCGGACCGCCGGCGTGCAAACACCCTCCAAGACATTGCTGACGGCAGGACTTTTTGCCGTATTGGGCACGGTGTTGACGATTTTGGTCAATGATACTTATGCGTGCTATTTTGTATACGGTGGCGTTGTCTTAGCAGCGCTGAAAGATTTTAAGCAATTTGCGTTGCTAGGTATGGTTATCCTGTTGTGGGGCACTAGTGTCGCACTCGTGTTAGGAGACTCCTTAGGGGATGCAACCCTGACGTTCATCCCCTTCTTTTTGATTATGGTCATGATTTGGGGGATGTACCGATACATCGAAATGCATAATAATTTATTGCAATCACAAAATCAGGTGCAACAGTTGGCAAAAAGCCAAGAACGGTTGAGAATTGCTCAGGATCTGCATGACGTGCTCGGCCAATCCCTATCGGCCATTGTCCTGCGCGCAGAACTACTGGGCCGGGTGGCGCCCCCATCCGTTCAAGAAGAATTGCATCGCATAGAACTTTTGGCGCGACAAGCTTTGGTGGAAGTACGGCAAGTTGTTCAAGGCCACTACGAGCCGACGATGGTCAGCGAATTGCGCCAAGCCAGAACCATTCTAGAACAAGCTGGAATTCGCCCGGTGTTACCGGAGCGGCCACCTGATATGCCCGTCCTAATTGATCAAACTTTGGCATTGGTACTTCGAGAAGCCGTGACCAACGTGGTTAGACATAGTCGCGCGACGCAGTGTGTTATTCGCTTTGAACAAGAACCGGGTCAGATAAACCTATCAATTGAAGACGATGGAATAGCAGGAGGCAGTATGCATCCTGGACAGGGCATTGGCGGGATGCGGCAACGCGTAGAATCCTTAAGAGGGCAAATGGATCTCACCTTTGCCACCGGCGGAGTTACACTAGCAATATCCGTTCCCTGTGATACACAAAAGGGGGTGTGATGCATGATCCGGGTGGCGATTGCCGAAGACCAGTTTTTAGTACGGGATGCTTTAGCGCGTTTATTAGCTATGGAACCGGATTTTGTGGTCACGGGGCAGGCCCAAGATGGATATGAACTATTGGCATTAGTGGAACAAACGCATCCTGATTTATGTTTAGTGGACATTGAAATGCCCGGCAAGAATGGGCTGGAGGCATGCGCCGAAATACATCAGCGATATCCCGACGTGGCATTGGCCATTCTCACCACATTCGGACGGCCTGGCTATTTGAAAAAAGCCCTAGACTCCGGGGTTCGAGGATACTTAGTGAAAGACCTTCCGGTGACCGAACTGACCCAGCAAATCCGGGTGATGATGCAGGGTCAGTGTGTGATCGACCCACAACTGGCAGTAGAGGCCCTGTATCGAGGGGACAATCCGCTGTCTTCCCGAGAGGTGGAGATATTGCAATGCGCCAAAGACCATCAAACGATAAAAGAAATAGCCCATGCCCTTTTTCTCAGTGAAGGAACCGTACGCAACTATCTGTCTGTAATTTATCAAAAGCTGGCGGTATCCACACGCAGTGAGGCCATCGCCAAAGCTCGTGATATGGGTTGGCTGTAGCTCATACAAGGCAAAAAAAAAGGATGGATTATGGTAAAAATATTTCTAAAAACGGTTTAGTGTCTGACTTGAACCGTGATTGCGGAAGATTGGGCGGTAACGGCTTTACCCAATTTGAGTCCTGCGAGTGATAGGATACCCATATTTGGGCTTCTTCTTTACTAGTACAAGCACTAATCGGTTTCGTTTGCAATTTTTCCTGTGCTCGTTGCAGTGCGCCTACTTGGTCCTTCAGGATTTTAACGATTACAGGGTGGGTAGGACGAAAACCGGTCCAGGCAATGAATTGATCGGGCAGGGCATTGTTGCGGCTATGGTTGCACGCGCGACAGGCGATGACGCAGTTGTCCAAAGACGTTTGTCCACCCCAGCAGATGGGAATAACATGCTCCAGTGTCGATCCAACTCCATGGCACCAGGCACATCTAAGCCCGTCTCTTTGCCGCACCTGCCGATAGATGCGGCGATACGCGAGTGGCCGATAGTTAAGATGCAAGATTCCTGATTCGAAGCGAGCTAACCCATCTCGGAGATTTTGCTCCACTTTTTCCATGGTGCACGGAGACAGCGGATATCCATGCAAATCCACCACAGGCACCAAATCCTTGTTTTCTAATTCGGCCAACACTCACCCGACCTTTTGAATACCATGTTCTTTTTTATTATACCTAGGGAAAAATTTTTTCGCCACGGTTTGCCTGGGGGCTCTATGGACGTTAATGTGGGGAGTAGGCCATACATCTGATGCTAAAATAATTGGCCATCCAATCGACACGCAAAAGGAGTGGCATGATGAACTTCGACCTGTTTGCGACTTTGATGATGATCTATATCCGGTTTAATTATCCTAAATGGCCGTATGAAAACATCGGCGAAGCCGAGTTGCGTTCTGTGGGGGCTATATTTCGTGAGGTCGACCCGGTATCAGATGAGAAATTCGATGCCACAATGCACAACTGCTAACAGCCGGGCATCAACGAAGGACCTCACTGCTAGAGCGGTTAGCAACGGCATGGGCACGAGGCCAAGTACTGGAGTGGCCAGACCAGCGTCCTGGCGAAGCAAGCCTGCGACAGGCTCTTAGCATCTTGCGTCGAGCAACCATGGCCACAGATGCTCAAGTGGAGGACATCGTCAAACGCATTTTATATGGTGAGATAGATGGAGGACGACTGTTGTAAATCACGTATGTTGAAAGGCGGTGCAGCCCGCGCCGGAAATGCGCGGGCGTCGTGACTTAGGACTGGGCATCTTGAATAGGTTCTGGCAATAGCTTTGCCACGTAAGGCGGCAAGGTAAACGACATTTCGTGTATTTTTCGCGTGTACCAGCGCGTTTCCCATGCGACTTCGTGGATTGGCTGCATCGGGTCATACTTTTTGGAACCGACGGTAAACGTGAAGAGAGCACCGGGATAGGTTGGTACAGTGCACCAATATACGCGGCAAAGAGAAAATTTTTCCACAACATCTTCGGCTACCATCGAGACCACTTCGGGATTATAAAAGGGAGCTCCCGTCTGTTGAACATAAAGGCCATCTGGTTTGAGGGCGCGATAAATCTTGTTGTGGAATTCTGGTGTGTAGAGCACGGTGCCCGGCCCGTTGCCTTCAGGATCCGTAGAATCCACCAAAATAACATCAAATCGCCCTGCTGACGCTTTATCAAGAAAAACGCTGCCATCCTCTTCGACGAGGGTTAGGCGGGGATCGTCGAGCGCCACGGTGTGGGTGGGAAGATATTGACGAGACACTTCTACCACCATGCGATCAATTTCGACTAGCGTGACCTGCTTGACCGCCGGGTATTTCAACACCTCGCGCGCCAGTCCTCCGTCGCCGCCACCGATGATCAGGACGGTTTCTGGATGAGGATGCGTCATAAGTGGCACCAACGCCAGCATCTCGTGATAGATAAACTCATCTCCGGAAGTCGTTTGCATGATGCCGTCCAGTACCAAAGAAGGGCCGAATTGCTCGGTGTCTAGTACCTGGATATTCTGATAACGGGATTTTCCGGAAAATAACTGTTGGCTAATCTTCCACTTAAGACGATGCGCGGGTGACGCATTTTCCTCAAACCACAATGCCAATCCTACTCACTCCTTAAGGGTGCTCATTAATGATGATAGCCGCAGTGTGTGGCGGCGGGTGTCACAGTTCATCACCGCGGCTGATACACCGTTAAGAATACCACGAAATATGGGGGCTACAGCAAGAACCCAGATATCCGCCTCTCCGCCAGGAAAACAAAGTTTTTTGCATAGGCGAGGTTCTCTGGACAAAAGGGGGTGCCGCGTCCTATTATGACGATCATTGACTGCATTTTATCGACAATATTTGCGAATCGGGAATCCGCCGCATCGGTAAAATGTGCAGGTTGATGAAATTTCTTCCGCGGTATTGTTCATTGTGATGAAGGTTTTGCGAGAATGGCTATCGAAATCTAATTCGCAATAGCATGTTTATTACACACATTTTTTAATGCGAATGTTGGATCAACGAACGGAAAGGAGCCGTCTATGTGTCAGGTAGTGTCATGATCGGTCTTCATGGTGTGACAAAAAACTTTGCCCATACACAAGTTATTCGAGAGTTTTCGTTGGATATCTATCAAGGGGAATTTGTTACCCTATTAGGAGCCAGTGGTTCCGGCAAGACAACCATTTTACGCATGATTGCCGGGTTTGAGGAAGTCTCAGGAGGGCGCGTGACCATCGACGGGGTGGACATGACAGGGTTGCCGGCAAATCTTCGCCCAGTCAACTCGGTGTTTCAAAATTATGCACTGTTTCCTCATCTTAATGTTTATGATAATGTGGCTTTTGGTCTGCGTATTAAAAAATTCCCTGAAAAACTTATCAAGGAACGGGTGCGCGAATCCCTTAACATGGTGGGATTGGATGCTTTTGCTACCCGGCGTATTCGTCAACTCAGCGGGGGCCAGCAGCAGCGGGTTGCCATTGCCCGCGCCATTATTAATCGACCAAAAGTGTTGCTGCTTGACGAGCCATTAAGCGCTCTAGACCTTAAGCTGCGCAAGGAAATGCAGTTGGAACTCAAACGGTTGCATCGAGAGTTAGGAATTACTTTTGTCTATGTAACCCATGATCAGGAAGAGGCTATGAGCATGTCGGATCGGATAGGGGTATTGGCTCACGGAGAGTTACTCCAATACGCTAGTCCTGAAGAATTGTATGCCAACCCGGCATCGGCGGCTGTCGCTAGCTTTGTCGGGGAGACAAACCTGTTTGACGGCACCGTTGTAGATATTGTGAAGGGATACTCGGTCATTCAAACCCGCCATTTTTTAACCAAAGCTCCGGTGGCTGAAGGCCATGCCGTGGGTTCCGCAGTTGTTCTTAGTGTTCGACCCGAAGCCATTCGGCTTGGCGACTCCGTAGGCGCCCCTATTTGTCGCGGAATCATCATGGAACGTATTTTTGCGGGTTCTTTAATCCGTATTTGGGTGCGCGTCGATGAGGCACTTACGATCCAGTGCTTGATCCATGGCACCCGCAATGATGAATTTCCCATCGGAGAGGAGGTTGACGTCATTTGGGAGCCCAACCACTCTCTCGCATTTCCGAAAGAAATCAAATCCCTGTCCGAAGACAGCCAATTGCTTGGCTCAAACGAAAGCGCTGGGCAATAGTCTTACCTGTCGTGGTGTGGATGATTGTATTCTTCGGCATTCCTAACCTATACATGCTGTTTATAAGTTTTATGCAAGTCGGAGGTTATGGCGGGATCGTTTATCATTTTACTCTTGCGAATTACCACCTCCTGTTCCATTGGATCGAATTTAAGGTCATTGTTGATTCGCTGATATTTTCCGTGATAGTGACAGCCGTGTGTCTAGTGGTGGCCTACCCATTTGCTTATATCATCGCGACGTCGCCAGCTAGACGCAAGCTAATATTATTGTTTTTAGTCATTGTACCGTTTTGGACCAGTTCGCTGATTCGCACTTTTGCCCTCATGTTTCTTATTAGCACCGAAGGATTTATCAATTCGGTACTGCTCGATTTTCACATTATCCACCAACCTCTCAACATGCTTTATACTTTGGGCGCCACGTATCTTGGCCAGTTTTACAGCATGCTCCCCTATATGATCCTTCCCCTTTATGCATCCTTGCAGGGTGTCATGGATCATCCTGAATATATGGAAGCCAGCCGTGACCTGGGGGCTGGTGCCAGCAAAACGTTTTGGCGGGTGGTTGCGCCGCTCACGATCCCCGGCATCGCCACAGGTAGTCTTCTGGTCTTTATCCCAACTCTGGGAACATTCTTTATTCCACTATTAATGGGCGGTGGCGGCGTAGTGTTAGTGGGAAACTTTATTGAATCCCAATTTCTTGCCGCAGACAACTGGCCGTTTGGGGCCGCCGCTTCAGCTCTCGTGATTGTGATCACGTTGCTGCTGATTGGTTTCAGTTCTCGATATATGAACAACGCCTTTTTAGAGGAGGGTAACGCTTAATGGCCACCATGGCGGCTCGTCCTCGTAGGCAATCCCTGTCAAATCTTTGGATTCAGCAAACCATTCTGATTTTAGTGCTTTCGTTTCTCTATGTGCCCATTATTGTTTTGATTATCTTTTCCTTTAACACCTCATATTTAAGTGCGCTATGGACTGGCTTCACATTCGAGTGGTATCGGGTGCTGCTGCAAGAACCGACATTGTTGCACTCGTTGGTTATTAGCGTCGAGGTGGGAATTATCCAAACGGTGATTTCTACCATATTAGGGACCCTCGGCGGAATTGCACTGCATCGATACAATTTTTGGGGCAAGAAAGCGCTCATTTATTTTCTTTATGTCCCCATCGTTATTCCGGAAATTGTGATGGCCGTTTCATTATTGATCTATCTGCCTCATATTGGGGTGCCTTTGGGAGTACCGGCGATGGTTATCGGCCACACCACGTTCACCATTCCCTATGTGGTTCTCGTTGTCCGCGCTTCAATGGCGGGGTTTGATACGACTTTGGAGGAGGCGGCCCGTGATTTGGGAGCAAGCGAGCTGCAGACGTTGTGGCGTGTGACGGTGCCGGTGATCCTGCCGGGAATCATTGTTGGCGCGTTGTTGTCTTTCTCTCAATCCTTTGATGATTTTACCACGAGTTTCTTTCTGGACGGGTCAGGCAATACGCCGTTGCCAGTGCAAATTTATGGCATGCTTCGCCATGGCGTAAACCCGTCGGTTAATGCCTTATCTACGGTCATTGTCTTGGCTACACTAGCGATTGTGTTTGTGGGTCAACGGGAGCAGCGCAAACGGGCACAGACTTTATGAGACAAACGTTTAGCAAGGGGGGTGAGCCGCCAGCAGATATTTCTGAACTGGTTCCAATGCAGCTGTCTTCGATTTACCTATTCTGTTGATACTAAGGAGGATTGTCATCAATGCATAAACCGCTTTGGCCGGCTCTAGCGAGCACTGTGCTATTAGCCTCGACTCTTGCAGGATGTGGAAGTAGTGCTTCGCCATCTTCCAATGCGCACACCATTTCTCCCGTGCTTAACGTAGGAAACTTTGCTGCCTACTTGCCCCATGAAATTCTGCACCAATTCGAGAATAAGTACCATGTCCATATCAACTATTCGACTTATCCCAGCAACGCGGAGTTGTTGGCTAAGATGCAGGCCGGCCAACAGTTTGACGTGGCAGTTGCCAGTGATTATATGGTACAAACCATGATCAAGCTGGGACTCTTGGACAAGCTGAATTTTTCGGATATCCCCAACTTCAAGAATATCGCGCCCCCTTTTCGCAATTTAGCCTTTGATCCCCACAGCGTTTATTCAGTGCCCTACTTATGGGGTACCGTGCCCATTGCGGTAAATACTCATGAAGTTCATGTCCCTGTGACCGGATACCGGAGTCTATTGAATCCGGCGTTTAAGGATAACCTTGTGGTCGTAGATTCGCCGCGCACGTTGGTGGGCATTGCGTTGATGATCAACGGACATAATTTGAACGACACTAACTCGGCGGCACTGAATCAAGCCCAGCAGACGCTGGATCAATTTCGCTCCCAAGTGAAGGTCTTCAACAGTAATGATCCTCACGTGCAATTGCTCAACGGGGAAGCGACAGCGGGAATCGTATGGAGCGGGGAAGGGGCATTGGCGTATAGCCAAGACCCTTGGATTGTTCCGGTATTTCCTAAGTCAGGCGTAAACAAGTGGTTTGACAATTTTATCATTCCTACAAGTTGTCAACATAAATATACCGCTGAGTTGTTCATCAATTTCTTGTTGTCGCCCAAGATTAGCGCCGAATTGGAAAATGCTGAAGAATACTCAGACCCTAACACGGCGGCCGATCCTTATATCCAGAAGAGTCTTTTGACAAATCCGTGGCTCAACCCGCCTGCATGGGTGGTCGACAAAGGCGAAGTCATGACGGCGATTCCGGCGTCCGCCAATGAGCAATTCAATACCATTTGGGACGACTTTAAACAATCGTAATGCTTGGCGAAAAAGAAAACCGTTTCTCCCTCAGTGACGGGGGGAAACGGTTTTCTATCCGCGAAACTACGCTAAGGCTTCCGCACTTTTTAAGGTTGAAGATCGCACTTCCCGCTTATATAAGGGCATTTTCCACTCCGGTAACTTTCGCAACCAGGGTTCGGGGTTTAGCTGTTCGGGGACTAACGCGCCAATTTCTGTGATTTCTCCCGAGAGCATCAATTCCACCGCAACCACTGACGGAATGCCAGCTTGCCATACGGTGGCGTTGGCTTCCATGTCCTGCCAACTTGTTGCATGTGACCCTAACGTATAAAGATACCACTCGACAAAATCGCCTTCATATGTCTGGCCACGCACCCAGGTGCCGACACACGAGGTGCCTTCAAATGCATTGGCCAAATCAGTGGGAGTGGGCAGCAGGGCGGTGACCACATTACGGGGCACAACTTTGACGCCCTTGATGTCAATGGCCTCTTCGGAGTCTAATCCGAGAGTCTTCAATACACGTAAGATATTGATATAGTCGTCGGGTAAAGCGTATTTAAATTCGCAACGGGTAAGCCCTTTGTTAGGCAAGTAGACCGGAAGCGTGCCGGCTTCTTCATGAGAGACGGTACGTACCGTCAATGGGCCTACTGGTTCTGGGAAATCGAAAGTTTCTATCCCCGTATCCAAAGGAGCTCCTAGCTCAAATTTCCCGTTAATGTAAGATAAAGGAGGTTGGAGACATTCTTCGATGCTAGTGTCTGGGGAAAACGGGAGGGCAAAGGCGTAACTCGCCTTCAGCATGGAATTATCCCCATCATAGACTACGATTTCTTCAACGGTAGCTAAATGGTCGACAGCCCATCGGGCTAAAATGTTGGTGACTCCTGGATCCACGCCGATTCCCAACAAAGCCAGTAGGCCCTTTTCTTTAAAACGTTGATCATATTCTTTAATTTGCTGCTGAACGGTAACGAGTCCTGGTAATTCCACGGGGCCGTCTGCGGCCATATCCATATAATGCACGCCTGCTCTAAGGCAGGCTTCCATCACCAGCAAATTAAACCGCGGAATTCCGGCGTGAATGACAATGCCGCAGTCAGCGGGAATTGCATTAAATACCGCATTGATATCACGAGCGTCAACTTGAACTGAATGTGCTCGGGGATCGTTTAGGGAAGACACTACAGCTTGAGCTCTCGCTTCCGAAATGTCTGCGACAGTGATTGACGTTATCGCAGGTATGCGTTGCAGGCCCTTGGCCACTACTTCCCCTACTCCGCCTGCACCTAAGACCATTACTCCGCGTTTTTGATCGGTACTCATAAATGCCCCTTTCTTTGACCTCATTACACACGTCTAATGGGCGGTACGCTTCAGCGCGACAATGTTGTCGCGGTGTGTAATGAAGAATGGCCGACACGCTGTTGCTTGTATTCGGTTTACCGCGTACCACCAATGCACCCATTGGAGTTGTGGATTCCATCCACTAAAACTCTAGATTCGCGATAGGAGTGGCGAATCCCTTGAGCAATGCGCCCAATGTTTTGTAAAATTTATGGCAGTATTGCACAGTTTTTCATTGAACTGGACGTGTTGCACCGCATGCCTTTATGGAATGATATGCCACGTCTTAGGATTAAGAATGAACGGCTTCATACATGGCGATGGCTTGGGGATTGGGCTACGTTTCTGTTGTGAAAAGGGATACCAGACGTGTTGTCCACTCGGTTGCTAGGGAAAGGCCAGCCTGGCTTTGGACCTCGTTTAACGCTTGCGTGTGGTTGATTCCTAAGTAGGCGACTTGCCAGGCATAGGCGTGGGCAACGGCAAATACGAGCGCGATTTCAGAAATGTGGGATTCCGATTTTCCTTCAGGAAATCCCTTGCCGTTGGGCTGTTCATGATGATCCATAATACCGTTGGTCACGGCTGCTGGCAGTTGCAATGATTGCAAAAGTCTCAGCGATAGGGCTGGATGCTGTTGATAGCGGGCCCACGAAGTGGAGGATTGATGAGGGTTTTTGACTACCTCGTAATCAATTGCGGTAAGGCCATAGTCAGCGAGCCGGCAGACTAAATTCAGATGCTCGCGCGTTTCTGCATCCCACTGGGCCTGTTTTGCCAGGGCATGTGCGACTTGGGTGCGTACATCGGCTAGGAGAGGGAATTTGGGATCTAAAATATCTTGGGCCAACATGGCTTGCAATAGTTGAGCGAACCGCGTCACCTCTTTTACAAAAGGGGTAAGGGGGATACTATTGTGATGGCTGACAAGGTCAGTGTCGACTTGCAGACGACGCCATTGGCGCCACATGCCAAGTTGGCCGTAGAGCGTTTGCGAGGTGTCCAATAATTGGCTTTTTAATGAGAACGCGCCCCAGTGGGTGGCGAGACGCGCCAATATTTCGCAGAGGTGGGCCAACTCGCTTTTTTCAAATATCAATAGGGTCCCCCACATGCCGTGCATGGCTTGGGTGGCAAATTGATAGGCTAGATCGTCTTTTCCTGTAAGCTGTGCCACTCGGGTCAGTTCGTTTATAGCATGAATGCCGGGTCCTGTCGTGAAGCTCAGGGCTTTGCGCAGGTGGTCTTGCGCTTGGTCCCAATGGGACAACTCTATGAGCACGACTCCTAAGTTCGTATGCAGGGCATAGCCCAGCTCTGCCACGTCTTCTTGAAAGATGAGGCGGGACTCAGCTTTGGTCAGGCGGGCCAAGGCTTGAAGGTAGAACTCATTTTGCATGTACATAACCGCAAAGTTCATGTGGAAAATGGCTTGTTGACGTGCCGTCCGCATTGCTGCATAGGGCTCTAATTGTTGCATGCTGCGAATGGCGCGATCTACGTGACCATCTGCGGCCATCGCCATATAGAGGCGTACTTGCATGGCAAACGCCAGGGCATTATCGGCCTCGGTGTCTAGGACCTTTAAACCCCACCGAAACCAATTGGATCCGGTAGTGAATCGGTTTTCTCTGACGGCAATGCGCCCTAATAGGTCTGCGGCTTGTGCTCTAAATAAAGGGATCTCGGAACAAAGGTTAAAGGTTGCCTCCAGTGCTTCGCGGGCAGCTTGCATCCAACCTTGACGATACCATAACTGTCCTTGCTGCCACAATTTCTCACACCTGGGATCCATAGGGCCCTCTAGGTACGGTAAAAGTTAGTGTTGACCCAGATCCTGGAGCAGATTCAATATGCGCCGATCCGCCTAAATATTGTATGCGGTCCGTCATCCCACTAAGACCAAAGTGGCCTTCAGTAGTTTCTGATGGATCAAAGCCAATGCCATCGTCGGCAATAGTAATGATGAGTTGCGAAGGATCCAAGGCAATGGAAATCGCAGCATGTTCAGCGTGGGAGTGCTTATGGATGTTATTTATGGCTTCTTGTATTAATCGATAGACAGCGATAGTTTTAGCAGGCGTTAGCCCAATATCGGCAACGTCAGGGAGCACTACGGTAGAGACCAGGCCCCAATCCTTTTGTGCCCGTGTCGCCAGTGCTTCAATGGCAGCATATAGTCCAATTTCATCAATAGCAACAGGTTGGAGATCATAGATCAGTTGGCGAATTTCGTTGATTGATCCGATCAGTCGCTGCTGGCTGCGGTCGAGTTCGTCCTTCGCCAATTCACTATCGGTGAGTAACATTCGCTGAATAATCTGAAGCCGCATGCTCAAGTTAATCAGCACTTGAATCGGTCCATCATGCAAGTCGCGGGCGATGCGCCGTCTCTCTTCTTCCACGAGACGGATGCCCCAATCCTCGGGATCAATCAGCGAAAAATCCGGATTTGCGGAGTGCTCCATGTGATTACCAGCCTTATCTGTCGGTGTGACAGGCAGGAGAGCCTCCTGCCTGTGGCTAGTCGTCCCAATACCATACAGGACCGTTGGTGTGGACGCCGTGACTGGGGGCGGCCGTGGCCGCAAAAGCGGGAAGGGAGCCTAACAGCAAAACCCCCAGCGCCAGTCCAATCAGAGCGATTCTCTTAACCATGATACCACTCCTTTCGAAGCCGGAACCAGCTCCGGCAACCCGGCTGCCATAGTTACGTGAAAAATTAACTGTAGGCCCGTGGCTTTGCGTCCCTGCCTTTCGCACAGGTTTGCTTTTTTATTGTAAACGACATCTAACCAATGCCAAAATATTTAGGCACTAAGTCATATCCGAAAGACGGTAAGATTAAATTAAATCTGTTGACTGCGGGGAGCCCATTGGGCCAGCCAGCGATCCCATTCCTCAGCGCTATGAGGAATGCGCTCCAAAGAGGCGACAAGGGTTTCCAATGTCGATAAGGTGATGGGTTTAGGCAAAAACATATCAATACCTGCCTCGGCGGCGCGTTCCCGAAGCCTCATGTCATCCAATACCGTGATCATGACTAAGGTAACTCGGGGATATCGGGTGCGGATTTCTTGAGCTAAAGCAATACCATTCATTTTCGGCATTTGGTAGTCGGTAAATATTAGATCGACAGGATGCATTTTGAGGAATTCTAACGCAGTGATCCCATCGGGGACAGCCCCGACTACTTCGGCTCCAGCCTGATTGATCAACAAGGATAAGACCTCACGCGTTTCCTCCGAATCGTCCACAATAAGCGCAGTGATAGGCACATGGATCCCTCCTTTTCGCGGTGTCGGATGTTTTCTGGATCGATATCGTCAGACCGCAATATCAGAGTAGATTCGCCAATAGATGCCAATGTCCTTTTTTATTAAGCTTCTTTTTCTGCTTGGCATCATGAGACAAGAGCTTTTGTTTGTGGGTCATCGCGGAGTATCTAGGATCCGGCAGAGGTAATAAAGGTCCAGCTTGCCAATGAGGTGTCGCCAAAACACATAGTGAAGATTGTTGGAAAAATGCGTAGCGACCATTCTCAATAATTCTCTGATCAACTGGGCTGGCGCACCACCCGCAACGTTCCTGGACGTGGTTCGGTTGCGGCGGGAGATGAGAAAAACAGGCGTAAGGCATTATTATGAATGACGTTTTGATACTCATCAGGAGCAATATCGGGTTCCAATTGCCGTATTTTATCCCATTCAGTGGCAAAATCTCTCGCTAATCCGCCACTACCAAATAGCACGCGGTCGGGAGCTAAGGTCAGCGCTTCTTTAATCGCTGATAGCGGTGCCTGACTGGTTTCCAGCCATACTTGGGCATGACGTTCGGCAAGCAGCAGGGCTTCTTCCAAGTAAGGGGACCGCCCCCCCATATGCAATAAGACTACTGGTACCGTAGGGAACTCTAACAAAAAGTCATCCCAGAGCAAGGGGCTGTCGTAACGCAGAGACGCGATACCAGGCCCCACGTGCACCATCAAGGGACGCCGATAGAGCGTCATCACTTGGCCGATTTCGCGTATAGATTCAGAGTATGGGCTGATACCATCCAGTCCAGGATAGGCAAAGGCACCTACAGCACCTTCGTTGAGCAGGGTGGACAAATCTCGCACCATAGTGGGTTTGGCCGGGGCAAGCGCCAGCCAACGCGGGTTTCCTTGTGTTTGCAACAACAGCTCACGTCCCGCAGCCAACAGATCGGAGGTTTTTAGGGCTCCCCAATCGAAGAGGATTTTTTTTTCGGCTTCAGGACCTAAAGTGCGTTTGGGATCAATCAACATGCCCTTGGGTGGGGGACTGAGGGGGACGTAACAAGAAACGTCAACGGCACCTAGTTGAATTAATGGCGCTTTAGGATCTTGGGCCATTAACAGGGTTTCGGCGTCATCAGTGGAAGAGATGATGCGTCCCTGGTGGGCTATAACGGCCCCACCGTTATAGGAAAGCCCACCAAACCGTCCGAGCAGGGGGCTTAAGATTACCGTAGACCCCAGCTCTAAACTGCGTGTGACCGCAAGTTCTTGTAATTGGTGGCGTTCGGGTCCGGAATGGGCGCTCGCCGCCATTACCACCATATCTGGTCGCAAATTGACTGCTTCGGTCCAAATATCATTATCAGTGGCATCGAGCCCCAGCAATATGACAACCCGCCCCCAACTAGTGGCAATGGGCATGACATTTGTTCCTGGCTCAAACCATGGCCGTTCTGTCGGCTGAAACAATATCTTGGCTTGACTGCCAATGATGGTGCCATCTCTTTCGATAACCAACCCTCGTTGCTGCTTTTTCCCGGTATCACCGTCAAGGACCCGAAGACTTCCACAAATGACGACCAGGTTCAGTTCTTTGGCCAAACGACCGATTTTTTCGGTATAGCGGTTGGGAACAATCTCGACAGGATTTAAGCCCATAAACCATTCTGGGAAGACAATAATGTCGACACCATGGCTAGCTGCTTGACGCATGTGAGAAATGACGCGGTGAAGTGCTACGTCTACCTCACGAGAATAGGGGGCTTGACTCACCGCGATGCGGGGTACCGACATCGTAAGTCACCTTCTTACTGTGTTGTAAGCCATATTGTAGCTAAAATAGAAGTTTCTGGCAATTAGAAGAGTGCGTTGTTCGCACATTTTTTGGCTAAAAATCCCAAGTGGCGTGCAGTACTTCCTCGTTGGCAGGATTCGCTTGGAAGCCCGCACTTTGCGAGAGGATTTCTACCCCGCCGGATAGAGTGCGGGCAATAATCATGCTTGAGCCATCAAAATGGATATCGAGCATGTCGAGAAGGATTTGGGGATTTACGATGACCTCAATGGACTGACAATTTTGGAGCGCCAGATAAGACCCTTCTGCCATCCATTGCTGTTGCCGGGTTCTTTGGTCTTGTTTACTGGCAAAAACCCATCGGTCTTGCCATGGCCAGGGGTTGGCCGAGGGCTGAGCCACAAGACGGACCCCTCGAGTATCCAAAAGGGGGATTAAGGAGCAGAACTTGGGCTCTGTCGTGGTGTGCGGCATGGAGAATCCGTCGTAGCAAATGCTGGTTGCCAGTGGAATTCCGTTCCATGCGCAAGAAGCCAGGGCGGATTCCAAGGGTCCTGGAGTAAGGTCTAAGACGTCTTCTTGAGTGGGAACCAAGTTGACTTTTTTGGTATGGTAAACAACTTGGCCTGACGGATCCACGGTAAAGCTAAAATTGTAGATGTCTGCAGACTGTGCAGCAAAGTGTGCCGTGTTGAGCCCTAACCGATTTTCCGGCATGAGTGCGGAACCTGCCACAATGGTCATGTGATAGGTCTTGGCCAATTCGGTCATGGTCTGATACCAGATGCGCCACACTTGGGGTGCGGCCCAGGTGAAAAAAGCGCGTTTTAGAGAGCGAGTCCGAAATCGGGCCATGGTATACACAATGTTGGGCATCAATCGGGTGCCAATTCGGGAAAATGCTTCGTCCATTGTCGTGGCAGACTCTATTACCCCCACACGGTTAGCAACGACCAAGAACGTTGCCAAATCTTCCGGAAACACAGCTAAGGCTGGGTTTTGAGGATTTCGCATGAGGTGAGCTGCCTCAATCAAGCTGCGCAGTTTGCAGTAAAAGGCACTGTGGGTCGCGTAATCCTCTAAAGACATATAGGGTTGGATGGCAAAAAGGTCAACTTGCATAACGCACCTCACAAATTTGGCTATTCATGGTTTGCGGTATCTGCTAATCGCTGCCAATGGCTTTGGCACAACAAAGCGAGAATCTGTCATTGCATCGAGCCCGTGAAATTTATGGTTTGTTATTCATTATACGGTTTCCCAAGCAGGGATTTTATGGGAATTTCGCGAAAAGAATTGATTGCGGGATTCTGACATCATGCCACCTATGGGAATTCCGTAGTTAGGAACACTTTCCTAACGGAACGGGGTGATGCTAGATGGATGTCTTCCACCAAGTATTGACGGAGATATTACAATGGGCCAAAACGGTTGGCGTGGGCATTGTCGCTATGTCTTTAGCCGAGGATCATAGCGGATTGCCATCAAGTACCGATTTTGTGGTAGAACAAGAAACTCGATGGGGATTATTAACAATGTATTTTGATCAACCGGTAACCCCGCAGATCCCCGTTTTACTCGCGATGTTGGTGGAACAACGGGCGGAGCATGCGACTTTGCTGGTTTTGCTGGCCAATACCGTGCATGATGCGAAAAGTTCCTTAACAGTAGCTTCAGGATACTTAGAGTTGTTACAATGGAAACATCCTGATGATGAATATTTGCATCGGGCTGCAAAACAGGTTCTGCAGCTTGATGAAAGACTGGAGGAGATACTGGGAGGCGTTGTCGAATACCCGACTACATTATTAGATCCGTCGCCACTGATTCAGCAGTTGGCCGATCAGTGGGGACCTTATCTACAAAAAAAGAATATTGCGCTGCAAACGAATTTAGTGTCCTGTTGGGTTATGGCCGAACGGAAACGGCTAGCCCAAGTCATACAACATCTACTGAATAACGCGACGGAGAGCATTTTGCCTCCTGGTGTTATCCGAATCGATATGAAAAAAAATGAAGATTGGCTTGAAATCCGCGTTGAAGATACCGGCAACGGGGTGGATCCGGTTGTGGCAACCCGCCTTTTTTCTGCACCGTTTACTACGAAGACTCAGGGACATGGATTGGGCCTATTTTTTTCACGCCGGATAATAGAATCTTGGGGTGGTTCCTTGGAGTTAGAACCATCAACCATGGGAGCGGTGTTTCTCATTCGGTTGCCTACGGTTGAATCAGGCGTTGGTGCGGACGGCTGAGAGGGAGAAATTTATGAATAACGATATATTTTTTGAATTTATCTCGGAATTTCAGCGCTTTGTAGCGACTCGGCGAGAAGATCCTACTTTGCGCTATAGTGCTGCACGATGGGTCGTGGATCGACTTATGGCAATGTACCCCGAGCGTCGGCTTGGGGTACGGTTATGGAATCAGCGCTCCCATCGTTGGGAACGTGTGGCCGTCGGCGGTCTGGATTTGTCACGATATCAAGACATCACAGAGGATCCCCGTCTCATCGCCTTTATTGACTCAATTCGCTGGAAAAAGTCCCCGGTTTTTCTCAAGATCTCGGAGATTCCTGTTATCCAATGTCCTGAGTTCCTCATTGAGGAACATATTCGTGAACTTTGGATATATCCCTTGTATGACGAACAAAAAATCGTGATGGGGGTATTGGCATTATATTGGCGTCAATCTCCGTCTGAAGTTTTAGAAGAACAGTCCCGATGGGAAAATGTAGCCCAAGCGGTCGGGATGATGATGCAATGGGTCATGTTTTTGGAGTCCCAGCAAACAGTGACAAACCGGATGGAAACATTATTGGCGGTTACGGAAGCCGCTGTGCTTTATATCCGGAACGGGACGGTTGCCTATGCCAATGACCGATTTTTGCAGCTGTGGCTTTTGGAGCGTAAAGATCTGAGCCGACCGTTAGATCGTCTGATGCGAAAAATGTCGGAACGAATTACAGATGGCTCGTCACTTTTGATGGAATTGTCCGCTGCTGGAGATTGGGACCATGTTGTGGAAATGAAGGGGATGCCGCCACGCTATATCCGTTGTCGTGGCAAAGTTTTAACAACAGATGCGTCCGGTCAGGCAGCCGAGCACGTCGCAGTTTATACGGAAATAACCGAAGAGGTGGCGGTCAAAAAAGAACGCGACGCCTTTCTTTCGTTGATCGCCCACGAATTTCGCACCCCAATTACCATAATAGTTGGGTTGGCGGATTGGATGACACAATCTGGCGAAGATCTGGATCCCCAGGTTGCGCACAACATTCGTGTGATTTGGCGTGAATCCGATCGTCTGGGACGACTTATTCGTGAGATTTGGACCGTGGCTCAAATGCAAGCTCCTGATTTTACCATAAAATTGGAACCCGTGGATATGGTGGCGCTGATTCAAGAAGAGTTGGAAACGCAAGAGCGGTTGTCACCCGGCCGTTCTTGGAGATATACTGGGCTATCTCACGCAATGGTCTCTGGACATCAGGAACTGCTGCTGCTGATAATACAGATACTCCTATCCAATGCTAATCGATTTTCCCCGGCAGAACATCCGATAGACATCGACCTGGTTGACGAAGGGGATATGGTGCGGTTGGCCGTTGCGGACCGCGGCCCAGGCATTTCACGCTCGATGGCCCGCGAATTGTTTCATCGGGTACCAGATTCATTGCATCGTCCGGCCACCGGAGGAATTGGACTGGGGCTCTACTTATCGAAACGGATACTGGACAAAATGGGGGGCTCTATTACCTATCAGACACGGCCTAATGGAGGGTCTGTGTTTTTGGTCCGGTTACCCCGTGCGTTTTCGCCGTAAGCGTGCCTTGTACGGTGGACCATAAGCGACTTAAGGTGAACGGCTTGGACAGTGATCGTGTAATCGCCGGATGTTTTGCCATGGCCTCCAACTCATCGGATGCTGAAAGCAGAATTACAGGGGCGGTACCTCCTTGCGACTGATAGTGTGCGGCAACTTCTACACCCGAAATGTCTGGAAGCCGCAGATCTACTATAATAGCATCAAGTTGACTTGTTAAAGCCATCGCCAGGCCAGCCTCTCCGGTGGCCGCTTCGGTGACTGTTATCCCATGACGGGAGAGGGCTAGACTGACGATTTTTCGAATGCCATCTTCGTCGTCAATGACTAAAATATGTCGCAAGGTGTTTTGTCCTTTCTCCTCTAGGCAACAGTAACGGGTCAAATTATGCTGGATGTTGGGAGCTTTTTCAAGGGGACTTGACGGAATCCGCTTCGGCTGGTTACGGTAGTGGTTAACGGAACGGAAAAGAGGGACGCGTGTGTCAGCTACAGGATTATTTCGTATAGCGTGGCGTCAAATTTGGCAAAAGCCCGGGATTTTGGTGATGGCGTTTTGGTACCTATTTATCACTTCCCTTTTTCAGCTATTTGTTTTAAGCCGTTTGGGAGCTTCGTTGCCATCATCGTTGACGCACCTAAGCCTGCAGAACGTGGTCTCTCCACATTTTCCTCACATTGCGGCCAGTGTTTTGGCTAAAGTGGCGCTGGTTTACCTGACGCTGGTGCTTATCATCCTGCCCTTTGTGATGGGCGGACTTTATGGAGGGGCTGCGGAAGCCGCTCGCGGCAAAGAATCGCTAACGGGTTTGTTTGGCTTTTTTAAGTTTGGCGGACATAATTTTTGGCGGACCTTTACCCTGGTGGTCATGGCATTTATCGGGTTCATTGTCTTGTTCATGGTTTTGATGGCGGTGTCGTTGCTGCTGTCATTAGCCGGGCGCGCTATTCCTGCCATTGCTCCCATATTTAGCGTGGTGGCGCTTATCATACTCATTGGCCTGATGATGTTGTGGTTTGCTACCCTGCTATATTGGGTCGGCGCAGTCTTTTATGGACAGGTGAACCCAGGCGAAGGACTTAAAGAGGCTTTAGGGTGGATTCAAAAACATTGGACCTTTGGACTGCGATTTGTGCTATTAGAAGCTGCGCTGCTCATTGTCTTTGTGCTGGCGATGTCACTTTTGGCGCAGATCCCGCTCTTGGGCGGATTGCTGGCCTTGATTGCGTCTGGCATTATGCTGGCCTGGATTGCATACCAAGCTATGTTTTTATATCGTGAGAGCATCCGCAGCGATATTAAGCCGCCACTGTAAACAGTAAAGGATGATACATAATTTAGCCCTCGCCGGGAAATTCTTTCCGGGGAGGGCTAAATATGTCACAACCAACATCTTCCATTACCAAGGAATCCATGCTGACGCGAAGAGGATTTTTGGCATTGGGCGGAACCGCCGTCGGACTGGCGGCAAGCGGCAGTGCATTTCACCTTGCGGCGTATGCTCAGTCTTTAAAATCATCAGGCCCGATTACTCCTTTCCGATTTGTCCAATTAACCGATACCCACTTGGGTTATGTCGGAGATGCTAACCGCAGCGTAATGGGCACGATCACGATGGCGTTAGGTCAAATTGCATCCTTGACGCCTCATCCTGACTTTTTGCTGGTTACCGGAGATTTAACACAAGGCACCGCCTCCGATTATGAACGCAAACGCCGATTGCTGTTGTTTAAGCAGGTTTTAGACGCGAGTAAAATTCCCTATTACACAGTACCTGGAGAACATGATGCATTAATGGACCGCGGGGTATTGTACCAAATGGTGATGGGAGATCTTCACTACGGGTTTATCCATAAAGGAGTGCAGTTTTTAGGGCTAGACAACGTGTCGAGGGGATTTTTTCTCGGGCGGGAGCAATTGAAGTGGGTCAAACGGCAACTTGATATGATGGATCCGGCGACCCCTTTAATGCTGTTCTGTCATGCCCCTTTGTATAACGTATTTGCGCCATGGAACTGGTACACCTTTGACGGGGCGGCACTCCGTGCGATGGCAGCACGTTTTCACCGGGTCACGGTGTTCTACGGTCACGTGCATCAAATGATGAGCCATAGAACAGAAAACATGGCGCATTGGGCTGGACTTCCTACGGCCTGGCCGTTTCCGGAGCCGGGGGATTTGGTGAAGCTTCAGCCATGGCCGCAAGGGGCTACCCACCCTTATTTGGGGCTAGGATACCGGGTGGTTGATGTGTCAGCTTCCGGGGATCTTCAGATCACAAATTTATTACTTTCCGAGGTGAACCATGGCACCGTATTGGGCTAAAGTATGTCTTTTGATCATGTGTTTCGGTTTGACGTTATCTTCATATGCCGGGGTGGCAAACGCCGCTCTGCCACCCCCGTTTCGACACCGGATTGTGCCTAAGCCAATTCCACGGCAAAAACCGTCGGTGCCATCCATAGCGGAAGGTGCCGCTCTGTTTGCCGAAAGCTGTTTGTCCTGTCATGGACCGCGAGGTAACGGAGAAGGCTTTTGGATATTACCGACTGGTACCAGTGCCCCGAGACTGGATAACCTAGCTACTGAAGACTGGCCAGCACAAAAAATTGCCCAAGTGATTGCCAAAGGGGATGGCATGATGCCTGCATGGGGGGAGACCATGACACCGGGGCAAATTCAAAGCTTAACACTTTACGTCGAGTCTCTAAATCAACGGACGGTGCCGGTCCCTAAAACAGAGACGCCAAAATTGAAGCCGCAGACTGTACTAGTGCGTATGTCCCATTAAGAGCCGACAAGAATGCGGTTTGCACTTCCGTGGCCGAGGTGGCCAGACCATTAAACTGGAGGCTACGAGTAGCCGTGGCATCGTAGGCGACGAAGCAGGACAGTCCCAAGTCGAAAGCTTGCCGGGTCGATGCATCTACGCACATGTGCGTCATCATTCCTGAGATGACCAGCTCGGTGACCTGTAGTTGTTGTAATACTTCCAGCAGCCTGGTTTCCCGGAAGCTGTTCGGGTAGTGTTTGACCAATATGGTCTCCCCTGTTTGTGGAGCCACCAAAGGATGAATGGCGATGCCGTCTGTGTCGGGTAAGAAAAAAGAGGCGGTAGGGTTCAGTGATACATGTTGCATAAAAATCACTGGCCAGTGATGACTGCGAAAACCGTCCAAAAGTTTTTTAGCCGCAGTTGCAGCCGATTCTGGGTTCACCAAAGGCATCCTTCCGCCTGGGAAGTAGTCTTTTTGGATGTCGATAACCAACAGTGCGACTGCCATACAATCATCCTTTGCTAATAATTCGTTGTGGCTGGACAAACACATAATGAGAATATCACGAAACGCACACATGATAGCCGTTGCGAGGGAAAAACTTTAGCCTCTGGCAGCGGCCACTCAAGAAATTGTGGTGGCCGTTGCCTTTTTGAGGAATCAACCTGAAGTGCGAGCGGTTTCTTCATCGACCAAAAGCCGCCGCATAATTTTGCCTGACCCGTTTTTGGGAAGCGATTCGCGGATCTCGACTACTCGCGGTGCCTTATAGGCGGCCATTTCCTGTCGCGCCCAAGCAACGATTTGGTCGCCAGTAGTAATGGCTCCTGGTTTTAACACCACGAACGCTTTCACCGTTTCCCCACGATAAGCGTCAGGTACTCCGATAACTACCGCTTCGGCAATGTCGGGGTGCTTATACAATAGGCTTTCGACTTCGGCCGGAAATACGGAAAACCCCGACACCTTGATCAGTTCTTTACTGCGGCCGGAAATGAATAGATAGCCATCGGGATCGACGTAGCCAATATCTCCCGTGTCAAACCAGCCATCGGCGCGTAATACCTCTTTTGTAGCCTCGGGCCGTTGCCAGTATCCTGCCATCACTTGCGGTCCTTTGACCCATATTTCCCCGGTTTCACCGGGCGTCAGCTCATGGTCGAATTGCCCTATTTCGGTAATCCGCAGGTCCACGTCAAACACAGGTATGCCTGCCGATCCCATTTTTGGCCGATCCATTGGATTCACCGTAACCTGCGATATGGTTTCGCTAAGACCATAGCCTTCGATTAGAGAGGCGCCAGTAAGCTCATGGAATTTTTCTAGAATTGGGATAGGGATAGGGGCGCCGCCGGACATGCAGGCTTGGAGAGAATCAAGATGATATTTTTGAATGTCCGGAAATTGCGTTACCGCAATATTCATGGTGGCAATGCCGACCCAATGGGTAGGGCGATAGTGGTCGATGGCTTCAACAAAAGTAGGAGTTTCAAACCGGGTCATTAACAAAATCGTGCCTCCTGCGTATAAGGGAGCCAAGAACGAGTGCACCATGCCTGTCACGTGGAACAGCGGAAGGACAGCAATGTGCATCGATTCTTGATTGACTTTTGTCCACAAGATAGAACCCATGACATTGGCCAATACGTTTTTGTGCAGGAGCATCGCCCCTTTGGGTTGTCCCGTGGTGCCAGAGGTGTATTGCAACAAGGCTAAATCCTGGTCCAGGTTCAGCGATTTGGGATCGATGGCTTCAAGCGAGGCAACCCACTGCCTAAACAGCATGCGTTGAGGGAGAATCTCCGGAGGGTTGCGCCGCATGTCCGCATGAACTGCGGGAACCGGATTGTCCGGCAAAAATTCATCAAAGTCAGCATAAATTACTGGAATGCTTTCCTGGCCGATAAGCGCTTTTTCCACCACCGGGGCTAATTCTCTGCCGGCAATAAGAACGGAGGCTTTGCTATCATCCAATTCATAGCGAAGCTCGTCGGCCATAAACATTGGGTTGGCGGCGACAACCACGGCGCCCACAGCATGGGCCGCCAAGTAACTAAACACAAATTGAGGGGTATTTTGCATGAATAATAACACACGGTCTCCAGGATTAATTCCGGTGGTTATCAAAGCATTTGCAGTGCGTCCGACCCATTGGGCGAGCTCTTGATAACTAAATCGTCTGCCGTAGTATATGAGGGCGGTATGATCCGGAGTCTCTTGGGCCCACAAAAAAATTTTTTGGGCAACCGTTTCCGTAGGCTTTTCCCATATCGTGGGGACTCCTTTCGGCCATGATTTGAGCCAAATCGATTGCATGGCAAATCCTCCCTTAATTTATTGATCAAATAAACGACGCGGATTTTCCACCGTCATCCTGTGGATGTGGTCATCGGTTACTCCAGAGGCTTTCAGCGCTGGCAAGATGGTTTCGGGAATGTAGGACATGCTCCAATTGGGAACCATGGCCGTTATTTCTTCCGGCTCGAACCAGTCGATAGTGGCGCATGCATCCTGTGACAACAGCAACTGGTCCGCATATCCTTGTTCGATTAGCGAGACGACCGTTTGATTACGTCTTTCGGTGGGCAGGTAGATGTCCAGCCCATAGCGGTCCATTCCGATAAAGACCCCGCGCTTCAACACCGTGATGAGGTACTCGAGGTTGTCAGTATCGCCAACATGTCCGATGACGACATGCGATAAATCCGCGCCTTCTTCCTCTAGTAACGCGATTTGATCGAGGCCGGAACTGTTATGGGCGTGGGAATGGGTGATGATGGGAACTCCGGTTTTGCGATGGGCGCGGGCTGCAGCGCGGATTACTTTTTCTACTCCAGGGGTGATGCCTGGTTCGTCAGTGGCAAATTTAATGAATCCTGCTTTGGTAGAGGTTCCTTGAATCCCCAGCGTGATATCGCGGACAAATAAATCGGCCATAAAGTCGATGGAGCGATTCTCGAAATAATGGGGCAGATCCCGGTAGGTATAGAGACCGGTGGCTGCCACTACTTGAGCTCCAGACTCTTTGACTACCTGCTCCATGAAACGGGCATCGCGCCCCAAACCAAGAACAGTCGGGTCACAAATCGTGCGGACACCGTGCTTCATCGCGTTTGTCACTTCTTCCACAGCACGATCAAATTGTCGCCTGTCATCGTACAAATGGGGCCATTGAAATCGAACGCCATCCGTTTCGGTACGCAAGTGTTCATGGATCAGGGTAAATCCCAACTGATCCGGGGTGATTTGATGGCCGCCAACCAAAGGAATCTTCGTCAACACAGTTCACCATCCTCATTAAAATATTTCTCAAACTATACGGTCGGTATGTTCCGATTATACTGCGTTTTCGTTCATGTCCCAAGGCCAGCATTCAAGAGTTTTCATAGACTCATAAGATTTCTTCTAAATTCGTCAACAGGATTTGCTGCTTCATTAAGTCCGCCTTATAGCCTGGATGTTACTGCGACGAAAGAGCCTGGCCTGTCGCAGTACATCAACCTCTCGGTCAATTGTCAGTACATCCAAGCTATAAGAACAGAATCTGAGTCTAGCTCTGTTGGGACACCAAAGACAGAGATTGATGTGACTACGATGAACTAGACGCAGTTGCTGGCGCCGGGGATACGCCCGGGGGATTTACGGTGACCAAAGTACCATAGTGCACGGTTTGGTATACAATGGGTCCGATATTTAGTGGCAATTCCACGCAGCCCAAACTTTGCGGAAACCCATAGGACGCCCGAGGAAATGCATGCACTGCATCGCCTCCCTTGAAATAGTTAATCCAGTGCACCGGATCGGCATACGGCGTCCCGTCCGGATTATGTCCGCGCATTATTTGGAAAGGCAAACGCTCATAGATGGGAAAGGTCCCAAGGTAGGTAGGCGTTTGAGGAATGCCTGTGTTGGCATCCGAAGAGAGGATCAACCGTCCGTTATCCCATAGTTCCATGGTTTCCGGCAGATCTTCGGTGACAAAAATATACGTATAACCGTCCGGACTGACGCGCCCCGAAAGCCGATCATCGATTAGGGTTCTCCATACCATCGGTCCAGGAATGCCGTCCACAGTCAATCCATTGACGCGCTCAAATTGCATGACTGCGCCTTTGATCATTACGGTCCAATTACCAGGGTCCCATAGATCTTTTAATGCTTGGGGCCAGTTTTCGGATTTCCATTGAAATGTTCCAGTGGGAGGATCATAAATCGTCGAAATTTCGGCGGACAGTGTGTGGGTGTCTGGTGTTGCCGGTTGCCAAGTAACGGGAAGATAGCCTTCTTCGGCCAATAATTGCTGCAAACGCAGAACGGATCCCGGATCTGTGGTCCAGGTTAGGGTGGTCGTGTGTGCCAGATAGGACCCAGATCGGGTGCGGGGACCATTCAATCCGCCGGGGATGGTTACTGCCACCAACGCATTGGGACCGAATCCAAATGCTGAATCCGGGGTATATTGATACGTGGTTGCACTGATTTCCCTCCATGATCCCGGGGTTTTTGGCGCCACCTGCCAATGTTTTAAGTTTCGATGGGTCAACGGTTGGCTAAAAGTAACCGTTAACGGCGAGTTAGGGGATATTTCCGTTTTCGGGGCGCTGGATGCGGTAAGATAAGGTGGTGCTGTCCATTGGACGGTATTTGCCGGGCCCAAGGATTCCCAAAGAGCCGCTGCAGTACGTACCGTAATGGAACCGGTGGTTCCCGGTGATGTGACACCAACGGCAACGGTAACCCTGCGATGAGGCACAGCTAGGCGCACGGTGCCCATGTGATGCTCTGTAGCGTAAGTGACCATCGCCACAGGTTTTTGAAAGACGAGCGTCATGACTGGTGCAACACTCCGGGTCATATGAGGCTCTGCCACAGTAGGAGTTGCTGGGGTTGTGACCGGAATCAGCAGGTGTTGGCTTTCTCCGGGAATCCAGTTCACAATAGGCGCGTGCTGTATAATCAAATGCACTGATCCCAAAATCCCTGGAGGGAGAACACGGTCAGGCATCAAACGCTGGCGATGCAAAGCCAGTGCTATGGTGTGTCCTTCATAGCTGAATGTCGCGTCCGCCACCTGGGCTCCCCATCCGCCTAAGGTTACCCGAAGAAGTCCTCTTCGGCTTTCTGTGGTTCGGACACGCGGCAACGATAGGACGAACAAAGTAATGATTCCCAGGAAAACCACTGGTATCCAAATCCAAGTAATCGGGGAACCTGCCGGATAGGGACGAAATCCCCTATGTGTTCGAGAATGTGACACGCTCAAATCAGATCGCCTTCTTTCATTCCAAGTACAATAACAACAACGCCACGGTTTCCCAAGAGGTTGCGAGAAATTCTCAAATATCGCACTTTACGACAGCAATAATACCAGAAAATGGCAAGCGCCGCGTGGAGAATTAACCATGTGATCAGGCGTGGATTCACGGTTTGTGGTTCTACGGGGACCACAGCCCCGCCTTTGGGCATCACTTGCTCATTGGAGGCAAAAATCACAGTGTCGTTCCGGTTATGTTTTTGCCCAATACATCCCATTTTTTCGATAATAGCCCGGCAAGGCATAGGGCGGGCCATCGGGATACTGATGTCGTATAGCTTGGGAGCTGGGGTTGCCAATCCAGTCATACAAAAGGCTGGCCTTTAGCGCCTGATTAAGGTATTGCATGGCAATAGTCCGCTGTTTGGCGTCTTCATGCGGCATAGGCAGCAAGCTGGCCCATATTAGAGAAAATCCGACATCCCCGTGATTAAAATACGTGGGACTCTGACTTAAGGCGGAACTAAACGGCATTGCATCACCTGCGGGACATGCTTGGCGGCTCGAGTCTTTCATGACATAGCAATTCCAAAACGCCGCATCGGCATCAACCGATTGCCAAGCGTTTTGGTTAATAAGTGTGAGCGCCCGGTGAATGCGTGCGGTGGTAAGGGATGACGAGGGTGAACCCCGATAGAGAATTTTCTCCGCGAGAAGTGGGTTTGCCGGAAAGGTTCCTATCCAGGAGCCAATACCAATGTATACATGTGTTGCGGCCGTGGCAAATGCTGGAGGCTGCGACCAAAGAGGATAGGTGAGAGTCTCAGAATATGAACGGGGCAAAGAAAATATTCGGTATTGGCCGGTGGCGACATTCAACGCGACCAAACGATCCCAATGACGAAAACCCCAAACCCCGCTGGGGAAATCCCAGTTGGCACGATCAGGACCCTTTAGGGCTACCCAAATCCACTGGCCGGATTGGCCGATGACGCGATTATCGAATTGAAATGGGGTTGAAGCCGGGTTTTGGCCGGATTGATACGTAGAGATTTGAGTAGGCCAAGAAATGGCAGCGCTGCTCTTGCCGTTCATGAGTCGAGGGGGAGAGTTGCTAGTCGCCCCAGGCAACAGTTGATATACAGGCGTCGGGGTTGACGATATCCCCGACGATGCAGATGGGATACCCAGTACTTGACTTTTGGGATTCCACGGGACCACATGATCGGTGCCTCGGACAGCATTTTGGTTCAGGGTATATGACTCTACCTGCAGCACCAGCCCGTTATCATTTGCTGCCATGCCACCAATCATGGTTGGTTGACTAAAGACGGTGCGTAGTGGCAACCGCAGCCATTGTACGGTTGTTGAAGGTACGAAAGCAGAACCGGGCGGGGACGCTTGATGGGTGATGTGATGGGTTGCGGTGGACTTAGCGTGATGGCGGTGTGGTGTCACGGCAACCGACGCGTTCAATGCACCGCAACCGGACATTCCCACAGTGATGCCCATTCCCCACAGAAGCAATGCCAAGCGTTTCATAAATCGGTGCCTCCCAGATCGTTGTCATCCGCATAACGTTTTCGGAAGCTCATTGGTTTCACAGAGGAATCATCGCAGATAACCAATGGTAATAGTAGAATATCTCGGGTATTTCGGGATTGATCAGATGTTTTTGGCGTGTCGTCGTGCGGATGCGAAATCATATTGTGTGCTTGATCACCGCGCCCATAGTGGAGAATTCTGCGTTAATTGGAGCGTAGCTGATAGCAGTCGTGTACACTATAATCGGGTAGTTGTGGATGGACTAACAGGCAGTTTAATTCAATACGACCCATGGGTTACTTGTGAATCAGATTCTTGATTTTTTCTTCTGTGTTTGATCCTTTCGATGGAGTGTATACG
The DNA here is from genome assembly GCA_003023695.1 of Sulfobacillus benefaciens. Classification (GTDB taxonomy): domain Bacteria; phylum Bacillota; class Sulfobacillia; order Sulfobacillales; family Sulfobacillaceae; genus Sulfobacillus_C; species Sulfobacillus_C benefaciens_A. The sequence continues at coordinate 62,475 of PXYW01000004.1, read as the reverse complement.
CTAATTCGAACATCAGTACTTCCCTGAATTTGCAAAGAAGTTAGGTCAAACAGCATCTTTCCTGCCTTCGCATGTCTGAATTCGATGAACACCTCAGGAGATGAACTTACTTCATTATGATTCCAGAAACTCAGGAATTCAGGATTTTCGGCGCTAATCTTGTTCAAAAAATCGGCATACCAAGGGTCACCTATGAACTGCCCATAATACGACCGAAAAATCGCCACAAATCCACGGATAAAATCATTCCAATTTCCCGCCAATACTTTGAATTCTTTCCTCGTGAATAAAATCCACAAAATGTTGCGTTCTTGCGCAGGGACTAAACCGAAGTCAATGAATACCTTGGCTGCAGCCTCGTTCCAACCAATAACATTACTCCTTCGATCCGAAGCAATGGTTGGGAAATAACGTAATTCGTTAAGAATCAGATTTATCGCTGGACTAATTTCTATAGTACTAGGTTTCAGTACCGGATTCTCGTGTTGACTAGTAGCAAGTATAAACAAATACTTACGTTCGTCCTCATTCAGGCGAAGAGCATTGGCTATACAGTCCAGTACTTGTGATGACACTGAAATATCTCGTCCTTGTTCCAGCCATGTGTACCAAGTGGTACTCACCCCTGCCAGAAATGCGACCTCTTCGCGCCTGAGACCTGGTGTGCGCCTTCGACCACTAACAGGTAATCCAACGGAATGTGGCTGTAGCTTGCCTCTTTGGGCCTTTAAAAACTCGGACAGCGCTTGCCGTCGCGTAACATCTTTCACCGCGTACTCCTCCATATAAAGTGATCGTGTTACTCATCATACCAGTATAAACGGCAACCTGTACCAGGATAAAGTTTATGGCAACCTGTCTACAGAGATATCGAATGGAGGAATGCGTAGTGGAAAGAGTAGTTATCACTGGCATGGGCGTGATAACCCCACTCGGAAACGAGGTAAATAAATTCTGGAATTCCCTTATTTCCGGAAAATCGGGAATATCCAAGATTGACACATTTGATGTTACACACCATAAATCAAAAATCGCAGGAATCGTTCGAGCCTTTTATCCCGACACCTTATTTGGTCGCGAGGGTCGTCGAATGGATCGGTTTTGTCAATTTGCGTTAGCTGCGGCAGAGCAAGCCATCGACAACGCAAACATCAACATGGCTAACGAAAGTCCTGAACGAGTTGGGGTGTACATTGGGAGCGGCATTGGTGGTATTCAAACGTTATTAGACAATCATGAAACCCTGCTCAATCGTGGACCCAAGCGAGTGAGTCCAACGTTGGTGCCCATGATGATTACAAATATGGCAGCAGCCCAAGTAAGTATCCATTTTGGGGCAAAGGGACCATGCATGGCGCCTGTGACGGCGTGTGCTACAGGTAACAATGCGATCGGTGAGGCGTATCGGCTACTGCAGCATAACAAGGCTGATATTGTCATCGCAGGCGGGACAGAGGCTGCAATCAACGAACTCACGCTTTCGGGATTGGGGAATGCGACCGCTCTGTCCACTCGTAATGAAGAACCACAGCAGGCGAGTCGCCCATTTGACGCTGAACGGGACGGGTTTGTAGTTTCCGAAGGTGCGGGAATAGTGGTGTTGGAAACGCTGGAACACGCGAAACAACGTGATGCCTATATTTACGCTGAGGTCATAGGATACGGTACATCCGCCGACGCGTACCACATCGTTGCACCAGATCCGGATGGTTCAGGTGCAGTTCAGGCTATGAAGGAAGCGATTGAAGATGCTGGGATTGCGTTGGAAGAGGTTGATCACATAAACGCCCATGCAACGAGTACTATCGGGGACGTGTCTGAAACGTGCGCCATTAAGCGGCTGTTTGGAGCATATGCCTGCAAACTTGCGATAAGCGCCAACAAATCAATGATGGGGCACACGCTAGGCGCTGCCGGAGGAGTCGAAGCTGTGGCCCTCGCCAAAACCCTTCAGGAAGGTATAATTCCACCAACGATCAATTTAGAGAACCCTGATCCAGAATGTGATCTTGATTATGTACCTCATAAAGCCAGAAGTGCACAGCTTAAAATAGGTATATCAAATGCTTTCGGCTTTGGGGGACACAATGCTGTTTTAGTATTAAAAAAGTATGAAGACTAAGGACGTCCTTCTTCAGCTAAAGGGGGCGTTAGCGGGCTAAGCACAAGACATCCGCACAATCACATTTGACTGGTTGTGCCGCGGCTTACAGATGACTTCGATCGACGGAAAAGAACTCGGTTCATTCAGGGAGGCACAACGGCCGATCAATCATGAAATACGGATACCCAATATCTCTTACCTCAGCTTCCGCCTGCCAGTGCAGGGCGTTTTGGGGAATTTTTCCGACCCTAACCGGACGGTTCCCAGACCAACCGTCGCGTGACGGGGATTTGTAGCGCCTCGAGAATGCGACGGGCGTGGCACTCGGCCCATTGGTACCAGACGGCCGCACCATCCTCTTTGCGGAGGACCCAGAGCGGGCGTAAGGCATCTAAAATTACGGCATCGGACGGGCGTTGGACCGTCCGATGCGGGATCTTGAGCGGCTAATCGTGGAGGGCGTCGCGGACCATCGCCCGCATGAAGCGGGCGAACTGCAAGGCCAGTAGCAGCACGTGGTAGGTCTTCGGCAAAGTTAGATTGTGACAAATGCGTCAAATGGGCCTGATTCCACATCCTGATCGTGCGTTGATGGGTAAGCGTCAAATCTTACCCACATTCCATTCGGCGCGGTTGCAAGGCATACTCGGGTTACCACACCGAGTAAAGGAGTGAAATACCGATGACGACTACGGAACGTGAAACGCTTCAACAGGTATGGTATGCTCAAAACTATTTCGATTACCAAACATCGCTGGCTGTCGGCTTTTGGGCCGGGGTTTCGATAAAGGAGAGGTGGGGCATGATGCGCAAGGGGTTCGCCCAGTCGCGGATAGAAGTTGAGGAGGCGAGGCGAGAGAGTGTTCAGACCGCCGTGGGATCGGATACGCGCGGATGGTTGGCGTCGTGGCACCGCCAGGTCTCCCGGCGTTAGGATTCTGGGGGGGTGCGTGAGATGCACCGTTATATTCTCACGGTCATCGTGGCAACGGCGATTTTATTGGCGATTGTCGCCGCCGGCACCGCGACGGTCGTCGTCACCATTCCCGAGACGGGATTTTTTTGGGACCCACTATTCTGGTGGTCACTCGGCGTCGCGTGTCTGGCGGTCCCGGTTGCGAGCATCCTTTGGAAGACCGGTACCATGGTGATGGTGGGCGTTATCGCGACGGCCTTGCTCGCAACCAGTTGGATCACGGCCATTGCGAGCGCCGGCGGCGTGTTTATTCGGGGTGGGCTTCCTGTGCATCCTCTGGCGCCTTTCACCGCGGCCATCGTGGCCACGATGGCCATGGTGGTGGCGTGGGTGACCTTCAGTGCCCTTGGGCGCCAATTGAGCCGAAGCTGGACGCTACCCAGTCGCGTGCTCACCGCATTGGGCTACTGGGTTTTCATCGGCGCAGCGTTCTCCAATCCTTGGGTTCACGCGTGGGTTGCCCAATTCTATGAAGATATGTTAGCGTTTCCCACGACGGGGCTCGTTGCGCTCATGGACGGAGCTTTTTATCCCGCCGAGATTTATCACATCATCCTAGGGATTTCGCTCGGAGCGCGGTCCGGCAACACACATTGAAGGAATGAGGCGCGACGATGGCGCGTGACGTGCCCATGGAAAGGTTCTCTATGACCCTCATAGATTGGGGAGGGTTCGTTTCGTAAACCGACATGGCTGCGTCTTTGAACCTCTTCCATGTTCGCGGATATACCTGGGGTCGATGTGTCGCATGGCGACAACCGTTCGTCATAGCGCATATGGGTATGGGGGAGGACTTGATGATGCGCTGTGCCGGTCCGCAAGACCTGTGCTAACCCAGCCGGCTTTCACCGCCGCAACACCCCGAACGTGCTATGGTGGCGTAAGTCTCAAATCGCTGACACAGGTACTCTTCGTGTGATACCGTCGGCTGAGCGAAATTCCTGTATGCGTGCATTCCAGACCTGTTGAAGCGTTTCACGTTCCGTAGTCGTCATCGGCAGTTCACTCCTTTACTCGGGGTGTTAACCCGAGTATGCCGTGCCACCGCGCCGAATGGAATGTGGGTAAGATTTGACGGTTACGCTAGAAAACCTTTGCCGTTGAACATTATGTGACAGGATATTGGGTGGAAGCCTTTCTATATTGCGCTACTCTGGGGGTGACTTCGCATAACCGTGGTCGACCCATAATGACGCTTATGCTACCGGCTACATAAGCGTCATACGCGTGCCATATTGCTCCTAGTGGCAGGCGAAAACCCCAAGGTGGTCAGTGAACGACTCGGACATGCGAGTATTACTCTCACCCTAGACACCTACAGTCATGTGTTGCCGACGTTGTAACAGCAGGCTACGAGAAAACCCGAAAGCCTCCTGTTTGGAAACGGCACACTATAGGCACACAAAATAAAAATCACCGTCTGCGTTGGCAACGGTGAAAACCCGGAAACCCTTGTGGGGCCACAAATAATTTGGTGTCCCCGGAAGGATTCGGCCGGGATTAGAAGAACCGCACTCAGGCGTCTATGGGGTTGCCCCGATGCGCTGGAACCCTCGTACAGAAACGAAGTCAGCACTTCTTCGCATCTACGCTGTGGCTCCAAAACACCTATTCCATGGCTTCATGGTGACGCCGCATTCAAGGCCAACCGAACCGTTCTGCGGTTGTCATGGGACGGGCAGCGGATTTTACAACGGAATGCACCCGATTTGGATACCAGCAAGGCTGTAGAGTGTTTTGCAGTGTGACTTAAGACACGAACAAGTAATCCCTAATATTTCGGGATACTACTTCTTCCTCCAGTGCCTGCTCTTTCTTTCTAGTGAACCCCCCGTCCAAGCGACGGCGGCGCGCCTGAATACATCTGAGACGTTTTGGGTATTCTGGAAAATGCGGATTCGGCATCCATGGAGAACACTGTGCATATAGCTTCGTCTCGCTCGTGCTGATGAAAGTGTTGATGACTGCGCCACTGCAGCACCGTTCGGCACACCCAACCAATCTCATGAATCAATGGTGTGACTTTAGCCAATTGTTGGCCACGAAATAAACCAATAGTTGGCCAATTATAGCGCTACACGAGCCCCGTTCAGTCGTCCTCAAAGGTTGCCGTAAAGCACTTATAGGCCAAAAGTACACATGTAAGCCGAATCACGGCCAAAATTTTCCACTTTGGGTAAAGTCTTTCATGGGCCGATAAATCTGCTTTCATCCGTCTATATGATCATGGTTGCTCAGATGCTCAGTGAGCTAATTATCCAATAAGGGATAAACTTGCAAGCTCACTACATTCCATTGCTCACTGATAGCGCGCCACGCGAATCCCGCAGGAACGACTATATCGAGCTATTGCCAGGTCGGATGGTGCACAAGGGGTGCAATGATTGCGGAAACAATACATGATAATAGCGCACGTCTGCTCTCTGGCGAGACACGATGTTGAGACGGGGATTGCTGGCTGCCCAGAATATCTACTATGGTAATTTCCATTTGGTGACATGCGGAGTCTGAGTCTTAAGGGTAAAAAGATCTCTTGGGGAACCCATTAAAATAGGGTATGCTTGAACCATACTCGTCAGTCAGTATGTTCGAGGAGGCAGTACCGATGACACCATTTGCTATGTCCGAACGAGCACAAGAGTTACAAAAGCAACTAACAAAGTTTATGGATGACTACATTTACCCTAACGAGCATCTTTATGAACGGCAAGTCCGTGAACTCGGGTTTGCGGTGCCGCCAATTATAGAGGAGTTGAAACAAAAAGCTCGAAAACAAGGATTGTGGAATCTATTTTTGCCAGAATCGGAATATGGTGCGGGGTTGACGAACACGGAATATGCGCCATTGGCGGAGATCATGGGACGTGCCTACTTCGCCGCTGAGGTCTTCAATTGTGATGCACCGGATACCGGTAATATGGAGGTTTTAGTTCGCTACGGGTCAGAAGCACAAAAGGAAACCTGGCTCAAACCGTTGTTAGATGGCACTATCCGCTCCTGTTTTTCAATGACGGAGCCCGATGTGGCGTCGTCTGACGCTACTAATATCCGTACCCAAATTGTCAAAGATGGGCATGAATATGTCATTAATGGGCGCAAATGGTGGTCGTCCGGTGCTGGTCATCCCCAATGCCGAGTGTCGATTGTCATGGGATTAACCAATCCCGAAGGTCCTAAATATGAACGTCAATCAATGATTCTGGTGCCGCTGGATACGCCTGGAGTGACGGTTACACGGGTACTGCCGGTTTTTGGCTATGACGATGCGCCGCATGGGCATGGCGAGATCACTTTTGACCAGGTTAGGGTTCCGGAAGATAATATCATTTGGGGTGAAGGGAAAGGATTTGCCATTGCTCAGGGGAGGCTCGGACCGGGACGAATTCACCACTCGATGCGGATGATTGGGGCAGCCGAACGTGCTTTGGAATTGATGGCCCGCAGATCGTTAACCCGGGAAACCTTTGGGAAATCTTTGGCTGATCAAGGCGTGATTCGCCAGTGGATTGCACAATCTAGGATAGCGATTGATCAAGCTCGATTATTAACCCAATGGGCCGCCTATAAGATGGACACCGAAGGGAATAAGGCAGCGCGGCGCGAAATTGCCATGATCAAAGTGGTGGCGCCAAACGTGGCACTCTCGGTGCTGGATCGTGCCATTCAGACATTTGGCGGAGCCGGCGTCAGCGATGACTTTCCCTTAGCCCGTATGTGGGCCAATGCACGCACGCTGCGCATTGCAGACGGTCCCGATGAGGTGCATTTGGACCAGTTGGCTCGTGACGAGTTGAGACAATACCGTTCCTAAAGGGAAGGAGGGGTTTTTCTGAAGGTCCAAGAACTATTTGATTGCCATGGCAAGACGGCCATTGTCACTGGAGGAGGGCGCGGACTGGGCCGGGTCATGGCGGAGGCTTTGGCCGAAGCGGGAGCTAACCTGGTAGTGTGCTCACGGAAATTGGCGGCTTGCGAGGAGACCGCCGACGCATTGGTGAAGCTCGGGGGAAAGGCTTTGGCACTGCCGCTGGATGTAAGTTCTCCTGAACAAGTAGCACAAGTCGTTAATACCACTATTGAAGAATTTCATTCACTAGATATTGTGGTCAATAACAGCGGAGCCAGTTGGGGGGCACCGGCGGTCGACATGCCGATTGAAGCCTGGCATAAGGTGATGGAGGTCAACGTTACCGGGACGTTTTTAATGAGTCAACAGGCAGCGCGTGTCATGATACCGCAACACTCTGGAAAGATCATTAATATTGCATCGGTCGCAGGACTTCGCGGCAGTAATCCTCGGGCGCTGGATGCCGTCGGTTATAGCACAAGCAAGGGAGCCATTATTGCGTTGACTCGAGATTTGGCGGTGAAATGGGGCCCGTTGGGAATTCAAGTGAACGCCATCGCTCCGGGGTTTTTCCCGACCAAGATGTCCCGGGCCATTATTGAACAAAATGCCGAGTTTCTTTTAGACTCCACGCCGCTCAAACGCTTTGGCGCGCCAGACGATATCAAGGGTATTGCGGTGTTGTTGGCGTCAAAGGCTTCCGATTACATGACCGGGGCAGTCATCGTGGTTGATGGTGGTCAATCCGTGTGAATGAGGAGCGGTGAAAATATGTCGCAACTTACGCCAATGAGATCTGGAGAAGAACTCGATATCGTGCGCCTGGAATCATATTTGCGCAATGCGATACCGGATTTGCCTGGAGCGCCTCTGCAGATTTGGCAATTTGCCGCAGGCCGTTCTAATTTGACCTATCTGTTGTCTCTTGGAGGGCAAGATTATGTTTTGCGCCGCCCTCCGCTGGGACCGGTGCCGCCGAAGGCTCATGATATGGTGCGTGAATATGAGTGGCTTGTTGGTATCTATCCCGTATTTCCCTGGGCTCCTAAACCTATTGCGCTCTGTACTGACGCTTCGGTGCTGGGAAGTACGTTCTTTTTAATGGAGCATCGTCCTGGGGTATTGTTGGAGGAGACCCTTGAACCCGGAGGATACACGCCCACACTCGGCGAACGCATTTCCAAAATATTGGTCGAGCGCATGGTGGATTTGCATGCAGTGGACTGGAAACGCACCGGACTCGAGTCTAGGGTTAAACCCGAAGGGTTTTTGCGGCGTCAAGTGGAAGGTTGGATTGGGCGTTACCAGCGGGCAAAAATTGCTGACATTGCAGGAGATCAAGAATTGACCCAGTGGCTTTTGAACCATGTTCCACCCTCGCCTCCACCGACGATTATTCATTACGATTACAAACTGAATAATATGGTGTTTGATCCAGATTATCATGATGTGGCAGGAATTTTTGATTGGGAAATGAGCACTGTCGGGGATCCGATAGCGGATGTGGCGGTCGCTATGAGTTACTGGATTCAGGACAACGACGATGAACGGATGAAGAATGCGCTCCACGAAAAAATCACGATATTGCCTGGGTTTTGGAGCCGGGATCGATGGATTTCTGAATATGCCCGATTAAGCGGTCGTGATTTGACTCATTTTTCCTATTACCTGACCTTTGCCTATTTTAAACTTGCCGTGATCGTTGCCCAAATCTATTATCGATACCACCGCGGTCAGACTCAAGATCCTCGGTTTGCCGACATGAACCAAGTGGTGGAGTGGCTGGTCGATTACGCTTTGTCTACACGGCCACATTTGCGTCAAATTTAGTCACGAGGGGAGATTCATCAAAAATGGCGGCAGCGGAACTTTTAGTGGAACAAAAGGGCAGTGTAGCGTGGGTTACACTGAACCGCCCCGAGGTATTGAATGCGCTGAGTGAAGAGATTGTGGATGGCATTACCACGACCATGAACAAGATTGCCTTAGACGAATCGATTAAAGGTGTGGTCATTAAAGGAGCAGGGCGGGCGTTTTGCACAGGGGGAGACGTACGTGCCATGCAAGCCGCCAATCCCGATATCGTCGAAGAGTATGTGGGCCGATTAAATCAAGCCGTGCTTGCCTTAAAACATCTTGCCAAACCGGTCGTGGCTCAAGTGCACGGGTTTTGCGTTGGTGCCGGCTTTAACTTGGCATTGGCCTGCGATTTAATTGTGGCTGCTGAGGACGCCAAGTTTGTGATGAGTTTTGTCCAAGTGGGACTGATTTCCGATGGTGGCGGAATGTACTTTCTGCCGCGATTGCTCGGACCGCACAAAGCCAAAGAACTTTTGTTTCTGGGAGACCCTATTTCTGCGTCCGAGGCCCGTGATTTAGGGATTGTCAACCGAGTGGTGCCCTCAGAACAACTGCAATCAGCAACCGAGGCATTGATGGATCGCCTGGTGCATGGCCCAGGACTGGCCATTGGGCAAATGAAACTATTGGCCGACAAGTCGTTTTCCAGCACCTTGGAAGAGATGCTGCGAGCTGAGCAAGCTACTCAACCGCACATGGTTGCTAGCCATGACCACAAAGAAGGGGTTACGGCGTTTCTAGAAAAAAGGCGTCCGCAATTTGAAGGCCGTTGATAACCATTCACTAAGGGAGTGTGACCATGCTATGGGGAAACTTAAAGGACGCGTTGCGGTAGTAACCGGTGCGGGTCGCGGGATTGGACAAGCCGAGGCGATACGTCTCGCCGAGGAAGGTGCCATAGTAGCGGTGTTGGATTTGCGTCAAGAAGACGCAGAAGCCACCCGCAATCTTATCCGGGAGGCAGGGGGCACCGCGGAAGCGTTTGCTTGTGATGTTAGTCAGAGAGACCAAGTCGAGGCCACGTTTGAACAGGTTGCGAATCTATGGCAGGGAATTGGGATCTTGGTGAATAACGCGGGAATTACCCGGGACAACTTACTTTTTAAAATGTCCGACCAGGATTGGGATGCGGTGATGAACACGCACCTGAAAGGATCGTTTTTGTGCGCCCAAGCGGCACAAAAATATATGGTGCCAGTCCGCTGGGGGAAGATTGTTAATACGTCATCAACGTCAGCCTTGGGTAATCGCGGACAGGCCAATTACTCCGCAGCCAAGGCGGGGTTGCAAGGGTTCACGAAAACCCTAGCCATCGAGTTGGGACCTTATAACATCAATGTCAATGCGGTCGCGCCGGGATTCATTGAAACGGAAATGACCCGGCAAACAGCAGAACGCATGGGTATGGATTTTGAACAGTTGAAAAAGATGGCAAGCCAGGAGATTCCTTTGCGTCGGGTAGGGATTCCGCAAGATATTGCCAATGTGGTGGCGTTTTTGTGTTCTGATGATGCGGCATTCATTTCGGGTCAAGTGCTCTACGTGAGGGGCGGGCCGTAAACGCAGGGTGGGGGAAACGTTGTGGATCGAAATTTCGATGATGTGGTGGCCGATTTAACCGAGCGTCGGCAACGGGCTTCCGAAGCCCGGAGTCGTGGAGGATCCTGGTCTGCGCGGCAACGCATTGACTATTTGGTGGATGCCGACTCGTTTTTGGAATGGGGCCGGTTAAGCCACTCGGACGTACCTGGATTTGAAACGCGTACTCCTGCGGATGGCATAATTGGCGGAATAGCGAGTGTAGCTGGGCGTCAAGCCGTGGTAGTAGCCATTGACAACGGGGTGTTAGCTGGGACTGAAGGTAGAGTTCACTTGCGCAAGTGGCATCATTTTCACGAATATGCAGTCAAGCATCGTTTGCCGATTTTTCATTTAGCTGAAGGTGGCGGGCTGAGAATTCCTGACGGCATGGGATCTGATGGCATCAGTCAATCGATGATGCCTATTGATCTTTTGCGTCATGGACGTCAGGTTCCTCTCTTGACAGCGATTTTAGGCGATAGTTTTGGTGGCCCGACCTGGACTGCGGTGTCATCGGACTTTGTCACCCAAGTCCAAGGAACCACGATGGCAGCCGTTGGTCCCCGCATGTTGGAGGTGGCCACCGGAGAACGGATTAACCCCGAAGACCTGGGTGGGGTATCTGTTCAAGCTGTTATGACTGGGCAAGTCGATCATGTCGCGAAGACGGAATCAGAAGCGTTGGATACTTTAAAAAAGGTTTGGAGTTATTTGCCTGCCCATGGTGGAGAAGCGCCGCCGACGGGGCCAAGTACTGACGACCCCCATCGGGTGTTGGACGATGTGGGACAGCTGGTGCCTCTTCGCCGACAACAAGCGTACGATATGCGTCGTCTAGTGCAAAATATTTTTGACCAAGGCAGCGTATTTGAAGTGGGCGAGAGGTTTGGCGCTGCACTGCTGACCAGCTTGGCCCGCCTGGACGGGCAAGCGGTGGGGGTTGTGGCGAATCAGCCGTTGGTGCAGGCGGGCGCCGCAGGACCCGATGAAGCGGATAAAGCCACCGCGTTTATTTGCTGGTGTGATTCCTTTCATATCCCATTGGTGTTTTTGCACGACATTCCCGGATTTCGCGTCGGCAGTTTAGCAGAGCAAAAGAAGATGCCTACCAAAATTATGGTGTGGAATCAGGCTCTGGCGTGGGCGACCGTTCCAAAAATCTCTGTGGTGGTGCGTAAAAGTATTGGAGCTGCGTATAGCAATATGGCGGGGCCGCAAATGGGTTCGGATTTGGTCGTAGCATGGCCCGGTGCCGAGATTAGCTTTACCGGTCCAGAGGTGGGCATCAATGTTGTGTATAAAAAGCAACTGGAAGCTTCCGACAACCCGGATCAGTTGCGTCAGGAACTTTTGCAGCAGTGGCAGTTTGAGGTGTCGCCATATCCGGCAGCCGGGCAGTACTGGATTCACGACGTGATTGACCCCAAGACCACTCGGCGATATCTTACCCGGGTTTTTCGCTCGCTGCGATCTGCAGGACCTATCATGGGAAAACGAAAACTAGCCAATTGGCCTACCGGGTTTTGAAACAGGAGGGATTGAGATGAACCATCTGCCACTGCATGAATATTTGCGTGATCATGCAAGATCTCATCCAAATCGGGCAGCCATTATTTGGTACGGCCGCAACATCACTTATGGCGAGCTGAATCGATACAGTGATCGCATTGCGATTTGGCTGACGCACCAAGGAGTTAAATCCGGGGATCGGGTGGCGTTATATTTAGGAAATTGTCCTCAATATGTGATGGCGTTTTTAGGGGCACAAAAAATAGGGGCTATCGTCACACCGGTCAGTCCGTTATTTAAAGCGTGGGAGTTGGAATACCAGTTGCAAAACAGCGGGGCCACGGTATTAATTACCGAAAACCGGTTGTTTCCACATTGGGAGACCGTCCGGTTATCGGTGCCGATGGCACGGGTGCTGGTCACCAACTATCGAGAGTTTTTGCCGGAGCATCCCGTGCTGCCATGGCCCTTGCCCGACAGTCCAGGTCCTTCCAGCGATGATCCGGGAGTTGACTCATGGCAGGTCCTGGAGGAAATCAACGGAGATCCCCCGCATGTCACTCCGCGTTTAGATCAGGTGTCGTTGATGATGTATACGTCGGGCTCCACCGGTATGCCCAAAGGAGCAATGTTGACCTATGACAACGCGCTCTTCAAGGCTGCTGCTGGCAGCGAGGCTAATGGCGCAACGGCTAAGGACATCTTTTTGACAGTAATGCCATTATCCCATATAGCTGGGTTATTGATGGGGCTCAACGTGCCAATTTATTTGGGCGCCACCCAAGTCATGATCCATCAGTTTGATCCTGACACCGTCATCGCCGCTATAGAGCAATATCATTGCAGCTTCTGGTATAGCGTGGCTCCGATGAACCGGGCAGTCTTGGATCGGCTGAATCCCGACGATGTTCGTATGCGTTCGCTTCGTCATAATCTGTGTACCAGTTTTGGAATACCCTTGACCGAGTCTTTGGCTGCAGAATGGCTTGTCAAAACCAAAGCAATTATTCACGAAGCCGCTTACGGACTCACGGAAACCCACACTGCAGACACCTATATGCCCGTGCATAGAATTCGCTGGGGTTCGGTCGGGAAACCGATCCAGGATACCAAGATACGCATCGTGGATCCGAACACGGGGGACAACGTAGCCTCAGGCGATAGCGGGGAAATTTGGATAAAAAATCGGGGGGTGTTTGCCGGGTATTGGAATCAACCTGAGGCAACCCAAAAAACACTAAAATCTGGTTTTGTGGCGACCGGAGACATGGGATATTTAGACGCAGACGGCTACTTATATTTCCAGGGGCGCCTCAAAGAGATGATTAAGGTTTCTGGATATAGTGTGTTTCCGGAAGATGTAGAAGAGCTGTTAATTCGCCATCCGGCCATACAACAAGTGGCAGTCATTGGCAAATCCCATCCGTATCGTGGGGAAGTAGTCGCCGCGTTTGTTGTATTAAAGCACGGGGCTGCTTTAAGTCCGGAGGAATTGGTGGATTGGGCCAAAAATCACATGGCTGATTACAAAGTTCCCCGGGAGGTCTTTATCGTGCCAGCTTTGCCTGTATCCGCTACCGGCAAGGTCATGCGTCGATTGTTAAAGACCTCGTCTGACGCCGACAACGGAGGGGTTTGACAGTTTCCAATAAGTTTTCCCGTAATTATCCATTGAGGCATGAATCGAAAACTTGTTGCATTCGAAAAGCCGCAAATTGTTAGAAGCGGTGTTACCCTCACCAGTGATCAATTCACCGTCAACGGACATGAGGCGCATACTCTTTACAAGCGTGGCATGCTAATACCTTAAAACTACGGCATTCATTTCGCCAGCGTCGTCATACATAATAGAAAAAAACGAGTCGTTATCGGCGGCCTTGATCCATGTGGCACCATAATCACGATGGTCCGAGGCGGTGGCAATACGGTGCTATCTTACCCGTTTCGGATGTAGCAGCCCAAGAGAAATGAGTTAGGATCCCAGAGGGAGACTCAGTTTCATAGTGCAACCGCCGCAATGACGCTCAAAGCAATCCATATTTTCCTCACTAGTCCTTCCGTTTAACGCAACGAGGTTTTTAACGTTACACTGCGGGTATGAACGGGTCCAACAGACCATAGCCGCGTGGGCGGCAACACCGTGAATCCTCGCCACACAATGTCATATTTTACCGAATCAAACGCCGTTTGGAGTTGGGTCAGGGATATGAGCATATCGGGGTACTTCGTTAGGGTGTTCGCGTAGAGAAACGTCCCAAGGCGCAACCTCATGGGTTGGATGGGTGTGCCTTGAGTTCCCCCGCCAGCGATGCCTTTGGGCCACGTTATATCTTCGGGCCACTGTAGCAATGTGGGGGGAAACAGTCCATGGTACTGAAGTTGCTCGGACCACACCACATCAAATTGCGATTGCGAGTGATGATTGCGAACAAGAGGTGCAATGGGTTTGTAGCGCATTTGAAGCATCCCCTGCCACGGACCCGAGGTCGCCGTCTCCTCCTCTACCGTCCAATGGGATTGTTCTTGCGCAGGGTTGCCGATCGTCAGTGGCGTACCCGCGGATGGCAGAAATAGACCCGCACCGTCTAATAAAAGCCATCCTCCGAAAATCACTAAAGTCGCCGCGAATCCTATTAGTCCCTTGCGCATGGATATCCTCCCAAGTTTGGCCGTCAATTTCCCGTCATTGCCATGCGCCTATTCTCATCATCCGTTGACTTTGTCGAGCTCGGGTGAGTTTTGCGAGTTGACGAAAGGCAATCGCCTAAGCAGCCGGAGTACCGACAAATGCCCGCCCATAGTTTTGATGAAATGGGCGGGCACTGGTGATTCAACGCCGTTGATTTTTTTCCCGCCGCCTCTGGACACGTGTTTTGAGCTCGGGCCTGGGGGCCGCTGCGGGTTCTTCTTCCCAGGGCCAAAGTTGTCGACCGTCTGACCACGATACAGAAAAGGATCGGGGGGCGGGTGTGGATGATGAACGACGCCGTCTGGCCCAATGAGGCACGGTATTTCGAAACATCGTCAAACCTCCTGACACTAAGGACCGAAACGCCATTTCTCCAATTAACGTGTTAATGGATGGATCGACTTCTCGTGGCCGATTGACCTTTTGCTTTGGGTGGGGCTCATCGCGTACCATGACACATTTGCGAACGACATCACTCATATTGTACCTGATTCGTTTTCCGTTATCCTATTCTGAACCACACTACCTGCTACTCATCGCCGAATGGTAAATGGCCTGGCTATTTGATGTTATGGTGAAAGCAACAATGTTGACCCACTCTTAGACATGATCTACCTCATCCGAAGCACCATCAGTATATCGTATCCTGCCGGTCCGCTAGAACCGAAAGGATGTTCTCTCAGAGATGTTTAGATTCCATTGCAAACTTATTCCATTGACTCAGTCCTTCATAAAGGCTGTAAAGACCCGCTAATACTAAGCTGTATGGAAAAAATAGCAGGGCTAGACAACCCATCCAACGTTTTCGCCGCAACCAGCCTAATCCTAACAGAGCCAAGTAGCCAAGAACGCCCCAAAGCAGAACAGCCGACCCTAGACCTACTTCTCTCAACACAGCGACCCCTATAATTAGGGGAACCCATTCACGTACCACCCGATTGCGATATCTCTTGAGTGCGCTTTTACGGTAATGTTTCGCGCATAGTGACGTATAAAAACCTATGCACTCGGTGCATAGTGGGGTTTGGCAGACTTGGCATCTTCTCCACGCAGTCTGATGATGCCGCGGACAAAAAATTGGGGGCGGCGCATCATTTCGGGGCGGGGCCTTATAAGTCTGGCCTGGCGTCCCGGTCGGTGGCGGCGTAGTCTCATTATGGGGTTCTGGGGCCTTGCCGGCCAGAATCAACTGGTAGGCACGGTTGATATCCTTCATCGCTTCTTCATGCTGGTGAAACTGTGCCGCGTCGCGTTGAAATTGGTCAGGGTGATGGCGGCGAACAGCACTGAGGTAAGCTTGGCGAATGGCCTCTTTGTCATACGTTGGCGCAATTCCCAGAACTTCCCACGGATTTTTATCAATACGCTCTGCCATAAAACCATCACCGCCCTGCTATTCGGTCACTTCTTGATTATATTAGGATACCCGATTCCGATGCGGTTTTGGCTGATGGTTTTCCAAGGGCGGTTCTAACTCACCTAAAGGGATATGGCATAATATGGGAAAACACTTGCTTGACAAAAAGATTAACGATATGGGATGGTGAATGCAAAATATTTTCGACTGGCAATACATGTCATCTTGAAGGAGGACAGGGTATGGAATTGCAAGCCCCAGTAACACCACCCCATTTTAAGTCGCTAGACGAAGCAAGGCAATATCGCAAGGAGCGTCTGGCTGGAGCATTTCGCCTATTTGCCAGATGGGGATTTGATGAAGGCGTGGCCGGACATATCACGGCTCGCGATCCCGAATTACTTGACCACTTTTGGGTTAACCCGTTTGGAAAATATTTTGGCTCTATTCGGGCATCGGATTTAATTTTGGTCAATAGTGAGGGTCAGGTGGTGCAAGGTGAAGGTATGGTAAATGCAGCAGCGTTTGCTATTCACTCCGCGGTTCATGAAGCGCGACCGGACGTAATTGCTGCGGCTCATAGCCATTCGATTTATGGTAAGGCCTGGTCCAGCCTAGGACGCCACCTAGATCCCATAACCCAAGACGCGTGCATTTTCTACAACGACCATGCTTTGATGCGTGATTATACAGGGGTGGTGTTGGATCCGGAGGAAGGCCGGCGCATAGCGAAAACACTGGGACCGATGAAAGCCATCATTTTGCAAAATCACGGATTGCTCACCGTAGGACACAGTGTTGAGGAAGCTGCATTTTGGTTCATTACCATGGAACGGACTTGTCAAGCTCAGCTTGCGGCCGAGGCTGCAGGCACCCCGCGGTTGATTGACCCAGCTTATGCACAATTAACACATGATCAGATTGGTAATGCTTTAGCAGGATGGTTTAGTTTTCACCCGCTATGGGAAATGATTGTTCGAGAAGAACCAGATTTTTTAAATTAGACTATGGCGGGCGCTTGATAATCCGCTCGATGAATACCAAAGCCAATACTCCTAAATATCTAGTCAATAACCATAGGGAATTGTACACTGTTTTTAATACGTTTAATGGTCATAGGAGTGGGGATGAATGATGGATCAGGTGTCCAGCGACGGAAGAGACTTCCGTTTGCCAGGATTTCGCCGTGCCAGTCGATTGTTTCGGTGGCTAGGCGTTTTGAAATCCCCTCCTCGAATGTCCCGCGAAGTGATAGTAGAACAGGGACTGACCCAACCTGTGGAAGTGCGATGGGATACCGTGGGCGTTCCCCACATTCAAGCAGCTACTATGCGTGATGCGCTGTTTACCCAGGGATATCTTCATGGACGGGAACGCGCTTTTCAAATGGATTTGTCGCGCAGGTTGCCCGCAGGCAGACTGGCAGAGCTGTTGGGCGAAAGTGCTTTGCCGTATGATCGATTCATGCGGCGTTTGAATTTAATGCGTTGGGCAAAAGAAGCGCCGGAGACCTGGTCCGAGAGCACAAGGCAGTACGCAGAGTGCTATATCAATGGTGTTAATCTGGCATTTTCCCAAATTCCCCTGCCTCCCGAATATCGCTTTCTTAAGCAACCCTTGCTTCCATGGACCCTGGACGACAGCAATCTTTTGGTCTATCAATTAGCCTGGACGCTTAATACCATTTGGACTGCCAAGTGGGGGTATGATCAGGTACAAGAATTGACCGAGATTCAAGAGTGGTTATTTGGTTCGTTACCGGACGCTCCCAATCTGACGATAATCCCCGGCACAGGGCAACCCTTGGCTTGGGGAAGCATCGGGGTAGGGTCCAACAACTGGGTGGTTGACGGAGCGCATACCAAAGATGGGACTCCCTTGTTGGCAAATGATCCGCACCTTATGCCTCAACTGCCGTCGATATGGTATGAAATGTTTGTGGAAGGCGGTAGTCTTGCGGCATTCGGGGTGAGTTTGCCTGGGGCTCCTGGGATTGTTATCGGACAAAATCGGGATATTGCTTGGGGCGTTACCAATGTGGATCCTGATGTCCAAGATTTATATCGCATTCACATGAACCCGGATGGTTTGAGCTACCCGCTAGATGACCAAACTGGTGAGCTGACGATTCGTCAGGAGGTCATGAAGGTACGGGGAAAGCCGGATCAAACATTGACGTGTTACGACTCACACGTTGGGCCTGTTATCCACCAAGAGCCGGACGGAACCATGATTGCTCTAGGGTGGACTGGGTTTCAAGCGCTTCCTATGATGCAGGCCATCATGGGATTAAATCAGGCTCATGACTGGGAGACTTTTGTCAGTGCTCTGGCCGAGTGGTGGGTTCCTGCGCAGAACTTTGTCTATGCGGATCGTAACGGCCATATAGGCTATCTTTGTGCCGGGCAAATTCCTACACGCAATGGGGGGCCTCATCTTGGATGTGCCAATGGCAACACACGGGCAACCGAGTGGACAGGCACAGTGGATTGGAGTCAGATGCCCCGACTTTTTGATCCTCCCCAGGGCTACGCAATTTCCGCTAATAACCCTGTTGTAGGCCAAACATCGGATCTCTACATTTTTGGCCGCTATAGTTTAGGATATCGTGCGGCCCGTATCGAATCTCTAATTCAAGCCAATGCGTTGCATGATCGTGATAGTTTCGCTAAGATTCAAGCAGATGTCTACTCTGATCCGCTCTATCGCGTTGCGCAAAAACTTTTGCAATGGGACAGCCTTCCGGATGAGTGGAGAAATCGCCTCAAATCTTTTGATGGACAGGTTACGCCCGACACTAGTGTCCCTACAATGCTCTATTTATTCATGGTTTCCGCTTTGCCAGATTCGTTAAAAAAGGTTTTAGACAAGCCATTTTTCCATGATGTGGAACCATCTCTACCTGGCACTCATCCGTTTCCTGAACGCTTGTGGGGATTGCTCGGCGAACGGATTGGACCTTTGGTGCTTAAACTTTGGGACCAGATCGATTTAGGTCAAGCTATAGAAGATGCCACCAAATCCGGCAGCCGGGCGTTTGGATCTGAAGTGTCCCAATGGACTTGGGGAAAGGCCCATCAAGCCGAGGCATTTCATCCATTTAATCAGGTCAAATTATTAAAACCGCTATTTGGCCGTCGTGCTTTGCCAATGGCTGGCGATCTCTACACTCCACGGCAAGCAGCGTTTGCTTTGGATCCTCAATTGCCATGGCCAAGGATGGTTGCTTTTATGCCAAGTTACCGCCAAATTATGGTGCCGGCGCACCCGAGCGACAGTGTTGCGGTTCACCTCACCGGGCAATCGGGCCATCCCTTATCACCCCAATATGATAATCTTTTGAACCCCTATTTGACCGGGCGCTACTATTCGATAGGGCCCGGCATGGATACCCAGTCTTGGTTTGTGTTAAAGCCTAGAACCTAATCAATTTTGGCAAAGTACCCTCCAAAATGAAGCAAATGCAATTAATTGGGCGTTATTCTAGGGGCGGTTTCATAGCCTCTGCAATGGCGCCTAACCGTTGCAATCCCCGATGAAAATTCAGGATTTTCCTTGATTGCGGGACATCGCCCCAAAGGTCTACGCTTGTAGTGTACCCACCGCAACCAGGGTCGGTACCAAAAGCAATCCTCGATGAGGATGGTGATAGGTTTGGAGTAGTGATATCATGTGGGGTCTAGCGATAGGCCAATTCTTGTACGCTCTCGGCGATGGGTTTTTATATCCATTCGTCGCTTTTTATCTCACGCGAAATCTTCATTTGCCCATGGCATCTGCCGGGATTTTTATGGGTATCGCAGGAATTGGGTATGTATTAGGTCAACTGCCGGCAGGATATTTGACAGACCGATTCGGTCCCAAATTGGTTGCAGTGATGGCGTATGCGATATCCGGGGTATCTATTATCATGGCTCCTATGGCCCATAGGGCTTGGGTGTGGGTTATTGCTTATGGATTAGCCTTAACGATGACTGGCGTGGCTTATCCTGCGATGCTCCATGCGATGACGATGAAGGGCACTTCCAAGCGTCGAACCCAGGCGCTTAGCTTGTTGATATTGGCTTATAATGCGGGACTCATTATAGGTCCACTGGCGGGACTGCCGCTGGCGCTTAATCATTTTTCCCTGATTTTTTGGATTGACGGCAGTTGTCTTTTGGCTAGCAGTTTGGTATTGGCACTTGCCATGCCAAGCGGTTTGGGGCGCAGGATTGGACCCAAGGTGCGGCTTTTTACAGGGAAAGTTTGGCGTCAATGGTTGTACTTGCCGCCGTGGAAGCAGTCAGGATTTTGGTCGCTAGCCTTAGGAGGCACATTAATTGGCGTGATTTATAGTCAGTTGGCCTCGACTTTTCCGATGGAAATGGGTCATACATTGTCAGTGTTGCGTTGGTATGGTCTTTTATGGGCTATGAACGGCGCATTGATAGCCGTTTTACAATGGCCAGTATCCTACTTGCTACAGCATCGAAGCCGCCGCTTTTGGATGGGGCTAGGTGCTATATTATATGCGGTGGCAATGATTGTTTTAGGAATTTCGGCAGAAGTAACCATGATTGTGGTGGCGTTTTTGGTGGTTACTATGGGAGAATTGGTGTACGAGCCATTGCCGCCGGGAGAGTACGCCGAACAGGCTCCGAAAGGATTTGGGGCTCGATATCAAGGGGCAGGCAGCTTTTTTAACGCGATGGGTATGGTAATTGGACCAGTCTTGGGTGGCCTTATTCTGTCCGGGTGGGGAAAACTTGGCTTATGGTTTTTAATGGGAGGATTAGGGTTAACCGCTGCGGTCTTAATTGGCCATCACGTGCCCCAAGGACGGCAGACTGGCACCAATGCGCTGTAACACTGGGACTCCCGCAATGATTGATCAATAGCGAATGCATCGGAAAAGAGGGATTTGATGGCTCATACTTTGATGCTTGACGACTTTTATTTGTTAACCCCTGTAAAAGAAGTGCGGTTGTCCCCGGACGGCAAGAGGTTGGCATATGTTCAAACAGAGGCAATTAAAGAGGATAATGATTATTCTTCCAATCTATGGATGACGTTGACCGATGGCAGTACCGAACCCTATCGGATTAGCCGCCAGATGGTCCAGGATCATCATATCCGGTGGTCTCCGGATGGTCGGTACCTGGCTATCTTGTCCAAACGGGGAAACGAGTTGGAGCTAAAGGAACCAACAAAAGAGGGGGAAGAACCTCTAGAACCCGTTGACCAAATTTGGGTTTATGACTTGCTTTGGGGTGGGGAACCGCGCCAAATTACCCATCGCTCCGAAGGGGTTCAATCTTTCAGTTGGTCCCCCGATGGGACACGTCTGGTATTTTCGGGACGGGATCCGACACCGCAGCAGGCCAATTACTTGAAGTCCATAAGGGATAAGAAAAGTCCAGGGCCTTTAGTGCTGGACCGAGTTCAGCACAAATATGATGGTGAGGGCTACTTGGACGATGTCAAAAGTCATCTTTTTGTGGTGGACGTAAAGTCACGGTCCGTTCGGCAACTTACACAGGGAGAGGCCAGTGAGATGAATCCTCAGTGGTCGCCCGACGGAAGCTGGATATTGTTTCAGTCCAACCGGACGGGAGATCCGGACAATAACCGAAGAGTGGATCTGTGGCTCATCTCGCCCGATGGCAATACCGTGCGGCGTTTAACTCAGGGAGATGTTGACGCACAACACCCTACGTTTTCTCCGGATGGACGGTCGGTGGCATTTATCTCCTCTGAAGCGCCGGAAAACCAGTATGTCCTCACGAGGCTTTGGAAAATTGCACTGGCGGATGCGTTACCGGATGGTGAATTCCCAGCGAATATTGGCCAAGGATGGTCACAAATCGGCGGGGTAGTGCCAGATGTGTTTTCAGGGGATCCGGTAGCCAACGCCCGGGTATACCCCACACCTTTGAAGCGATCCCCGATGGAGATGGTTTCTAAAGATTTCACGGGGACTATTGATGGACCCGTAATTTGGACCGAGAGGGATCAGATATTGACGGTGGCGTCGATGCTCGGGCAAGCTAAATTGGTATCCTTTGATAGCAATGGACTGTGGCGCGCAGTGCAGCCTCAGGAACGCACCGGGACTGTGTATGGTTTTGATGCCCAATCTTCTGAAGTCGTGTTGTTAATGGGGTTCCCCGATACTGGACCCGAAGTCTTTCGGTTGGATGATGGGGCACTGGGTCCGCGTCTTTCGCGTGGCTCTGCTGAGTGGCTTTCTAATAGGCAACTGGGCAGGTTCCAATGGATTCAATATGCCAATCATGAAGGCGAGCCTATTGAGGCGCTCATATTAACTCCTCCCGATTTTGAGCCGGGAACGTCGCGGCCCCCCTTATTGGTGTCAATCCATGGGGGTCCAATGTCCTATGAGGCGCCAGAGTTTGAATTTGAAACGCAATACTGGGCCGGGCGCGGGTATTTGGTATTATTGGTTAATTATCGCGGCTCTACTTCTTACGGCGAAGCGTTTTGCCAATCCATTCAAGGTTCCTGGGGCCCACGGGAACATGATGATGTGATGTGCGGTGTCGATTATGTTATTGCCCAGGGATGGGTAGATCCGGAGCGACTTTATATCACCGGATTTTCCATGGGTGGCATTATGACCAACTGGGCGGTCGGGCACACCGATCGGTTTCGGGCGGCAGTAACCGAGCACGGCGTATTTGATTATGTGTCCGCTTTTGGCACGGATGATTGCCATTTGTGGTGGCAAGACGATATGGGGGTGCCTTGGCAAAACCAGGAGCGGTATTACGAAACATCGCCCGCCAGTGGTCTGGCCAATATCCATACGCCCCTGCTTATTACGGCAGGGGAATGGGATTGGCGCTGCCCTTTAAGCCAAGCCGAGCAACTCTATGTCTCGTTAAAGAAGCGCGGGGTGCCGACCGAATTGGTGATTTATCCCAAAGAGCATCATGAGTCCGACTCTCGGCCGAAACGGGCCATCGATCGTCTTGCCCGCATTGATCGCTGGTTTGCCCAATATGGGGGAATTCCAGTCGAATAGTATGGGGATAAGGCAAAGATGAACACAGAGGGGGGCAGATTGCCTCCCTCTGTGTTTGGGTTACTTGGAAATCCACCAGTGGCTGGGGAATATGACGCCGCCAATGGGGTTGTAATCGGTCAATGTTCCGTGCAGGTTCTTGGCATGCACGACGAGACTGGGAAATTCGGGCAAGAAAATGGCTGCGGGCAGTTGTTTTGCCGCATATTCCTCGTAGTTGTACATCCGTTGGATTGCTTGGCTCGGGGTTCCCGGCTTGTAGGTGTCGTTTATCAGGGTGTTCATGGTGTTGCTTGAGTAACTGCCAGAGTTTTCAGCAGCTCCCGTCTTAAAAAGAACGCCGCCTGATGGATACCCTGACGCATAACCCCAACCGCCGTTCCAATTCAATACTGCCCACTGCGAGGCGTCACTCGGGCTATAACTGACCACCGTGTTGAATTGCTGGTATTCAATGTGGCAGATGATGCCTTCTTGGGCCCAGCCTTGTTGAAGAATTTGGTCGATATGATCGTAACTGGTGCTGCCTGACGCTGCAAACATGGTAAATTCAAGTTTTATGCCATGCTTGGTCATAACCCCGTCAACCTCATGCCAGCCGTCGGCTTCCAAAATTTTCTTTCCGCGAGCCGGATTATAGGCATAAGGATCCTTAGCTAACGCTGGATCGACAAAGATGTTTTTGGGTTTGGGGGCTAAGGTGGTATCATCTACCACGCCGTAGCCATGGTAAACGGCATTGATGATGCCGGGCTGGTTCACTCCGAGTTGCAGCGCTTGGCGTACTGGCAGTTCATCAAACGCTTTGCCAATGCCATTGGGAGCCTGAGGGCTCATATTCAGCTGAATATAGTTAAAGCCGAGGGAATATAGGGGAGTCAACACATCATTGGTGAGTTCGCTGCGAACCCCTAACAGATCCCCTGGCAGATACCCGTAATTGACAGTGCCTTGTTTGAGCGCCGTGAACTCTGCAGTTGACGAGGTTTCATATTGGAACATCACTTTTTTGACGTAGGACTGATGTCCGTTGTATTTAGGATTGGGTACAAAGGTCCAGTAGTTGTTAGGTGACATTGCTTGAAATTGGTATGGGCCGTCTACCACCTTATACACTGCATTGTTGGGGCTGTTGGATACGTTTTGGATAAATTGAAATTCTTTGGACATGCTGTGAGGATACTTATCCCATACCGATTTGGGAACCGGATAAATTTGTCCGATGCCGTTGCGGACAAACCATTCCTGGCTGCTAGGCTGGTTCAAGGTAATTTGCACCGTGTAGGGGCCTGTCGCGACCACGCTTTTCCACAATGTCGGCATGCCGCCGGAACCAGCGCCGGAGTACGCCCAAGCATAGCTGACATTGCTTTGGCTGCCAGCACTCATGATCTGATAGGTAAAGACCACGTCTTGAGCGGTGACTGGGGCACCATTGGACCAGTGCCATTTGCGGTTTAGTTGAATGGTGTACACGGTGCCTTTCGCGTTCCATTTCACCGATGACGCTAAACAATGCTGAGGATCGAACTGATCTTTGGTGTTGAAGTAGACTAATGGTTCGTAGGACATGTCATCAATTTCTGAATTAACCGTAGTATCCGCGGTTAATGATAGCTCAGGAAAAAACCAATTGGGAGAAGTTTGCTCGGGCAAAGCAATCACGACTGTGCCCCCAGATTGTGGAGTGGCGGTGGTGGCAGTCGTGTTGGTCGACGAACCACACCCGGCAATTGCTAGAGAGAGGATGCTTAACGCTCCCACTGCTGCTAATTTTTTCATCATTTGTCTCCTTTCCCTCGAGAGCTCGTACCTGAACTCGTGATGGATACAGAAATGATTCGTCACACAATTTGATAATCCTGCGTGCTTCAACAATTTGTTAAACATTTACTTAAATTTGAACCAAAAACCAGACCAATAAAATCTTACAATTCACACATATAAAGATTTGAAGATTTGCAGATTATAATGGTTTGCATGATGCAATGGTATCCTCTATGAAGACTTTTAAAGGAGACACCGATGACAGCGATGCATGAATTTAAGGCAGATTTGTTTAAAACGTTAGGACATCCTGTGCGTCTCAGAATTTTGGAATTACTGCGAACCGGAGAGAAGACGGTGACTGAACTGCAACAGGATTTAGCCATCGAAGCGTCGTCGGTGTCTCAACAGTTGGCGGTGATGCGAAGTCATCAACTGGTCGAAGCTCGCAAATTGGGCACCAATGTCTTTTACACGGTAAGAGATGATTTGGTTTTTGACTTATTGGATATTGCACGGAAAATTTTTGAGAATCGCGTGGAGTCCATGAAGATGGTCCTTGACCAAGATGGCACCGGGGACTAAATCGAAATTTTGGTAAGGACGGTTAATCATGCTGACTTATGGGATTGTCGCGATCGGCCTGGCGGCCTCTGTGGCCGCATTTAATCGAGTCCTCTCACAATATCTGATGTTAGGTTTAAGTATTGGTGTACTAGCTTTGGCCGTTATAGGGCTATGGGACTTTCGTTCTATTCATTTATGGACGCCGTATTTTCAAATGACACCGCTTCGGGCGTGGTTTTTGCTGGTGGTAGGCATTGTCAGTACCATGGCTGCCTGGTATCGGGTGGGATACCAGCAACATAATCAAGTCTTCACCGGATTTTGGCTGCCGTGGTTCGTTTTGGCGATGGCTGCGGTCATCTTGTCGCAAACCGTGTGGGTGTTTATGACCGCATGGGAAGTAATGGCGGCGACATCGTTTCTGTTGGTTGTCTCGCATCATGAAGAGCCCGGCGTCATCAAGGCAGGATATATCTACTTGGTCATGTCGCAAATAAGCGCGATGGCCATTTTGGCTGGATTGCTCTTGATGGCTGCTTCGCTGCACTCCATGAATTTTGCTTTATGGGCCGCTAAAGCCCGCTTTTTGCCTTGGGAAACCAAGAGCGGAGTGTTTGCGCTGTTGACATTAGGGTTTGCCATTAAATGCGGGATTATTCCCTTTCATGTCTGGTTGCCTCGGGCGCATCCCGTGGCGCCGGCTCCGGTGTCGAGCTTGATGTCCGGTGCCATGATTAAACTTGGTGTTTTTGGCATTGTGCAATTTCTTTTGATGGATTTGGGGGCCACGGCCTTGCTATGGCCGATTGTGTTGCTGGTGCTAGGGGCAGTATCGAGCCTTTTAGGTGTTCTTTACGCGTTAATGGAACACGATTTAAAACGCTTATTGGCGTACCACAGCATCGAGAATATTGGCATCATTTTCTTGGGCTTGGGAGTAATGGGCGTGGGCATTGATTTGCATCATCCGCAAATAGCTGTTGTGGGATTGGTCGCATCTTTGTTCCATACCCTGAACCATGCTCTTTTTAAAAGTCAGTTGTTTTTAGCGGCCGGTGCCGTGGAACAGCATACCGGCACTCTCGACGCCGAACACCTGGGGGGACTGATTCGTACCATACCGGGTGTGGCATTGGGATTTCTTTTGGGTTCCATGGCAATTAGCGCGTTGCCCCCATTTAATGGTTTTGTGAGTGAGTGGCTAACCTTCCGTGGTTTGCTGTCACTGGCGACGGGGTTCCATGGGCTTTGGGCGGCGTCAGCGCTGGGATTGGCTTTGGTGCTGGCGACGACTAGCGCTTTGGCGGGCATGTGCTTTGTCAAAGCATCAGGAGTGACCTTCTTGGGCCAGCCAAGGCAGCGTGTTGCCCAAGTTCCTTTAGGACGCAGTATTACGGCCCCTATATTGGGACTGGCCTTGATATCATTAGCCCTGGGGGTGTTCCCCGAGCCGGTGGTACGGGTCATTGGAAGTATTGATCCGACTACTTCTTACCATGCGGTCTCCTTGTTGCTGCCAATAAAGACCACCCTGATCGCGGTGCTTCTTGGTATCGCTGTTGTGGCGTTGGTGTTGTTGGCGCGCCCATCGCAAGCGCGCACGGTACCGCGTTGGGCTTGCGGCGGCGATGCCACACCGGCTATGCAGTTTTCCTCCTCATCCATGACCAAGGCCATTCGGACCACGTTTGCCGTGATTTATCGGCCCCATCGTCAGTTGTCCCGCATTGGCGAAAACTCACGGGATTTTCCAGAACGATTGGTCTACAAAGGGGGCACTACCCCAACCTGGGAACGGTATTTATATCGGCCCGGATATCAAATGGCCTGGTGGTTGTCAAAATCCACTGCGCGAATTCAAGCAGGGCCAGTGCGCTTGTATCTAACCTATTTGCTGGTGGCGGTTGGCATGATGTTGCTGGTCTTACATTAATAAATCTGGGGGTATCGGGCCGTGTTGTGGGGGGTACAGGGGATTTCTGTGGTGGTGGTCATCATGATGGCGCCATTAGTTTTAGGCATCACCCAAGTTGTCAAAGCACGGCTGCAAGGTCGCCGCGGACCCAGTTTGTGGTGGGGATATTGGGTACTAGCCAAAACTTGGGGCAAAGAAACCACAGTACCCGAATATAGCTCGTGGATATTTCGGGTTGCGCCGAGCATTAGCTTGGCGGCAATGATACTGGTGGCAGGGACCATTCCCTGGGCGGGCCGGGTGCCCAATTCTTGGCCGCATGATCTGTTAACTTTGTTCTTTTTGTTGGCCCTTGAACGATTTTGGGTTGGCTTGGCCGGACTGGACAGTGCAGGTACCTTTGGCGGGTTGGGATCTAGCCGGATCACAACGTTGGGGGCTGGGATTGAACCGGCGCTGTTCGCTGCTTTTGGCATACTATGGGCTGTTTCCGGACGCACTGCGATTACTCCAGTGGTAGGCCATCTTTCGCTATTGCCGTGGGGGATGGCAACGGTCAGTTATGGCTTGGTGATTTTGGCGGAACTAGGGCGGTTGCCGATTGACAATGTAGATACCCACTTAGAATTGACCATGATGCACGAGGCGACGGTGCTGGAATATGACGGGCGGCTATTGGCGGAAAATCAAGCGGCCGTAGCGATTAAATACACGGCACTGCTAGGTCTCGGATGGGTGTGGCTTTCCCCCTCATTGGCGTCGCCTTTGCTTACCGCTGTGCTTCATATCGTAGAAATTATGGGTACCGCTGCCTTAGTGGGCGGCATTGAAAGCCGGTTTTCCAAGCTGCGATATTTCCAAGTGCCCACATATTTAGCAATGGCCTCAGGTTTAGGGCTTCTGGCCTTTTATCTGGTGATGACGGGAGGATTCAACTAAATGGCAATCGCCGGATTTTTGGTATTTGCCGGGGCCGTGGGCCTACTGTGGTCCCGGAATATGGTGTATGGACTGTTGTTTTTGGCCATGGAGGGCATGGCGTTGACCATTATGGTGGGTTCCACGGAGCGGTTGTCCTGGGCTGTGGCGGCCATTATGGCCGCCACGCTGGCCATCAAGGTCGGGCTGATTCCGGGATCCATGTACCGTGTTGTCTCAAGGTGGCCTACAGAATTTCGGCAAGATCAGCCATTGCCGTTTTGGGCTTATCCGGTGGCAGCAGGATTGCTCCTGGCGGTGGGGCATGTGATTCAGTTGTTGACACCAACCGGAATTATTTTGCATCGCACCTTGTTCTTTTACGGATTGGCGAGTATCCATTTGGGGCTGTTAATGATTGTTAGTCGCCGCCATGTTTTATCTCAGGTAGCTGCGCTAGTGGGGATTGAAAATGGTTTGGTGGTGCTAGCGGCGTCAGTGGCGGGCGCCTTGCCCACTTTTATGGAATTTGGGATGCTGGTGGATTTATTGGTGGCTGCCGCTATTTTGGTTTGGATGAGTCACCGTATCCATCATCAGTTTAAGACGACAGATGTTGTAGCTCTACGACGGTTAAGGGGGTAAAAATGGACATGCAATATGGACTAGGACCCTTGATCGTGATTGTTTTAGCCTTACTAGGGGTGTCACTGCAAATTCGTAAAATTTCCCTGGTCATCGCGCTTTGGGTATCTATGGTGTTAGTGGCGACCTTTGTGGACATGTATGCCTCGGTTTTCCAGGGAGATTGGCAAGATATTTTGCTGTTGGTGGTCACCGTGTTGGCCACTACCAGCGCCTGGGACAGTATCTGGTTCTTAAGGGAGCATGAAGATATTCGCGTAGGGCGTTACTACGTTTGGTGGGCGTTGTTTTGGGGAGCGCTTGCGGCGATTGTGCTTGCTGAAAATTTAATGGTGTCGTGGGTGGCCATTGAGTTTTCTACTCTGGCATCTGGCGCTTTGGTAGTGGAAATGGGAAACCGGAGGGCGTTGGAGGCGGCATGGAAATATATTGTCATTGCGTCGGTGGGGTTAGCCTTGGCGCTTATTGGCATCATTTTCGTTTATGCGGGATTAAGATTTCAGGGATTAGGCTGGAATACTTTGGCTTATAGCAATCTTGCCCGCCATTACCATGCCATTGCTCCCATTGTGCGAGGTGTTGCCACCATCCTTATTGTGAGCGGGATCGGCACTAAAGTGGGGTTGGTACCATTTCACACCTGGCTGCCGGATGCTCATTCGGAGGCGCCGTCTCCGGTGAGCGGACTTTTGTCGGGGGCTCTTTTGGGTCTGTGCCTGGTGACTATCGAACGATTTGTGGCAGCTGTGCCACAGCCTTCGACAGCATTGCTGTCTGGCCCCCACTTGTTGATATTTTATGGGGTGCTGTCGATTACCGTGGGGTCCTTAGCGTTGTTGGTGCAACGCGATATCAAGCGGCTGCTAGCCTATTCGTCGATTGAGCAGGTGGGCATTATGGCCATTGGATTTGGGATTGGTACCCCATTGGCCGAAATGGCCGCGTTGTTGCAGTTGGTTTTCCATGCGGCCATTAAGTCCACCCTGTTTTACCTGTCGGGTCATCTATCCGCGGCCTATCACAGCAAACGATTGGAAAAGATTACTGGCATGGCTAAAACTTATCCGGGACTGGCGATAAGTTGGTCACTCGGTATTTTGGCACTGGCTGGAGTACCCCCACTGGGATTGGCTTACAGTGAATGGATCATGCTTCATGCCATGTGGCAAATGCACCAGGTGTGGCTCATCGCTGTGCTGAGTTTAGCGCTTTTGGTGACGTTTGCTGCTTTAACCTACCATCTCCTGAGTGGCCTTTGGGGAGGTTTGAATTTTTCCGTATCAGGCAGCCAGGAAGATATGGAAGCGACTAGTCATGGTTCGAGCACGGCGGTTGTTGGGGGGGAAAGAGCATGATTGCCACGCTGATGACAGAAAACGATTGGGCTGCCCACAATGTTCGGCGAAAAAATTTGGGAGCGCATGTGCTTGGGGTGACGGCCTTTGCCGGAGGCCGTATCTCCATCCACTGGCTTATGCCTAGTGGGCAGATTGCCGAGGAAAATTGGGATATGGACGGCGTGGAATTTCCCTCGTTGACAGTGGAATTGCCGGAAGTGGCTTGGGACGAAAGAGAAATTCACGATATGTTTGGCTATCGGCCAAAAGGGCATCCTGACTTACGGGCTTTGGTGCGTAATCCCAGGTGGCCTGATGGATTTTATCCGTTGGCAGGACCGAACGCACCGAGCAAACCACAGTGGATTGAGGTGGCGCCAAATAATCCCGCACAGACGGTGGAGGGTGAAGGCGTCACCATTATGAAAGTGGGACCGACTCACGCCGGAATTATCGAATCCGGCCACTTTGTCTTTAGCATCATCGGGGAAAATATCTTACACGTGGATCTTCACCTGTTTCAAAACCATCGTGGTGTGGAAGGCCAGTTGCAAGGTCGTCCCATAGGCTCTGTGTGGCCTTTAATTTCTCGCATTTGTGGAGCTGACACCGTGTCCCACCAGACTAATTTGGCCATGGCGGTGGAAGAAATGGCAGGGTATCAAATCCCCGAGGAGATACAGTGGCAACGAATTCTGGTATTGGAATCGGAGCGCATATTAAGCCATCTCAATGACCTGGCCCAAATACCCGCTGGGGTGGGATTTTCAGTGGCCAATCAAAGGGCGTTGGCGATGAAAGAACGATGGCAGCGCGGTCTTGAGGTCATATTTGGTCATCGGTTGCTGTTTGATACCGTCCAGGCGGGAAAACCTTTGGACGTGGACATCGAAGCCTTGGGCACCCTGATTGTTGAACTACAGCGGGAGTGGCGGCCGTGGCGCTCCTTGGTGCAAGGCCATCACGGTTTTCAAGACCGGATGGAGGGAGTAGGAGTGGTGCGCCAAAGCGATGCTTTGCGACTTGGTGGCCAAGGCATTGTGGCGCGTGCATCGGGGCTGACTTTTGATGCGCGACAACAAATGCCGCTCTATGAGGGCTGGCCTCTGGACTATGCCAGTGAAACTTCTGGGGACGTTTCCAGCCGCTTCAAGGTACGGTTAGACGAAGTGGAGGCTTCTTGGCGACTCATGGAACGGGTGTTGCAGAGAAGTCGAATTCATGGCGCCCTACCAGTTTGGGAGCCGCCATCGGACCTTGCCGGGCAAGCGGTGACATTTTCTGAATCCCCTCATGGGCTCAATGCCCACATCGTAGCCGTTGATCGCGGGCAGGTCATCCGCTACCATGTCCGTTCCGGTCCGTTCCGCAACTGGCCACTGCTAGCCAAAGCGGTTGCGGGCAACGCGGTGGGAGATTTTCCTTTAATTAATAAAAGTTTTGAGTTGTGTTATAGCTGTTTGGATCGCTAGGCCAGGAAAATTATGGCGTTAAAGGGGTTGAAGTTGGTGGGTAAGCCGATCAAAGCGCTGCAGCTAAGGCACGTGGATGCTGGAAGCTGTAATGGTTGTGAGCAAGAATTAACAGCGCTTGGCAATGGTTTTTATGATATGCAGCATTTCGGGATTGATGTGGTGGCTTCGCCGCGGCACGCTGACGGCTTGGTGGTGACCGGCCCCGTGAC
Organism: Sulfobacillus benefaciens; assembly: GCA_003023695.1. GTDB lineage: Bacteria > Bacillota > Sulfobacillia > Sulfobacillales > Sulfobacillaceae > Sulfobacillus_C > Sulfobacillus_C benefaciens_A. Next base: position 30,692 of record PXYW01000004.1, on the reverse strand, counting down.
CGACACCATGAAACGCCCTTTAGTGCAGGATTGGGATGCGGTTCCCGAACCTAAGTGGCTGATTGCTTTGGGCGACTGCGCGGCGGGTTGCGGAGTGTTTCAAGATGCGTACGCGTGCCATGGCGGAGTGGATGGGATGCGGACCCCCGACTTGGTGATTTCGGGATGTCCTCCAAAGCCACAAGACATCTTGCAGAAGATTGCGCTTTGGCGAAAGACTCTTGGTTGAAGTCCTGTTTGCTTGAGTCATTACGCTTGTCGTATAATACACGATAGACGACAACTGGTTGCGGGTTGAGAAACGGAGAGCCCGGAGTGTCCCTTTATTAAGGGGCGCCCCGGGCTTTTGTCGTGAAGGGGAGATGTTGCCTTGGTGGTGGTGGTGGGGGCAGGAGCAACCGGTCTTGGGGTGGCCTGGGATCTCATGCTGCGAGGCGTTGCCGTGATAGTGGTGGATCAAGGAGACTTGGCTCATGGGACCTCTGGACGTTTTCATGGCCTCTTGCACAGTGGGGCAAGATATGTCTTGACTGATGCGGTAGCGGCAGGCCAATGTCAAGCCGAGAATCTTTGCTTGCGACGCATCGCGGGTCCCTACATTGAGGACACCGGAGGGCTATTTGCTGCTCCCCCTGAAGTGCCTGATCGCCTTATCGATCAATGGAAGCAAGGTTGTCGGGCGGTGAACATTCCGGTGGCGGAGAGTGTCGTGGTGAAAGGGCTCAATTCTCGGTGGAATCGGGTGTTTTCTGTCAACGATGGCGTGATTAATGGCTATCCGTTGTTGCAGGCACTTGCCCGCGGGATTGAAGAGGGTGGCGGCAGGGTATTGACTCATACCCGATTGGTTGGTGCAGCTGAAGCAAACGGCAAGATTCGCAAAGTCATTCTCGAATCGGCCGAAGGAACCCAAGAATTGGCGGTGGATGCGGTAGTGAATGCTGCCGGGCCCTGGGCTGGAGAGGTGGCAGCTCTATGGGGCGACCCGTTGCCGTTAACGCTGTCGCGCGGCGTCATGGTGCTGTTTTCCCATCGTCAGCAACCCCAAGTCATTAACCGGCTAGATATGCCCGGAGATGGCGATATTTTAGTTCCTCATGACCACATCAGCATCTGGGGAACCACCGATCGGGAAACCGCGTTGCCCGAAGCCCCGCCGCCAGATTATCAAGAAGTCATCGAGTTGATGGAGCGAGGTCAGGAAATGTTTCCCGATATGGGGCAGTGGCGGGTGTTGCGAGCTTTTACCGGAGTTCGTCCGCTATATCGGGCACCAGGAAGCGGTAGTGCTTCAACCCGAGACATCAGCCGAGATTTTGTCGTCGTAGAGCATCCCTTATCAGGGGCATTTTCCGTGATTGGAGGAAAATGGACCACGTTTCGGTTGATGGCGCAACAAGTGGCGGATAGGGTGGCGGGATACCTGCACTATTCCACGCCATGCCAAACCCAGAGTCACCCATTGCCACCTCGGTTAGAGTCCTTTGACAGCAGTGGTCTGGCTGAGCCCTTTTTATGTGAATGCGAAAGGGTGTCAACCAGGCAATTGCAACAGTATTCTGGTGGTTCGCTTTCAGATTTGCGGACACGTACCTGGTTTGGCATGGGGCCCTGTCAGGGAACATTTTGTGGCCATCGCGTAGCGGCGTGGCAAAGCCTTCGGGTGGGAGTTGAGCAAAGCGACCAGGAACTGCTCAACTTTCGCAGCGAACGAGAACGTGGCATGTTATCGGCGCTCTGGGGTGACAATGCGGTAGAGTGGCTGTTGCAACGCAATATACGGTTTCAGGGATTGGGGGAGCCCACAAAATGAGGCGTGAGTGGGTGGTGGTGGGCAAAGGCCCGTCAGGGTTGCTGTCTGCCTCGTTGTTGCTATCGGCTGGCTATGATGTCACCATTGTGGCCCATGGGCAGGGATCGTTTCCGTTATGGAGCGGAACCTTAGATTTTTACAGTGTGGATCAACAGTTAAGGCCCGTTGCTCATCCTGGTGACCACCGTGACCTTCTTTCGCGGTATCTTTCCTATGATCAATGGCTGTCCGGTTGGGATACCTGGCGGCAGATATTGGCGAGCATTGGGGTAGAGACCCAAGTGGATGCGATGGGGGCAAATCTCTTAAGCCCGACGGTCACGGGTGTGCTGTATCCACGTTATGTGGTACCGGGCTGGCAATATGCCTGCCCAGTACCGGAGCCAGTTACGGTAGTATCCTGGCATGGCATTGTGGATTTGGATTTAGAAAGTTGGGCCGCCAGGTATCAATTGAGCAGTGGACTTGAGGCCGAGATTAGGTATCGTCCAGCGCCGCCCAGTTGGTCTCCGCGTTGGACCGCCTTGCATTGGGCGGGATTCTTTGACACGGAAGTCGGGATGGCTTGGCTCGAGCACGATTTAGATGAAGCAGCCGTGGGCACGAATGCGCAGTACCCATTGCTTTTGCCCCAAGTCATAGGGATCCGTGGCACTGAAAAGATCTTAAATCGCCTAAGTTTGGCGTTAGGACGGACCGTCAAGGAAATCCCACTGGTGGCCCCCGCTTTGGGAGGCATCCGGATCCAAGAACGATGGCAAAGGTTTTTGGTGCGCCAGGGAGTACGCTTGCTCACCGGGGAAGTCATCCTTGTTAATAACGATGGGGTTAAGCTCGCTGATGGCAGAATGCTAGCAGGGAGGACGGTGTTGGCCACCGGCGGCGTATTGGGCGGAGGATTGCGAGTAAATTGGGACCACACGGTGGTGAACACGGCGACCGGGGAGGCGGTCTTGTGGAGTGGTAATCCCGAAGACTTGCCAGTGCTGTCCATTGGCGGAGATTCCTCGAGTTATGATGTGGTGGGCCGATCCTCAGGGAATTGGAACGGTGACGTTCATGGGGGGGCAGGGCAAACTTTGGCTTCGGTCTTGAAGTGGTGGTATTCCTTGCAGCAGGAGGTCAGCCTTGCTAAATGATGATGCGTGTCTTAAATGCTCATTATGTATTGCCGCGTGCCCAATTGTCCGGGTGGACTCTGCATTTTCCGGACCCAAGGCATTAGGTCCAGAGTGGTGGCGAAGTGCAGTAGCCGACGACCTTCAGGAAACAGATCCATCGGTGGACGACTGCACATTTTGCCAACTTTGCGAAGAAGCCTGTCCCGCGCAAGTTCCAGTGGCGCATCTTATTGCTCAACATAAGGATCGTCATCGGCACCATCGATCAAAAGTGGCGCGACTGCGTGACTTTGCTCTGGCGCATCCCCATTGGATTGGGCGATTGCCTATCGGACCTGATAAGGTCCCGCGAATTTTCGCCAAAGCCGTACGACTCTCGGGGAATGCGGATTATCCCCCAAAAAGCCCGCTCTCTTTTTCCCCACGGCCAAGTGTCCCGGACATAGGGCTTTTTGTTGACTGTTTCAATCGCGACTATGGCGGCGAGACCGTGCAGGCTGCGGTGTGGATCCTCCATCAGCTGGGGTACAGGGTTCAACTGGTGCCTGAAGAGGCTCATTGTTGTGGAGCGGCGGCATATGCCAGCGGACGGCTGAAAGATGCGAAAGACATTGCTTCCAGCACGTATGATGCGCTAAAGCGTACCCCGGTTTCTACGCTATTGACTCTCAATGCCACCTGTGATGGTACCATCCGTGATGAATGGCCGCGATACCTGGGACTTAACAGCCCGGCCGCAGTAATTATGCCATGGACCGACTGGATTGTATCCCACGCTCCCCAGCAATTTTGGCAAAGATTATCTGAAAAGGATCGAAAAGTCTTGGTGCATACCACATGTCGTGGCAAGGTGGCTCAAGGAGAAGGATCGATGGAGCAGTTGGTGGCATTGACTAGTGCAATGCCAGTGCCGCTGGGCATTGCTTGTTGCGGAGCTGCAGGCTCATATGCATTTAAGGCTGAACACGAAGATGCGGCACAAGCTTTGGGAAAATCAGCCAAGGCAGCGCTGGATGAACTAGATCTTGTCCCTGAACCCGAGTCAATGCTGGTGGATAGCGGTACATGTGCGCTTCATTTGCATCAATATACAGACGTTCCCGCGCTTCATCCGGCGTTGTGGCTCTATAAGAAACTTAACCCGGGCTAGCCAAAGCCACCATTGACAAAACCGCGGTGGGTCAGTTAGATTGTATTTTAATTAGATAAGGGATTGCGCGATGAAAGAGAAGCGACGAAACTCAGCATAGCCATAGCGAGTTGGGGAGTGGTGAAAGCCCAGCCATGCTCTTCGTTGCCCCGCTTTGGAGCCGTTGATGAAGAGTCAACCGGGACCTCCCGATATCGAGGGTCAAGGGGCTGTTTTTCAGCAACTGGGGTGGTACCGCGGTTAGTCGTCCTCAATTGAGGGCGACTTTTTTTGATGAATCGCTTGTCTCGGGGGGATCCTACCAATGCGTTGGGTTATCAAAATTGGCACTTCGAGCGTTTGTGACGTCGATGCTCGGCTAAGTCAGGAAAAAATAGATCGGTTTGTTTCGCAACTACGCATCTTGCTGTCACGCGGACATGAAATATTAGTGGTAACCTCCGGTGCTGTAGGGGCGGGCGTGGGGGCCGTGGGCAAAACTCCCCAAGATGTTACTGATAAGCAGGCGTTGGCGGCCATTGGGCAGGCGCGTCTGATGGAAGCCTATCAACGCGCTCTGCATCCTATAGTCGTGGGACAGGTATTGCTTACCCGCCAAGATCTGGAGGACCACGACCGCCGACAGGCTTCCCGCAGCACACTGGAACGCGTATTAAGCTGGGGTGCGATTCCCGTGATTAATGAAAATGACACGGTGACCGATGCAGAAATTCGCATTGGAGACAATGACACGTTGGCAGCGCGAGTGGCTGTATTAATGGAGGCGCACCGATTAGTGATTTTGTCTGACATTGACGGCCTTTATACGGAAAATCCCAAGAAGAATCCCATGGCCCACCGAATTGAATCGGTGCCCTGGGTAACTGCTGAGGACATGCAGAAATTTGGTTCCGAAGAGCGTGGAGGACTAGGCACCGGAGGAATGGCCACCAAATTGGAGGCGGCTCGGATTGCCCAGGAAGCGGGCATAAGCATGGTTTTGGCTGCAAGTCAAGAACCCGACGTGTTGGACAAGATCGAAGGGATTAAAGCTTGGCAGGGCGGCACGCGATTCTTAGCGAAAAGGGGAATGATTCGTGCTTAATCAAATGCTGGAGCGGGGTCGTACTGCACAAAAAATCCTGGCAATGGCCTCGGGCGATCAACGCAATCGGGCGTTGTCAGAAATGGAGCATTTGCTGCAGCATCGATCTGAGGAAATTTTGAAAGTTAACCGTGATGAAGTGGAAAAAGCAGCAGCATCGGGGCTAAAAGGACCTCTCCTTAAACGGCTCATGCTCGATGAGCATAAGATTGCCAACTTGGGTGACGGACTTCGTGTGGTTCGCGATTTGGCTGATCCCTTGGGCAAGGGCACTGGCCGTTGGCAATTAAACAACGGATTGCGGTTGGAGACTATTCGGGTCCCCCTAGGCGTTATTGGCCTTATTTATGAAAGCCGCCCTGGAGTGACGATAGAAGCTGCTGGACTTACCATCAAAAGCGGCAATGCCCTCATTTTGAGAGGCGGCCATGAGGCTCTGGAAACCAACCGCATGTTAGCTGCCTTATGGCGATATGCACTCACTCGAGTAGGTTTGCCTGAGGATGCCGTTCAGTTGATTGAGAATCCCGATCGGCAATATGCTGTGGACCTGATGCATCTTGAGGGATTGGACCTGTTAATTCCCCGTGGTGGCGCCGGGCTAATTCAGACGGTGGTTAGAGAAGCCACTGTGCCTGTAATCGAAACCGGGGTTGGCAACTGCCACCTCTATGTGCATGAAGATGCCGATCTCGACATGGCGGTGCGCATTTTGCGTGATGGCAAGGTAGGCAATCCCGCGGTTTGCAATGCCTTGGAAACTGTGCTGATTCATGAGGCGATTGCGGCGCAGTTTCTTGCCAAAGCAAAGCAATCCTTGGCGGATGATGGCGTCGTATGGCATGGGGATCAGGTTGTGTGCTCCCTTGTGCCGGAGGCAAAGGAGGCAACAGAAGAAGACTGGGCCAACGAATACTTGAGCTTGGACATTGCAGCGCGTGTGGTATCGGGTCTGGGAGAAGCTTGTGAACATATTGCTCAATACGGTACGTCTCACTCTGAAGCAATAGTGACCGATTCATATTCTGTCGGTCGGGAGTTTATGGATCGAGTGGATGCCGCAGTCGTCTATTGGAACGCGTCGACTCGATTTACCGATGGATTTCAGTTTGGTTTGGGTGCTGAAGTGGGCATTAGTACGCAAAAACTTCATGCACGAGGGCCGATGGGGTTGGATGCTTTGACCACGACTAAAACGTTGGCGTGGGGCACGGGACAAACACGAGATTTGGGCTAAATGCTTCGGTGGCCTGCAAAACTGCAGTTAGAGAGTTTGTGAGGTTTTCTCGGCAGTATCGGGGAGAGTCCTTGCCGTGGACTCCGAGTCCTCTGCAATCATGGCCCAATATCCCGCAACACGCTCTCCTAAACGGATGGGAATAATCAGTTCATGGGCCCACCAAAAACTTCCGTCGGGGCGCCTATTTTCCAACGCTCCTTCCCATACTTGCCCCTGTTGCAATGTATTCCAGAGGTCTTCATAGGTCGGCCGCACGGTAGTGCCTGCGCTGTTGATTCCGGGCTTTTGTCCGACTAATTCGCCCCGACATCGGCCAGTCACGCGCTCATAGGCTGGGTTTACCTCAAGGATGATGCCTTCGGTATTGGTGAGTACCGCTGCTATGGCCACTCGGCCCATAATCCACGGACGGCATCGGTTAACCAGCCGAGCTCGGCACGCAGCGGCCCATGAGAGACCTCGAGCGGTGCAAACCCGTTTGTTGACGCCTGAACAACCTGGTTTTTCCCCTTCCGTTTAGCTACCAGAAGGGCTTGGTCGGCCAGTGTCGTAGTGGCATCGGAGAGAGGGCCTATGGCATACCCCATTGAGACGCCCAGTTGCAAAGGACCCACCGATAATTGGTAAGGCGCGACGGTTGCTGCGTGGTGCAAGCGTTCGGCCAGACTGCGGGCCTTGGACTCATCAAAAGTGCCTGGTATGCAGACAATGAATTCGTCGCCGCCTGATCTTACCAGCGCGTCTTGTTCTCGACATTCTTCGGATACTCGTTGGACAAACTGCCGTAGAATGTCGTCACCTGCTACATGGCCCCAGGTATCGTTCACGGACTTGAAGTCGTCAAGATCCAAGACTATTACGAGGCCACTTGGAATATTGCCGTGAAATGTCTTTTCGCACCATCTTGCGAATCCATATCGCGTAAGGGCTCCGGTTAGAGCGTCGTGGTTAGCGCGGTCTACATCGAGTGCCCAGAGTAGCGATCGCCGGGAACGGCCCAAAAGGTATCCAGCCAGCAAGACCGCGCCGGTGATGGTGACAATGAGGTCGGAGACGCCATTGCTGTTGAACATCATAGTGGTAACCAATACGATTGCCGTGCCAGTGTATACTAGGACGGGACGATAATTGGCAAACCGTGCTAATACTCCCATGGCCAGAAGCATCAGAAATATGTCAAGATCCGTGTGACGAGACCAGCCGTGAACTGACACTGTAGTGACAATCATGGCCAAAAGCACACCCAGGCTGCCTAGGAAGGACCACCGGCGTTCGGAAAATAGATACCACATGGCCAGCAGGACCAGCACATAGATGCCATAGGGAACGGTAAAATCTCCCCAACGGGTGAGCACCAGCAAAACTAGGGGAGATCCTATAGCAGCTACCCACCGCGACAGCCGTTGGTTCCAGCCTACAACTACTAGGTCCGCCCATTCCCAAATGCCTACCAGCAATCCTGCCAATAATACTCCATGGATGATGTCGAGGAACCAGGTTTCCGCAATAGCACTCAAGACGTTACCACCCGCTACAATATTGGCAAAGCTCTATCCATTTTAATTGGTCGACTAGTTTTTTCGAAACAGCAATATGGCAATCTTAATTTGTCGAATGGCCAGGCGTGAGAAGAGGAACTTCTAGATGAGTTTACCTTATGGGCTGGGCGGATCACAAACATTTTCCAGAGAAATCTTATGTTCGAAGACATGCTTTCCGTCCCTATTTCATACGGTACTGTGTTATAGTAATCCAAAATTCCCTATCGTAGCGTTCCGCGAGAATTGGAGGTACCGAAATGGCCCGTGTCTATCTTTACGATACGACGTTGCGTGATGGCACACAACGTCGTGGGCTTAGTTTGTCTCTGGAGGATAAAGTCCAGATTGCAGAACTTCTGGACGATTATGGCATGGATTTTATCGAAGGCGGTTGGCCAGCATCCAATCCTAAAGATACCGCTTTTTTTGAGCGAACACGGGGGAAGTTGGCCACTTCCCAGGTAGCCGCGTTCGGCAGTACCCGTCGTAAAGGGCTCTCAGTAGAACAGGATGCAAGTTTACGATCCATATTGGAGTTGGAAGTCCCAGTTGCCACGTTGTTTGGAAAAGCTTCGGTATTTCAAGTGGAAAAAATTCTTGAAACCGACCGAGAGGAAAACCTACGCATGGTGGAGGAGTCTGTTAAATTTCTCGTTGACCATGGTGTGATGGTGATATTTGATGCCGAACATTTTTTTGATGGGCTGAAGGCGGATCCGGATTATGCATTGGCGGTGTTGTCAGCTGCTGAGGCAGGAGGGGCTTCATGGTTAGTGCTTTGTGACACCAATGGTGGCAGCTTGCCTAGCTGGATTCGTCATGGTGTCGAGGCATCGCGCATGGTCAGCCGATTGCCCTTGGGAATCCATGCGCATAACGACGCGGGATTGGCAGTAGCCAATTCTTTGGAAGCGGTCGATGCGGGCGCTACCATGGTTCAGGGCACGATTAATGGCTATGGCGAACGGTGTGGCAACGCCAATTTATGTACTATTTGGCCCAACTTGGTGTGGAAGATGGGGCTCGAAGCAGGAAGACGCGAGCGCCTATCAGATTTGACTCGACTTTCGCGCACTGTGGCAGAAATAGCGAACTTGGCTCCTGACGATGGTGCCCCCTATGTTGGGGAAAATGCGTTTTCTCATAAGGCGGGCGTTCATGCCGGAGCGGTGCGCAAGCATCCTGAGGCCTATGAGCACATTGACCCAGCATTAGTAGGGCAAAATCGGCGAATATTGGTGTCGGAACTGTCGGGTCGTTCCAATCTGCTCTACCATTTTGATGACCTGTTAAATGCAGAGCAAATCCAGGCTTTAGTGGAGCAAGTAAAGCAATTGGAAGCGGAAGGGTATCAGTTTGAGGATGCGGAGTCCTCGATGCGGCTTATGGTCGAGAAATCTTTAGACCACGTACCCTCCTATTACGGTGTTGATCGCTTCCATGTGTCTGTCACCCATGATTCCTCATCGATTTGTGAGGCGACGGTACGGGTCACCATCGGTGATTCTCGGTTTGTTGAGGTGGGAGAGGGCGCTGGGCCAGTTCACGCATTAGACGAAGCGATGCGCAAGGCCCTAACCCAAATGTACCCAATTTTGCGCGAGTTGCGTTTGACGGATTATAAAGTGCGGGTGCTCGATGGGCGCGATGCCACATCGGCAGCGGTAAGAGTGTGGATTCGGTCTGAATATGGGGATCGGGTTATTCAAACTGTAGGCGTGTCTCGCAACATTTTGGTGGCATCGTGGCAAGCGCTCTTGGACGCGATCGATTACCTGTTATGGAGTGAGAATGTCTCTAGCCGCCATGTATTCGAGGCTGCTCCTGCACGATAGGGCATTTGGCGAGTTAGCCGATGTCCCACTGCCACAATTGGGCGTTGCTGGTAGAAACACTGCAAGCGCCCGCGGCTAATGCCTGGCGTACATGCTCTTTGTCCGTGACTAATCCGCCAGCAATCACGGGGCAAGATAATTGATGGGATATTTGTCTAATGGCTTGAGGAATGAGGCCAGGCATGAGTTCCACGGCGTCGGGCTTGGCGGTGCGCGCCTGATTAATGCCTGTTTCGACAGATTGGCTATCTACGACGAAAAGACGTTGGATGGCAATCAAATTATTTTTTTTCGCCGTTTGAATAGTATGGGCATGGGTACTAATGATTCCAGCGGGTCCCACATAATCGGCTAAAAATCTTAGCCCATCGGCATCGGTGGTTAGTCCTTTTAGCATATCGACATGTAAAAACACCCGCCAACCCCGTCGTTCCAGTAAAGCCACCGGTTCTGCCACGGTGTTGATGCTGCCCCCCAGGATAAACACCACGTTAGGACCAGTTTTTATATGGACCTCTTGCCACAGATCCAGGGATCGAAGTGCTGGAATCACAGGTGGCAGTGCGAGATTGCTGTCGTTCATGGATTATCCCCTTTGTCTTCGCGATTTTGCCGGGGGGTTTGCTCCGTAAAATGTCGCAAAACGACCCGGACGCGTTCGGCGCCCGGGCACTCCATGTCTCAACCCGGATACCATTAAACAGTGCTATTATGATAACAAAACTTTGACGTTTCGACGAGATTGTTGCTAATGCCGCCTTCGTTTCGGGTTCAAAGAGCGCGTTTTCGATCCGGGTCCCCGAAATCTTCCTGGGCTTGGATAATATGGTGACAAGGAATCATCATCGCAAGCGGATTTCTACCCTTTAGCACGCGCTATGGCGGGAAATGTCGAGGATTTGAAGTGTTCTTAGTTCTTGCTCTATCATTGGGGGACTGGCGCCCGGGACGGTCCACGAATTCCAAAAGGTAAAGTCCATCCTCGTCGCTATGACCGCATTGGCCCAGATTGCTTAAATCTAAATTATGATGTGATTCGTCAGGGAACTTGGCCTGCCTTTATTTACGCGGATCCGGATTCGCGGGCATCACTGCTGAGAGCCGTTGTCTCCAGAGGTCGGGCAAGGGCTCACTGGATTGGGTATCGTAATTAAATCGCACTAAAACCGACTGTGCGGTCAATACAGGTTCGTCAGAAGTATCCCGATAAATGGTGTGGACTACGTCAAAGCTTGAGGTTCCCAGCCGGGATACCATGGTTTCGATTCGCAATACTTCGCGAAAGAATGCTTGCCGAAGAAAATCAAGTTTTATCGAAGCTAGAATGAGGGGCGTGTCTTCCATTTCTAGGGTATCGCGCAAGAAGTTTATGCGCGCCTCTTCCAGGTAGGATAGATACACAGCATTGTTAACATGACCTGCCATATCGGTTTCACCGAAGCGGACACGGACTTTAGTGATGTGCGGCAACAGCATACGCTCCCTTCAAAATCCTGAAATAGTATATCATGTGTCCAAAGGACCGGGAAAACTGTCGGAACTTTTGGTACAAGCAATCATGCTATACTGACCGGTAAACACACTTTTTTCTAAAAAGTGTGGATCTGGACGGTTATTTTTAGGAGCTATAAACGATGTATTTATTAGTGTTAGACCAAGGCACTACCAGTTCGCGAGCCATCATCTTTTCTCCATCAGGCGACATCGTGTCCACGGGGCAGATCCCAATAGCCCCGCGATATCCAGAACCAGGCTGGGTAGAGCAAGATCCCGAGCAGATCTGGCACACCGCATGGGAAGCGATGACATTCGCTTTGAAGTCATCGGGACTGGACTTTAAAGATATTGCGGCGATAGGGATTACTAATCAACGGGAGACCACACTTGTTTGGGATAGAAAAACCGGGGTTTCGGTGGCGCCAGCTATTGTTTGGCAGTGTCGTCGGACTGCGCCTCGTTGCCAAAAATTAGTGGATGAGGGATGGGAACCGCTGATTCGAGAACGTACCGGGCTGGTGTTGGACGCCTACTTTTCAGCTACCAAACTAGAATGGTTATTAAACCTCCCGGGGATTCGGGATCGCGCCCAACGAGGCGAGTTGTGTTTTGGGACGGTTGACGCGTGGCTAGCTTATAACCTGACGGGAGGCCGAAGGCATGTAACCGATGTGACCAATGCCTCGCGTACTTTGCTGTATAATATTCATCGCCACATGTGGGATCCGGATTTGTTGAAGCTCTTTAATATTCCACCCGAAATTTTACCTGAGGTGGTACCGTCTTCAGGGATCATCGCGATGACCGATTCCCGGCTGACCGAAACCGAGATTCCCATTGCCGCCATGGTTGGGGACCAAACCGCGGCTCTCTTCGGTCAAGGGTGTGTCTATCCAGGAATGGCTAAGAACACCTATGGCACTGGAGCATTTCTGTTAATGCATACAGGGAAGACCCCTACGCCTACATTGCCGGGATTGCTGACGACGGTGGCGGCCGAAGTGGGGCAGGGCTCCTCATATGCTCTGGAAGGCTCTATATTTATGGCAGGTGCGGCCATTGACTGGCTAAAAGAGCCTATGGGATTCATCTCAAGAGCCCAGGACAGTGAGAACGTGGCGTTGTCCCTCAAAGATTCAGAGGACGTGTATGTTGTGCCGGCATTCACGGGATTAGGATCCCCATACTGGGACGGGTTTGCCAGAGGAACGGTCGTCGGATTAAGTCGGAGCACAGGACCTCTGCACATAGTGCGGGCCACTTTGGAATCCATCGCCTACCAAACGCGGGATGTGCTGGAATTAATGGCAGTATCCAGCGGATATCCGTTCACGGAGCTTAGGGTAGATGGCGGGGTCACCCGCAACCGGTTTTTAATGCAATTTCAATCGGATATTCTCGGGGTACCGGTACTGCGGTCGCAAATGACGGAGACCACCGCACTTGGCGCAGCCTATTTGGCAGGCCTTGGCATTGGGATCTGGAAGAGTGTCGACCAGCTGCCCGATACCCGTTACGCTGTAGACGTATTTGAGCCCCATATGACTCGAACCGTGGCAGACCAAAAATATCAACGCTGGCAAGACGCGGTATCACGATCGCGGCATTGGGCTCAGCCATAGGCGTTGGACCGGTATTCGCCCGATTATGTTTCAGGATGTACCTGGAATGAGGTTTCAGTCACAATACGTGCTTTATCTCCTCGAACAATGGCGGTAGAAACGTACAATGGAACATTTTGCAAATCGAATAAGACGGCTTGGTCCCGAATAGCAAGGGCACCTTTGGAAGTTTGCAATAAATGCGCCTGTTCTGCACTTAGCAAAATGGGTTCATAAGACTCGACCGCCTTACTTAAAAACACATGACATTTCTGGGGGATCAACTCGAGAAGCGATGTGGTCTCGACTTCTTTTGGGGTTACGGGATCGCTGGGACGGGAGATATGAGCCGATTCGACAATGATAGGGATGCCATCGGCAGAAATGACGCGTTCAATCAACAACACTGGCGTGGAATGTGGTACCTGAAGTAGGTCGGCAATGTCCTGCGGAGTGATTACTTGTGAAATGGTGAGCACCTGGGTGCCCGGGATTAATCCTTTTTTAGCAATATCAGTACGAAATCCGCTGGCCAACAAGGGGATTTTTGGCATGTTGACCACAGTAGATTTTCCTGGAGAGCGTATGATGAGTCCTTGGCGATCCAGTTCATCCAAGGCACGGCGAATGGTTCCCCGAGAAACTTGGTATTGTTGGCAAAGTTCCGTTTCCGATGGAATTGGAGCACCGGGAAGCCAGCGGCGTTGTTGAATATTATCCCATAACTCTCGTTGAATTCGAAAATATTTTGGTACATGCAGATATGGATTTTCAGTGTCGGTAATCGACGTATTCAATGGAGGGCCTCCTACTTGACAGTTCATACTGTTGTCGAATGATAGATGTTCTTGGTTAAATATTATGAGTACGCACAGCCACATTGAGCTTACTAGCCCTATTTTACACTATTAATTTATTGGTGTTTAATAAACGGCTTAATTTAGATCGTAAGGTCCAAGGCTGTACTTCCCAAATTATCAAGGAGTTCAGCCTTGGCATGGTTAGGGTCATGCGAGTATATTTTTAAGCTATTCGGCATAGAGTAAATATGGCGTCACGTCTTGAGTGAATTGATGAATAATGTTTGGTTCTGCAACGAAATATTGATCGACCGTATGGCTTTCAATTGCTTCGCGAAGACTGCTGCCTCCCGCTAACAGGTCAAAGAAGAGACGGTGTTCTCCGTCATCGTGGGACCCGATGTGAAAGGTATCCGGATATAAAGTTGCAAACGCCATGATCAGGGTCACCCCCGTCTTTAACGCGTGCACACGGTGTGGATCGGTAATGTGGATCTGCACTCCGCTTACTAAATTTCCGGCATACAGGGAGTTCCATGGTGTGAAATACACCGGGCGAGCTATGACGCCTGGAACCTCTTGTCGATTGAACCAGTCTGCTACACGATGTCCGTCGGCCCACGGTGCGCCAATCCATTCGAAGGGGTGTGTTGTGCCTCGTCCTAAACTGAGGTTAGTGCCCTCGAAGAGGCACATGCCCGGATATAGGAGGGTCATCTCAAAGGAGGTGGTGTTGGGCGAGGCTGAAACGAAGGGGAGGCCTACCTCAGGCCACAACATGCTGCGTGACCAACCCTTCATGGGCACTACCTCAACCTGGGCATCTTTGAAAAAGACTCCTTGAATCAATTTGGCTTCCTCGCCGAATGTGAGGCCGTGACGGATAGGTGTCGGCAGCATGCCAACGAACGATCGAAATGCAGGGTCCAAGAGGTGCCCTTCTCGTTGATTTCCGCCAATGGGATTGGGGCGGTCCAAAACAACTAATGGAATGCGGGCAGCTGTCGCTGCCTCCATCGCGTAATACAATGTACTGGGATTGGTATAATATCGGGAACCGATATCCTGCAAATCGATGACCAATGCATCCAAATCCGACAACATGTCACTGCTTGGTGCTTTGGACTCTCCGTATAGGCTAATTGCGGGAAGTCCGCTATGCGTGTCCTGCATAAAAGGCACATGCTCGCCTTCTCGTGCTGCATTAAGGACCCCATGCTCGGGACCAAACAGACGGACTAAGTTGGTGTCGGGATCATTATGAAGACGATCAATGACCGGCCGCAAATAACTGTCGGTCATCGGGTATGTGCTAATAAGACCGATTCTTCGATGATGGATAAGATGATGATAAGGGCCAAGTAATTGGTCGATGCCCAATTCAACCATGTTTAAACCCCCTCAGTCAACGATTTCATCCGCGTCTGTCTCGACCATTCGGGCCGGGCAAACGCTTCGGCGCGGGGAAAACCATGGGGGCGCCCGCGAACCACCAACAGGGCTTTATAGTAGTCTAAATATTGAAAGCCAGTTTCTCCGCGCGCATAGGCATATTGAGACGCTGCTTCCAGCCATAGCTCATAGGCTTCATCACGAATTCCTACGTACACATCAGGGTTATAATCAAACGGATCTTCCCAGTTATCTGCATAATAAATTTGCCGCACACCATGGGGAGGCAGTGACCGGGCAAAGCCCTTAATTTCTGCGTAGAATACGGCATCTTCGACAATTGCATGGGTGTTGGCATGGTCTTTATGGATACTGTTTTTCCAGTGCGTGATCACAATTTGTGGCTTTTCCTCGCGAATAACGTCGGCCACTTGGAATTTAACGTCGTCATTCACGGGAAGTTCGCCGTCGCCGTAATCCAAAAATCTGGTGGTGGCCCCTATCTTTGCGGCAAATGCGTTGGCCTCTTGGATCTTTTGTTGGGCATAATCTGCTGATGAAAGAGTGGGATGCCCCTTTTCGCCCGGAGTCAGATGAAACATTACCACCTGGTGGCCATCTAATATGGCTTGGGCCAGCGCAGCCCCCGCAGTCAAATCCATATCTCCGGCGTGACCGCCAATTGCCATGATCTTCATATGGTTAACCACTTCCCTTTTTTGAGATAGCTGTCTATGCTTTGAGGAGTTAGGCCAAAATTTTCTTCATGACGTCAAATCTTCGCGTAATGGTGAACCCTGCGCGAAGATACAGATGCCCAGCGGCTTCTTTCTCGCCGGTCCACAAGAACCATGCCGTGTGAAGTCCTTCTTGTCGCATTTGTTCAAGGCATCGATAGAGCAGTACTTTTCCCAGGCCCGTACCGCGTAGTGATGCGGCTACACCAAAAGGCCCAAATCGTTCATTGATCCCGTCATATGCGCCATAAATGCAGAATCCCACTACT
>PXYW01000004.1:0-14527 GCA_003023695.1 Sulfobacillus benefaciens | reverse complement strand
TTCGGCACGGCGTGCTGCTTCGACGTCGCGCACGTCCTTTGGTATTTCGAAACCGACCAGGTTTTTGTCCATGGCCGCAGCTTGGTAGAGTTTTTTAAAGCCGGACGCCTCTAAAAGTGCGGCACCCCATGGATACTGAATTCGGTCGATGCCGGGCACAAAATATCCCGGGGTGTAGGAAGCGAAATATACGGTATGGCGATTATGTTGGCGGAAATAGGCGTCCGCAGCATCCATTAAGGCATGGCCGATTCCGCGGCGGCGGTAGTCGGGATGCACAAAGAATGTTGTAATCCACCCTGTATCAGGTTCTAGATCTATACCCGACATAGGTGTTCTGCGTACGACGGCCATTAGGCCACCAACGATGCGGTCATCTTCTTCGGCAATGATGAGACCCGCGGGATCAAAGTTGACGTCAGCTAGAATACGCGTAATGAAAGTTTTTTCTGAGATGCCATCCGCTGGCATGGACTGGTTCCAAGCTGTGATGAATCCCAGTTCGTCACCGCTTCGATAGGTTCGAATCATTTGTACGACTCCTTTCGTTTGCCCGATTATGACGATGGGAAAAGGGCGATTGCAAATTGTTTTGTCTCTGGTTCTCAGTGAGGATGATGGAGCTGCGGGATTCATTAAGTGATCTCCGCATGTTGACATCGTTAGAGATGAAAGATATAAATGTATTGTCATTTGAATGTTTGGATTCACTATAACAGTAATTCAACGTGTAGCGACAAATTACAGTATTATCAGATAATTGGTTCGTGTTTTGTGCTTGGTTAGCCGGAAAAGGAGGATTTTTGATGAACACTCGCCGTATGGCTCTATTTGCTCTTCCCCTAATCGGTTCTCTGACATTGGCTGCTTGCGGATCGCAAGGTGCGACGTCTACTGCAGCGTCTGGCAGCACTCCTCCGATGGTACTGTCGGTAGACCCTGGATCCCCGCTATACACCGACAACTGGAATCCTTTTTCGCCGAATGCGGTTTGGGGACAGGCGTGGATATACGAAACGTTATATTACATTGACGCACAGAATGGACACCAAACACCTTGGCTTGCAACATCCTATAAGTGGAATAGCCCTACTCAATTGACCTTTACCATTAGGCCAGGGGTTCAGTGGTCCAACGGCACACCGTTTACGGCTAATGATGTAGCTTTCACGTTTAATATGTTAAACAAATTTCCAGCGCTGGACACCAACGGCGTTTGGACTGTGCTCAAGAGTGTGGCAGCAAAAGGAAATACGGTGGTGTTTGACTTCAAAACACCCGATGTCCCCGCTTTCACGTATATTGCTGAGACCCCCATTGTACCGGAAAGCATTTGGTCAAAGGTTAAGAATCCGGTAACATATACTGACCCGCATCCGGTGGGCACCGGAGCCTATCTTGAGAAGTCGTATACGCCTCAAGAATTCGTGCTGGTCAAAAATCCCCATTATTGGCAGGCCAGCAAAGTCAAAGTCCAAACAATCGACTTCCCGGTGGTGTCCGAAAACGCCAACACCGTGTGGCTGAACCTTTCCGAAGGAAAGTATACGGCGGCTAACGCCTTTGCGCCCAATATTCAAAAGATCTATATAAGCAAGGATCCAAAATACCGTCATATCTGGTTTGCACCAAGTGGAGCGTCTAACTTATTGATGAATCTTACCAAATACCCATTCAATAATGTGACGTTTCGGCAAGCCATGGCTTATGCTATAAATCGACCTAAGGTTAGCTCCAAGGGAGAATATGGCTACGAACCTTTGGCTAGTATGACGGGCCTTACGTTACCAGCAAACAACGCCTATTTGGATAAATCTTTGGTGGCACAATACAATTATCATTACGATCCAGCCAAAGCGGCTCAATTGCTGTCAAGCATGGGGCTTAAGAAAAACTCCCAGGGCTTATTGGTAGGCCCCAATGGCCCCATATCATTTACGATGATTGTGCCTACTGGATTTAGTGACTGGATTGAAGACGCCGCTATTATTCAAAGCAACCTTAAGGCACTAGGAATTACCGTAAATGTTCAAACGCCGTCAGTTTCTACCTGGGTCAGTGATATGCAGACCGGTACCTTTGATATGACGCTAAACTTTGGGTTAAACCAATACAACCCATATTTTTACTATGAGTCCGATCTTGCAACGAGCAACAGTGCTCCTATCGGACAAGACGCTACCTCAAACTACGAGCGCTATTCTAACCAAAACGTGGACAACTTGCTCAATGAGTACGCGCAGTCGACTAGTGCGACCCAGCAAAAGCAGATTATCGATCAACTGGAGCAAGTTATGCTTCAGCAAGTACCCGTCATTCCAATGTTTTACGCGGCCAACTGGAACGAGTATGACAATCGTTACTACGTAGGATGGCCAGATGCATCGAACCCCTATGTGACCCCGACATACGCTTTGCCGGACGTAGAGATGGAATTCACGCATTTAAAGCCTAGATAACCGTGTAGGGAGGGGAGATTTGGATCTCCCCTTCGGTATCCTGCAAGGCCACATCGTGTTTATCGATTCAATCCATCAGTATAAGGAGCAACCTCTGTTTTTTGTGACCGGGTTTGGAACCTTCTAAGGGGAGAGAGTCCATGCGTTATTTAGTTCGTCGGGGAATCATGTTGCTGTTAACTCTGTGGTCTGCGATTACGCTAAATTTCTTGTTGCCCCGGATGATGCCTGGCAATCCCGCTGAGGTTATGTTGGCCAAGTTTAAAGGAAAAGGGAACATGGGACCCCAAGCCATTCATGCCATCAAGGTCATGCTGGGAATTTCCAACGAAAGCTTGTTTAAGCAGTATTTGCAGTATTGGCAAGAGATATTCCATTGGAATTTTGGCGTGTCCTATACGTACTTCCCGTTTTCTGTTACTCACATGATTGATCAGGCATTGCCATGGACTTTGACACTCATTGGGGTAACCACTGTTCTAAGTTTTGTGATTGGCACGCTCTTAGGAATTTGGGCGGCATGGACACGGGGATCCTTGCTTGATTCGGTAGTGACCTCTGTCTTAACTTTTACGTCATCATTCCCATACTTTTGGTTCGCGATGATTGTGGTCTTTCTACTAGCTTTTGTCACCAATGTTTTTCCCAACAGCGGCGGGTATGGAAGCCAAATGAGCCCCGGATTCAATCTAAGTTTTATTGCCAGTGCAGTGTACCACTCAATCCTGCCAGCTGTGACAATTTTAGTAAGTTCCTTGGGTGGATGGCAATTACAGATGCGCAATAACATGATTTCTGCGCTTAATGAGGATTACGTAGTGTTGGCCAGAGCCAAGGGACTACCAGAGCGCGTGCTGGCCATTAGTTATGCCGCCCGAAACGCAATATTGCCTAATATGACCGGATTCGCCATGTCGTTAGGATTTGTGGTAAGCGGCGCAATCTTAGTCGAACTCGTTTTCAGCTATCCGGGGATGGGGACATTGTTGTACAATGCAGTATCCAACGAAGACTACCCGCTAATGCAAGGGATCTTTCTTATGATTGTGATCGGTGTGGTTATGGCCAATTTTGTTGCCGACATCGTCAATGTGGCCCTTGACCCACGGATTCGCAGGGGGGGTGGTGACTCGTGACATCGATGTTAGGCATGCTAAAGCCTTTTTGGCAAAACAAACTTTCACGAACTGGTGTCATCATCTTAGGTATTTTGGTGTTAATGGCCATTTTTGCACCTGTGATTGCACCATATTCTCCTAATAACTCCAGTTTTGCGGCAATGTTGGGGCCAAGTGCCAGTCATTTGCTTGGGACCACTCAGGAAGGACAGGATGTCTTTTCCGAATTGATTTATGGTTCCAGACAATCGCTTGTGGTTGGGTTTGCTGCAGGTTTTGCAGCGACTTTCGTCGGTCTCTTCATTGGATTGGTGAGCGGGTATCTTCCGGGACTGGTCGATGATATCTTGTCTTATTTCATCAACGTGTTTCTGGTTATTCCAGGACTACCGTTGATGATTATTTTGGCCGCTTATGCACCAGTTCACGGCAGTTTTCTTATCATTTTCGTCATTACGGTGACTGGGTGGGCATGGGGGGCTCGTGTTTTACGTTCTCAAGTATCCAGCTTGCGATCCCGGGATTATGTTGCGGCAGCGCGATTTGCGGGCGACAGCATGGTTCGCATTATCTTTCGTGAAATTATGCCCAACATGATTTCCTTAGTTGCCGCAACTTTCTTAGGAGCAGCTGTATCGGCCATTTTAGGAGCAGCGGGTTTAGAATTCTTGGGGCTGGGGGATCCCTCGATCAACAGTTGGGGTACTATGCTGTATTGGGCAGAAAACAGCGGGGCTTTGCTGCAAGGGCAATGGGCTTGGCTGTTCGCGCCAGGATTTTTAATCGCGGTGCTGGGAACGTCTTTAGTGTTAATCAACTTCGCGGTGGATGGAATGGGAAATCCACGGTTGAGGAAGAAGGGTTAGCATGCCATTATTGGACATACAGCATTTGACGGTAACTTACGGCAATGTTCAAGCGGTACGCGACGTCAGTGTTACACTGGAGACCGGAGAGATACTAGGCGTTGTCGGGGAATCTGGCAGCGGAAAGTCTACTTTGGGCTATGCGGTGACCAAACTTTTGCGCCCACCCGGTGCTATTCAGTCTGGCCGTGTCCTGTTCGAAGGGACGGATCTCGTGTCCACTTTGGAATCCGATCTTCGAAAAAAACGATGGACCGAAATTTCCGTCGTGATGCAAAGTGGCATGAATGCCTTAAATCCAGTGGCAACCATTCGACGCCAGTTTGAAGATGCGATTATAGCCCATCAGCCGACAGGGCAGTCCCGGATGAAAGAACGGGTTGCCGAAATGCTAAAGATGGTCAACATCGATCCGCGCTATGCGGATAATTATCCACATGAGCTGTCCGGTGGGATGAAACAACGCATTTCGATAGCTTTAGCCCTGGTACTCGAACCCAAATTAATCATTTTTGACGAGCCTACCACTGCTTTAGACGTAGTGGTCCAACGGTTTATCGTACAAAATTTGAAGACATTGCGCAGCCAATATCACTTTTCCGCGTTGTTTATTAGTCATGATTTGGGGACCGTGTTGGAAATTGCTGATCGGGTCGCCGTGATGTATGCGGGAAAGTTTGTTGAAATTCAGCCGTCAGGACAGTTGCTTCGAGCACCAAAACATCCGTATACTCAGGCTTTATTACAATGCTTTCCCGATCCCCGCAGTGATCAGATTAATATTGTGGGAATCCCGGGAACGCCTCCGGATTTATCGGTGGTGCAGCCGGGATGCGCATTTGCTCCCCGTTGTTCCCAAGTTATGACTCGGTGTTTAACTGAATCCCTGGCATTTGTTGAGGTGGCCGGTGCAGGAGTTGCATGTCACCGAGCTGGGCTGACAGAGGAGGTGAAACAACATGGATAGTATTCTGCGTCTCGGTAAGGTGAGCAAAACCTACTCTCGAAAAACCAATGGCCATGAACAAAAAATCTATGCCGCACGGAGGGTGTCTTTTGAGTTACAAACTCAACACATTATGGCATTGGTTGGTGAGAGTGGCAGCGGGAAATCGACGATAGCCAAGTTGATTACTGGGGTGGAACATGCCGATTCTGGGGTGATTGAGTTCGAAGGCAAGACGTTATCCGCGTGGCGTCGGGGTCATCTGGCTGAATATCGACGCAATGTGCAAATGGTGTTTCAAGATCCGTATGCAGCATTAAATCCACTCAATACGGTACGGTATACGATTAGCCGTCCCTTAGTCAATTATCGTAAATTGCATGGGGAATCTCTTCACAATGAGATTCAGCGGCTATTGGAAGTCGTACACCTCACGCCGGTGAACGAATTTATCGATAAACTGCCTTTTGAGTTGTCAGGCGGTCAATTGCAACGGGTTGTAACGGCACGAGCGGTGGCATCCAATCCTAAATTAATTGTCGCTGATGAACCAGTGTCGATGCTAGATGTGTCAATTCGTGCTGAAATATTGCGGTTGATTGAAGAGCTTCGGTCAAAACAAGGTGTAACGTTTCTATACATCACACATGACCTGATCTCGGCACGAATGCTCGCAGACGAAATTGTGGTTTTATATCGCGGAACTGTGGTCGAGACCGGGAATGCTCGCGCGGTGGCGAAAAATCCCCTGCATCCATATACCCAGCTGTTGTTGCAATCGATTCCCAATCCATGGGCGACTGAAGAACAACCGATGGCGCTAGGCATCTTAGATCGTACCAGTGATGATGGGGGTTGTGTGTTTCGAGCACGGTGCCCTTATGCTATGGAGGTTTGTCACCAAGGGGTTCCAGAATTAACCAACGCGGAAAGTGACCATCTTGTAGCTTGCTTTCTACATCATGATGCAACAACGCAAATGGCAGTGCAGTAAATGAAGTTGCCCTAAAAATTTTTATATGACTAAATGTACAAACATGTGGAGGGGTGGCATGCAGTATATCATAGGAGTCGATGGTGGGGGCAGTCAAACCTGTGCCGTACTTGTGGACAACCAAGGGCGGGTATTGGGAATTGGCCGGTCAGGTTCCGCTAATCATCAAACTGTTGGATTGTCCAAAGCGCTCAAAAGCATTCGTACCGCGATCCGCTCTGCGTTGGCCCAGGCCAAGGTCAAATCCGATGCCGTGACGTACGTGCAATATTGTCTGGCGGGCGCTGACCGGGAGAAAGACTTCGAAAAATTGCGGATAGGGTTATCCAGTCTACCGTATCGGTCCTGGGGCGTGGTTTCTGATGCCTGGGAAGGACTTCGCGCGGGCACCGAGGATAACGTTGGTGTATCTGTTGTCTGTGGCACGGGTACGAATGCAATTGGGCGAGATCCTCTTGGGAATCAAGTGCAAGTCGGGGGATTTGGCTATCCCTTTGGAGATGCCGCTGGGGGCTCGTTTTTAGCCGTGGAGGCATTTCGGGCTGCAGTACGTGACTGGGAAGGACGAGGAACCCCTACAGATCTAACGAAAAGGGTTCCTAACCTGTTAGCACTGCCAGATATGGAAGCCGTCTTCAATCACTTTTTAGACACTGAAGCCCACATTCCGTTGGACTTAGCTTTGGTGGTACATGAGGCGGCAACTGCAGGAGACCTGGTGTCTCAACAGTTGCTGGCTACCATGGGCCGGGAATTAGGTTGGGCTGCAATTGCCGTTTTGGATCGTTTAGGACATTGGGAAGGGCTTGCGGAAATTCCTGTGATTTTGGTTGGAAGCGTGTTTCAGAAGGGGAGAAGCCCGTTTCTGCTGGAGGCTATGGCTGGAACCGTGCAGTCGCGATTTGCTAAAGCCCGCCTCAAGGTTTTGGACGTGGCGCCGGTCTATGGGGCCGTATTGTTAGGATGGGATCATGAGATGATAGCGCCGGCACGGCAGTTAAAAGACGAGCTTGTTCAATGGGAGGATTGGAAATAATGGGAAAGTCACTAAAGGTTGCGGTGATTGGGGGAGGCTCCTCTTATACCCCGGAATTGGTTGAAGGATTGATTCAACACTATCAGGAGTTTCCAGTAAAAGAGTTATATTTGGTAGACATCGAGGATGGGCGAGAAAAACTGGAAATTGTTGCGGCACTGGCACAACGCATGGTGGATAAGGCCTCGGTGCCGATCCGGATTCATGCAACCCTCGATAGACGGGAAGCAATTCGTGGTGCCGATTTTGTGGTCACACAAATTCGGGTAGGCCGGTTGGATGCTCGGATACGTGATGAACATATACCAATGCGATACGGGTGTTTGGGACAGGAAACAACAGGCGCCGGAGGTTTTGCGAAGGGGTTGCGTACCATTCCTGTAATTTTGGATATTTGCCGGGATATTGAGGAACTGGCACCAGATGCCTTTATGGTCAATTTCACCAATCCTACCGGGATGGTGACGCAAGCGGTGTTAAATTATTCCTCGGTAAAAAATGTGGGTTTGTGCAATTTGGCCATAGGAACCCGTATGCAAATTGCTCAAGTCGCACAGGTCGATCGCTCGTTGGTAGATTTTGAATGGGTGGGCATCAATCATCTAAATTGGGCTACCAAGATCCGAGTGGGTTCGGACGATTTATTGGAGGTCATTTTAGATAAGGCTTCGCAACAGTCTGGGATGACGGTTAAAAATATTCCGGATTTTGGTTGGGATCGGGAATTTTTGCAATCCTTAGGGGCGTTGCCTTGCAGTTATCTTCATTATTATTATATGACCGATACCTTGTTGGAAGAAGAACGGCTAAGCGCCGCAACCGTGGGTACCCGCGGGGAAGTGGTGCAACGGTTGGAAAAAGAGTTGTTTGCCTTATATCAGGATCCCCAGTTGGCGATTAAGCCGCCGCAACTTGAGCAACGCGGCGGTGCTTATTATTCGTTGGCAGCGGTTGAACTGATGGCCTCAATTTATAATGACCGCCATGACGTTCAGACAGTTAATGTGAGAAATGGGCATATCCTGCCTTACCTGCCAGAAAATGCCTCGATTGAGGTCAACGCAGTGATTGATGCAACAGGAGCGCGCCCTTTACAAGTGCAAACCCCGGTTACCCCACAAATCCGAGGCCTGTTGCAGGTAGTCAAAGCGTATGAGGATCTCACCATTCAGGCGGCAATAGGTGGTGACTACGGGGCGGCGCTACAAGCGTTGACCATTCACCCCCTGGTGACCGCAGGACTCACAGCCAAACAGATTTTAGACGACATACTAAAGGAAAATCGCGATTTTTTGCCCCGATTTTTTCAGTAACCATGACCAAAGCATTACGTCGACTGCTACCTGAGTTGCCGGTGGAAGTATGGTGGGTTATCGGGGTTAATACGGCGATGTCGATTATTTTTAACTTCGTCAGCATTTTTGTCAATTTGTATTGGTGGAATCAAGGAAATGCGATATTTTTGGTTAGTCTTTTCAATTTGGCTAGCACTATCGCGTTGTTTACATCGTATCTGTTGGGATCGCACTTCCTTTATCGGTTCAGTATTCGTCATGTCATGGTGTATAGCGGGGTGTTCGCTGGTTTATCGTTTGGCGCATTATATTTCTATAACGGAGCTTTTCGGGATACGTTTGGCGTGGTTGTCGGGTTAATGTTTGGTGCGGCCCAAGGATTTTTCTGGGCTGCCAATAACGCCTCAATGTACACATTTTTAAAATCCGAACAATATGCCGACTATTTTTCGGTAAATACGGTGATTGCTCAAGGCATTGCTGTCATGGTTCCCCTGATTTCGGCTGGTATAGTCGCCGGGATCGGATTTAAAGGATCCTTCATCATCATGTTGGTATTTGTTGGGGCGGGAATTGGTGTGTCGATGAAATTGCCGTATCGTGGGTTGGAACAATCTCTCTTTGCCCACATTGGACCCAAGGAGATTTTTAGTAAGCCGGGAACAAAATGGGCAATGGTTGTTGTGTTTTGTGCCGGGTTAGTCAACCAGTTTCTCGCACTGTTTTCGATGATTTACATTTTTACGGTCAGCAACAATGTTGGGTTTGTTGCCTTTTTGAACATTGGGTATTCGTTAGTGTTGGTCGGAGCGCTGATCCTGTATCGGCGGATTGGGTTTTCGCAAGACACATGGCTCATTGTCGGAAGCTTGCTTATCTTGGCTAGTTACCTGATTGCGTTAGCATCGGGACATACGGCATGGAACACGGTGGTAGTGCTGTTAATGCGAGTCGGGGGACTCTATTTTACCGGAGCATCGGGGCGCCAGCGTTACCGGGTGATCATGCAAGGGGATGTGGTATGGAGAACAAGGCTGGGGTTGTGGATGGAAATCCCTTTTATGTTGTCGAGAACTATCATTTTGACAGGAGCACTGCTGGTTCATTCTGTAGGTGATGGCAATTTTATTGCGCTGGCAATATTGTCTGGACTAGCTATGTTTAGCTTGCCGATCTTTATGCGATTTTCGATCCGGCAATATGAAGCAGTACAGGGGATTGGCACGGGTCTTTAACCTGTTGCCTAAGGAGGCATCTTTATGAATGAGCGAGAAATTCGTCAAATGGTTGGGGAAATTCTCATCATAGGATTTGACGGGTTGGATGTTCCAAGTGATGTCGAGAAGATGATTCAAGAACATGGGGTTGGCAATGTGATCTTATTTCAACGCAATATAGCTTCCGCCTCACAACTAGGGAATTTGACCCAAACTTTGCAAAACGCTGCGATGAAGGCAGAGCACGTGGCCCCTCTAATAATTTGCACAGACCAGGAAAATGGAACCGTGGGAAGACTGGGTTCGATTGTGCCGGGGTTGCCTGGCAACATGGCCCTAGGCGCTACCGGGTCTGTCGACCTGGCCTATCGAATTGGGCAGGAAACCGGCCGCCTCTTGATGTCATTAGGCGTCAATACCAACTTGGCACCAGTCATGGATGTCAATAACAACCCGGAGAACCCGGTGATTGGAGTACGGTCCTTTGGTGATCAGCCGCACAGGGTGGCCCTACTGTCTACAGCCATGTTTCAAGGTTTGCAGGACACCGGCGTTATCGCTTGCGGCAAGCACTTTCCTGGGCATGGTGACACGGCTGTGGACTCGCATCGGGGGTTGCCCGTAATTTCTCATCCGCGGCAGCGGTTAGAGGCGCTGGAGTGGGTACCGTTTGTTCACGCGATTGCCAACGGGATCGATACGCTCATGACCGCCCATGTAGTGTTTCCTGGAATTGAAAGCGATCTTAACCGTCCCGCCACCCTTTCATCTTCCGTGTTAACAGATTTGCTGCGAAATGAACTGGGCTTTTCCGGTGTGATGATGACGGATTGCTTAGAAATGGATGCCATTGCAAAAATCGTGGGCGTGGGTCGAGGCGCGGTGGAAGCGGTAATGGCTGGTGCCGATATGGTATTGGTCTCGCATCGAAGAGATCGGCAGATGGAGGCGATTGAAGCCTTGGTGCAGGCAGTGCTTGACCAGGAGCTTTCTTTAAACCGTCTGCGGGAAGCCTATCAGCGCGTACTTAGTCTAAAGAAACGCCGCTTGGCATGGGAAACAAGACCGATCCATCATTCTGAGGTTTTCTCCCCTCACCAGATTTCAGAGACGAGGCGTTTACAAGAAGATGCCAGTCGACAGGCGGTAACGGTGTTGCGAATGGCACCGGACTTCCCCAAAGTTCCTGGGCAAATTCAGCGGGTTGCCGTGCTGCATGAAGCCACTGGCCCCCAGTGGGTTGCCTCTGGGCCTCAGGATCGGCGTCGATTATTGGCCGACGCGGTATTGTTGCAGTTGCCTGAGGCTGAGGTAGACGACCTATCTTACCCAGGGGCGTGGTATCTAGAGGATCGGGACCAGTTGTTTTCGAGACTTAGTCAATATGATCTCATTTTGTCTGGCATTGATGGGATTCAGAATCAACCGTATGTAGATCTGGTTCATGATCTTTTTTCCCTTTCTGTGCCCCATGCAGTGATATTGCTGCGACTGCCTTATGACGCGATTGCCTTTAAGGAAGCACCGACCTTGCTGGCAGTCTATGAAAATACGCCATGGATGGTGGGGGCGGCACTTCGAGTCCTGCTTGGCAAATCCAAGGGATTAGGCCGGTTGCCTGTTTGGGTATCAGACAACTGTCCTCGGGGATTTTCCGCTATGTCCCAACCAACCCATGACAAAAATCCAAAAAATTTAGAGGTGCAATGATGGTGAAGATTCGCACGTTTGAGACTGCACAGTTGGCCACGGTGTACGTGGCCGCAATAATTGAAGCGTTAATCACTGCCCACGAACACCCTGTGCTGGGCTTGGCAACCGGCTCTACTCCGGTGCAATTATACCGTCAACTGGTGGAATTTCATCATCAAGGGCTTCATTTTTCCCATGTGACGACAGTGAATTTGGATGAGTACGTCGGATTGTCGGCGGATCATCCGCAAAGTTACCGTCGCTTTATGTATGACCATCTCTTTAGTCATATCGATATTTCTCCTGAACAAACTTTTGTGCCCAATGGGCAGGCGGTGGATCTTGCCGCAGAATGCGCTCGATACGATAAAATTTTAGAGGCGCACCCCATTGACTTGCAAATTTTGGGTATTGGCCACAATGGCCACATTGGGTTTAATGAACCCGACCAGGCTTTACAAACCAAGACCCATGTTGTGCGACTGGCCGAAGATACTATTGTTGCTAACACCCGGTTTTTTTCGCGACTAGAGGATGTTCCTACTCAAGCTATTACCATGGGAATTCAGTCCATTTTACAAGCCAAAGCCATTATTTTAATGGCGTTTGGTTCGGACAAGGCGGCTGCGGTCAGACGTGCGTTGTCTGGTGAAGTTTCCACCAGCGTGCCCGCTAGTTTTTTGCAAATGCACCCCCAAGTGACATTTGTTCTGGATGCCGAAGCAGCCGTGGAAATGAAAATGCTTGGGAGGGATCCCATCTACAGCGCCCTAGAGCCCTGACTAATTCTTACCGACAATAGACGGATTCTGATAGGACTATAGTTGCGTGGCGCCTCACAGAACGGCCAAGAAGTCCTTGCGGCTTTGGCGCTAGGTCGAGCATCGCTGGCGGATTACGGTTTGTACGGTGCTCTCTGGCTGGCCTTTATCGGCTACTGCTAACGCACCAACCAACTATAGTCTTGCCTGCAATCTACGATATAGTCAACGTCTACCGTCCGCTTCTTAATCTGATACAAAATCAGATAGTATTTTTCGACGAACAGGTGTTGTGGGATAGGATAGATTTCGGCTTATGAAATGGAAAACGTGCCGGACATTGATGAAGAGAACGCATAGCGTTCATTACATCGTATGGAAGTTTTCTAGCAGCAGAAGGGCTCTTTTGGACTAAAACAAGGACAGGGTCTCCCAACGTCTGACGCGACCGTTCAGTAATCATTGCAAAAATGGTTGTTCCTGCATCAGTGATTCTACCCATCCACATCCTTGAACTGTTCCCCGACCATGGGACGATCCGGTGAAGGCAGGTCAATGCTAGTGCCGGGCTCGTGATAGGTCAACAGACGGCTGGAAGGAAGATTGCCCTGCGACCCGTAGAAAAACGTTTAATGTAGTGACTTCGCCAAAAGCGCAAACATTTGCACTGCGATTTGGGGATCGGGTTCTCTACAAGAAGGACAACCAATCCCTGGGGCGGGCACATTTAGCCAGTATCCGGACACCAACTGGCGTGTGGCCAAAATGTCTCGGGCTAATTCTTGGGCCGTCACCGGTCCTCCGGCTGGATTAGTGCTGAGACCCGCCACAATAGCCGCCTGAGGTCTCACGGCGTGAATGCGGCGCACCAGCACCGACACCTTTTCCGTATAGAGTGCAACGGACCGTTCCGATTGCTGGACAGTGTTCAACCCAATGATGGTGCAACCGGGAACCACGCCACCGGATCCGCGCGAAGGCAAAATGTCATCACAAATCGAGGTCATCCGATGAGCATCGGCAAAATTCACCACTTGCTGGTCATAGTACGCCGGTCTTTGCTGCTCATTAGGCGGTGTATTCGGATAGCGCTCGTTGTCACTGCCCGGGTGT
Organism: Sulfobacillus benefaciens; assembly: GCA_003023695.1. Taxonomy (GTDB): domain Bacteria; phylum Bacillota; class Sulfobacillia; order Sulfobacillales; family Sulfobacillaceae; genus Sulfobacillus_C; species Sulfobacillus_C benefaciens_A. The sequence goes on along the minus strand of PXYW01000004.1, from coordinate 1,030 downwards.
CCGAGGCCAGCTGGCCTTGACGGTACGTTTCCAGCAGTTGGGCCTCACTATGGAAATCTGCGGTTGGCACCACCGGAATGAGGGAAGAAGGGGTTTGTCGGTTGTTGAGCACCTCATAGACCACTCCACTGCCCATAATTTGACGTGCCGCGGTACTGGCCACCACCTGATTAAAATGGGCATAGGCTAAAATCCACAGCATGCCGTGAGCGGGCGCAGCGGTTGTGCTTACCGACGGCACTTTCGTCCCATGAAGGCGCTGCAGCAAGGCGATGGCCACGCTGGGGTTGGACGGCGCGCAACGCGGACATGCCAATCCAGGGCGCGGAATGTTCAGCCAATAGCCCCAGACCATTTGACGCGTGGCCGCAATATCTTGATACAGCATATTGCCCGTGACGGGCCCCCCCGAAGGATTGGTGCTCAACCCTGCGATAACGTGGGCATGGGGATTAAACCGCCGTATTTGTTCAATGGCTAAAGACAAGTCCTGACGATATTGTGCTGGACTCCGTTCCGCATGCTGTATTTGCACATCGATGACTTGGGCCCATCGTGCGCCGCCGTAGTGCGATCCGTCTATAGACGCCAGGTTGCCGAGCTGCCAGTACTGCAGACCGAGCGCATGCGCCCGGTTGGCAAATTGCTGCTCAAAAAACGCCGCCTGGCGCTGCTCCTCAGCAGGCGTCAACGGCCAGGACTCATTGTCATAGCCCACGCCCATAATATGTGCTGCCCGAAAGCGAACGGCGGGAGTTCGCAAAAAACTCTGGTAGCTGGGAAAACTCATAAGGGCCTTGGCGCTGCGCCAAGGCGCAGGAACCGACTCAGTGTTATGTATAATGATGGTGGTGTCGGCAGGCTGCAATACCTCCGCCGTCACCGGGTCACGGGAGATTTTCTGTAAGGCAGACGCTGCAATGACCCAGTGAATGGCGGGAGTCGACGTCTCGCTTGGGGCGGATTCTCGAGACAGCGTGGCATTTCCGCATCCTGCCAGTGCTATCATGCCTGCAACGATTCCTGCGGC
>PXYW01000039.1:28721-32011 GCA_003023695.1 Sulfobacillus benefaciens | reverse complement strand
ACGAGTTGATGGGCCAGGGCTTGGGCAGGTTGTAACGAATCGGTGCCACTGGCGATATAAAAGGACAGGCTCTTCTTTTGAGTGGCCGTTAATGGGCTCGCCAATAAGACATCCTGGATTAAAATATTTGTCAGACGCGGGCTGTACGTCCAATAGCTCAACGGCTGATGCATGTAGGGATCCATATGGGTCGATCCATGTCCTGGTACCGTGGCAAAGCGCACTGTATTCAGGGGAATGTGCCGTGCGAAAAGCCCTAACGAAACCAGTTGATTAACCCCCAAGTTAGTATAACTGAGCGCATGGACGACATCCCCAGCAATTTGGGGCCAACGGGGAATGTTTTGGGGGGTCAGTAATTGCCGAGCGATATCCCGTAATAGTTGTTGCTGTTGCTGAATACGCCCTATGTCGCCTAAGCTAGTGGCCCGAAACCGTGCAAATTCTAACACTTGTTGGCCATTTAAATGCTGGACGCCCTTATGAAGATTAATACCCAAGGGATCGCCGTTGGCTTCATACACTTCATTTTGGGGCACATTGACGGTGAGCCCTCCCATATCATTGATGATTTTTTCGAACTGAAACATGCTCAGATAGGCGTAATAGTCGATTGGTACATGAAACGTATTTTGAACCACCTGCACCATTTCATGGACGCCTCCGAAATAGGTGGCCTCTGCAATCTTGGTGAGTCCGATACCCGGCAAGTATACGCGGGTATCTCGAGGAATGGACAGGACACCAATGGCATGGGTATGAGGATTGATCGACACGAGGATAATAGTATCCGCACGATCCCGCACTTTGTCGTTCGTAATGACCTGGTGATTAATAGTGGCGAGTGAACTCCCCATCAATAGAAAGGTGATCCGGTGCCCAAACGACGGATTGCTACTGGTCTCGTTGTGATGAAGAATCGACGGGGTGAGTAGGAAATTTTGGGGGTTGAGGTAGTATCGATAGAGCCCGAAAGTTCCTATCGCGATTAAGAGTGCCCCACCCGCTATCCATGCGAGCCAACGCCGACGCCGCGGAATCTTTTGCGACCCCGATGCCTTACGTCGTTGGTGAACCATCTGATTACCCCTCCCTAGAGCAGAACCCATGCTACTGTCGCGTGCGTGAAGGATACTTGATGGTACTATACACGACGAGATCGAGCTCGGCTAGACCTGAAACATATGTTTTAAGAAACCCGAGCAAGAATGTCTCCCGCAACGAAAAGCCCATGGCTCCGCAAAACACCGACCCCATCTACGCTTTATCTGCGAAGATCCTGCCCCTAACGCGAGGAATGGTTGACCAACGATCGCATGGCGTGATATTGCAGCCACACAAGGGATCCCACCATGAGCACAAGCCCCAGGAGTTGCGTAACATGCGGAGCGGGCCCCCAAAGAATCCAGGATAATCCCACCGCGACAGGAAGCTCTGCCGTGGTCCACGGTGCCAGGGCCGTGGGCGCAATCTGCCGCGCCGCAAACGACAATAGCTCAAATGTGAGGATGAGACCGCATAGTGCCGAACAAACCCCAAACACCAGCGACATCGCGGTCAAAGGGGAGAGGAGCTGAGGGTGCATGACACCCAAGGATGCGGTAATGATGGTGGCGATTCCGATGACCAGCCACTGTGCACGGGGCGTGGGGACTATCCGTTGCAAACTCCATAGGTACGTAGCAAAGGCGCCCGCAGCGAAGAGACTCAAGATCAGCCCGAGAATGGAGAGGGAGGAAGCGGTGGTTCCCAGCGTCAGGATCGTGCCGATCCCGATCAGACCGACCACCCCTAACGCCCGCCGCGTCACGCGTTCGCGATCAAAGACGGCGGCCAGCACAACGAGGATCCAGGGATATTGAAAAAGACCGAGCGCGGCAATGCTAGGGCGTGTCGTGGCAATCGCTGCGTAATAGAGTAATCCGGTGAGTGCACTGGCGATTCCCGCCACCCAGTGAGCACGATGCCGGAGAAGACTGCGCAGAGTATCCGACGGGTCTCTTGCCAATGTGCGCAGGCTTTTGATCCCAAACCACACTAACGCACACCCATATTGCGTTAACAGCAGGGTGAGGATCGAGACGCCATGCAGTGTGCCCAATTTCACCACGGCAGAATTGATGCCAAAGAAACATCCCGCGCCAAACGCACTCCACCGTCCGAGAGAATCCTGACGAATCATCAGCGGTGCGGTAGGGGGCACACCCCCATCTCGTCGCCATTCTCTCGGATCGAACGGTGTTCCGGGGAATTCTGTGCGTGTAGGAGAGTTAGGTTCAGGGGTGAAGCCATGAGCCTTTTGTGAAAATGCAAAACGTCCTCCTTCTTTCCCAAACGTTATCGTTCTAGTCTGCAAGGTGTTTTCCGTTATTTCATACGAAGGATTCGTACCACGTTAAACCTGGTTAGAAAAACCTATGATAATCTCGTTTGGTTTTCCTGGTCTCGGATGAGACCCGCCGTCCGCTCAGGATTTGTCGGCTCAGGGGTGGCTTCCGCCCAGTCGCGATACCTACGCTCACCGTCGGGGTGCCCGCCGGAAGAAGCGGAACGAGGACGGACATCTTCGCACGGGTGGTACCTGGCCCTCTCAGGATACCCCGTCGCTCCTTTCGCCACGTGGTGGCGATGGGGGAATGCGATGTGGGTCATTCGGAGAATAACGTTTTGCGATACCCTAACCAGGCACTCGAATCATTTGCCCGATAGCGAGAGTCAATCCATTGATCGCGGTCGTGCATCCAGTGCCGTAGGGATTTGGGGGCGTTCTCCCGCGCACTTTCAACCCGGCGCACCGTCCAATGACCAACGCGGCGGCGTGATGCACACTCCCTGCGGCTTTTCCCACTTCTGGAGTCCGTCGATGCTGACACACTGATCATCCATTGATCGATCACCTAGAGCACTAATACCATATTATCATGCTCACTCATATATTTGTTGTAAGCAGTATAAACTCTCCCTTCGCCTAACCCTAACGGGTTTCAATCAGTAACTAAAATATTGCTTTTTCTCCACTAAATCATATTTTTATAGTATGATTTAGATATGCTATTAAGTTTAGAAGAAGCAGCGAAAGTCTTAGGGGTATCTAAAAGCACCATGCGCCGTTGGGAAGCGGAAGGGCGTCTGAAACCCGAGCGAACGCCGGGCGGACATCGCCGGTATCGGTCTGAAGAGTTAACGCACATGGCCGTGCATCCCCTGCCCAAAACAGATCGTGTGACCATCGCGTATGCCCGTGTGTCGAGTCACGACCAGAAAGCCGACTTGGAAAGACAGGCCATGGT
>PXYW01000039.1:25700-28634 GCA_003023695.1 Sulfobacillus benefaciens | reverse complement strand
GTCGTCACCCATAAAGATCGGCTGTTGCGATTCGGCGCGGAACTGGTCTTTGCTCTCTGTGAAGAGTTCCACACCGAAGTGGTGATCGTCAATAAATCAGAAGAGATGTGCTACGAAGAAGAACTGACGCAGGACGTGCTCGAAATCATTACGGTGTTTTCCGCGAGACGGTATGGCTCCCGGAGCCACAAGAATAAAAAATTGATTGAACGCATGAAAGAGGCGACGCAAGATGATGCGAACCAGGCGGAGGCTGACCCGACAACCGAATAAACGCAAAGCCGTTTTGCTCCATGACCTCATCGACCGGTACGCCAAGCAGAAAGATGCGTACCTGGTGGAACTCGCCCAAACGAAGAACTGGTGCATTTGGCAATCGCCGCGCAAGGTCAAGCGCCGATTTGCCCGTCAGTACAGTCATCATACGTTACCGATTCACGTCGAAGATCAATGTTTTTTTGATGCCGTCGCGACGATGGTGGCATGGGTGGAGAGTGCCAAAGCTCTCAATCACTGGAAGAGCCAAGTCTTCGCGCACACGGAGGATGAGAATGCGCGCATCCACTACTTTAAGGCATTCAAGTCCTATGCTGAACTGGCCCAGGTGCTGTCTGGCGAATGGCCCGATCGGTGGTTGTTCCACTTGATACGCAATCCCTTGATGCACCCACCGCGGGTTCACAATCGGCATAGTGCTATGCTGGACGACAGTAGCTATCGCGTGTTCATCGAGAAAGGAAAACAATATATTAGCCTCACGAGTCTTGTCAAAGGTCAGCGTATCGTGTTACCCCTTCTGGGTAACGCAGGCATCCGTGGGACTATTCGCGTGGTGTATGCGGCCGATCACTGTGAGATTCATACGATGACCAAGGTCAAAGTCCAGAAGATGTCCCCTCGCATCAAAAATATTGCGCTAGATGCGGGCACCACGGAAGTCTATACCGATCAGAATAACCGACGCTATGGCACTGACTTTGGGCGCATCCTCGCTAAGGTAGACGCGCGGGTGACGGATAAAGGCAAGAAGCGCAATCAAATTCGTGATGCCGCGAAGAATAAAGTGTTTGTCAGTGAAGAAGAACGCCAGGCACACCTCAAGAAAGTGCATCGAAACAATCTGGGCAAGAAGAAACAAAACATGCGGCGTACCAAAGCCAGAGCAGCGTTTGCCACGGAAATTAACCACGCGCTCAACGACGTGTTGGAACAGAGACCGCAACGGATCATTGTCGAAGATTTAAGTCATATGCGCGGCAAGGCCCAAGGTAAGACAATGTCCCGTCAAGTGTCCTGGTGGATGCGTAGCGTCCTGGCCGAACGATTAGATTTTAAAACCACGGCGAGAGGTTCTCGCCGACAAGCGGTTGCGTCAGCGTATACGAGTCAGGAGTGCTCTCATTGCGGTTTCACGGCCAAAGACAACCGCAAAGGGGATCATTTCAGGTGCGTGTTTTGTGGCACGGTCGATACCGCCGATGGCAATGCAGCGAAGGTGATTTAAAAGCGGAGCACCGATCCCGAGATCAAACCGTGGATGACTAAAGAGGCCATTAAAAAGATCTTGGATCAGCGCAACGCCCAAATCACGGGGGCAACCCCAGCGCCGGTTGTGAAGGTCGCATCGCTTGTCTAGGATGTGACTCACCGTTAACGGCCTGACTCTAGCAACGGCAGACTGTCGTGGAAAGCCGTTCAGAGAGCGAACAATAAGACGAAAACTCCCCGTGAGTAGGTTTAGGGAAGTTTTTTGTAACGGTTGTCCACACACATAACGCGAGGGCTTAGGCAAGGAGGTTCCACGATCACTCCCGGAAGTTGGAATATCGACCATTGTGTGATTGCCTTAGGCGTTCGGCGTCTGATCCGATCCTATCCTGAAGTCACTTCGGACCGCTTCAGCCCTCGCCAAACTTACCACACGCCCATAAAACCCCGGTCTTGAGTGACCTTTAGGGGTCAAAATTCCTTATACGATGGAACCACTGTAGTATAATGAGATGAAAAATGTCGCCGTCGTCGAATTATTGTCTTAGAGGATTTTCGGGCGAAGAAATTCTATCCGAGGAAGACCAAAGCTCCGAATGTTTCCCCCTTTGATAAAGTCCTTAAGTTTTCCTGTTATCCATCATATAGTTTCCTGCAACGTTTAAGAGTTTTTAGCATCGTGCTAGCCAAAGGGCATGGGGGAGTGTCATAAGAACTATGAATTTAGCAGTGTGCACATCACGTTCTGTCGATAATCAAACAGATGAGGGCCTAGTGACTCGCGTAAAGGCCGGAGATGAGGAGGCGTTTAGTCTTCTGTTGGATCGTTATGCCAATAGACTACGCTTTCAGGCACAACAATATTTTTTACCTGGTAGCGATCTAGACGATTTACTGCAGATTGCTCATGTGGGTTTGTGGCAAGCTGCCTTGCAGTATGAGCCTCAGAGTCCGATCCCTTTTCGAGCATGGGTACAGATAGTGGTACGCCGTCGCCTCAATGATGCGATCAAGTACGCCCAACGTTTCAAACGCCGGACTTTGGATACCGCGATATCGATGGCGAAACCCTTATCGCAAGAAGACAGCGTCCCGCATACGCTTGCGGATCGGTTAATCGCGTCGGAGTCTACACCAGAGGAGCAAGTCGTCCAAAAGGCATTAATTCACGACTTGGTGACAGTGCTTTCAGTGCAACTATCAGACCTTGAATGGCGCGTCTTTTGCGATCTGTTGGTCACACACTCCCTGATCCAAACAGCCACTAGACTAGAAATTTCGTATAAGCGCGTGGATAATGCACTCCAACGAATTCGTCGCAAAGCATCAGCTTTCATGAGCACCATAGATGGCATCCTGTAAGCCGCGTAAGCTAAGCCAAGGACGCGGCCAAAGATTTGGAGGACGAAATCCTCATGGCAGGACGTCCACTTTGTGGACGTCCTG
>PXYW01000039.1:21856-25596 GCA_003023695.1 Sulfobacillus benefaciens | reverse complement strand
CCCCAGATGAGCCACGCGGCGGCTGCCAGCGTTCCCGCCAGCCACACGGCCGCATTAAACAGGATGTAGTGCGAGGGGGACATGTTGGCGGTGATGTAAATAGTGGGGATATATAGTCCAATGGAGATGAATCGCGCGATGGCCGTTAGGGTACCCCGGTGTAAGGTCGGCCACACCTCGGCTTTGACGGTATCCTCGGTCAAATAGCACAACGAGTTGACCCCTGCGAGAATGATCAGCAAGACCCAAAACAGTGTCATGTCGTGTTGCCAGAGCTTCGTCGTGAGGCCGACAATGACCGTCATGGCAAAGGTTCCGAGAAAACTCCAGAAAAGAAATTTTTTACGGGATACACGGTCCGCAATGAGCCCCAGAAATCCGATGACAAATCCCGCACCTTCGAAAACGGCCAGGATGGCCGGTTGCAGATGCGGGAAAAAGGCGAACGCCAAGGCATACGCCATCAGTCCAAAGCCGATGGTATTGGCGGCCGCTACAATGATCATGATAATCATGGTGAACCAAAGATAGCCAGTGCTAACGGGGCGCCGTGGGGGCGCAGCTGACTCGGCGACTTCCTGGACCACAGCATCGGCATACACATCGGGCCCGAAGTAGGACGTGACGGTTTTGTCCAGTTCCTCAGTACGGCCCTTTTTTTGTAGCCACAGGAACGATTCGGGCATGCTCACCCGGGTGGCAAACAAAATGGCGACCACGATCAACACGGCGATCGCCACCACATCCCGCTGAACGGCAATGGCAGCCTTCCCCGTAATCGCCGCAGTGGCTAACGCTAAAATGGCCAGCACCGTACCCCCAAAGTTAATGCCGTTTATAATCATCATAGTGGCTTTGCCGCGATGTTTGCGAGGCATGAGCTCGTGGCTCGCGACCATGATTGAGTTCATTTCGCCACCCCCCGCGATGAGCATGAGCGCCAGGGAAATCAGAATCACGAGATAGCTGTTGCCAAAAAACAAGACGATGCCGCCGAGGGCATACAGGGCTAACGTCGCATACAATGTCACTTTGCGTCCATATTTGTCCGAAAACGGACCGGCAAGAATGATGCCAACAATGAGCCAGATCGGGGCCCACGCGAGCAGTAATTCGCCTAACGCCTTCGGCATGGTCACCCAATAGATAGCGATAGAGGCCAATGCAAATACGTAAGATTCCAGAGCCAATCCCAACGCAAAAGAGATAAACATCCAAGTGGTTTTTCGCGTCCAACGCGCTTCCCCAAGACGATTCGTATTTACCAAGGTGCGTCCCTCCTGTCAACAAGTTGATGAAAAATCCCGTACCGGTCTAAAATCCGCCCGCCGTCATATTCATAAACCATCGACGTCATCCCAATGTATGCCATTACATTACCGTCGTCAATTATTGTACGGCTTTTCTTAAGAGTTCCGGTCATCGCAGTTCTCTGGCGATTGCCACAACGTAAACCACGAAGGTTGCGAACTAGCAACCTTCGTGGTCCTTCGAGGCACCTCTGCGATCTTTTTCTGGAGAGGTTATGACACGCCGGACGGCAAGGGTCCAGGCAGTGCCGTCAAAGGCAAGGGCGCACTCCAAGCACTCAGCGCTTGGAATCCGCGTCCACTGCCACGCACCGCGCGTACCCGTACCCAGTACAGTTTGCCCGCCAACGAAGTCAACTCGGCTGCCCCATTAGATACGATCACGTTGTCCGCGGACGTATAGGCGACGTATTTCTGTTCCAAAAGATCGGGACTAATGGCTGTCGCAGGATCTTGTCCCTCAATTTCAATTTCATACTTTACGTTTTGCGGCGTTGACGACGGAGGCACGAACCGGATCTCTACGGATCCCGATCGGATCACCGGGGCTAATAAATTTGGACTCCGTCGCACGGCAGGACGCCCCACCGTGCCCAAAACTACGGTGCCCAAAGAGATTCCATTTGCCGATACCGCAGCCTTTACGGGGCCCAAGGATGCACCGTCCGCCACATTGAGCATTAATCCGGTGAGATAGAGCCTTTCCGCTACTGTCCCGGTATTGGCGATAGGCACTGTCACTGTATCGGGTGTAACGTTGCTGGGGCCAAATTGTGTGGCGTTTTCATCGGCATTGGCTACAGCCGTAGTGCCTACTGGCGTAGAACGACCCGCAAAAGTAACCCCGTGCGACCCAGTTAAGGTAATCGTCAAATCGTGGGTAATGGCCTGGGGATGATTGGTGATAAAGAATTCCAAACTGGCCGCGGCCTGACCTTTGGTCCCAGCACTAAGGTGGGGATCTGCGGATGGCAATACCGTTGCGTCAGTGGTTGTAACTTCTGCTGGAGGAAAAGCGGGCATGTAGGGCGTGGTGGACCATGTAGCTCGTGTGGTCGCGTACGGAGGGGCTCCCGTAGACCAAGGGGTCGCGTGAGCACCTTGCGGTCGGGTTCCTCCGTGAAAAAATACGCTCATGGTGGATACCGAAGGATTGGCTGCCTGTCCCAAATACCCGAGATGCCAAGCGCTTTCAATGGTTTTTAAGATAGAAAACTGATTGAAGGGCGTTGCCGATATCACATGTTGGGCAGTGTTTGTAATCACGATAGCGGGAATGCGGCCGCCGCCATTAACTCCGCCTGGAAATGGGAAGGCGGAATTGCCACCCAAAATTGTGCCGGCGGGCACCACGGGACTACCAGCCGTACCTAAGTTGGAAGCCCATTCGCCAATTTGGGGCATGCTTGCATCATAGCTTGTCTCATCCTCCGTAATGAAAATGGCGGAGGGTCCTGAGTGCCATAGGGGAGAATCCATGATACGCGGCACCCACGTCTGCAAAAAGGCGTTGGCTAGTTGTTCAAGACGCGTATCGTGTGGCGACGCTCCCCCAGTGCCGGCACCCTGATAGGTATATTGATACGGTCCCGGTCTTCCGGTTCCGTGTGAGTTGGTGATGAAATTAGGGCCGATCCAGACGAAATTTGGCACGTTTCCCGTTTTTAATGCTTGCGCAAGATCGGGCAGGGTGTGAAAATCCGCTTGGCGGCGGGAATTGGAATAAATATCCTGAAATAAGTTAAAGGTGCTGTCGCCGAAATTATAGACCGGATGAGCATCCGTTGAGGTTTCCGTGTGTTGATAGTATGCACCCCAAGAGAGGTGGTGGGCAGACAATTGGTCAATGAGATTGGGATAAGTCAATTGCCCCTTATGTACGTTATCGCCAATGGTCCGTCCCCGTCCGCTCAAAATGCCTACGCGGTCGGGCACCGTCGGATTGGTAATGCCGTACATTTCCGTAGGAAACCCATAGGTACGGGCAAGAAAGCGGAGGTAGGGCATATCATTTTCAAAAAACGCATCCTGATAACTATGGTTTTCCAGCATAATGATAAATACGTGTTTAAAGTCGGGGATCGCCGTGTTTTTAGCTACGGAATTTTGGTGATTTGTGTGTTTCACACTGCTCGCGTAGACCGTCGCACGCAATGACGATCCAACATGTCCGTCGGTAGTCACTCCAACCACTGAAAAAGCGATCGCCAATCCAACGGTCGAAAAGGTCCGGAGCCCTCGTTGCATGCCATCGTCCTCCTTTTTTGTGGGGTATACTTGGGGAGTTTCCATCAATCGGTGTCACTGACTCTCACCCGGGGCAAGCCCCGTAGGTTCGTTGGTCTGCCGTTTCTCTGTCTCGTACATGTCCCGCGACAGGATGTCGAGGATACTGTGGAGTACGGCAATAACATCCTACTTCTCCGCAGC
>PXYW01000039.1:0-21734 GCA_003023695.1 Sulfobacillus benefaciens | reverse complement strand
TAGTAGCCATAAGGCAAGCTTCTTCATAGAAAAGCGCCCAAAATCCGGTTGAACAATCCGAATCCCCATGCTATTCTGTGAGAAGTTCGGTTTGAAAGGAGTGTATGACAATGATGCGATTCTCTTCATGGACAAAGTTGCGGGCAGCTACTGCCACAATGGCGGTGGCTGGATTACTCCTACTGCCAACGATTCCTGTAAGGGCCGCCAATCCGCGTCCCACTTCCGCCACCGTACCCTATTTTCGCCATATCTTTGTGATTGTCATGGAAAATCACAGTTACAACGACCTGATGTACGAACATGATGTGCCATACCTTCACCAATTGGCTGAAAAGTATGGATTGGCTACCCAATATTACGGCGTGTCCAATCCTAGCGTGGCCGACCGTGTGGCACTGCTTAGTGGCACCACCGCAGGGACCGAGTTGCCCCAAAGCCAAACCACTGGATTAACCCAAACCAATTTAGTCGACCAATTAATGCGTCATCATTTGTCGTGGGGCGCATTTTACCAACACTCGCGTGTTTCCACAACGCAGAACCCGTACTATAATTACCAACATGGGCATAGTACGTTCCTCCGGTTTGCGGACATTGCCCAAAATCCGCAAAGAGTGGCACACTTGCATCCGTTGCGCCAATTGACCACCGATCTGGCTACCAATCACGTCCCGAATTTTGTCTGGATTGCGCCCAATAGTATTGGCAACATGGAAGGAGGGTACCGATCACCCGGACAATTTTCTTTTCAGGGAGCAGGACCCGGCGGGGCTTCACCGGCGGATCGTCAATTGGAAAATGGCGGCAATCAATTTTTATCTACGTGGATCCCCAAAATTATGCACTCTAAGGCATGGCATACGGGTTCGAGCGCAATCTTTGTGGCATTCGATGAAACCAGTTATGATGCGAGTATGCCGGCAGATGGGTTTTGGTTATCCCACAATACGAAAGCTCCTGGCAGTCCTGTGGTGCCAGCAGGCACCAATCTTTCCGGCAATCCACAGTTCTTGTTTCCGGGGGGCGTTGACGGTGGCGGTCATACATTAGCGCTAGTCATCACGAATACGCCCCATCATGTGGTCTCGGCTACCCCGTACAATGAGTACTCCATCTTAAAAACGATCGAAGCGGGTTGGCATCTTGGCTATTTAGGCCACGCCGCCGATCCAGCGGTTCATACGATGGCGGCGTTTTTTGGTCCCCCAACCCCGCGATTTACACCGCTAGCCATCTCTGTGCAGACATTGCCAGGGTATGATACCCAGTTGAACGCTACCCCGATTATTCCGTCAACAAAACCTGTTGCCTCATCAGCGTCGACTGCAGCGACACTACACACCTCGACCAATCCATATTTTGTCCAAGGCGAAACCCATCAAGTGGGGGCAACGGTCACCATTCAAGAAAACCGTGCCGGAGTGCTGGACCAAAACCTCACGCTGACATTGCCCACTGGACGTGGTGTGACATTTGCGCAACACTCTAGTCCTGTGGGCAGTACACGGATTAGCAATCCCAGTGATCAAGGCGTGCAATTTGCACCATCCACCGTGTCAGCCAACCAAGTGACCTTGCCAATTGTGACGCGAAGCGCGGTACCATCGGAGGCAATTCTCACGGGTCTGGTTCTCAATACCTCCCAGGAGGCGGCTCCGGGTCCCGTGGTGGCCACTGTGTCCACCGGGGGGACCGTCCTCGGGACCGTAACGTTGGGGTCGGTAGGCAAACCAACTGCAGACGCCATGCCACAAATGATGGCACCGGTGGTGTTAAGCAACGGCCAGATGGCTTTCCCCTTCATCCCACCAGCTCGTAGCCCCAAGCATGGCCATTTTGTCATTCGAATTGAAGGCCAATATCCGACGGCGGCATCATTGGACTTCAATCAATACGCTCGGTTTACCACTACTACGAACGTTCCGGTGGTGTCCGACCAATCCGTACAGATCACGAGCCAAGCGGGCAAACAATACTGGGTGCAATCGGAATTCCATCCAGGCCAGTGGTCGAATCCCGCGACGTTTAGCGTAAGCCGATAATTTCCGTGACGGGTCCGTCAGACTCGCAGAGATCAAAATAACGGGGCGCAGTGTCAGTACAGCGGTAGCGTTGGTCTATTCGAGATCCTACGAGCTATGAAAGCCATGCGATGAGGACAAGTCCTGGAACTAAACCAATGCGGTCAACAACCCTACACGAGGCCCCAATAGGCCTAAGGCGTGAAACGACCGATACCGGGGGCATGAGGTCATTGCCCGCCGGTATCGATCGGTAGCCGCTGACCACAGCACCCCTGGCATTTCCTTTCTAGCGGGAATCGGAAAGGGATTCTCCGCCATTGCCACTGGAGGATGTGCTCCGCAGTACCGCGTGCCGTGCGATCCATCGCCTACCATAGCGAATCCCGGGCTGCTCAATAAAGCGGTAGCTCACCACCGATACGCCCAGGGACAACGGGAGTAAAACGGCGACACGCACAAGCAATCCCTCTGTCCCGGTCATGTGCATGTCAGGAACAAACCGCAAGAGGACGGCCTGCAAGATCAGCCAATGCCACAAGTACAGGCTATAACTACGGATCCCCACATACGCTAACAGACGACTACGGCTGAAAAGACGCATAGCCCAATGCTGATGAAACACCAACCAGACTAACAGCCCCAGAGGGAACACCCAGACCAACAATTCCGTTTGCGGATTGATCCACCTTTCGTTGGCCAGGGAAAGCGTTAACGCGATCCACAAAAGCGCCCAGAGGCCGCTGTGGGGTTTCCATCCAGACCGTTTCCAAATCCACAATCCGATGGCAAACCAGATAAATTGTCGTGGCAATGACCATAATTGAAACGCCCCTGTCCACCCAGGCCATTGCATGAAGGGGAGATGCGTCAAAAACCATGGCCATCCCCACACGAGCGCCAGTCCGATCCCCACCAACCCTTCGGGTCGAACACGTGGGATCACTTTTTCGACAATCCAGGGAAACAGCAGATAAAACGACATTTCCGTCCCAATCGACCAACCGACGCCAATCCACGAATTTTGGTACGCAGGAATCCAGGCAAAGAGAAAGGATAGGTGTGCGAGAAGACTCCCCCAGGTGAACGGATTGTGTGCCATAGCACGGGGAGCAAATTGCACATTGCCCCGGGTGAACAAAGCCGCGACAAGCAAGGCGATATAATATAATGGAGCAATGCGCCAAAATCGGCGCGTCCAAAAAGCCCAGCGGGACTGGGCCATACCCTTTTTGGCGTGCGCATCCCAACTCAACCCTAATGTCAGCGCACTGAGAATAAAAAACAGCCCGACCCCCTCGGCTCCTTGACCTATAAACCGCATCCACCATCCCTGGTGGGTGGGTTCAATCAGAAATGCGTGGAAAATGAGCACACTCAATCCAGCCACGCCGCGCAACACATCCAGCCCCAGTACCCGAGTTTGGGCGGCAGACTGTGGTGTAGACGATTTCGGCAAAGCGAAGCACCCCTCCGTCTCAAGGTATTCGTCTAGGGAAGAGACGGGAAGGTGAATCTAAACTGCGTGACGGAGTTTTATATCGTAAGTCCTGGTGACAATTGCGAAAGAGGTATGCCATGGGGTCACATCCTTTCAAACCTCTACGTGGGCTTGCTAGACCTCCTTTCTGATCACTTCCTGCGGGGGCCTGGGAGCCCTCCGCATCCACGCGGTCACCTTACCATAGGGCTTTTTTTCGTGCAATCTAATCGCGGGATGTTTTAGCTAATTCTCAGGCAGTTGTAACAATTTGGTCACAATTTCACGTGGTATCAAGCGTCTGCCGATTGCTGCAGAACGCATCATTAAACTCCGCCGAATCTCATCGATCCAATAGCGGCGACATCCCGAGGGGGTACGAATGGAATGATTTGGGCGTGTTCCCAACGCCGTAAGATTTTGGGCGTCACGCCGAGTATCTTGGCTGGTGATAAATGCTGTTCCATGTTCTACAGTTTACGATTATAAGGCACGGCAAGACGCTTAGTTAGGTAGCGGCGTGCGGAAACACTGCACGCACCATACACTGAGAGGCCGACTTCTTTCGAGGTCGGCCTCTTCTCTCAAGACTGCTTTAAAAGATCGTTGAGACGTGAACCGGGGTCCAATCGCATTAGAATAAGACCCACGACAAGCAAATAGAGCCACGCCATCAAAGAAAAGCCCCGACCAAAAGAATATTGGAGAAACTGCAAGTGCCCTGTCAATGGCGTGTGGTTAATACCAAATGGCAACGCCAGGAAGCCGGAAAGAAAATACATGGTCATATTATAGGCGGTAAACAGCACTGGGGGTCCATAATAGGTTCGGAGGCCGAGCAAATAAATCACAGCAATAAGTCCGTATGACGCCGTTTCGATGTCAATCCAATAGGAGACTATCGGTGTAGCACCAGGCGAGGCAAAAATGTGCGCGGCAACGTCGAGTAAAGCAAAGAATACCAGCGATAATCGTAACCACTGCACCCGCCGCAAATTCCGTGAACTGCCGATGGAAGAATCTATGGATGACTGAGAGGACAACGTAATCGGTTGACGCATATTCCACACCTTCTTGGGATCAATAGATTTGTGAATCGGTTCACAAATAATCCTAACCCGATATCCGTATGCCGTCAGGGGTCAAATGGCCCAATCATCGTGGATCGAATGGGTCGAACTCACCCGCCTTCAGGAGTTCGGCGGGGGACACACTCCCGATCATCTCCATAATTCTAAGCCCATGCGGACTCCGACTTAACCCCTTCATTCAAGCGGGACTGGTTCCACGAAACACGTGAATCTGCACGACCACTAATCCGGGGCATGTGACGGAGGTCAAGCTCGGCATCTTTGCTGACCAGGCCTTCACCGCAAGGCTTATTGGACACGAACCAACGTTTTGTTTCTTGAGAATTTCCATGAATCCTGGCCTCAACTACCAAAATGCCCTTATTACCACCCTTCGTTTCTCAGCGTGTATAATCAGGCACCTCACTATTTTCTTACCATTTGACGGCTAGTACCGTCACGGGCCAGCCATTACGATAACAGTGATTCGTGAAGTTGGCGTAAGGGAGTGATTGAAGTGTTGCCGTTTGCCGTCGAAGAATATCAAACCCGTTTGCGTCATGTCAAAGACCGCATGGACCAACAAGGACTAGCAGTGCTCGTCGTGTCGGATCCAGCCAATATGAACTACTTAACAGGCTATGATGGCTGGTCGTTTTATGTACCCCAAGCAATTATTGTAGCCCTGCATCAAGACGAGCCCCTATGGATTGGACGTGCCCAGGATGCCAATGGGGCCCGGTTAACGTGCTGGATGCGGGACGAAGCTATTAGACCCTACGCAGACACTTATGTGCAATCACCGACACAACATCCCATGGATTATGTGGCCCAAGTGCTTGCTGAGGAACATCTCCTTGAAGGAGTTATTGGTCTGGAAATGGACGCCTATTATTTCACGGCGCGATCCTACCAACGGCTTCAAGAACAATTACCCCACGCAACATTAAAGGATGCCACGTTGCTTGTGAATTGGGTACGCTTAATAAAATCGGATCAGGAAATTCACTATATTCAACAGGCAGCCGCCATCGTAACGCAAGCCATGGACACAGCACTTCACGTCATAAAACCAGGGGTGCGAGAATGCGACGCCGCCGCAGAAATTTTTCGGTCACAAATTCGTGGCACACATACCATTTCGGGCGATTATCCCGCCATCGTCCCCTTAATCCCGTCTGGGCCTCGGACCAGTGCCGCCCACCTGACTTGGACCGACCGCCGTTATGAAATGGGGGATGCCGTCAATATTGAAATTGCGGGATGTGTGCGGCGCTATCATTGTCCTCTGTCTCGCAGTGTGGTCATCGGCCCCGCATCACACCATTTGAAAAGTCTGGCGGCAGTGGTGGTCGATGGGGTGAACGCGGCGTTGAATACCGTCAGACCGGGGATTACCTGCGGGGAAGTAGAGGAGTCCTGGCAACACCATTTAAAGCGTCACGGCTATTTTAAAGAATCCCGTTTAGGATATCCTTTTGGCCTAAATTACCCGCCCGATTGGGGAGAGCATACGGCGAGCTTGCGGTCCGGTGATCTCACAGTATTGCAGCCTAACATGGTGTTCCACCTGATTGCGGGGATGTGGCTGGACGGGTATGGCCTGGAAATCAGCGAACCCTTTCGGGTCACCCCCCGTGGCGTTGAGACGTTAACAGACGTCGAGCGACAACTCTTGGTCATTAACGATTAACCCGAAAGGAGGGCAATGGACATGGAAATCGTCTTAGAAGATGAGCTCCGCGCGGCCGTGCCATTAGATGCAGCGGCGGTGACTGTGATAGAAGACGGGTTCACCCAGCTATCACAAGGGACCGTGCAAACGCCGCCGATTATGCGCATGGAATTTCCAGAACAAAACGGGGAAGTGGATGTGAAGGCGGCCTGGGTCGAGGGTCTAGATCAATTTGCCATCAAGTTGTCCTCAGGATTTTTTAACAACACCGTCAAGGGATTGCGCAGCAGTAGTGGCCTTATGGTCGTGCTGAGTGCCATAACCGGGTACCCCGAGGCGTTGCTCTTAGACCAGGGTTACTTGACCGACGTACGCACCGCTGCAGCTGGTGCGATCGCAGCCAAGTACTTGGCTAACGATCCCATTCATACCGTGGGCATCCTGGGATCGGGAACTCAGGCGCGTGGGCAATTGCACGCATTGCGCCTGGTGCGGCAATTTGATCGCGTGTTGGTCTTTTCGCCGCACCGTAACCATGCCCAACGGTTTGCCGAAGAGATGCACCACACATTGGAAGTCGATGTTCACGTGGCTGCGTCGGCGGAGGCGGTGGTACGGGAGGCAGACGTCGTAGTGTCTTGCACACCGGCGACCCAGCCCCTCATTGATGCCGCATGGTTGCATCCGGGTTTACACATTACAGCGATGGGGTCGGATGCCGAATTCAAGCAGGAACTCGATCCCCAAATCTTTCGCCTCGCAGACAAGGTGTGTTGCGATGTCACCGCCCAATGCTTGCGACTGGGCGAGTTGCATCATGCGTATGATGCCGGGTATATTCGCCCCGTCGATGTCACCGAGTTGGGAGACATTACTGCGGGGAAAATTCTTGGGCGTACCCATCGGGACCACATCACCGTCTGTGATTTGACCGGCACGGGCGTCCAGGACACAATGATTGCTGTCTATGCGCTAGAACGCGTGCATGACTATAAACAGTGGGCTTTGGTGAACGGCCCAGCGTCTTAAGGAGAGGTGAGCAATGCGCGGAGGAAACACACCGACAACCCATCTAGGCACCCGAGCGGTTTGGGGCGGAGAAGACGAATATTTACTGCAAGGAGCGACTCAGGTGCCCGTGGTGCACAGTGTGGGTTATGGTTATGATGACCTGGATGAATGGCATGAGGTGGCCTTAGGGACGCGTCCAGGACACATTTATGGACGGAATACCAATCCCACAGTGCATGTATTTGAAGAGAAAGTGCGGATCTTAGAAGGTGCGCAAGCGGCCACGAGCTTTTCAACAGGGATGGCGGCTATTAGTAATACCCTGTTTACCCTATTACGCCCTGGGGATCGCGTAGTGTCGCTCGTCGACACTTATGGCGGAACCAACAAGATCTTTAGTGAGTTCTTGCCAAACTTTGGCATCCATGCAAGCTTGTGTCCAACCACAAACCACGCGTGGATCATCCGTGAGGTGCAGCAGGGCGCGAAAATTTTGTATCTGGAAAGCCCCACTAATCCGACTCTAAAAATTGTCGATTTGCGGCAATTAGCGGATGCCGCACACGCCGCGGGTGCTTTAGTGATCGTGGACAATACCTTTGCAACCCCGATCAATCAACAGCCCTTGGCCCTCGGAGCCGACCTTGTCATTCACAGCGCAACAAAATTTTTGGGAGGCCATGCCGATGCTCTGGGGGGGGTCGTGTGCGGAAACGCAGACCTGGTTCAACAAATTTATCATTACCGGGAAATTAACGGCGCAACCTTGCACCCGATGTCCGCATATCTTCTACTACGCGGCATGAAAACCCTGCATTTGCGAGTGCGTCAACAGTCGGCGTCAGCTCTAAAAATTGCCAGCATGTTAGCCAACCACCCCGCGATTGACCAGGTCTTTTACCCTGGCCTGCCAGACCATGAGAACCATGCCATCGCCAAAAAACAGATGCGGGATTTTGGTGGAGTGCTGAGCTTTTCCCTCAAAGGGGGATTCGATGCCGTGCGTCTTTTATTGCCCCGTCTGCACTATGCCCATTTGGCCGCCAATTTAGGAGCCGTAGAAACGACGGCTGGTCCGCCGCGCACCACAAGCCATGTGGAACTGACGGCAGAAGAGCGTGCTGCCTTGGGAATTCCCGAAAGTCTCGTACGCTACTCCGTAGGCATTGAAGATGCGGCCGATCTTATCGCCGATTTGCACCAAGGACTGGAGCGGGTGACCCATGAGCTTAGCATCCGATCATGACAGCCACCGGAGCCGAGATATATGGCTCCGTGCACGGGCTTTGATGCCACATCTCTCCGCCTGGCGACGCCACTTGCATCAGCATCCAGAACTGTCGTTTGAGGAACACCAGACCGCTCTCTATATCAGCGAGATCTTACGGGCCCTCCCTGGGATGGAGGTAGCAACCGATGTCGGTGGCACGACGGGAGTGGTCGGACGCATTGGCGGGAAAAAACAAGGACGCCATATTGCTATCCGAGCAGATATGGACGCCCTGCCCATTGTAGAACCCGCAGGGCTTCCCTTCCGTTCAGAGACACCGGGAGTAATGCATGCGTGTGGACACGATGGGCACATGGCCATTGGTCTGGGTACCGCCGTTTTGCTTTCAGAACTTCTGCAGCAGGAAACGGTTTCCGGCCGCGTCACGGTGATCTTTCAACCAGCAGAAGAAACCGCAAACTCCGACGGCCAAACAGGAGCCCCCTATCTGGTCGACGCGGGAGTGCTTCAGGATGTCGACCTAATCCTCGCACTGCATCTGGATCCCACTCACCCTGTGGGGACCGTGCGACTTCACGACGGCCCCTGCATGGCAAACGTGGATAATTTTTACGCAGAGATCCAGGGTCATGGAGGACACGCGGGGTATCCCGACTTATCCCTGGATCCCGTGTGGCTCATGATCCCGGTCTTAGAGGCGATTCACGGGATTGTTGCGCGTCGGATATCCCCCCTGGACGCGGCGGCAGTTACCGTGGGCCGAGTGATGGGAGGCACTGCACCCAATGTCATCCCTGATCGGGTCACACTGGAAGGAACCCTTCGGAGCTACACCGCGCCAGTGCGTGAACGCCTTATTGCCGAATTGGAGCATGCCGTGGCTATTGCCCAGACTTTAGGCGGAACCTATGATTTACGGATTGATCGAGGCGAACCCGCGGTCATAAATGCACCCGCAGCGAACCAACAGTTGGCCGCCGTAATTCGTGACATCACCGGCACAAACCCCGTACACACAGGACCTTTTGGCATGGGAGGAGAAGATTTTGGATTTATGACGCAGGTCGTGCCCGGCGCCTTGTTTTTTTTGGGATGTGCCCCCCCTAATACCACCGGACTAAGCTTGCATTCTCCCCAATTTCTGCTGGACGAAGACGCATTGCCGCTAGGGACAGCCATCATGACGGAGACCATTCGACGGTATCTGTCGGACAATCCGTCCCGGTAACAATTCCAAGGAGGGACACACAGTGGTGCACAAATTGGCGTTAATCGGCTTTGGTACCGTAGGCCAAGGATTCGTGGAAATTTTGCTCCGTCGGGGTGCCGACATTGCTCGTCGCCATGGGATAGAATTCGTAGTCGTCGCCATCAGTGATGCGGTCAAAGGATCGATCTATTGTCCACACGGGCTGGATTTAGCAGACGTGATGACTGCCATGGAAGAGACGGGTACGTTACACCACTATCCGGATGGCCCGCTCGTCATCCGGGGATGGGACAGCCTGCAAACGATTCGTGAAAGTAATGCTCAAACCATTCTCGAAGCCACGGTGACAAATGTGCGCGACGGCGAACCGGGGCTGACCCATTGCCGTGAAGCACTTAGTCGCGGGAAAAATGTGGTAACGACTAATAAGGGCCCCATTGCCCTTGCCTACGACGAATTGTCGCAACTTGCAGATCGTCAGCAATGCCGGTTGTTGTTCGAAGGCACCGTCATGAGTGGCACGCCCGTTTTGCGTCTGGTGAACACTGCTCTCGTCGGTAATCACATTCGGAGCATTCGCGGCATTTTAAATGGAACCAGTAATTTTATCTTATCGCAAATGGAAGTAGGCCTCACCTTTGATGAGGCGCTGCAAGAAGCGCAAAGGCGGGGGTACGCTGAAGCCGATCCCACGGCCGATGTCGACGGGTGGGACGCCCAATTGAAAACGCTTATCTTAGCCCGTACTCTTCTCGGCGCATCAATAGACCGTACCGCCATCCCCTGCAAAGGCATTCGTACCATAAGCCCCAGGGATATTATGGCGGCAAAACAACGCGAGACACGTTTTAAGCTTATCGCTCGCATTGATGCGACATCCCATGGCATTCGGGCATCGGTGGGCCCCGAAGAGGTTGCGTTAACCGACCCCCTGGCTGGGATAGCCGGCGCTGTCAACGCCATTACTTTTGATGGCGATCTAGCTGGCTCCGTGACTGTGGTGGGTGCCGGGGCAGGTCGAGTCGAGACAGGCTATGCGTTGTTGGTCGATTGTATCAACTTAGTTCGTGGAACCATTTAAAAGTCAACTGGGAGGGAGGACAACACACCATGGCAGGCATGTTGCTCAAAGAAACGTGGCCGATGTATATTGGAGGGAAGCCACGGACTTCAACCCACCTGCGTGAGATTCGTGACCCGGGCACGGATGCGGTGATAGCGGCTGTGCCTCTGGCGCAGCGGGAAGACGCACGCGACGCCGTGCGAGTGGCCGAGTCGGGGGCAGCGATTGCCGCCCATATGCCCACTCATGAACGCATGAGAATTTTGCAGGAGTGTGCCGATCGACTGGCCGCCCAACACGAAGCCTTTGCTGAACTTATCGCCCGGGAGAGTAGTAAAACGATCCGAGAAGCCCGCAAGGAGGTGACACGGTGTGTCGATACTTTGCGGTTGAGCGCCGAGGAAGCCCGACGAATCGGCGGCGAAGTAATCCGGTTCGACCAATCCGTGGGCAGTGATTCGCGGATGGGGTATTGGCAGCGTGATCCCGTGGGCATTATCACCGCTATCACGCCATTTAACGATCCCCTCAATTTAGTAGCCCATAAGGTCGGGCCAGCCATTGCCACTGGCAACGCTGTCATTCTCAAGCCATCGAATGACACACCGTTAAGTGCCTTGCGCTTCGCCGAACTCCTTTACGACTCCGGACTTCCCGGCGACGTTTTGAGCGTGATTACAGGAGAGGCTCAGGAAATTGGCGCACTCTTGACGTCAGCTGAGGCCGTACGCATGGTGAGCTTTACCGGAGGACTGAAAACGGGGACCGCCATTGCGCGGCAGGCAGGCTTAAAAAAAATCGCAATGGAATTGGGGTCCAATTCCCCGGTGATTATTTTGGCCGACGCGGAGTTGGATCGCGCAGTGGAGTCTACGGTGTCAGGAGCCTTTTGGGCAGCAGGTCAGAACTGTTTAGGAGTACAACGCATCTTGGTGGAGAAACGTGTGTATCACACCGTCAGGGATCAGTTGGTGGCGCGAACTGAAGCCATCCGGATGGGAGACAAGCTGAATGAAACGACGGATATGGGTCCCTTGATTAATTCCCAGGAGGCGACCCGCATAGAGCATTGGGTCAAGGATGCGCAAAGCCGTGGGGGGAAGATATTGACGGGAGGATACCGCGAAGGCAATTTCTATGCACCGACGTTGCTCGATCACGTGCCAGCAGGGACCATGATTCTCGAAGAGGAAGTCTTTGGCCCTGTAGCATGCCTGATACCCGTCGACGATTTAACCTCGGCCATTGCGCAAGCCAATCGTGTCAATTATGGCCTCCAAGCAGGGGTGTTTACGCGCGACCTTCACCGCGCATTTCACGCCATCAAAGATTTGCGCGTAGGCGGGGTAATGATCAACGACTCCAGTGACTATCGGATCGATGCGATGCCTTTCGGGGGAGTCAAAGGCTCAGGAATAGGGCGCGAAGGAGTGCGATTTGCGGCCGAAGCCATGACCGAGCCCAAAGTCGTGTGTTTTAATTTGTCCGTGCCCCAAGGACGTAACGATGAATAGCCTTCAGGACTGGGAGAAAGCCATCCGCCTTGCGGCATCCCGCATTGAGCCCTTTGTTACGCACACACCGGTCGTGCCATCGCCATGGTTGTCTGATCGGTTAGGGCAATCGGTCTGGTTGAAATGTGAGCAATTCCAGCCGATGGGAGCATTTAAGATTCGTGGGGCCGCTAATGCCCTGATCGAGTATTGTGCAGCCGACCGGACATCCAAGGCTGTGACGTATTCGACCGGAAATCATGGATTAGCGGTGGCACATCTGTGTCGCACGTTAGGCATCCATGGCACGATTTGTATTTCCCAGCATGTGCCCGAGCATAAAGTGAAAAAATTGCGAGAGTTAGGGGTCCAAACGGTGATTGCCGGGAAAAGTCAGGACCAGGCCCAACGGGTCGCCGAGGATTTAGTCCGGGATCAGCACGCACACCTCATCGCCCCGTTCGATGACCCCGCGGTCATTGCGGGACAAGGTACCATAGCCTTAGAACTCTTGGAACAAGTCCCCGATCTGGCTCAAGTGGTGGTTCCTGTCTCGGGCGGGGGATTAATTGCAGGCATTGCCGCCTGGGTCAAATCACAACGCCCTCACGTGACCATCATCGGCGTCTCCATGGAACGGTCCCCGGTCATGTATGAAAGTTTGCGTTTGGGACATCCTGTAGCCCTACCTGAACAGGAAACACTAGCCGATAGCCTCCAAGGAGGCATCGGATTAGATAATCGCTATACGTTCTCTATGGTGCAACAGTGGGTTGATGATGTCGTTTTGGTGTCGGAAGCGGAAATAGTACAAGCGTTGGTCCATTTGGCCCTTCGAGAAGGACTGTTTGTTGAGGGAGCTGCCGCCGTTGCTGTGGCCTGGGCATTGCGCGCAGGGCACAAGCTATCGGGACCTACCGCCATTATCTTGACGGGACGCAATGCCGATATCGCCCCCATTTGCCGGGCCGTAAACACCGGTATTGGGAACATTTTACAGAGCTAAAGGCGCGCCTCAAGCAGGGAAAAGGGCGTATGGCGTCGAATAATGGGAGATTATAACCGTGTGTTCGACTGCAATCCGATGGTACAGCCCTGTTTCTAAAAACCGTGGCGGCGTTTGCGCCATTGTCATCCGTCAGTAATACCAGATGGCGACGAGCGTCTCCGCATCCGGTGACCCTGCCGTAGAGTGTTGTCAATATTGGGGAGGTGTCTATGAACGGACTAACCCTTGCGGAAGTGTTATCGCTAGACGTATTGGCCCCAGCCACCGTATTAGCGGGAAACGACTGGCTTGATCATCGGCGGGTCGAGTGGATTTCAGTCATTGAGACCCCAGTGGAAGACTTTGTGCGGCGTGATGAATTAGTGCTCACCACCGGATTGGGATGCGGACAGGATTCCCAAACCCTGCTATGTTTTGTTGAAGAGATTATGCAGGCGGGGGCCGCGGGCATTGCGATAGCCATTGGGCCGCACGTGCCATCCATTCCGCAAGAGATTGTATCGGCTGCAGAAGGCTGGCACCTCCCATTGATGGCTTTGCCATGGGACGTACGGTTCTCAGATATTACTCGGCGTGTTGTCACAGAGATTTCGCTCCATACGGTGGGACCGACACGGGTGTCCCACCCGGTACGGCAATTATTGGAACGTCTAGCACACGTCGGCGATCTGAATGCCATCGTCGAAGCCGTAAGTCGATTATGGGATGTCCCGTGTGCGTTTTATCACGCACAAAGTGCCCAATGGTACGGGGTGCAGGGGTTGGTTCAGCAATGTATCGCAGAGTTTGATCGACTAAAGCCATGGCTTCACCGATCCCGAGCACACCAATCAATTGACGAACCGATTCGCTACCAGGCCTTAGAGTTGCTGTCTATCTCCTCGCAGGGACGGTGGTATGGTACGCTGTTGGTACATCGGCCTCCAAGTTGGGGGACAGAGCTCCGCATTGCCGATCGCGAATTGGTATGCCACGTCATGGCGCTGGCAGTGTTGGTAGAGAACACGACGACGCATTCGGACGACCGTGCCCAAAACGATTTCGTATGGCGACTAGCTAAAGGGGAATTTGCGGAGTGGGACCAGCTCTTGGCCGTTGCAGGGCCCCTGCACTACGACGTGACCCAATATTACGTCTGTGTGGTGGGGCGTATGGAAAATTTGGAGGGCCTGTATCGGTATAGTCAAACCCTATGGAATCGGCAACCACGTGATCAATGGGAAGAAACCCTGGTCGATGTCGTCCAAAGCACATTGCGGGCCAGTGCCCAGCGTGCCAATTATGGCGTATTGGTGACGTATCAGCGCGGGGAGTGGCTCGCCTATTTTCTCTCTGCCAAACGCATCGAACCCACAATGATTCACCACTGTTTAGATGAGGTGCACAAAGCTTTGGCATTGCACCTCCCTGAAGTCATCATCTCATGGGGGATTGCGGGTGCAGTGCCGGGAGTCCGCGGTTTCCATCAAAGTTTTGCCCATGCGCGTCTAGCCTTGGAACGGGGTGTTCGACGCGAGGGGGGTGGGCGAAGGTTTGTGTATGAAGAGGTGCAGGAAAACCAGGTGTTGGAACGATTTCAATGGGATACAACCATCCAAGAACTCGTCGAAACCACCATGGGGGCGCTGGCCACTTATGATCAGCAGCATGGCACCGATCTGCTTCACACCTTGCGCGCGTACTTGCATAATCGCACCAACGTGAGCCTAACAGCGCGCACCCTGCATCTGCACCGTCAATCATTGCTCTATCGGCTCAATAAAATTGAATCATTAACAGGCCGTTCCTTAGATAATGCCGATGATTTGTTTGTCCTTGAGCTTTGCGTCCGGATACTCGCCTCCCAAATGCCCGGAAAGTAATTACTCTCCATTAACAGAGACCGAATTGTCCAAGAATTGCCGAGTCTCCTTTCATACGGTTTGTCCAATGGATTGTCAAGCGCCTATGCCTTTAAGATAAGCTTACACGGATCTCGACCGCGCTTCCCGCATCTGGGTGCTAGCGCGGATCCTCATCACAAATCGTCAGAAAAGAGGGTGTAATATGAAGACACTAGGACTTGGGGCATCCGTACTGATGGTACTGGGAGTCGCGGCACTGGCTGGGTGCGGCACTGCGACAGCGAGTGGGGCACCCACCTTGTTGTCACAAATAGAGCAATCCCATACCTTAACGATTGCCGAGTCGGCCTATGCGCCGGAGGACTTCCAAAATCCAACCACCAAACAATGGACAGGGTATGATGTTAATATTCTCCAAGGATTTGCCAAAACCCTGGGGGCCCACTTGAAAATCGATGCGATGCCCTTTTCTGCGTCCATTGCAGCGGTTGCCGACAAACGTGCCGACCTCACCATCGATATTTATTGGACAGCCGCGCGCGCCAAGGTGATTTCTTTCAGTCGTCCTATGCTGAATTATAACGATGTGGTCGCCGTCAATTCCGTTCATCCCGCCATCACTTCGGACACCCTTCGCGCCCTAACGGGCCAACACATCGCTGTCGTGGTAGGATCCGAGGAAGTGAACGAGGCGGATAAAATCCCCCAGGCCCAAATTACCCAATATGGATCCATCGGCGAAAGCTTTTTGGCCTTGTCCAGCGGACGGGTAGGGGCAGACCTGCAGCCCGATGTCGATGTGTCATGGGCCAAAAAGGAAAATCCGTCGCTCGCAATTAAAATTTTAGGTCCGGTGCCAGCGTCGATTGCGCCACCGATTGCGAGTTTGCGCGGGTATTATGGGGTGCCCAAGGGGGCCTATAGCCAATCATTTTTAAACAAACTCAACGCGTATTTGAAAACTATTGCAAGTAATGGACAAGAGCAGAAAATTCTCGATAAATATGGGATGACAAGTCCGGTGTTCCTCGCGGGGATCGCATCGGCTCCCAATACCTACCAGTAACCTAGGACTTCGCTAGCGTGTCAACAATCTTGCTACTATGGCGATCCACGGGAACACCCATATCTTAAAAAGCGGAGGTGCATCGTTCTGTTTGCACTGTGGGCTCAATACCTCCCGCAATTTCTTCAGGGAGTAGAAGTAACCCTAGAACTTACGGCGATCTCACTGATCGTTGCGTTAGTCGCAGGATTCCTCTTGGCCTTGGGACGTATGTCACGCATTCGTCCGCTGTCCACTGTGTCGACCGTGTTCATCGAAGTCGTGCGGTCCATTCCCGTGCTGGTGATTTTATTTTTGGTCTATTATAGTCTCGGACAGATCGGGATAAAATTAACCGGCATGGCCGCGGCTATTGTGGGACTGGGGGCGTTTTACGCCACACTCTATGCAGAAGTGTTTCGCGCCGGAATTTTAGGCGTGGACAATGGTCAGCGGGAAGCGGCTATTGCGTTGGGCTTAAGCCATCGAGATGTATTGCGAAAAATCATCTTGCCGGAAGCGTTTTTTTCGATTCTCCCGAATGCCACTAACCAACTAAGCAACCTGATTAAGGACACATCGCTGGTCTTTACGATTGGCGTCGCTGACCTAATGTTTCAAGCCCAATCTGCATCAGCGGTGACCTTTGAGCCGATGGACATGTTTCTGTTAGCAGGCGTCATTTACTTCCTCTTTTATTTGATCTTGTCAAAAGTCCTAGCGAGGTGGGAACTCAATGTCCAACGAAGTCGTAGTTAAGGTCCGAGGAGTGACCAAACGTTTTGGGGACCGCGTCATTTTCGAAAATATTTCTCTCGATGTGCATAAAAGTGAAGTCGTCGCCATTATTGGACCAAGTGGCGTTGGAAAAAGCACATTCATTCGGTGCATCAATCACCTGCACTCCTTCGATGAAGGCACCATTGACGTGCAGGGGTTTCGGCTAGTCGGAGGACAATCGCCGTCAAAGGCCGAATTGCAGGCGCTGCATAATAGCGTCGGGATGGTGTTTCAAACATTTAACCTATTCCCCCATTTGACCGTATTGGACAACATCGTATTAGCACCGATGCAGGTCAAAAAACAAGCACGCCAACAAGCCATTGACCGGGCAATGCATTTGTTGGCAATGGTAGGGCTGCAAAATCGCGCTAACACTTTTCCCAAACGACTGTCCGGCGGCGAGCAGCAACGCGTGGCTATCTGTCGCGCGTTGGCGATGGAGCCCGAAATTATGCTTTTTGATGAACCCACGTCTATGCTCGATCCCGAGTTGGTCGGAGACGTCCTGGAGTTCATACAACGATTGGCACGGACTGGCATGACCATGGTATTGGTCACCCATGAGATGATGTTCGCCAAGGAAGTGGCGGATACGGTCGTGGTAATGGCCGACCATGGTATTGCCGAAATGGGTCCGGCACGGGAAGTCCTGGAGTCGCCGCGCACCGAAAGAGCACGGTCATTTTTGCGCCGAGTGCTCAATCCCGTGGGATCACCACGGGAACCCAATTTGGTCGCCAACGGAGGCGATGATCGCTAATGCATGTAGTCATATTGTATCTCGGTGTACTGCTTCAGGGCGGGATGAGAGATGTGGAATTGACCGTCGTATCCTCCATTTTGGCGCTAATGTTAGGAGCGCTAGGAGCTATCGGTCGTTTATATGGGGGCCGTATCATCGGAGGTGCGATTTATTGGTATGTTGAACTCATCCGAGGATTACCGCCCATTTTGCAATTGTTTGTGCTCTTTTTTGGGTTAAGCCAGTTCGGCATTGATCTGAACCCCTTGTCTGCAGCCATTATTTGGTTGGTCGCCTACGGCGCGGGGTATGCCGTGGAAGTGTTTCGAGCGGGGATCATGGACGTCGCCGAAGGGCAACACGAGGCCGCCACAGCCTTGGGCCTTGACCGGAAAATCACTATGCGCAAGATTATCATCCCGCAAGCGTTTGTGGCCATGCTCCCGAATTTGACCACATTGATCGTGTTACAACTTAAAAACACCACCTTACTCTATTTGATCGGATATGCAGATATGATGTATCAGGCGCGTTTGGGTGCAGATGCGACCGCTCAACCAGGACCGCTATACGTGGTGGTTGCAATCGAATATTTGGTATTGAGTGCCATCATCTCGCGCATCGGGAGTAGTATGGAAAAACGGGCGGCCGCCTATCGGTAAGTGTCGGGGTATTGCCATATCACAACACCCTTTTTCGAAGAGATCAGCCTGCGACGATGACCTACTCCATTGAGGCAATCGTTGCAAAAATGAGTGACCGCCATCCCAACACTGACACTAACACCCTGGGATCCCGGATCCGCCAATCCGTTCGAGACGGATGGGACAAAGTTTCCGTCGCTCCCAGCAACCTTCTGATAGGTTTCCTATTCTCACGCGTGTCACCTTAAGCCTCAAGTTCTTCGGCAGGTCACCCTGCTACCGTACAGGAAGAGTCGAAGAATCCCCTTAGACGCTGTCGTCGTGTTCTTGGGCAACATATGCCAATAATAAGTGCTCCACCCTGCGATGCAGGTGCTGATACGTCGGACTCTCGGCACCCTGACGGGCCGCCACCCGCCAGGTATCGAGCACATAAGGTAACTCAGTGTCTTGAAGGCCAGTGCGCTCAATAAAACCCGACACGGGGCATGCTAGACCCGTAAAGTGCCGTAGCATGTCGGGCGATCCAGTGAGGCTTTGGATTTGCGTATGCCAGCGCATACTCGCGGCTAACGCGCCCAATGCAGTGCGTGGTTGAGTAATGTCGAGGCGTAACTGAAAACGTTGCACCCAGTCGAGAAAGGCCATGGACGGCATCGGTCGCGCGAGAGCGTACCCTTGGGCATAGTTGGCGCCGAAAATTGCTGCGGCTTCCACCAGGCCTCGGCTTTCTACTCCTTCGACGGTTACCAGGAAGCCTAACGCATGTCCTAATTGCGTCAGATGATGAATAAATTTGAGGGCTTTGCGAGGATCTTGGATCGACTCCCGCACGAGTCCTTGGTCGAGTTTCACTTCCTGAAAGGCTATTCGCCCCATCCGCAATAAAGAACTGTAACCCGACCCTACATCGTCTTGGGCTAAACGCACCCCAATACCCGCAAGATCGGCAATCCAGGTGTCTAAGCCTGCCTTCCTAAGGTCCTCGGTTTCGAGCAACTCCACAGTCAAATCCCCCGGATGCGTGTGGGTATCCTGCAATGCCTGCTGCAACACCCGTAAATAGGCAGGATCTCCGACACCTTCCACGGGAAAATTAATCGAGATAGTCACAGGCATTGGCGAGTGGATGCGCCACTGTTGTCGCGCCCTTAGAGCCTGCTGGAGTCCCTTGGTGAACAGAATCAAGAGTTCTCGGCGTCCTAATGTCGGCAGAAATTCACTGGGGGTAATCACGTGCCCCTCGGGGGTTTGTAGCCGGGCCAACGCTTCCACTTTTTGCGGCTTTTTGGTGTGAAGATCGATCAGAGGCTGATAGTACATGATCAGCCCCTGGCGTTCCAGAAGAGAGCGCCACGCACGGCGCTGATCGACCGTGATGAGAGGCTGGGTCGTGAGCGTTTGGACGACCGTGGTACTCAGCACTTTTTGCAGACGAGCAATCAACACTTCGCGGGTCGGTGTCGCGGAAAAATAGCCCGGACGTGTATGGTAAAGATGCAACAATGCCACACTGTGTCCCTGCGCATCAGTAATCGGAATGGTCACCGAAGAGCGGATCTCATACACCTCGGCCCAGGCACCAATCGCCGACGGGTGGGTGTTATCGGCATAGGAATCCACCGTCACGGGTTTTGCGCTCTCCCAGGCTTGTCCGTCAAAATCAATACCCGCTTGGTCGATCCGCCAAGGAGGAGCTGTACCCTGGCGCACTGCCTGCCAATAGGCCGCAATAGCTTCCCCCGCGTATCGTTCCACGTGTAACACCCCTTCGGCATCCGGACGCGTCAAGCCAGCCGCTTGCAACCCTGGAATAGTCTGCAGAAGCCTAAAGACGCCCTCTAACATATCGGCCATAGGGGTGGCATGGGACAGGACTTCTTCAATTTGATCCAACACGGCGAATTCTTGTTGCGTCGCGTCATCCATGCCGACCATCTGCCACGCGAGATCTTCCAAAAGCCGATCGTGAAAAAACAATCGTACCGCATCACGCTCGTGACGGATAGGAAAGTACTGCAGTGCCCAACGGTTTACTAATGCCGCTTGCAGTCGGTAGGCCTGCGCTAGTGTGGAAGCGTCCAGGCCAATTTGGCGATGAATGCGTCCTGCCTGTACTGCAGCGGTGTGCAGAACCTCTAGATCCAGGGTGGGATCGACTAAGCGCAGAAAATGTGCGACTTGATGTTCCTTAAGCCGTGCGAATTCTGCTGCCGTAAGACGATTCAAAAACATCTGGGTATGGGGTTGTTCGGTAATGGTGGCATAAAATTGCGTAACGAATGCCTGAGATACATATCGACCAAACGCTTGCAACCGCGGAGCAAGTTCGGGGGGCATTGTGTGAGTGATAGGGATTCTGTCGGCCATCTGCCATCCTCCTGCTTTTAGCATAGCCAAACGTGCGGAAGGCTGTCAAAATTTAAGCGGCTCCCTTAGATCTGGGCCGCAACCATTCGCTATCAAAAGATTCGCGTAGGTTACAAAGGACATAGCACACGCTCACGAGCTCAGACGTCCTGGCAAACTATGAGCCCAATCCCTATGGTAAAACTATCGAAAAGGCCGAGAATTTTGTTGAAATAGTGTGCGGATCTTTTGTGACCAGGGGAAGAGCAGCATCAGCAGCGGAAATCTCGTCGAAAAATTTCTGGCACCGCGCTCCTCCCATGTCATGTGTTAGTTGCCGTACTTAGGTAGTCCCACAGTGTTCGGACGACACGGTCGCAACTCCTCATGACCCAGACGCAATGGCGAGTCGCATCAGAATCTGAGATCAGACGGGGCATTGGAGTCCTTTTTAGACCACACGACGACCCGCCCTTTGCCGGTCGCTTTCGCGTGATACAACGCGTGATCCGCCCACCGAGCTAAGTCCCAGGTGCTGGGCGGTGCGGCTGTGAGGTCCACAAAGCCCGCAACTCCAGCAGAGAAACTCAGATCGGCTACGCCATCTACGCGAGTAGTGCGATAAATTGCCAGCAACCGCTCGACAGCCTGCGCGGCTTCAGCCACGGTGGCTCCTAGCATCACCCACCCAAACTCCTCACCACCCAAGCGCCCTAAGGTGTCGTGCTGACGCGCATGACTTTGCGCCAGTTGACCAAATGTGCGCAGGACAGCATCACCGACCGCGTGGCCCCTAGTATCGTTCAATTGCTTAAAGTCATCCAGGTCAAAAAAGGCGAAAGCGAGCGGTACATGGGTTGCAAGCGCTTGTGCAAGCTGCTCTTCGGCCCTCACCCAAAATCTTCCAGGACGAAGAAGTCCCGTTAAATCATCGTGATCTGCTTGATGTTGGAGGGGCATGACCAAACGACGCTGTACCAGAGTTCGGATAGCCAGCAACAAGCCGAGGGTTACTACGGTGGCCAGGATCCCGGATCGGAGCACCACGGGGAGCACTCGCC
>PXYW01000038.1 GCA_003023695.1 Sulfobacillus benefaciens | reverse complement strand
GGTGCTGATCTCAGCTTACGCCACAGCGAACGGACAGGGAAGGCCCATTTTCATGCGCGCAGGTTGCCGGGCACAGCGCGGCACGGAAAACTTCGATGTGGAACGCGCGTGGCAAACTCACTGGCGATAAGTTCTCCACAGCCTATTTGTTTGGGTTTTCGTACTTTATTCCTAACCTTAGCCCCAAGGCCCCAGGGCACTTTGCGCAATTGGTTGGGCAACCGTATGTACGGCAGGCGATTGAGATGGCCGTTGATCAGCAAGGGATGATCAATAGCTTTTACCATGGACATGGGGTGGTGGAATACAGCCCGATTCCAGCCAAGCCCCCTACCGTGTTTTACGATGCCAGTATCAAAAATCCGGCTCCCTATAGTCCAGCAGCCGGAGAAAAATTGCTTGAATCTCATGGCTGGCATCTGGTCAACGGAGTAATGACTAGTCCCCAGGGGTATCCTTTTGCGTTCACTTTGGATTACACCAGTGGAAGCAATACCATGACAGACCAGGCTGAATTGTTGAAGGAAGATTTGGGTAAGGAAGGGATTCAGGTCACGTTGGAGTCGCAGCCGTTTGACACCCTCATTGGGGACAACGATCAAGCCAACGTTACCAATTGGCAAATGGTTTGGTATGGATCATGGACATATCAGCCCGACTATTACCCAACGGGTGGAGGGTTGTTCAAAGAAGGATCGGGATCCAACTCTGGGGATTACGTCAGCACCCAGATGGATAACCTGATCAATGCCACGTATGAACCGGGCACTCAAAGTCAAATCACCTCCCGGATGGATGCTTACTTGCAATATGCTGCGGAAAACCTGCCGTGGATTTGGATGCCATGGACGCCTACGTTTAACGAAACGGCTACGTATATCAGCGGGGTCAACAAATGGTTCAATCCAATTACCTTTGGCAATTCACCCAACCGATGGACGATTAACTACTAAGCATTTGATTAAGGTTGTAGTGGGCTCGGGCGATGAGACTCCCGGGCCCACTAGTTTTACCCGCGTCTTTGGTGTAGGCTCTATATGTCAATTTTTGCTGCTAGAAAGGATAAGTGACGTGTCAGAGGATCTCTTAACCCGTTATGAACAATATATGAATCCCGCATTAGCGCGAATTTTTCGATTTACTGGGATTGAGGCGGTAGAAGATCATGGGAAGGGTGCCTTATTGTGGGATGAGGCGGGCAATCAATATCTTGATTGCGCCGGAGGATACGGAGTATTTGTGCAAGGGTACCAACACCCCCGTATTGTGGCACGTGCTAAAGCACAACTCGACAAACTGGCTCTATCTTCGCGGGTGTTGGAAAGCCGACCGGCAATTGATTTGGCAGAGAAATTGGCCCATCTGACACCCGGAGATCTGCAGTACTCGTTTTTTTGCAATAGTGGGGCCGAGGCGGTGGAAGGCGCTTTGAAATTTGCCAGAGCCGCGACCGGGCGATCTAAGATAGTTAGCACCCATGGTGCATTTCACGGCAAAACCTTCGGCGCGCTATCGGTGTCCGGACGGCCAACCTACCAAGAACCGTTTTTGCCCTTGTTGCCGAATGTCGAGCGGGTGCCTTATGGAGACATAGCAGCATTGCGCCAAGCAGTGGATTCCAATACCGCTGCAGTGATCGTGGAACCCATTCAGGGTGAGGGTGGCATTATCGTGCCTGCGGACGATTACCTTCCCGAATTGCGCCATCTCTGCGATGCCCACGGCGCGCTGTTGATAGCGGACGAAGTGCAGACTGGCATTGCCCGAACCGGAAAGCTATTTGCTGTAGAACATAGTCAAGTGGTTCCTGACTTGTTGTGTTTGGCTAAGGCATTGGGAGGCGGGATCATGCCCATCGGAGCAATTGTCGGGCGTCCAAAAGCCTGGACTTTTTTTGAGCACAGCCCTCTGATTCACACCTCCACTTTTGGTGGCAACCCGCTTGCTTGTGCCGTCGCCGTAGAGGCGCTTGATGTCACCGTGGAAGAACAATTGCCGGAGCGTGCGGCCCATTTGGGCGCATACTTCTTGCAACAACTGCAGTTGCTAAGAGCCCGGTATCCGCTTGCCATCCGCGAGGCGCGTGGCCGTGGGCTCATGATTGGTCTTGAGTTGGCAGCTCCCGGTGTGGGCGGCGCGCTGATCTCCGCGCTATTTCAACGGAAAGTGCTAGCGGTATATACGTTGAACAACGAACGGGTGATTCGGTTGATGCCGCCGCTGGTGATTACCCAGGAACAATTAGATGAGGTATTGAACCGCTTAAATGACGCTCTCAAAGAAATTTATGCGGATATCCAGGATTTGCTGGAGTAACCTGAAATCTGTCTTAAAGGTGGTCAGGGAGGATGCCAAAAGTTACGGTGACGGAAGTGGTTCCAGCACCGCTTGACGCAATTTATCGCGTGCTGTCGGACATGCAACAATTTCCCCGATTTATGAAAAGCGTTGACGAAATCCAAATTTTGGAGCGAGGGGATTCATGGACGGTGTCCCAATGGATTACTCGGCTGCAAGGAGCCAAATTTCGCTGGATTGAACGCGACACTTTTTTCCCCGAACAAGGGCGCATTACTTTTGTGCAAACCGAAGGGGATCTGAAAACATTTCAAGGCGAGTGGCGTTTGGTAGAAGTGCCTGAAGGCACCGAGGTAACCTTGGATACCGAGTTTGAGTTTGGAATTCCCATGCTGGCCAGTTTGCTTAATCCCGTGGCTAAGTTGGCCATCCGGGAAAACGCTCGGGAAATGGTGCGGGCGATTGGCAGCACAGCAAAGGACGCGACCCAGGAGGGCAAAGCGTGATGGAGTATTTTGGTAGAGTCCTATTTGATGGACGCCCCCATTTTGCGACGCGTCTTGGGGACAAGGTAGGCCTATTGCACGGATCATTCTTAGCCGAAACAGTTCCTTTGGTGGAGCTGTGGTGTCCACTGGATCAGGTAAAAGTGTTGCCACCAGTGATGCCTCGAGTAATCTTGGCAGTGGGCCGTAATTACCGTGCGCACGCGGCTGAGTTCGGCAATGAAGTTCCTGCGGAGCCGTTATTTTTTCTCAAACAGCCGGGCACCGTGGTCGCAGATGGCGATCCTGTGTACTTGCCGTCGGGAATGGGGAGAATAGACTTTGAAGGCGAATTGGTTGTCGTGATAGGAAGACCCGCATTTCGGCTCTCGAGTCCCGCAGAAGCAGAAGCGGCGATTTTTGGCTATACTATTGGCAACGACGTTACCGCACGAGAATTACAAAAGAAAGATGGACAATGGACGCGGGCTAAAGGATTTGAAACCTTTGGGCCGGTTGGTCCTTGGATTGCGCGAGGCATTGACAGTCAAAATTTACACTTGACGACGAGTGTGAACCGCATGGTTCATCAAGATGGCAATACGGGCGATATGATTTTTGCTCCTGCAGATTTGGTCTATCGGGCTAGTCAATTCATGGCGTTTCAGCCAGGCGATCTTCTATTTACTGGTACCCCCGAGGGTGTCGGACCGGTGAAACCACAAGATTTGGTTCAAGTAACCATAGATGGCATAGGTACTTTGAGCAATTTGATGATAGGCGAAGATTAGATGAGATGATTATTCTAGAAGCAAAATTTTTAGGACATTTTCTGCCTAAATGCAATATTTTGTTGACAGGGGGCCGGGGTTTGATAAAATAGTTCTGGCCGTCGGACAGGTATCCTGAAGGACGAGCTCAACTCGGAACAAAAGGGGGTTGGGAATGCGATGAACGCATTGGGTCGACACATTTTGGCAGAAATTCATGGTTGTGATTCCAACGTGTTGAACGACATCACCGGCGTAGAGGAGATTATGGTGCAAGCTGCTTTAACAGCTGGCGCAGAAGTCCGGGAGGTGGCGTTCCATAAATTTAGCCCGCAAGGGGTAAGTGGAGTGGTCGTCATTTCCGAATCGCATTTGGCAGTGCACACGTGGCCGGAGCATGGCTACGCGGCAGTTGATGTGTTCACCTGTGGTGATTCTGTCAACCCCTGGGATGCCTGTAACTATATTGTCGAAAAATTCCGCGCCCAAAATTTTACCGCCTCGGAAACACTTCGAGGTGTATTGGTAGAGAGCGCTCAGCAAAAGGCTGTGATTTGACAACAGGAGGATCATGGAGTGGCAAGAACCTTTGTTATGGTGAAACCCGACGGGGTACGTCGTGGATTGGTTGGTGAAGTCATTCGCCGTCTGGAACAAAAAGGGCTGAAACTTAAAGCCATGAAATTAATTCAAGTGACTGGCGAGTTGGCGGCTCAGCATTATGCGGAACACCAGTCCAAACCGTTTTACCCGGAATTGATCGCTTTTATTACGTCGGGGCCTTCGGTTCCGATGGTCTTCGAGGGGCGAGAAGCTGTGGTGGTGGCACGTACCATCATGGGGGCAACAGATCCGGTAAAGGCTTTGCCAGGAACGGTGCGCGGGGATTTCGGCATTGAAATAACGGAAAACATTGTTCACGGATCAGATAGTCCGGAATCGGCGGAACGTGAGATTGCCCTGTACTTTTCGCCTAACGAAATCGTGTAGACGGCATGGAGATTGTCATCGGCATTTTGGGGATTTTGGCGTTATACGCCGTGGTTGTCGAACCGTATTGGATACGACTTCGTCGGGTTGACGTCGAAATCCCTGAGCTGCCAGCACAATTTGATGGATTTACTATCCTCCACCTTTCAGATTTGCATGGTCGGGTGGGGGCTTTTTTGCGCCCTGCGGTGCGACTGGCCATGGAACAGGCTGACGTGATAGCGCTCACTGGAGATCTTTATGCATTAACCTTGCCAGATGCCTCGGTTGCCTCCTATCTCAATGCCTTGGACCGCAGGCGCCTTTTTTATGTGAGCGGAAATCATGATTATCGGCACGGCGTTTTAAAAACATCGTCGTGGAATCCAGGATCCTGCCTTTTGGATAACCGGGCTGTTCACCTTACTCGGGGGGATGCCGGTATCTGGCTTGCCGGCATTCCTGACCTTGTTAAAGGCAAGCCGAACCTGGCCGAGGTACTGGAACAAATCGATACCGAGGAACCCGCAATATTGCTGTCGCATCGACCTGATGTTTGGCTCAAGGAGGGTATCCGCCGTTTTCAATTGATATTATCGGGTCATACTCATGGCGGTCAGGTGCGTTTTCCCTGGATCGGGGCTCTTGTGCGCCACAACAAATTACCGGGGAACTATGTTAGTGGTATCTTATCTAAAGAAGGCTACCCCACATTGGTAACCTCAAAAGGGTTGGGGATGTCCGAATTGCCGGTACGCTTTTTATCGCCGCCAGAAGTGTTGAAGATTTGTTTACGCAGGGTACCATCGATTTGATAGCTGGGGAGGGGTCGCGTTGGTAGTGGCAGTAATTGGGGGAACAGGCGTCTATGACTCAAAATGGCTGGATGCGGTGGAAGAAAAAACGGTCGACACTCCCTACGGAAAAGCGCTGATATTGGAGGGCAGGCGCCCAGGCATTGACAGTCCGGTATATTTTATGAATCGGCACGGCTTAAATCACTCGGTGCCTCCTCATCTTGTCAATTATCGCGCCAATTTATTCGCGTTGCGATCATTAGGCGTGGACCGAATTGTCGCGACGACGGCAGTAGGGTCGTTAAATCCGCAATACGGTCCTGGAACCATTGTTCTAGCTGACCAGTTCTTGGATTTCACCAAAGCTCGGGCTCACACCTTTCACCAAGGGGGACCGACGGGGGTAGTACATACCGACATGACTGAGCCGTATTGTCCATATACGCGTCGAATATTGTCACAGGTCGCCGCAAATCAAGACATTTCATGCTTTAATGGCGGGGTTTACGTGGCTACTGAAGGCCCTCGATTTGAAACTCCGGCGGAGATACGGGCATTTCGCCTGTTAGGCGGAGATGTTGTTGGCATGACAGGTGTCCCCGAGGTGGTGCTGGCTCGGGAACTGGATCTCTGCTATACCACGGTATCGTTAGTGACCAACTTTGCGGCCGGGCTATCTCAAGCCCCGCTGACCCATCAAGAGGTACTGGAGGTCATGGCCAATAATGTGGCGCATCTGCGCGCTATTTTGCTGGAAGCGTTACCGTCTCTCACCAAGATGGGTGATTGCCATTGTCATAACAGCCAACACTAGGAAGATGTACTAACTAGACCAGGAGGAGTATCATGGGACATTTTACACTGAGAGATCCAGGACTCGCGCCATCAGGACATGCCAAATTGAATTGGGTCATTCCACGTATGCCGGTATTGGGACGCATTGCCCAAAGGTTTCAGCAGGAACGTCCGCTGGCGGGCGAGCGAATTGCTATTTCATTGCATCTAGAAGCAAAAACTGCCGTTTTGGCCCAGGTATTGCATGAGGGAGGAGCTGAGGTGGCCATTACCAGTTCCAATCCTCTGACAGCCCAGGACGATGTGGCTGCTGCCTTAGCTGAACGGGGAGTGGAAGTGCATGCATTTCGCGGGACTACTGATGCCGAATTTGACCAACTGCACCAAAAAGTATTAGACATTGAACCGACTTTAGTCATTGATGATGGCGGAGAACTCACGGCTCGACTGCATGGTGATCGAAGCGCACTGGCAGTCAACATTCATGGCGGTGCCGAAGAGACTACCACCGGCGTGACCCGACTTAAGGCATTGGCGGCGGCAGGGGCGTTGAAATATCCGATGATTGCCGTCAATGATGCAGACATGAAACATCTTTTCGATAATCGGTATGGCACCGGTCAGTCAACGTGGGATGGGATAATGCGCACGACCAACTTGGTTGTTGCGGGAACCACGGTGGTGGTGGCTGGGTATGGCTGGTGTGGAAAAGGCGTAGCGGATCGCGCGCGGGGATTGGGAGCGCGGGTAATTGTCACCGAAATTGATCCCGTCCGTGCTAACGAGGCCTTAATGGATGGATTTTCGGTCATGACCATGCAACAAGCGGCGCCGTTGGGCGACTTTTTTGTCACGGTGACGGGTAATCGTGACGTGATTACCGGTGAACACTTCCTATCCATGAAAGATGGTGCCGTTCTAGCCAACGCGGGGCATTTTGACGTTGAGGTGTCGGTAAGCGATTTAGACGCCATTGGCCAGGAAAAGGTGCCGGGACGCAATGCGAACGTGTCCGGCTATCGAATGCCCAATGGTCGGACTCTTTGGCTGTTGGCTGAAGGCCGTCTGGTAAACTTGGCGGCTGGGGATGGACATCCTGCGGAGATTATGGATTTAACGTTTGCCTTGCAGGCATTGTCACTAGAGCACTTACTACATCATCCCAAGGCCCCGGGTGTTTACCCAGTGGATCCTGAAATTGATCGCTATGTCGCCGCAATTCGCTTGGAATCCTTAGGGATTGCCATTGATCAGTTAAGCGAGGCGCAGCGTACTTACATGGCGTCATGGTAATGGGACGGACGCAGGGGGGGACAGGGTGATGCGATATCGTCTGGAAGCAGGAACCATTATTACCATGCAAGGCCCCGATGCCATTATTCGCAATGGCCAAATTACCTGGGAGCAGGGGCATATCGTCAGTGTCGGGGTAGAAGAGAGTGACTTGGAACCAGTGGATCAAGTCTGGCGCATTCCTGACGGCATCGTCATGCCTGGATTGTATAACGGTCATAACCATGCTGCCATGACCTTGATGCGAGGGCTGGCCGACAACAGTCCGTTTTTTGAGTGGTTGGAACAACATATTTGGCCTGT
The DNA here is from genome assembly GCA_003023695.1 of Sulfobacillus benefaciens. Classification (GTDB taxonomy): domain Bacteria; phylum Bacillota; class Sulfobacillia; order Sulfobacillales; family Sulfobacillaceae; genus Sulfobacillus_C; species Sulfobacillus_C benefaciens_A. The sequence goes on along the minus strand of PXYW01000038.1, from coordinate 14,078 downwards.
TGAGGCCCGACTGACTGCTGAGGACATTTACTGGGGAACTTTGTTGGCGGCGGCGGAAATGATTCGCAGCGGCACGGTGGGGTTTGCCGACATGTACTTCGAAATGGACTCGGTGGCCGAAGCGGTTTCACTGTCAGGTATGCGTGGTTGGTTGTCACGGGGGCTGGTAGGAGATCAGGACGTTGATGGAAAAAAATTGGCCGATAGCGTGGCATTTGCTCGCCGATGGCAGGGAAAAGCAGATGGCCGTATTGTTCCCATGCTAGGCCCGCATGCTCCCTATACCTGTTCACCGCACTATTTATCGCAAGTTGCCGATGCCGCACGCCAAGAGGGGCTGGGGATCCATATCCATTTGGCTGAAAGCCAGGACGAGATAGATATGTTGCAACAACGCTATGGCCGCTCCCCAATTGCGATTGCACTGGATGCTGGATTGTTCGACAGCCGGGTCCTGATTGCTCACGGCGTGCATCTAAGCCCAGAAGACCTCGTCATTTTGAAAACCCACTTAAATGGCGGAATCATTAGTTGTCCCGTGAGTAACGCCAAATTGGGCAATGGTATTTTAGGGTATCGAGCGTTGGCAGATTACGGGGTGCAGGTCGGACTGGGCACCGATGGCGCCGCGTCTACCAATACTTTGGATATGTTTCAGGAAATGAAGACGATGGCATGGTTCCAAAAGGTGCGCAACCGGGAACCTCATCGTTTTACTGCCTGGGATGCCCTATCCATGGCTACCGTAGGTACTGCCCAAATATTGGGCTTTGAGGGCGGTATCTTGGCACCAGGACGGCCAGCAGACTTCATTGTCGTTGACGGATCCCAGAACCACCTGACACCAGAATTGGACGTGGTGGCCAATTTGGTATATGCCGCTACCGGGGCCGATGTGCGGTATGCGGTAATTGCAGGTCAGGTAGTGATGGCTGAGGGCATCATTACCACATTTGACGAGGTGGAAGCCAGGCAGCAAGTGCGAACCCGAGCGGCCCAGTTAGTGGGTACTCACTAAGGAGAGATTGGCCGATGACGGAATTTGATTGGGAAAACAATTATTGCGTCATATGCGGAACCAAAAATCCGGCAGGCCTTGGAGTACGGTTTACCCTCTCGGAATCAGGATCCGAGGCCCAGGTCACGGTAGGCCCATCATGGCAGGGCTTTGAAGGAATGGTGCAAGGGGGCATCATCACCGGGCTATTGGATGACGCCATGTGGTATGCCATTTATGGTGCCCACCAGGTGTCCACGGTGACTGCTGAAATTACCGTAAGATTCTTGCTTCCCGTGAAGATTTTGGTGCCGTCAATAGTGGAGGGGCACGTGGTGCAATATCGCCGCCGATTGCAGGTGGCACAGGCGACAATTAGCCAAGCGGGTCAAGTATGCGCAACGGCCCAGGGACGTTTTATGCCTAAACCGGAGTTGGCGGAGTGAATAAAAGTCCGGTGTGGTTCGAATACAGTATGGCAGTCCATGTGCATTCTCGGTATTCGGACGGATCGGGTACGGTTCCTGCCATATTGCAGGATGCTCAAGCGAATCATGTAGACATTTTAATGCTAACCGATCATGATACTAGACAGGGGGCTGAGGATCCGGGAGAAGGGTATTTTGGTCGCACTCTGCTGCTGGTGGGCGCCGAAATCACACCGCCCCAAAACCATTTACTGGTCATGTTTGTTGACCATCTTGCCCATCCCGAAGAGGCGTGGGCTGACATTGTCGACCGGATCTCGTCACAAGGCGGGCTAAGCTTTGTGGCTCACCCCAATGACCGTGGCAACCCTACTCTACGGCTGCCGTCATATCGTTGGAGCGAAAGGGAAGTCCGGGGATTTACCGGAGTGGAAATATGGAATCATTTATCTCATTGGAGTGACGGGATCAAGGGGATTGCCTCAGGGTTGCAAAGCCTCTGGAATCCCGTCCGAGGGCTAGACCGTCCGCGGCCAGAGGACTTGGAGCTCTGGGATCAATTGGCTCAGGAATCACTGTCCAAAGGGCAGTCTGGCGCCGTTGGTATTGGTGGCGTTGACGCGCATGCTGCACTGATAGGGTGGCGACGATTGTCTTTTAAGGTATTTCCCTACCGGATCAGTTTTCGCACTATTCGTACCCAGGTGTATCTTACCGAACCCCTTACCCGGGATCTGGTGCGTGACCGAGAACTTATCAAGGATGCATTGCGCTCTGGGCGTTGTGCAGTCATGGCTTACCATGTTGGTACGGAAAAGGGATTTCGGTTGTGGGCAGAAACTCCGGAAAAGAGTTGGGCCATGGGGGAGACCGTGACTTGGTCAGAAAACCTTCGGCTTAAGGCTACGAGTCCAGTGCCCGCAATCTGGCGGCTTTTACGCAATGGAAATTTGGTATCGACTACCAGAGGGCATCTATTAGACCAGGCTCTCGATGGCCCTGGGGTATACCGGGTAGAATTGCTGCGGGGTCCACGTCAAAAAGGGTGGCTTTATCCTAATCCCATCTACGTGATTGGTGCCTGACGCAGCAATTTCGATACCAGAAAAATGCGGAGGTGGAACTAATCCACCTCCTTAATAGATCTAGTGCTGGTTGTCGGACAGCAACCGGTGCATGAGCTCATTGAGCAAGTCATCGGTGTCTTGCGACGTTTTAGCAGCGGGTTTGGCAGTCGAGTTGTCCGCATTCTTGGCAGGACGATCTGGGTCACTTTTTCGCACCGGAGGCTTCGGGCCGATGACTTGAATACCTGGTGTTGCTATCTTGGCAACACCAGCAGCATAAAACCCTATCAGTCCGGCAATCCCTATGATTACCAAGATCCCACCCAGTATCATGGCGATTTTTACAGGAATCGTCCAGGGATGGGTAGGCACCGTGGTCGAAAATCCCACGATGGCGGGAGATAACATCACCCATACCCCGCCCAATACGCTAAGACCACTGAACCATGCGGCCGCTTTCACTACGAATCCCTCCTGTTGTATGGGACTGCCCCGGATTGGACAGGGTCGATGTCTCGCAGAACTTCTTGTGCCAATTGGCGTAGCTGCTGGTCCCATAGTTCATCTTGAGATACCATGGGTTCGGGTGTTTTGGACGGCGGCCGATCCGGTTCTTTGGTTTCCGAAGCAGGGGTAGATTGCCGCTGCTGAGTTAAGGTGCTCCTTAGTCCCATTATCCACAAAATGGTACCGACTAGCGATATCACCAAAAGAGCAATACCCGACCAGAAAAAGGTTTCAGTGGACGGGCTCCAAGAGTGCCCCGATAAATTCAAGCCAAAGGTCCATGGGCTCATCATCAACAACGCCGAAATGATTGCACTCAACACCGAGGTCGTTATCGGCCAAAAGTATCGTGTCATCGAGCAGTACTGCCTCCCTTCAAAACCGAAGACGTGGATCCGTTGCCAAACCGATGCGGATCGGCAGACATCAGGAGCAACTTCATCGATTTTTCTAATATGTCTTGGGCTTCCGCACGGGAACTATTTTTCAGCAGGTTATGGCGACTGGCATAAATCCCTATCAGGGCAATGGCAATGTACCGCCGTTGGGTCTTAGCCGCCAAGGTGGACGACGTGTCCTCCTCTTGATATACATATTGCGGTCCCCGCAGTAACGAAGCTATAGCCGCAATTAAAGAGATGACAAGGGAAAAGACAAACACTGTCCGCAAGGCGTCCATGAATGGCTTGGCGATCAAGTGGGGAAAATATGCCCGGCCTACCAAGGCCGCTCGGCTAGCAGCGGGCAGTGCGTGTAAAACTGCGGCTGGCAAAAATGTCTTGAGTGGGTTATAGCCTAGCAATGCGGCAAACAACGCGGCAATGGGGGGGAGATGGGCAATCCCTGCCACTAACGATGTCGGCAGATGATAGGCTAGTAGACCCTTAGATAGGGCTTGCGGCAATCTGGTGTTAAGGCCAGTGATCACCATGGTAAAGAAGATACCCATGCTAAGCATCATACCGGCGTTCATAAAGGTTGACCGCATGCCCGACGCGGCTCCACGATAACGGGCTGGCACACTATTCATGATGGCAGCCGAATTTGGCGACGCAAACAGGCCCATTCCACATCCCAACAAGAAAATGGCGCCAGCAAACACCCAATAATGGAAATCAGCGGGCAAGGTGGTAAGCCAGAAAAATCCTAAACCTGCCACAAGCATTCCAGCAAAGCCAAACCAACGTGCTCCGAAACGATCTGAAAGCCGTCCGCTAATTGGACCGGCCAACAAGAATCCGACCATTTGCGGCAGTGTGTCTATTCCCGCCTGAAGCGGTGTATTGACAAAGGAAACTCCATGCAGGGGAAGCCAAATGCCCTGCAGCCAAATAATCAGCATAAACTGCAAACCGCCACGGGCTATAGCAGCCAACAATCCCGCCACATTGCCCGCGCTAAACGCCTGGTTTTTAAATAACCGCATATTGAACATAGGGTCTTTGATGTAAAGCTCGCCGATGACAAACACGATCAACAGTACGATTCCTGCAATGAGGCTAGTGAGGACAAACGGACTGTGCCATCCTGTGGCATGGGTGCCATAGGGTTGAATACTGTAGGTAAGACCTAGCAGCACTCCCAATAGTCCTACCGCAAAGGTGATGTTGCCAATCCAGTCCAACCGCAAGGGAGGCCGGTTGCGATCGAGTTCTTTCAGCGCCACATAAGCCCACACGGTACCAATAAGCCCGAACGGGACGTTGATGAGAAACACCCATCGCCAGTCAATGGCGGCCATTACACCGCCCAAAACAATGCCGATTACGGCTCCTCCGATACCGGCCACTTGATTGAGGCCTAGGGCAAATCCCCTTTCATTGGCGGGAAAGGCGTCGGTTAAGATGGCAGCGCTGTTGGCAAATAGAAATGCGCCTCCAATGCCTTGGACAAATCGGAAAATGATGAGTTGCCACTCGCCAGCCACGCCATGACCCCAAGTGACTGAGAGCAACAAGGATCCCAGGGTAAATACGGCAAATCCCGCGTTATAGAGTCGGACTCGGCCATAGCTGTCTGAAAGCCGTCCAAACGACACTAAAAGAATTGTGGTGGCTACATTGAATCCCATCAAAACCCACAGCAATAGCCCAGTTTGTCCTGAAGCCAAGGGGTTGACGTGAATTCCGCGAAAAATTGCTGGCAGGGCAATGATTACGCTGGTGCCATTAATGGCCGCCATCAGAATTCCTAATGTGGTGTTAGATAGGGCTATCCATTTGTAAGCCACGTGACCCCGATTCGGCACAATGCCACCTCCCATTCTAACGTTAACGTGAGCGTTAAGACATGGGATTATTATAGATCAACCAATTGATAATAAGTATATGTTCAAGTTGACCTGCGGCACTGACCATCATGGTACGCGTACATTAGGCGGCAATTGGCCGGACTACAATTTTCCTCCGAATTCTTTAATGATGGCAGTGGCTTTGGCTGCACCATCATGGGGCACAACCGCTGTCAACAACCAATCTTCGCCGTAGCCCAATCCCTGGTGATCCCAAGCAGCGGGCATCGTCCATTTGTCGTCAAGTCGGTCATATTCGTAGCCGTAACGCCCCCATTCCACCATGGGAGCGTGGTTTAGCAATTGCGAGCTTTCCATGGATGGAATATTATCTATTTGCACGACATCAAACCCATTGTGGCGCAGTGCATCCCGGCAGGCTTGCGCGCGTTCCAGTATGGTAAAGCGTGCAAGTAAGTTGATTTCTTTAGGCACTTGAATCCCCCCTTTTTAACAACCCGTGGTGGTAGAGTGTGCCGATCGGTGCGGTTTGATTCGTATAACGAGGTAGGGTCAGGAAGGTATGCCAGTGCAGTTAATAATGATTCGGCATGGGGAAACAGAGTGGAATCAAGTAGGGCGTTGGCAAGGCCATCAAGACGTGGGATTAAGTGATGAGGGGCAACGGCGGATCCAACAAGTGGCTTCTGTGACCGTCGGCTGGGGATCGCAAGCCGAACATATCTACTCATCGGATCTCTCCCGCGCCTATCGTACTGCGCGGGGATTGTTTCCCTTACAGCAATCTCAAATTATCAGGGATGCCCGACTGCGAGAAATTCATCTTGGATACTGGGAGGGGCTGACTCGCGAAGAGATTTTGGAACAGGACAAAGACGGGTTTTTGTCTTTTGACGGGAAACCAGAAGGACCCGCGCCGGGTGGCGAAACCTTTAACCAATGTAAAAATCGGGTCAGGGAATGGTGGGATGAATCTTGGCCAACTTGGCGAGACGATGATTGCATCATCGTGGTGGGCCATGGCGGTTCGTTGCGGGCATTGTTGTTTGCCCTAATACCAGAATTGCCGAACCCGGTGCGCAAGCATTTTACATTGGAGAATTTGGGCGTGTCCTTAATCGAAGTCAATGCATCGCAGCATGCCAGCGTCCGTCGCTGGAATGTGAGACCAGAGTGGATTGGACGGGAACTGATCCGATGTTAGAAGATGGATTTGTTGTCGTCGACTGTGAAACTACGGGATTGGATCCTTCTCGGGACGCCATTATTCAGGTGGCAATGCTCCGATGGTCGCCCGTTCAGGTTTCCCGCCTTGATTACTTTATCAATCCTGGCCGGGCAGTACCCGAGACAGTGCAAAATCTGACCGGGTTTCGCCATGTTGATTTTTCTCAATACCCTTGCATTGATCAAGTGCGCAAGTCTATCCAAGAATTCATTGGGGACTCCCCTTTGGTAGGGCACAACTTGGCGTTTGATCTGCAGTTTTTGCAACGTGTCGGTATTCATTGGGCGGGCGATACTATCGATACCTTGCAATGGGCGCCGATTGCACTGCCTTTAGCTGCCAGCTATCGCCTTAGTGACTTAGTTGACACCGTTGAGCTCGGACAATTCCACGACGCCAGGGTGGACGTTCAAGCAACGCTGGACCTGGTGATGAAAATTCGCGATCGTTTGGGGCAATTGCCGTCATCCCTGCAAAAAGACTTGGCGTTTCTGTTAGGAACCGAGTGGAATTGGTGGCAGGTGCCGTCAACTCAATCGCAGGAACCAACGCCAGAACCTAAGGAGTATAGGGACAGCTTGCCGCTATGGTCTCATCAATATACACCCGCCTCCTGGCTTGGCCCCTTATCTTTACCCACAGCCTGGCATATAGTGCCAAACGGTGAAACAAATGGTGGCAAGTGAATAGGAGCCCGCGATGCGGGCGAGGTGGGACGAGAGCGCTTGAGTAGGGTCGTTACGGCTGGAGTGGTGCGTTTCCGGGCATCCCAAAATTCCGTCGTTGACACGACGGAGCATACTAGGCAAGAGGTTAGGAAGGGTGCCGTGGCACCTCGTCCCACCAACAGAGCAATTGCAGTTGGCGATATCCGCGCCACAAGGTTTTCACACCGGGCTCCCCGTCGCTTTTACGCCCAAGAAATCCGCCGAGTTTGGCCATGGCTCGGATCGCATCGCGCAGCGTCAAAGGTTGCCCGGCAGGCCGGGCGGGCTTTTGGGTGGTGACGAGACGCTCCAAAGCCGTGATCTCGGCGGGGGAGAACGCGACCGTCGGCGACTGTTCCGGGTCGACGCGGACTTGATAGGTCATCCAGAGCAACCGCCAAGCCACAATGGAATAGAGCGTGATGGCCCGCTCCAGGCGCTCACGGGTTTCTAATTGGAGGTCTTCGACGTGACTCCCCCCAGTTTTCAACGTGAAATGCAAGCGTTCGATCCGCCAGCGATAGCTATACCAGGTGACGAGTCGCGCGGCCTCCGCCCCCGTGGTCACCGTTAACGTGCTCAACAGCAGCCATTCAATCGGCTTCCTCTCATCGGGCGGTGCGAGCTCTCGTGCCAAGACGACGGTCATGGGGGGCGCTACCGGGGTGGCGGCTGCACGATGGGCGGGCCGCGCCATCTGGACTATGGTGGTCCGTAACTCTAACGTCGCCTCGCGTTCGCTCTGGCCCGGTTTGCGCGGCACGGTGATCGTCATGGTTCCGACGACGGGCGCAGCTTCCGCCGTCTCCCAAAGCCGCTGTTCCGGGGGATCTTCGAGTCGTCGGTCCCACGCGCCACGCACCAATAACTGCTGCTGCGGATCTCGCGGCGCAATGAAGAGATCATAAATATCCGATTCCCGGTCTCCCATGAGGACGGTTTGCGTGCCGTCCGGCACGTGGGTGGCGATCTGCTGTTGAATCTGGATCCAGCGATAGCTCTCTTTCTCCTCAATGGGTAACTGCTTACGCCATGCACTTTTACCCCGGGTTTCGGGATCCCGTGCCCAGGCGATTTGGGCGACCAACCCCAGCGGCACCCCGCCCGTCGTCAGCGCCAAGGCACTGTGGAGCAAGAACCCTTGCTCCGGGCCGGATCCAATCGGCCCCAGATCCTTCGTGGCGACGTGACTGCTGAAATTAAAATAGGTGGTATCTTGGGCGATCAAAACCATCGATTCCGCAGCGCACCGTTCCCAGGTGGCGGCTTGATGGGGAGCCAACAATTGGGCTGGCGTGACTTTCGGATTATCGAAGAATCGGTAGCCTGCTTTCAGTCCCGCCCAATCCCCCTCGTAGATACTCGCCAGCGAGAGATCTGGGTGAGCGGCCAAATCACTTGCGAGGCGTAAGACCCGCGCGGTCAACCGCGCGTCCCCCAAAGACGAGAGGCCCAATTCGCGGAACACCCACGGTTCGATTGATGGTTTGGATTGACTCACCGCTTCGACCATATCTTAGGTATTCGGTAATCAAACGCAAATTCCTTTGCCTTGAAACACGGACCTCAAAATTTTTTTTTTGCTGTTGAGAACGACGGCCCACGGGTGATAACCATGGGAAACATTGTCGCTGAACAATAGCCAAAAACTTGTGGGTAAAGATTAGGCTTGGCCCAAAGGGTCCAGTGGCTATGAAGTTGCCTGGCTTTGAGTCGCGGCCAAGTCAAAACGCCATGGTGGAAGCCATAGAAAGCGCAATGAGGGCCGACCGCATTCTGATGGTGGAGGCAGGCACCGGAACCGGAAAAAGCCTTGCGTATTTGACCCCTGCCATTCTTCATGTCGCCGCTGAAGGTCAACGGACTGTGGTGGCAACCCACACCCTCGCTTTGCAAGAGCAGTTATGGGCGAAGGATTTGCCCTGGGCCATGGGTGACAGTCCGATGTCATCGGCAGTGCTGAAAGGTCGTGGGCGATACCTGTGCCTTTTAAAGTTGGATGAACAAAAACAGGATGTCACCATATTAAATAGTCCTCGCCCCGAGCGGTATGGGTTGGCACAAATTATCACTTTTGGGTTTTGGTCGGTGAACGGAGATATTGATGAATTTAATCCGCGAACGGATGTGGTTCGCAGGTTGTGGCAAAATGTAGTAGCCGAGCGCAATGCGTGCGCTGGTTCCCGGTGTGCTTTTGCTGAGCCATGCTTCCTCCGACAAAGCAAACGATTGGCCGAGGCATCCCATATAGTGGTGGTCAATCACGCGCTATTAGCCACCCATTTAAAACAGGGCGGGGTATTGCCAGCGTTTACCCATCTCATCATTGATGAAGCCCATCACTTTGCCGAGGTGATGGAACGTACTTTAGGTATGGAATTAGATATTTTTAACTTTGTTCGCGAATTTGAGGAGATGGATCAAGGTCGGCAAGGCCTATTCCAACGGCTACCGCAACACGCCGATACTCTTTCGGGAATTGATGCGGTAAGACGCAACATGAGAGTAGTCACCGAACTCTTGTGGCAATTGAACCATGAACTGATTCTTCAATTCCCAAGCACCGCGGAAACCCGATCGTCGATGCGGGTGACGTCCGAGCTATGGGACCGGTGGCAAGGGGAAACGTTGGGTAAAATTTTATCGCACATTTGCCAGACCCTTGATGAGGTGGTGCATCAGGCACACGACGTCTTGGCTCAGGCAGAGGCCATCTGGGGGGATGTGGTGCATGAGGAGGTTTCCTGGCTGCGTTATGGGAAATGGCTCACTGACATTTTTGAACTGGCACAGCAATTGGAAGAGTGGGGACATCCCAATCAAGATTGGGTTTCCTGGTGGGAAGTAAGCCGCCAGACGCCGCAGCTGACCTTAAGACTCAAACGCGCACCTTTGGATGTGGGGAATTTCTTGCATTCGCACTTGTGGGATGGACTGCCGTCAGGAGTGGTAACGTCTGCGACGTTAAGTATACGAGGCAACTTTGAATACTATCAAAACCGGTTAGGGATTCCTAAAACCAGGCTGGAGACCTTGTCCCTGCCCACACCTTTTGACGTGCCACATATGGCTCAGCTGCTGGTGCCAAATGATATGCCGGAAGTGACTCAGCCCGCGTATGCATCGGCAGTTAGCGATTTTACCGTGGCAGCGGCGAGTGCCTTAGGCGGGCGGACATTGGTGCTTTTTACCTCGTATCGTATGATGCACGAGGTTAATCGGGACATCCGAGGACCTTTACTCGACCGGAATATTCAGCTGTTAGCGCAGGGAATTGATGGGACCGGTCCGCGTTTGGTGGAACAATTTCGTGGGCACCCTTCAGCCGTATTGATGGGGACTGCAAGTCTTTGGGAGGGGGTCGATATTCCTGGAGCGCAGCTTTCATTGGTCATCATTGTGAGGTTGCCCTTTGCCAACCCCATGGATCCGATGGAAGAGGCGATTCGCGAGCGATTGGGGAGGTTTGCTTTTAACCAGCACACTTTGCCCCAAGCCTTGTTGCGATTCAAGCAAGGCTTTGGAAGACTCTTGCGCACTACTACTGACAAAGGCGCAGTGGTGGTATTGGATCCGAGAATTTTGCCAAACCGTACTCAATACGGGAGAAGATTTGTCGCGACTCTGCCGGACCCGCCGATGGTTAGTGCACCTTGGCCTACTATAATTCAGATGATACGACAAATGAGTGAATCGACTTAGGAGGGGTGCCATGCGTATTTTACTAACAAATGATGATGGTATTGAGGCATTTGGACTACAAAGCTTGAGGCAAGCGTTGGGCGCCGGCCATGAACTATACATTGTGGCGCCGGAAAAAGAACAAAGTGCTATGAGTCATGCCATTACCATGCATAAGCCGCTTCATGCTCATTTGGTCCCATATCCTGACGCCAAGGGCTGGTCGGTAAATGGCACACCTTCGGATTGTGCAAAATTGGGGATAGAAGCCCTTTTGCCGGAGCGGCCTCAGCTACTAATTTCAGGGATTAATCAAGGATCCAATTTAGGGCGTGATGTATTCTATTCTGGTACGGTGTCAGCCGCTATGGAGGGCATGTTTTTAGGTGTGCCTTCGGTTGCTGTGTCTTATGCTGGACGCGATGAAGCGGGACTGTCGTGGACCGCCCAATTCATTGCCTGGTGGCTTACTGACAAAAGTTTTGTACCGCCACTGGCCGGAACTTTTTACAATGTGAATATCCCCAATATCAAAGAGGGATTGCCTACAACATTAGTGCGCGTGCCCTTGGGACGCAGAGAATACAACAATGATTTTCACCGTCGCGTGGATCCGCGTGGCAATGAATATTATTGGTTGGCTGGCAACCCTCGGGATGATACGGCAGATCCGAATACGGATGTGGGTGCCTTGGCGGGCGGATTAATTACGCTCACTGTTCTTGACATGGACGTGACATCGGACCATTTTCAGATCGATAACCGAATTGAATTGCCACCGCGTTTTTCCTAGGAACCTTGGAGATGCTAGAAACGGGAGGTGGCTAACATGGCGTCTGATCGTCGTCCGCTTCTTCCCAAAGCCGAGAGGGCTTTGGATCGGCTCAAATATGAGGTGGCTGCCGACTTGGGACTTGATGATGATATTGAGCAAAAGGGTTGGGGCAACATGACGACCCGGCAAGTTGGCAAGATCGGCGGCACCATGGTCAAGCGTCTAATTCAAAAAGCAGAACAAGACCTCTCGGAAGAATGAGAGGAACCCCCAGGGATTATCTCTGGGGGTTCTTTTGACTTTGGTCATATTTGATGACAACCCCCGATATATCTCTAGAAGGACGAGAAGACCTGAGGCAAACTTGGGGGGTCAGGTGATGAATGTTTCAGCGATTATACGGGGCGCGGTGGCTGGGCTGGTGGCGGCAGCTTTATTGGCACTGGGCATAGCCCTGTTGTCCACCAATGTCATGTTGGTTCCGAAATTGGTGCAGGGTTTAATGTGGTTTGGCTCAGCACTCACGGCCATTTTGGCGGGAGCGGTAGCTGGGCGCCAATCCGACCACGCGGCGTGGTTTAACGGACTTATGGCTGCTGTAACCTTGACTTTGGTGGGAACTGCGGTGGCGCAAACGGTTCATGCCAGCACCGGTCATGATTTGTGGCTGTCGCTAGGGGTTTCCGCGGTGGCGGGTTTGGTCGGTGGAATGATTGGCATGGCGGTAGGGTATTGACGGAATAAAAATCCATTATTTGGTGCATCCTTCCTAGTAGGAGGGCAGCACAAATGAGTACCGGAAACCTAGTCGCCACGATATTATCTTTAGCACTGCTGACCCCGGCTGGGTCAACCCATCCGGCATTGAGTGCGGGAGGCAAAGGGGTCGTCGTTGCTCAATTGCAGGCGGACCTGGATCTTTTGGGATATGATGCTGGGCCAGTGACAGGAACCGTGAATGGTCAAACCCTTAATGCCGTGGATCAGTTTGTTACCCAATGGGGGTTAGGTACCCATACGAAGCTGTCGCAACAAGTAGTCAATGTGCTCGACGCCATTCAGCCATGGCCTGCGTCATGGCATGGCACCTCACTATTGGCAGTCCAAGACTGGCTTTCCGGATGGCATCTGTATCAGGGACCTTTAAGTGGGCAGTGGAATACGGCAACACGGAATGCATTAGAAAACTTCTTGCATGATGCAGGAATTCAAAATTCGGGGCTCTCCACCGCCGATCTATCGCTGATGGCCCATTTAGAGGCTATTCGGGTGGCATATCTCCATCATTGGACCTATCATGCGCAACCTGGAGATCAGCTCGCTCAAATTGCCTGGACTATTAATATGCCGATCTCCACATTGCAGACATTAAATCCAGCCCATGGATCTGTATTGTGGATCAATGAGGTGGTGCATTGGAGAAAGGCGGCATCTTCTCCTGTTTCTCAGAAGAAGCAACGACCCCCTTCCCAAACCTCCGGTGGCATCAAAGCCTCCCAGGGCAAAGCCAAATCCGAAACGGCAAAAAGTCCGGCTGTTAGCTCCCCGACTCCTGTGGGCACTGGCGTTTTCAGCAACATTCGACCAGTCGCTGCACTGGTGTTGGCCAATCCTTCTCTGGCTCAGATTCAATCATTGATTGAGGTGCAATCGACATGGAAAGGGCCGATTCCATTAGTGGATGTCGCGGTATCAGGACAATGGGCGTTGCTGCATCCAGGGTGGATAAAAAAATTGAGCCAACTGGGGGATGAAGTAGATGTTACCGGTTATTCAGGAATTGCACTCAATCAATTGCCTAAGGCGGCAGCAACCGAAGAACTGAACTGGGCTACCCAGGCATTTCGTATCATTGGCGATCCAGTTCCCACATTTGTTGTGGGACCTTGGGTTCCCTCGGCTGCTGACAAAGAGGCTGCTGCAGCCCTTAATTTTTCATTGATGACACCAACAACCGTTGTCAGCACTTCGCCATCTGCCTGTTTAAACGCCTTATTGCACAATCCTCAAGGTATTGTCGTGGCAACCTCGAATGCTATTCCGCGCAGCTTTCAGAACTTCTTTGAGACGTTAACGGGCGATCATTTTTCGTTTCTCACCCTGGGTCAAATTTGGGCGCAACAATGACAAACGGTATGGGATGCGCGCCGTTATGGTTAGTGAGCCGACCATAACGGCGTGCCGCTTTCGAGTCTGACGGTGGGCGACGTTAATCGGCTACATCTTGACGGCATTAAGCAATTTGGATATTCGTATTCTGTGGTTCCAACTTTTATCAGATGCGCCGTAAAACTCCGCCGTTCAGGGCGGAGATATAAGGCGTTGCCGTCAGGCAAATCTTCTGCTAAAATACCTATGTTCGCTCTTTGACAACTGGATACGTTCGTGTGGTTGTCTTCCGCAATTCGTGGGGGATGTAAAATGTATCGCGTCGTCA